>NZ_JBBINI010000030.1:0-42888 GCF_037443965.1 Meiothermus sp.
CATTCCGGCAGTATCGTTCACTTTTGAAAGCCTAAACGATACTGCCGAAATGCTTTTCTACTCCCTTCGGTCGGCTTGAACCCCTCACCTTTGATTACATCCAAAGGTGAGGGGTTCAAGCGGAACCGGTATAAAACGGCACGATAAACCCATAAAGCTCCTTTGTGGCTTTTCTGAGTTATTCCTAAAGGCCACCCTGGCGAAAAGTGGTTGTAAATGGGCGCCCGGTGTATCATCCTGCTTGGGACGCAGGGTTTGTGCATCACGTTACGAGGATTCTATGGAGCTAAATGTGGGCGTTGTGGGCGTGGGCGTCATGGGAACATACCACGCTCAAGTATATGCAGGGTTGCCAGGGGTTCATTTGGTGGGTGTGGCCGATCCCGATCCCTTCCGCCAGGCCGCTATCGAGCAGGATTTAGAAATTCCCGCCTGTACCAATCCCGAAGATCTGCTGGGTAAAGTGCAGGCGGTTTCGATTGCTTCCCCCACCTCCTATCACTTCGAACAAGCCCGCATGTTTTTAGAAGCAGGGGTGCATGTGTTGTTGGAAAAACCCATGACCCGCACCATGCAAGAGGCGCGGGAGCTGGTGCGGCTGGCCGAAAAACGCGGGGTGGTCTTGCAGGTGGGGCACATCGTGCGTTTTTACCGGGCTGTGAACGACCTGATGAGCATGGTCAAAACCCCCTGGGTGCTCGAGGCCCGTCGCATAGGCAACAACCGTCGGATACGCGATATTGGGGTGGTACTCGACCTGATGATTCACGACCTGGACCTGGTGCTACTGCTGTTGCGGGAAAAGCCGCTGCGCTACAGCGTGGTGGGCCGGCAGGTGGAGGGGCTGGATGAGTACGCCCAGGCCGTGGTGGACTTCCCCTCAGGGGCCCGGGCGCTGTTTACTGCGAGTCGAATTTCGCCCCAGGCCGAGCGCTCCCTGACCATTACCCAGCCGGGAGAGGTGCTACGACTGGATTTTAATAGTGAGTTCACCGAGCTTTCGTTGCACCGCTCACCACCCGTACAACCCGACCCCGACCGGGTGGAGCCCAACGGGCGTACCCAGGTACAGACTGAGCGCATCGCCATTCACAACGACAACCCCCTACGGCGCCAGCTCAAGCATTTTGTGGACCGGATTCAGAGGGGGGAGCCGACGCTGGTGACCCTCGAGGACGACCTGCAGGCCCTCGAGCTGGCCCTGGAGCTCTCGCATGCCCTCCAGCCCGTAATGGCCAAGTGAAGGGTGGTAGCAGCGGTTCCCGGTAACAATCCGCACAAGGCCACCCGTGGCGTTACCCGGTTTTATCCTGCTCGAGCGGCGGCTGATACCGTTTCCGCTTGAATCCTTCACCGCCATGCGTAGTCAAAGGTGAAGGATTCAAGCCGACCGAAGGGAGTAGGAGTGCATTCCGGCAGTATCGTTTAGACTTTCAAAAGTGAACGATACTGCCGGAATGCGTATTATTCTCTTGATGGGACTGAAGGACAAGAAAAGCCCATATGCTCATGCCCATGACACTGCTCGAACATAAGCCTGCGGGCAACAGCATAACAAACCCCTCCGACCTCCCCTATGCCGTAGGGAAGGCTTTTGGGACAATACAACTTGGGTGGAAATATCTCGTGCGCTCCGGCCAGTTAATACTTAGCTGAATGTTCCAGAAGGATTTCATATGAGGATTCGTACCCTAACTTTGCAATAATCTAGCCAGCTCCACATGCAGCCGATGGGAGCCGCGATGCACCACAAAACGACCCTGGTAGGGTCTTCCTGCCAAGTACAAATCTCCCAGAAAATCCAGAGCCTTGTGCCACACCGGCTCGTGCAACATCCGGGGGGTATTGGCAAAATCGTGCTCGCTAAACACCAGCGCATTGTCCAGAGAGGCCCCTTTGATGAGGCCTTTGGCCCGCATCGCTTCCACCTCACTCAAAAAACCAAAGGTACGGGCCGGGGCAAGCTCTTCAAGCCTGGTGGGGGGGCACTGCACTTGCTGATAGCCAATCTTGGGATGCGTAAAAAGAACCGTTGTGGTGAGTGAGAAGGTCCCGGCTGGCTGGGCCAGTACGTTGCTACGGCCTTCTTCAATTCGGGTAGTTCCACTCAAGGGCTGGGGTTGGGGACCGCTTGCGGGAAAGCCCTGCAAAGCCGCCAGCCATTCCTGTGCGCTGCCATCCAGGATTGGAATCTCCGGGCCTGATACTTCGATCACCAGACCTTCCCAGATACCCCGAATATGGAGTGCTGCCAACAGATGTTCGACCGTCATCAGTCTGAGGCCTTGATGGCCAATGACCGTGCAGCGGGTGGTGTCTACCACTGTAGAAGCCAAAGGGCGAAGCTCGAGCGAACCCACCCGAAAGCGCACTGGGCCATCGGCTGGATGAAACCGTACCGTACCCTGTTCACCACTGTGGAGGCCAATTCCGCGAATCGTCATGGGTGCTTGCTGTTAAAAAGTCGTTTGAGGCTTATTTTTCCGGTTGCGTTCCTTTGAGAAGTTGCCGCAGCGTGCGCTCGGCACCCGCCAACCAGTCCAGTACGGCCAAGCGCCGCCAATGCTTGCGGATGGGCTGGGCAGGAATTCCACTGGCCCAGGTTTCGCCAGGAGGAACATGCTTGGAAATCCCACTACCACCCGTCAGGCGGGCTCCTTTACCTACCCGCACATGGTCGGAAAGCACCACCCAGCCTCCCATCAGCACCCCATCCTCCACCACCGAACTCCCACCGATGGCACTGCTACCCACCATCATCACACCCTTGCCAATCTGTACATTGTGGCCGATGTTGGTAAGATCCCCAATTTTGCTATGTGCCCCGATCCGGGTCTCCCCCACCACACTGCGCTGCACCACGCAGTTGGCTCCCAGTTCCACGCCATCTTCCAACACCACCCTGCCGGTGTGGGGAAGGCGCTGGTGATCCTGAAACCCGAACCCCATGGCACCCAGTACGGTACCGCCCCCTATTCGGCAATCCGCTCCAAGCCTGGTATGGCGGTGGAGCGTTACCCTGGGCTCTAAAACCGTTCGGGGACCAATTTCCACCTCCTCCCCCACGTAGCAGAAAGGGGCAATCACGGCATTTGCCGCAACGCTGGCACCTTTTCGCACCAACACATAGGCGCCAATCGAAGCAGTAGGATCTACGGTAGCCCCAGCTTCGACGGTGGCAGTGGGGTGAATTCCAGCCCTGGCCCAGGTCTCGGGCGCATCAAAAAGGGCCAGAACCGCAGGCCAGGCTTTTTGCATCACCGGGACTCGAATTCGACTCACCGTATCCGGACAAAAGCTGGTTTCGTCCAGCAGCAAGGCGGCCCTGCTCTGCAAGGCTGCCTCGAGAAACTTTGCCTCCCGCACCACCACGAGTTCACCGGCTCGAGCCTCCTCGGGTGGGGCTAGGCGAGCAATTTCTTGGTCAGCGCCCTCGAGGCGACCACCAATCTGACGGGCAATCTCAGAAAGCAGCATGGGGATTTATTGCCTTTGGTACTTGATTCAGGGTCATTTTGAGGCCCCTACAGTACGCCAACAGTCAACTAGCTGCTTCGCTTTACGGCCCTTGACCCTCGAGCCTCGACACACTGACCGCATGGGATAACCCATCAGCGCTTGAGCACGTTGTCCGAAGTGACCAACGCATCCCGCAGCACATGCAGCATGTCCAGTGCCTTGCCGGTACCCAGTGCAACGGCCTCCACTGCATTTTCCGCTACCACCACCGGTACCCCGGTGGCTTCTTGCAGCAGTAAGTCCAGGTTTCGCAGCAGAGCACCCCCGCCCGTGAGCAGGATGCCCCGGTCAATGATGTCGGCTACCAATTCGGGAGGGGTGGTTTCCAGAACGCTCTTCACACCCTGAACAATTTTTTCCAGGGGTTCTTTAAGGGCTTCCACCACGTCCTCGGTGGTCACCTCGATGCTCTTGGGCAGGCCCGAAATCAGGTCGCGTCCGCGCACCTCGGCTACTGCATCTTGTTCCCCAGGGGTACGCTTGGCGGCGCCAATTTTGATCTTGAGTTCCTCGGCCGTGCGCTCCCCAATCAAGAGGTTGTACTTGCCCCGAATGTAGCGGATGATGGATTCATCTAATTCGTTGCCGGCAATACGCAGGCTGGTCGAACGCACGATACCACCCAACGAGATCACTGCAATATCGCTGGAGCCCCCTCCAATATCCACCACCATGCTGCCGGTAGGTTCGGCAATCTTGATACCAGCCCCAATTGCAGCCGCCAGGGGTTCATCAATTAGGTAAGCCCGTTTGGCACCGGCCTCCACAATCGCTTGCACCACCGCCCGGCGTTCGACCTCGGTCACCCCGGAGGGCACCCCCACCATTACCTGGGGCCGAAAAAAGCGCAAGGGGGGCAAAACTTTCTTGATGAAGAGGGTGAGCATCCGCTCGGTCAGGGTGTAATCGGCAATCACGCCATCTTTGAGTGGTCGGGCCGCCACAATGTTGCCCGGCGTACGTCCCAGCATACGGTAGGCTTCGGCCCCCACAGCCTTAACTTCTTTGGTATCGCTGACCATCGCAATAACCGAGGGCTCCCGCAGCACAATACCTTTGCCGCGCATGTAAATCAGCACCGAAGCGGTGCCCAGGTCAATACCCACATCTTCGCCGCGAAACGAGAACATCCCAGCCATAGCGCTTCATTGTACAGGTTTGGATGAGAAGCACAAAGACCAAGCCATAAAGCTTCCGGACAAACGCAGAATCGCGTTCCTGACCAGACCTCGGGGAATAAGCGGACTGGAATCAATTCCAGTCCAACGGTGTAAAAATCTATGGCTAGCGGATGTAGAAGAAGGTCTCGGCTACGTCCCGCACCCTCGAGCCGCTGCGCTCGATATAGATCGAGGTCTGTTGATCCCATCCTGCCGAGCTATAGGTGCCGCGAAAGACGAAGCCCGAGGGATGGGGTGTGTCGGTGTAGATGGCCCGCACGCGCTGGATACCCAGGGGAGGACGCAACTCGTAGCGGAATCCGGGAGGGCCGGAGAGCAGGTGCGTACCCGGATTGAGAAAGACCCGGTCAAACTCGTACGTCACCCCATCTGGGTCAATGCCAACCAGGGTCACGTAGCCGGGGCGGGTTAGGCTGACCACAAAGCGCACACTATCGCCCACCCGGTAGCTGGCGGCCCGCCCACGGTCGGGCTCGAAACGGGTAATGATGGGGTTGAGTTCGAAGCCAAAGCGCAACCCCACCGTCACACCGGGGCGCACCACGGGAAAACAACTGGCGAGGAATAGGGCCACCAAGGCCAGCAAAACCATTTTGCGCATAGCAATCACCTTTCAAATTCTAGCGCACCTATTCGCAAAACCATCCCAGGCTCAAGAAAGCCTAAAACAACGTCAGTTCGAAGTTGTCCAACAAGCTGAAAAAGTTGAGCCGAAGGTTGAAAGCCCGTCAATCAGCCGAACGGCATCGTAAAGTCCACCCCTACCGCCTAGGGGTGGGTAGGCGGGGTTTGTTCCGCACCAGTCCACGCCATCACAGATTGCATGAACGACCTCGGAACCCACCCCTCCTAGCTGGCCGAAGGACAGCCAGTACCTCCCCTACCGCGTAGGGGAGGCTTTAGCGTGAGTCTGCCGTGCCGACAGGCTTATTCTGTTTTTCTATCTCCGAACTGACGCTAAAACAGAGAGCTTTGAGCTACCGGCGCAAAGGTACGGCGGTGTTGGGCGCACGGCCCAAGGTGTTGTAGTGCGCGCAGGTGCGAGGGCGTGCCATAGCCCTTGTGCTGGGCAAAGCCGTAGCCCGGATACCAAAGGTCGAGCTCCTGCATATGCCGGTCTCTGGCCACTTTGGCCAGAATGCTGGCTGCTGCGACGGTAGGGCTGTCGCGGTCGGCTTTGGGCGGACAGCGGAACAGGACGCGGGCCTCGAGAGGAGGGGTGTTGGGGTATTGGGCCTCGAGCGGCCTCTCGAGGTAGGCCCGCCATTCTCGCTCTATACGCAAATAGTCGGTCAGGAGCGCCTGGGGGCGGACGCGGAGTTGCTCGAGGGCCCGCAGAGCGGCCAGGTGGGTGGCCTTGAGAATGCCCAGCCGGTCTATTTCCTCCACTTCCGCAAACCCCGCCCCCCAGGCCAGGGCTGTCGCCTTTATTTGAGGTTCCAGCTCCTCTCGCACCGGGGCGCTCAGGGTTTTGGAATCGTTGAAGGGATACCCGGGCCGGCCCCCCTCGAGGGGCGGCAAAATCACGGCGGCTGCCACCACAGGCCCTGCCAGCGCACCCCGTCCGGCTTCATCTATGCCCGCAACCCTCAAGCCAAGCTGCCACCAGGCCGCTTCCAAGACCGGTCTCACCGCCCCAGCCTACCAAGCCAGGCTTTCGTCGCCCCAACACTACCAGCGTTACGGTAGCTACAAGCCGATTGACGAAACGGCCCCAAAGCCCGATTCTTTGGGGAATGGAAGGCACGGAGGTACTGATTGTAGGTGCGGGCCTGGCCGGTCTGGCAGCCGGGCGGGACTTGTCCCGAGCGGGGCTCTCCGCTCACATTCTAGACAAGTCTCGAGGGGTTTCGGGCCGGGCTGCGACCCGGGTGCTCGAGCTCGATGGCAAAGTGGTGCGCGTGGACCACGGCGCCCAGTATTTCACCGCCAAGAACGACCAGTTGCGCATCCTGATTCCCGATCTGGTACAGCTTGGCCTGGTGCGGGAGTGGACCCAGGGTTTTCCGATTCTGAATACACAGGGCATCAAGTCACGCACCGCCGGGCATCCCCGCTACATCTGTCCCGACGGCATGAGCACCCTGGGCAAGGTATTTTTGCAAGGGCTGGAGTCCAAAGACCAACCGCTGGCGCTGGAAACCCACGCGCTGGTGACCGGTCTGTACAAAAGCGAGTCGGATGCAGGCTGGAAGGTGCTGCTGGAGGATGGTCGGGTTCGTGCAGGCCGGGTGTTGGTGCTGAACATGCCCGCCCCCCAAGCCCTCAAGCTGGCCAGTGAATTTCTCAAGCCCGAGGTGCGGATGGCCCTCGAGGCCGTGCGCTATGCCCCCTGCTGGGCAGCCGTACTGGTTCTCGAGCATATGCCCTACCTGGACTGGGTTGGGCTGGAAATTGAGCACCCGGTGCTGGCCTGGGCCGCCCTCGACCACACCAAGCGGGCTGTACAAGACCCCCCGGTGCTGGTGCTGCATGCCTCGGCGGCCTGGAGCCAGGAGAACCTCGAGCTCTCCCCAGCCGAGGCCCTGGGTAAGATGATTGGAGCTGCCCAGGAACTTTTTGGTGACTGGGTGGGGCAGTGCCGCACCGCCATGGCCCATCGCTGGCGCTATGCCCTGCCCACCCAGACCCACCCCTGGCCGTATCTGGCCCAGGATGACCTAATTTTCTGCGGTGACTGGTGCGTCGGCCCCCGGATCGAAGGCGCACTCGAGAGCGGCTGGGCCACCGCCGAATACCTGATCGAGTACCTCAAACCCTAGCAGGGTTAGCTACCCCCAGCACTCGCCCCCAAGAATCCCGTGCATAAATCCTCGAGCCTCAATCACTTAACTTTGATGAGGGAGAACGCCAATACTCCACCGACACAAGCGATTTTCCCACCTGCACCCTATCCGATTCCTTGGCAAGCTATGCGTAGGAATAACAGGGTTTTTGCATGATATTGCACCTTATGCGTGGTTTTGCAAAACGCTGCCCTAAAACTTTACCCGGTTAAGTGCTAGGCTAGAGACAATAGGGCATGGGCTGAGAAATACCCGTGAACAACCCCATCAACAAAGCGCCCTCAGTAATGGTAGATTGTTCTAATCTCTCTCACTATGCCGCCTCGCCGTAAACTCGACCCTTACGCCACAATAGAGGTTGCCGACCCCCTCGAGGGCATGCGTATTCGCCTCACCCTCTGGCTGCTCCCGCTGGGAGCTGTTGCCGCCCTGACAGCCTGGGGTTTGTCGGTGGTATCGGGCAAGCTGTCGCTTCCCGATCAGTTTCTGCTGCTGCCGATGACCTTGGTTTTTTTGCTTCTGGAAGCCTACCTCTTGCGCAATCCCCAGAACATTCGCTGGGTCTGGCAAATCGCCCTGGGCACGATCGCGGTCTACGAAATTTTCAGCCTCTACTACGAGGCCGCCTACAAGCTGTACCAGCGTGATGGCATCACCCCCGCCGTCTTGTGGTTTCCAATGGTCTATCTGATGGCCTTCAACCTGCTCAGCCGAAGGCAAGCCCTGCGGTTCTCCCTGACCTACCTGGTTTTGGGATTGATGGCCGGAACCATCGGCCTCCTTTCCAGCCCGTCCCTCAACGTGTCCTCTGTCAACACCGCGCTTCAGTTCACCCTCTCCAACATCGTCTATCTAAGCTTGCTCTACCTCTTCGCCTATCTGCGCCGTCACTATGCCCAGATGCACCAGATGGCCCATACCGATGCCCTCACCAGCCTGACCAACCGACGGGCCATGCAGATTAAGCTCGACAATGAACTGGATCGGGCCCGTCGCTACAACCGTCCCTTTGTCGTTCTGCTGGCCGACCTCGACCACTTCAAACGGGTCAACGACACCTACGGGCATTCGGTGGGCGATCAGGTTCTGCGCGAGGCTGCCGGACGGCTGCAACAACATCTGCGTGAAAGCGACAGCCTGGCCCGCTGGGGAGGCGAGGAGTTCCTGATTTTGGCTCCCGAGACCGACCTTCATCAGGCCCACCACCTGGCCCAGCGCCTGCTCGAGGCCATCCGCGAAACCCCCATGTCGGGCGTGCAGGTCACCCTCAGCCTGGGGGTGGCCTGCTACCGCCAGGGCGATACGGTTGCGGCCCTTTTGAGCCGCGCCGACGAGGCCATGTACCGGGCCAAGGCCGCTGGGCGCAACCAGGTGGTACTCGAGGAGCAACTCGAAGACGTCATCATCCCGGCGCACACCACCATGCCGGATATGCAGGGATGATATCAAGCCAGGTAAGTACCCCACGGGAAGCTTTGCCCCTGGCCCAGTGCGACAAACAGTGTTTTCCTGTTTGAAAAACCTATTTACGCTTCCTGCGGGGCCCCAGGATACGGCACAATCAGTGGTAGGGCACTCAACAGCAACCCGGCCATCAAACCCAAACCCCGAAGAGGTATCGCCCAGAAGTTGCAGCCGATAGACTGAGGGCATGCAACTCGACCACCTCACCCCCGCCCAACTGCGTGACTCCCACGGCTACAGCAGCAAATGGCACTTTTACCCCGAAGATGTGTTGCCGATGTGGGTGGCCGACATGGACTTTCCCATCTGTCCGGCCATCTCCCAGGCCATCGCGGAGCGGCTCCAGGAGCGGGTGGGCTACCCACAGATGCGGGGGGACGAGCAGCTATTGCATCGGATTATCGAGCAACAAAGCAAGCACGGACTCACCCACCTAGCCCCCGAGAACCTGTTGCTCACCACTTCGGTGGTACCCGCTATCTACGCCAGCGTGCTGGCCTTGAGCAGCCCTGGGGATGAGGTGATTACCCAGGTGCCGGTCTACCATCCTTTTCTGAACGTACTGGCCGAGCACCACCGCATTGCCAAGCACAACCCTTTACGCCGCACTCCGGACGGCTGGGAGATAGATTTTGAGCAGCTCGAGCGCCTGATAACCCCCCGCACCCGGCTGCTGATGCTGTGCAACCCGCAGAACCCCACCGGGCGGGTCTTCCGGCGGGACGAACTGGAAAAACTGGCCGACTTTGCCCTGCGCCACCGGCTTTGGGTGATGTCGGATGAACTCTGGGCCGAGCTAATTTACGAAGGAACGCACATCCCCATCGCTTCGCTTGGCTCCGAGATTGCCCAGCGCACCGTCACCCTGACCGGGCCCTGCAAAACCTACAACACCGCCGGGCTGGGGGGTGGCGTCGCCATCAGCCACAACAAGCAGATTCTGGCCGCAATGGCAGCGGTGAGCAAAGGTCTGGGCGGCCACCCCAACGTGCTCTCGATGACGGCCTGGCGGGCCGCCCTCGAGCACGGTCAGGACTGGCTTCAGGAGGTACGGGCCTACCTGAAGGGCAACCGCGACTTCATCACCTCATTTATGCGGCAACACCTGCCCCAGGTAGGCTACCTGCCCCCTGAGGGTACTTACCTGGCCTGGCTCGATTTCAGCGCGACGCCCTTTGGCAAAAAAGCCCACCAGGTCATGCTCGAGCAGGCCAAGGTGGGCCTCAACGACGGCAAAATTTTTGGGCCGCAGTTCGAGGGCTGGCTGCGCCTGAACTTTGCCACCAGCCGGAACCTTTTGCAAGAAGCGCTCGAGCGCATTACGCGGGTGACCCAGGCCATAGATTGAGTCCAGCGCAACGAATCCATTGTGCTACTCATGCAGGAAGGGTGGGTTTAGGCTACCATTAGAAAAGGGTGAGCTACCTACTCGAGTGGTACAACTTTATCTTCGCGCTACCCCTGGCGGTGGGGCTTTTGCTCAGTGTGGGCATCGTATTTAGCGGCCTGGGGGCCTCTGGAGAGGCCGATCAAAGCGCCGAAGCAGGCCAGGAAACCCCCGACCCGGCCCACCAGGGCGACGGCCACACCCATCCCAGCTCGTTGCTGGGAACCTTGGGGGGCTGGTTTGGGTTCGGAAAAGGGGCCTCGCTGACCCTGCTCCTACCCATCCTGCTGGCAACCTGGGGCCTGGTGGGGCTGCTGGTCAACACCGCCCTGGGCCCCTGGCTGCCCCCGGCTGTTTTCTTCCCCATCGCGGCAGTGCTGGGCCTGCTGGGGGCCGGGCTGGTGGGCAATGGGGTGGCCTCGGTGGTACAGAGCCTGGTGCGCTCTCGGGGCCGTAACGTGCGCCAACAAGACCTGGTGGGGTGCGGTGGACGGGCCGCTTTTCGCATAGATGCCCACGGCGGAGCCGCCAACGTCCGCGACAAAACCGGCAATATTCACCGGGTGGTCTGCAAAACCCTGCCAGGGGAAGCCCCCATCGAAACCGGCAGGGAGATTCTGGTTGTGGATTTTGACCCCAAGCAGGGCACCTATTATGTGCAAGCCCACCCCTTCCCGGAGGAAATCCCGGCCCGCTCCTAGCTACCCCGTAACCCTGAATAGGCCCTTGTAGCCCTTCTTCCTAAAGACCCAGCGCTTCTTGAGAGCCGTTGCGGAGGACACATGCTGAGCACGATTTTGGTTCTGGTCTCGTTGGTACTGATTGGCCTGAGCTTGTTTGGCGGCGAATTCATTCGCGGTTGGTCGGGCATCAACAGCGCAGTGAGTGGTGTTTTGGGCCTGGTGATGCTCTCGGCGGGGCTCCTGGCCTGGCTGATCCAGCAGTTTTACATCAAGCCCTCGGCCAACCTGGCCTATGTAATGACCGGCCTGGGGGGGCGGCGGGTTCTGATTGACCGTGGCGGCTTCTTCTTTCCCATTCTGCAGCGCTACGTGCCGGTCAGCCTGGAAACCATGAAGCTCGAGGTCGAGCGCAAAGGCCCCGACGCCCTGATCACCAAGGACAACCTGCGCCTGGATGTAAAGGCCGAGTTCTACATCAAGGTCGAGCCCAAAGAGGACTCGGTGGTGAATGCCAGCCGCAGCCTGGGCGAAAAATCGGTCACGCCCCAGGCGGTCTCGAGCCTGGTCTTCGAGAAGCTGGTCTCGGCGCTGCGCTCGGTCGCGGCGACACAAGACCTGGTAGAAATTCACTCCCAGCGCGACCAGTTCGCCATCTCGGTACAGCAGTTGGTGCGCTCCGATCTGGAGCCTAACGGTCTGACGTTGGAATCGGTGACGATCTCCTCGCTCGACCAGACCAGCCAGGAACTGCTCTCCGATACCAACATCTTCGACGCCCAGGGCAAGCGCAAGATTACCGAAATTACCCAGTCGGCCCTGGTGGAGCGCAACCGCCTCGAGCAGGAAGCCAAACGGGCCATCACCCTCAAAAACGTGGAAACCCGCAAGGAAATCCTCGAGCTCGAGCGCACCCAGGCCGAGGCCGAGGCCACCCAACAGGCCGAAGTCGCCAAGGTCTCGACCGCCAAGCAGCGCGAGGCCGACACCTACCGCATCGAGCAGGAGCGTCTGACCCGCGAGGCCGAGATTCTGCGCGAACAGGCTGTGCAGGCCGCGGCCATCGAGCGTGACAAACTGCTGCTGCTAAAAGAACAGGAGAAGCAAACCACCGACGTGGAACGCGAGAAGGCCGTCACGCTGGCCGAGCGCGAACGCGAGATCGCCATCACCGAGGCCGAGCGCCGTCGGGCCGAGGCTGAAAAGCAGGCTCTGGAGGCCCAGGCCGAACGCGAAAAGGCCAACCAGCAAGTCCTCACAGTGCAGCAACTGGCCCAGGCCGAACGCGAGGCCCAGACCAAACTCATCACCGCCAAGCAGGCCATCGAGCAAGAGCGCATCCGCAAACAGACCGACGCCGAGGTAGCGGCTTTTGCCGAGGTGAAGAAAGCCGAAGCCACCAAAACTGCCGCCCAGCTCGAGGCCGAAGCGGCCATCACCAAGGCCAAGGCCGAGGCCGAAGCCCAGGAGCTCATCGCCAAGGGCCTCACCGCCAACAAGATGGTTGAAGTGGATGTGGAACGCGAGAGGGTAAACGTGGAGCAGGCCCGCGTAGAGGTCGAGCGGCAAGCCCTGGAAAACCGCCAAACCTACAGCGCGGCGGCCCTCGAGTTCGAGCTACAAAAGCTCAAAGTCCAGGCCGCCCGCGACGTTCAGGCCGAGATGGCCCGCAGCATCGGCAACTTTATGAGCAAGGGCAACATGAACATCTACGGCGACCCCACCACCTTGGCCAAGATGACCGAGCAGTACACCCAGGGGCTGGGCGTGGGCCAGTTGCTCGACGGCCTGAGCCAGGGCTCCAACGGCAAAGCCGACGAGCTCCTCCAGCAGATGTTCGCCCTCCTGCAACAAATGGCCAACAAGGACACCGCGACCGATAAAAACCCGGTCAAAGAGAGCTGAGAAACGGAGGGGAGAAGCAACAAACGGCCATGAGGGCCTGTAAGGCCTGAGTTTTTACCCCTGGCTATCTCTTCAGAATCTCCCGCCCCACCATCACGTACTCCTCCCAAGCCCGCTGCGCCCTGGGATCGGGCACGTTGTGTACCACGGTTCCGGCCAGCACCGCTTTTTCGTAGGCAGCCAGGCGATGGATGACATTCTTGAAGTGGGGAATTTTGTGGGCCTTGAGGTAGCCCAAGGTGCGCAGCGCATCCAGCGAAGGAAAGGGCGGCACCAGCGTGACCAGGGCCTTGAGCGGGAGGCCTCTTAACTCCTTCGCAAACTGCTCCAGGCTCACCAACGAGAGCATTCCGGGTGAGGTGGGAACCACCACCAGATCGGCCTTGTCGGCGTACTCGCGCAGGGTTTTGCCCTTGGGATGCCCCGCGGTGTCAATCACCACGTGCTCAAAGCGTTTGGGCCTGGCCCCCTCGGGGCTGGCCACCTCGAAGGGCAGCCCCGCCCCCTGCCGCGCCCACACCAAAGCCCCCTCTGCCGGGTCGGCATCCACCAGCAGGGTGGGGCCGCGCAGTTGCAAAAAAGCCGCAAGGTGAATGGCCGTGGTGGTCTTGCCCACCCCGCCCTTGAGCGATGTCACCAGAATGCGCATGGCTGGCCTTAGTCTAATACCAGCTCGTGTGTAAACGACCTATGCGGCGCCCCTTGTTTACTGCACGCCCAAAGGACTTTTTCAAAACATGAATTGCGCAATGCGCAGATGGGTTGGAATGGGTTTCGGATGCGCTATGGGTCAACCATGTCTTTGTTGCCAAACAAAAAGCGCATCATGTCGGGAAAACGCCGCGCCCAGTGAGCTTCGTTGTGCACACCTTCCTTATCTTCTACATAGAGGTAGTTGTGGCCCGGCTGCCAGCCTTTTTGCAAGAGCAAGCGGTGCATGCGCCGCACCCCTTCCAGATAGCGGCGGCTGCTCACGTGCGAGAGGGTGAGTTCGCGGAAGCCCACATCCATGTAGAGCCTGCCGGGCACCTGAGGCGCTTTTTCCACAAAGCTGTAGATGGCCCCATCGGCGAACCAGAACGCGGGACTTACCACCCCAGCTTTGCCAAAGACCTCGGGGTGAAAGTAGTAGGCGCTCAGGCTGATGAAGCCGCCCATCGAAGAGCCCATCACGCCGGTGTGCTCGCGGCCCGGCAGGGTGCGAAACTCATCGTCTATAAAGGGCTTAACGGTCTCGATTAGGAATTTGAGGTATTTTTCGCCCTTGCCACCGCCGTGCTTGGGGTCGCGGAAGGGGCTGTATTCGTTGAGGCGTTCCACCCCCATGTTGGGAACGCCCACCACAATAGCTTCTATCCCCTCTCGAGCCAGCATTTCCATGCTCTCGTCCACCTGCCACTCACCCACATAGCTGGTGGCCTCGTCGAAGATGTTCTGTCCATCGTGCATATACAGCACCGGGTAGTGGCGGCTGCTCTTGCGGTAGGAAGGCGGCAGGTAGACCAGGATATCGCGCTTGTTGCCCAGTTGTGGGCTGTGCAAGTCCTCGTACACCAGCACCTCCCCCACCACCGTGTGGCCGGGGCCGGTGGGATGCGGTTTCCATACTTGTGCCTGAGCGGAATAGCCCATTGGCGTATTGTACGGGCTTACCGCCAAAAGTCGAGCCCGTGCAAACAGGCTTGTCCAAGGGGCTACCCAGATATGCCGACGGATAGCTATTTTCCAACCCTTCCTGACCGCGATATTTTACTCAGAACTTGCAGTTATACAAAACCGTGCGAGAGGTGGAACTTATGCAAAAAGAATCCGTCACTCCGGTGCGTAGTGGGCGAGGAATCTGCTAGGGTGCGGTCAAGGGAATTGCCTGTTTCCGTGACGTATCAGATTCCTCCTTCGTCGGAATGACAGATGTTCAGTGTTTGGAGTTTGAGGATTCCTGCAGGGAATTCTTAGTGCTCCGGTAGTTTAATTCCTGGGATGGATCTGGCTCCCTTAATATCTGGGTGCTGCTTTGAGCGCTTCATTTTGGGAACTTCACCGTATATCTATCTGTAACTTACCAAACCACTTAGGTGCAAGTTTTGAGTTAACAAACTCTTTAGCGAGGGGGTTTTTGTCAGATGATTCCACATTGCGCGGCCGCCCTTTATCCACACTTGGCCTATGAAAGCCTGGATCTTTTGCGCAGCGGTGTGGCTAGGTAGTCTGGCATGGGGCAGTGTTTGCTCCAGCACCTTTTATCCCACCGAGGCCGATCTGCGCTGGCGTTACCGCAACCTGGGAGACAACCAAGTCTATACCCAGTCGTTCACGCGAACCGGTGCGGACTCTCTCCTCGAGCAACGGCGCTACACCGACCGCACCGAAACCACCCAGTGGACCTGTACACCCGAGGGGCTGCGTATTCTGCCCGAGGGCGAGATTTCCTTTCCGGGCGGTAGCATGCGCTTTACCAAGCTCACCGGCGTTATTATTCCCAAGAGCGAAACCTGGAAGGTGGGGGGACGCTGGGTTTACCGCTACGAGCTTAAAGGCCGGGTTGCGGTGTTTGACCTCTCCGGCTTCCTCGAGGTCGAAAACCGCATTGTTACCAGGGAAACCATCACCGTAGCAGCCGGCCAGTTCGAGGCCCTTCGGGTCGAGGCCGTATTCCGAGGCGAGTTTGGCATCGGCCTTAGCGGCAAGGCCACCTACTGGTTTGCCGAGGGGGTGGGGGTGGTCAAGCAGGTCAGCGAGAGCAATTTTGGCGGGCAGAGCAGTGAACTTATAGCATTTGGGCGATAAAGTTACGCCAAGGTAGATTGGCAAAACCAGCGGAATCGGCAAGGCGTACCTGACGCAATTCCCCACTGATCTTTGGGGATCGGATCTTGCATTTCAACTATGGAGACACTTAACCATTTGTTCTCATGCCGAACCCGCCAGAGACTCCGTAAGCAGGAGTTCACTCGAGGCCCCGATCAACTCTCGAGCCAGATCTTCCAGGCCGATCCAAGTGCCCTGTGGAATTGCTCCGGCTTTGTGTTTGAGTCGCCCGAAGGTATCCTGGCTGACTGGCGAAAGATGGTTGCCTGGCTGGCTTTGCCAGCAGTCAATGGCCCATACGATTTTCAGGGCTTGCTCCATATAGCCGACCTGCTCGAGCAAATTGGCATAGGCCAGCAACGCACTGGCCAGACGAGCCGGAACCCCCAGCTCTAAAAAAAGCGACAAGGCCTCGATATAGCGTACCTGAGCCAGGGCGTAGTTTTTTTGTTGCAAATAGATTCCCCCTAGGTTGTGCAGCGAGTTGGCGATACCCTGGTGGTCGTTGATTTTGCGCTTGAGCATCAGGCTTTCTTCCTGAGCGGCAATTCGCTCTTCGGCAGAGCCGTGAAAATGCCCGGCATTGGCAATGGCGTAGGCCATTCCCTGGATATCGCCTACCTGCCGCTTGACCTCGAGGCTTTGTAAAAACAATTCTTTGGCTTCGGCGTCCTGACCCAGATAGGCCTGCACAATGGCTAGGTCGTTGAGCGAGGTTCCCACCCCCCACAAATCCCCCGCGGCCTTGCGCAGTTGCAGGCTTTCGTCTAGCAGATGCTGGGCCTCATGCTGCTGTCCCATTTCGCGGGCAATGACCCCCAACAGGTGCAGTGCCGCAGCCGTACCCTGTACGTCTGCGATCTTACGAAATAGCTGGAGGCTCTCTTGTAGTTGTTGCTTGCTCTGTTCTACCCTACCCAATTCCTTGTTGAGCGAAGCCAGAGCCCGCAAGCCCGAAGCCTGGGTCTGTGTGGATAGCGCCGTCCCCTGCAAAAATTCTTGGAGCCATCCCACCCCTTCGGCAAACAGCCCCCGCACATAAAAAAACCACTCGAGCGCCACCATCAGCCGCAAACCTCCCTCGGCATCGCCCCTCTGCTGGAAGGTATTCAAAGCCACCCGGAGGTTGTCGAGCTCGATGGCTACCCGCTCCAACCCTTCCGCTTGCTGGGCCCCTTTGAGTTCGGGCGCCATGGCCTCGGCAAAATCTAAATAAAACGCGGCATGGGCTTGTTGGGCGCTGGCATGTATCTCTGGCATCTCGGAGAGCTTGGCCAGGGCAAACTGGCGCAACAACTCGTGCATCTGGTAGCGCCCCTCGCGTTGTAGATCGCGCTTAAGCAACGACAGGCTAATCAGCGAAAGCAGCGACGAAACCGAAGCCCCCGCCACCGCTTGGGCGGCCTTGCGGTCAAAGCCTCCCCGAAACAGCGCTAGCTTGGCTAGGATCATCTGCTGGGCAGGCTCCAGAAAAGCCCAGGACGAGCTAAAAGCCGCCTCGAGGCTATGGTGCCGCTGGGGGCGATTAAGGCCTATTTCGGGCAGGCTCAAAAAACCCTGGTTAAGCCTTATCTCGCGGGCAATCTCGCTGAGCGGCAACACCTTTACCCAGGCCGCTGCCAATTCCAGTCCCAAGGGCATTCCCTCTACCAGGCTGCATATATGCTGAGCGGCTCTTAGCTCTGGCTCCCCTAGTTGCAGGGTTGGCTCGACCCGCCGCGCAGCCTGCAACAAAAGCCGCATGGCTCCCGAGGTCATCGGCTTGGTTTCGTCTAGAACGAGATTCAAGCCCTCCAACTCGTAAACCCACTCCTCGGGCAAGCGCAAGCGCTCCCTCGAGGTAGTCAGGATGGTCAGGCCGGGCAGGGTCAACAAGCGGGATAGAAACTCCACCCCCTCCAACAGGTGTTCCAGATTGTCGAGCACCAGCAGCATCTCCCGCTGCGCAAAATGCAGCTTTAGGGCTTCGACCTCGTCGCCCCTGGGCTTGAGGCCCACTTCCTGGGCCAGTCGCATGGCCAACCCGGCCCCATCGGCCAGCGAGGCCAGCGAAAGGAACCGCACCCCATCACGGTACAGATGCTCCACTTCCAGCGCGACCTGGCTCACCAGATGGGTCTTGCCCATGCCGCCCTGCCCCACCACACTAACCAGTCGGCGCTCTCGCAACAGGCGTTTGAGTGCCATCACTTCACGGTCGCGGCCAATCAGGCTGCTGCTGGGCCGGGGCAAGGCTGGGGGAATTTCTGGTGCCAGGCCCTCGTAGCGCTGGGCATAGTCGGGCATCAGGGCATAGCCCTCACTACCAGGAATCAGGGCTTTGGCTCGGCGCAAATCCTGCACGATCTGCACCATGCGACCCGGCAGACCTTCGGACTTTTGCCACAACCAAGCAATAAATTCTTCCGGCGCTTCCCAATGCAGTTGGGTACGTGCAAAAACCCTGGTTGCACCGAGGGAGAACGGGGTTAGGACAACGTGCTCACGCGGCATCGAACCCAGCCAGGCTTCGGCCCTGGCCTCTGGTGTGCCCGCCAGCACCAGCCCCATCACCGGGCCTTCGCCAGCCTGGATCAAGCGTTGCAGGGCGTTTAGGCTGGCCGCATCCAGTAGTTCCAGCCGATCCACACACCAGACCACCCCTTGCGCAACCTCGGATAGTTTTTTGAGAAGCCCCGGCCAATCCCCTGCGATGGCTTGTTCGCTTTCCTCCAGACCCAGCCCATCCAACAAAGCCCCAAAGGGATGGGTGGCGTAGGCGCGCCGCCCCACCAGTTGCACGACAGCATAGCCCAGCAACTTGGCGGCCTGGCTCACCTCGCGCAAGAATCCGCTGTGGCCCGCCTTCTCCGGCCCTACCACCAGCAGGGCGGCCCGGCGCAACTGGGGCAGCGCTTGCAGGAAGCGGTGGGCAGTCTGGCTGGCTGCCTCCCGCTCCAGCAGCCGCCCCGATGCCCCTTCCTGCAGGGTTTGCGAGTCCGCCAGACGACCCCGGCCCGCCCTTTTTGCTGCATACAGGCTGAGGTCGGCCCGTTCAAACATGCCCTGAGGGTCTTCCTCGCCGGGCCTTGCGGAAGCCAGGCCAATGCTCACCGAGACCGACAGCGGCGGTTCCCCGGCAAAGGGCTGGTTTTTGATCAGGGCCAGCAAGCGTTCGGCCAGCCCTGCCGCCTGCTCTTGGTTGGTTTGCGGTAAGACCAGCACAAACTCGTCGCCGCCATAGCGAAACAGCAAATCCGAACCGCGCACCAGCTCGCCCACCCGGCCCACAAACTCGAGCAAAATCTGGTCACCTCGAGTATGACCAAACACATCGTTGATGCTCTTGAAGTGATCTAGGTCGAGAATTAGCAGCGAAGTATGTTGGCCCAACTCGCTGGCAGTTGCCAGAATTGCCCGCATCTCTTCCTCGAAACCCTGCCGTGACCGCACCCCCGTCAGAGGATCGGTTCGATGTAGCCCCCGCTCCATGTCTCCAGAATAGGCGATGTGAGGCTTGGTAAGTGGTTATTGGAACAACTGTTCACCTAAGTAGCCCGCATATATCTCGAGTGGTGAGACCATCGGCAGCCACTCATAGTACGGCTCAAACAACACGAGGCTAAGGCAGGTTCTCAAGGTCGGCCAAATCCTTAAGCCGTCTGCTGGCTTGCTTGTTGCGCTTGAGGTCGCCAAGCGAAATTAGGTTGACCTTCACTCCATCTATCTCCGCGATGACCCTGCGACTGTAGCAGTCAGAGAACTCTACACCGTCAATTCTGGTCATGACCTCGAGGCGATAAGGCTCCACCCCCATCCGCAGAATCAGCTTTTCATTTTGGAACAATTCAGGTGTGAGCTCCGGCGAGTCAAAACCAAACGCCCGCATCACCTCAACCATTCGCTTGGCATTTGCCGGATTGACCGCGATCCAAAAATTCATGTCGCCTGTGTAGCGCGGGTAACCGTAGTACCCGACCGCGTACCCGCCAATCAAGAGGTACTCCACCTCATGCTCGTTCAGCAACTTCAAAAACTCTTTGTAATCGCTCGAAAGCTGCATCGCCATGGTTGAGCCGCCGCAAAAACTCGATGTGATGAATGCGCTCGAGCGGGGTTTTGCCCCACCACTCGAGGCGGTCTTGAATTTCCATTTCCTCGAAGCTCGAGAATACCTGAAGTTTGCGCTCGAGCTTTGGCTTCATGCCATCAGTCTAGCAGAGGGCTTATGGCCCAAAAAAACCTGGGCGGGCCTTTACTAAATCCCCAAACCGCCTACGCGCTGTTTCTCCACCGGCGTCCCGGTCAGGCCGTTGAAGGCATCCACCTCTTCCAAGAAGCGGTGGAACAGGTAGATGGAGTCGTGGGGGCCGGGGCAGGCCTCGGGGTGGTACTGCACGCTAAACACCGGGTAGCGCAGGTGGGCCATGCCCTCGAGCGTCCCATCGTTCAGGTTGATGTGGGTGGGCTTGAAGTCCTTGAGGGTGTCGGGGTCTACCGCGTAGCCGTGGTTCTGGCTGGTGATCTCGATCTTGCCGGTGAGCAGGTTCTTGACCGGGTGGTTGGCCCCCCGGTGCCCAAACTTGAGCTTGAAGGTGCGCCCGCCCGCGGCCAGGCCCAGGAGCTGGTGGCCCAGGCAGATGCCAAAGGTGGGCAAGAGGCCCATCAGCTTCCAGAGGGTCTCGTGGGCGTAGCGGGGCATGCTGGGGTCGCCGGGGCCGTTGGAGACGAACAGGCCGTGGGGCTCCAGGGCCATGATCTGCGCGGGGCTGGTTTTGCCCGGCACCACGATCAGCTCGAAGCCCATCTCGGCCATGTAGCGCATCTGGGCGTGCTTGATGCCGAAGTCCATCACCACCACCCGGCGCTGTCCCTTGAAGGTGGGGAATTGGTAGGGCAGGGGGGTGGAGACCTCGGGGGTCATGTCGCGCCCGTCAATGTCGGTCCATTTGCGGGCTTCCTCGCGCAGGGCCGCGATGTCCTCGGGGGTGAAGCGGTAGCTGGGCGAGCCGAAGTGGGTGGCGTGAGCAATTACGCCTTTCATCACCCCGCCCTCGCGGATTTTGCGCACCAGGGCGCGGGTGTCAATGCCCTCGAGGCCCATCACCCCGGTGTCGCGCATAAACTCTTCCAGGCTCTGCTGGGCACGGGGGCCGGCGGTGTACTTGCTGAACTCCCGTGCCACGAAACCGCGCACCCAGGGGCGGTTGGACTCCATGTCGAACACATTCACGCCGTAGTTGCCCTGGTGGGGGTAGGTCATGACCACAATCTGCCCGTTGTAGCTGGGGTCGGTCAGGATCTCCTGATAGCCGGTCTGAGCAGTGTTGAACACCACCTCGCCCACGTTCTTACCGCGGTGTCCGAAGGCGTAGCCGTGGTAGGTGGTGCCATCTTCCAGAACCAAAACTGCGCGTTCTCTCATGCCAGCGCCTCACTTCCCAAGCGAACAATATACACGTTTTTTGCAAATCTATGCAATCTTCGCCCTCGAGCGCCCTACCACAGATTTTTCCTCGTCGTGGCAATTAGCCCAGCAGGCGCTCGAGCCGCTCGGGCAGGGTTTTCTCGTTGACGAAGGTAAAGCCCCACTGGCGGTTTAGCTCGTCCAGCACGGTCTCGGGCACACCCAGCAGCAGGTACATCACCTGCCTGGCGGGAATGCGTAGGTCGGCGGCAATGCGCTGGTGGCGCTCGAGGTTCTCCTCGTAGCCGCCGGTTTTACACTCCAGCAGCAAGAAGAGCTGCGGGGTGCGCAACAACAGATCTACCTCGAAGCGGTCGCCGTTGGGATAGAGCAGCACCGGGTTCAGGAGCAGGTCGTGGGGGATGTTGCGCCGCCGTAGGGTGAGCTGCACCACCTGGCGGGCGTAGCGCTCGAGCCAGCCCCCCGTGATTAGGCTGCGGGTCTTGCCATCGTCGGCCAGGCGGCCATAAATGCGGCGCTGCTTGGGGCTGTAGGTGTAGCTTTTGAGCAGGCCCCCCTCCTTGAGCAGGGTGCACAACTGGGTGTTTGCGCCAATGTCCTGCTGGCTGAGCGAGGCCAGCGAGTACTGAAACTCGCCGTTGTCCTTGTGGGTGGCGGCCTTGAGCTTCTGGTAGAGGCCCTCGAGCGAGCCGTAGCGCTCACCCAGGAAACTGCTCACCCGCTCGAAGATTTTTTCCTCGGCCTCGGTCAGGCCATTGTGGGCGGGCTGTAGCCCCAGTCCCACCTCCTGCACATACTCGGAGATACGCAGCGAGGGCCGCCGGGCCTCCGAGGCCCGTTGCTTTTCCGGGCTTCCGCCCCCGCGCCGCAGCAGCCGTACTTCATCCAGAATGGTGCGCGCGGTCTGGAGAATGGTCTGCTCGACCAGGCTGGCGCTGGGGTGAATCTCCAGGGCCAGGGTCTGCAGGGCGTTGGAGGCCCCCGGTATCTCCGGCAGGGCCTCGTGGGCCAGCAGGGTGCGGGCCAGGTAGAGCTCGAGTTCGTCCTGTAAACGCTCGCGGCACTCCTCAAAGGTGCGCCCCCGCACCATCACACCGGCCAGCCCCGGCACGCTGGCCTCGATAAACCCACCCTCGCTTGGTTTGTAGCGGGCCTGCCGCAGCGCCGCCGAGAGGTATTCGGTAATCAATCCCATACCTTCCGATTCTATAGGTTGGCCCAGGTGCGCCGAGCAGCACAAACCCTACATATTCGGGGTTTTTCGGTTCACGCTCCGGACTTGCGGAAGGCGTTTTCGGCGTCCAGCACCTTGGTCACCCCGATCTCCCGGCAGTTGTCGTAAAAAGGGCAGGCGCTGCACTCGGCGAACACCTTGGGCGGGAGCTGCTCGCGGGTGGTGACCTGGTAGCCCAGCGAGGTAAAAAAGCGAACCTGTAGCGTCCAGGCGAAAATCTGGGGGATGCCCAGGTCTTTGGCCTCGCGCTCGGCGGCCAGCGCCATCCAGCGCCCAAACCCCTGTCCTTGGCGCTCGGGATGTACCGCCAGACCGCGCACTTCAGCGATGTCGTGCCAGAGGATGTGCAAGGCCCCGCTGCCCACAATATGCCCGTCTTCGTCTTCCAGCACGAAAAAGTCGCGCAGGTTCTCGTACAGGTGGTTGTGGCTGCGCACCAGCATCAGGCCGCGTTCGGCCCAGTACTTGATGAGGGTGTAGATCGGCTCCACATCCTTCATCTTGGCCTTGCGAAGTTCAACGTTGGCGTCCCAACGCACCCGTGGCAAGATGGTGGTTCCCACTTCAATCACGCTGCTCATTCATCTCCCCTACCCCTCTGTGGAGGCGTTCTTTTCTGGCTCAACCTCGGATTTAGCAATTTTGATGACTTCCTTGACGGCCTCGGGTGCGGTTCCGCCATGGCTTCGTCGTCGGTGGATGGCGGTTTCCAGGCGGGTGAGCGGCAGGGCTGTCTCGTCGAAGAGTGGGTGGAAACCCTGCAGCTCGGACAGGCTCAGGTCGCGCAGCTCCTTGCCGTGTTCGGCGCAGTACCGCACGATGCGCCCCACCGCGTGGTGGGCCTCGCGGAAGGGCAGGCCGCGCTCAGCCAGGTAGTCGGCCAGCTCGGTGGCCAGCGAGAAGCCCGACTCGGCGGCTTTGCGCATGGGCTCCGGCTTCCAGGTCAGGCCCGGCAGCATCGCGGCCAGCAGCTTGACCGAGGCCCGGTAGGTATCCACCGCGTCGAAGAGGGGTTCTTTATCCTCCTGCAGATCCTTGTTGTAGGTGAGGGGCAGGCCCTTGGTCAGGGTAGCCAGGGTGACGAAGCTGCCCAGCACCCGGCCCGCCTTGCCCCGGATGAGCTCGGCGTGGTCGGCGTTTTTCTTCTGGGGCATGATGGAGGAGCCGGTGGAGAAGGCGTCGGGCAGCTCGGCAAAGCCGAACTCGAAGGTGGTGTAGAGGACGATCTCCTCGGCCAGGCGCGAGAGGGTGATCTGGCCGATGGCCAAAGCCGCCAGCACCTCGAGCACGAAGTCGCGCGAGGCCACCGCGTCCATGGAGTTGCGCATGGGGCGGGTAAAGCCCAGGGCCCGCGCGGTGGCGTGGCGGTCTATGGGGAAGCCCGTACCGGCCAGGGCCGCTGCCCCCAGGGGCGATTCGTTGAGGCGGTGGAGCGCGTCCTGCAGACGGCCCGCGTCGCGCGAGATCATCTCGTAGTAGGCCAGGAACCAGTGCGAGAGCAGCACCGGCATGGCCCGCTGCAGGTGGGTGTAGCCGGGCAGGATCAGGGGGGGCTCGAGGTGCTTCTCGGCCTCCTGCACCAAGACCTTGCGCAGCGCCTTTAGTTCGTCCAGCAGGCTCGCAAGCTCGCCCCGCACCCATAGGCGCAGATCGGTGGCCACCTGGTCGTTGCGACTGCGGGCGGTGTGCAGCTTGCCCCCCAGCGGGCCCACCCGCTCGGTCAGGCGGGCCTCGATGTTCATGTGCACATCTTCCAGTTCCTCGCGCCACTGGAAGCTGCCCTGCAAAATCTCCTGCTGCACCGCAAGCAGGCCCTGGCGGATCTGGACTTCTTCCTCGGGGGTCAGGATGCCCTGCTGGGCCAGCATGGCCGCGTGGGCTAGCGAGCCCTGAATGTCCACCAGGGCCAGGCGCTTATCGAAGCTCCAGGAGGCGTTGAACTCCTGGGCGATCTGGCTGGGGGCCTCGCTAAAGCGGCCACCCCAGGTTTTTTGGGTTTCCTGGCTCAAACCTTCCTCCTCGTCACGACTGCACCTCGAGCTTCTTCGACATCACAAAAGGGGGTGGGGTCTGGGGATTGGGTGTGCTGTAGCGCAGGCTGGGGTCGTAGGTAAAACCGAACTGGGTGTACCACTTCAGTAGTTTGGGCTGGTCGTGGCGCACGGCCAGGCGCAGCTCCCTGGCCCGCAGCTCGAAGGCCTGGCAGAGTAGCGCCTCCATCAGCCGGTGGGCCACCCCCTGCCGGCGGTACTCGGGTAGCACCCCCAGCTTCCGCACCTCCCACACCCCCCGCTCCAGCGGGTCGGGGTGCCGCACCAGGCGCACCGTACCCACCACTGCTTCTCCATCCAAGGCCACCCAGGCGTAGCCGCGCTCGAGGTCACCCCGCACCTGCTCAGAGCTTTCTTTATGCCCCGAGGAGTCCCTTGCCACCCGGTCGGCCCAGGCCTGCCGCACCACCAGAGCAATGGCCGTTGCATCGGCGGGGGTGGCGGGGCGAATGCGTACCTGGGCGGCCATGCTGGGCTCCGCTAGTCCTTGGGCTGGGCCTTGGCCCGCACCCGCAGGCGCAAGGAGTTGAGCTTGATGAAGCCGTCGGCGTCGGCCTGGTTGTAACCGCCCTTCTCGTCGAAGGAGACCAGGCTCTTGTCGTAGAGCGAGAGGGGCGACTTGCGCCCAGCCAGGATGATGTTGCCCTTATACAGCCTGAAGCGCACCGTGCCGGTGACGGTCTTGGCCACGTGATCCATGTAGGCCTGCAAAGCCTCGCGCTCGGGGGCAAACCAGAAGCCGTTGTAAACCAGCTCGGCGTACTTAATCCCCAGTTGATCGCGCTGGTGCAGCACCTCGCGGTCGAGGGTGAGGCTCTCCACCGCCCGCCGGGCATGGTAGATCAGGGTGCCGCCGGGGGTCTCGTAAACCCCGCGCGACTTCATCCCCACGTAGCGGTTCTCCACCAGGTCTACTCGCCCGATGCCGTGGCGGCCGCCAATTTCGTTGAGCCGGGCCAGCAGTTGGGCGGGCGAAAGCCGCTCGCCGTTCACCGCCACCACATCGCCGCCCTCCACCTGAATTTCCACCAGCTCGGGCTCGTCGGGGGCCTGCCAGGGGTCCTGGGTCAGGCGGAACATCCCGGCGGGCGGCTCGGCCCAGGGGTCTTCCAGCACCCCGCCCTCGAAGGAGTTGTGCAACAGGTTGGAGTCCACGCTGTAGGGCTTCTCGAGGGTGGTGGGCACCGGAATCCCGTGCATGGCCGCGTACTCCATCATCTGGGGGCGGCTCACCAGGTTCCACTCGCGCCAGGGGGCGATGACTTTGATATCGGGCTTGAGCGCGTAGGCGGTGAGCTCGAAGCGCACCTGGTCGTTGCCCTTGCCGGTCGCACCGTGGGAGATGGCCTCGGCCCCCTCCTCCTGGGCGATGCGCACCAGGTGCTTGGCAATCAGCGGGCGGGCGATGGAGGTGCCCAGCAGGTAGTAGCCCTCGTAGAGCGCCCCCGAGCGCATCATGGGAAAAACAAAGTCGCGCACGAACTCCTCGCGCAGATCCAGGGCGTAGGCCTTGCTGGCCCCGGTCTGGATGGCTTTGCGCCGGGCCTCCTCGACCTCCTCGCCCTGGCCGATATCGGCGGTGAAGGTGATCACCTCGGCGTTGTAGTTTTCAATGAGCCACTTCAGGATGATGCTGGTGTCCAGACCGCCGGAGTATGCAAGCACGATTTTCATTCATTCACCTCGGCGTGGGCCACAGGCCCCACACAAAGCCATACAGTACCGCCAAACCGCCCTGGATACAACCCAGGCGTGAAGTATAAGGATACATACCGCGCCCGGCCCGGTCAAGGTGGTTTTGGCCGGAAATTAGCAGGCTGTGCGGCAGCGGTCAGCAAAATGGGCTTGCATCAAGATACCATCATTTGTCTATGTGCACACGCATAAGCAAGGGGTAAGGTTGCATAAATGTTCAAAACTTCGGCGCGCCCAACCTACGGCCGTTTGATAGCCTGAAGGCTATGGAATGGCTTTATGCTGGCCTGGCCGGCTATCTGCTGGGTTCACTGCCCTTTGCCTACTGGTTTGGGGTGCTGCAAAACAAAAACCTGCTGCTCGAGGGTTCGGGCAACATCGGGGCCACCAACGCCTGGCGGGTGTTGGGGGCCGTGCCGGGGCTGATGGTGCTGGTGCTGGACGTTTCCAAGGGCATTATGGCAGTGGCGCTGGGCGAGTTTTTGGCGCGCGACCCAGGGGGCGGGCTGCTGGCCGGGGCCCTGGCGGTGCTGGGGCACTGCTACTCGCTATGGCTTTTAGGGCGCGGGGGCAAGGGCATCGCCCCTTCAGTGGGGGTCTTGTTCGCCGTCCAGCCCACGCTGCTCGCAGCCGCTCTGGGGCTGTTTGGGCTGGCCTTTTTGCTTACCCGCAGCCGCTACCGGGGCGTGGTGCTGGCCGCCTTGGCTTTTCCACTGGCGGCGCTTTTTATCGGGGGCAGCCTCCCTTACCTGTGGTTTGGCTTTGGCCTGGCGGCGCCGGTGGTGCTCCGCTATCTGGGCGACTGGAACCGCCAGGCCGGCCCACCTACCTTAAGGCCTCCACAAAGCGGGCCGAGGTCTTAGCCCTGACCTCCTCGAGGGTTGCCCCCGGCATCAGCTCCTGCAGGGTCAGGCGCCCGTCGGGATAGCCAAACACCGCCAGCTCGGTAATGACCAGGTCTACCGCGCCCACCGCGGTGAGCGGCAGGGTGCACTCCGGCACGATTTTGGGCGAGCCGTCGGGGTTGGTATGGGTCATGGTGATGATCAGCTTTTGTGCCCCCGAGGCCAGGTCCATGGCCCCCCCAACCCCCAGCAGGGGCTTGCCCGGAACGGCCCAGTTGGCCAGGTTGGCCCGCTCGTCTACCTGCAAACCGCCCATCACCGCCACGTCCACGTACCCCCCATGAATCATGGCGAAGGGGTCGGTGTTGTCGAAGTAATACCGGTTCCGCTTGAAACCTTCACCTTTGGGTGCAGTCAAAGGTGAGGGGTTCAAGCCGACCAAAGGGAGTAAGAGTGCATACCGGCAGTATCGTTTAAGCTTTCAAAAGTGAACGCAGTATCGTTTAAGCTTTCAAAAGTGAACGATACTGCCGGAATGCGTATAAGACGCCCCGGCAGGGCTGTGACGGGATTTTTTCCCACGTAGATGGGCTAGTCCATCGCACCGTCTGTGCGGCTTAACCGTTGCGCAATAGCTGCCCATTCTCAGCCCGGCTCAGCTACGTTATTGACCACAGCCGCACAACAACATGCCGATACACCATCAAGAAATAACTTCCCGGTCCGCACTAAAACGGTCTCCACATCGGGTATCAGTCCACAGCAGCGTTGATCAACAAAGACTTAATGCGAATGATATGCTGCTCAATCAGTTCCAGGGCCTCGGCCTGTGCGCCCTCGAGCAAAAACTGCAATAGGCGCTGGTGCTCAGCAATGCTTTGCTCACGGCGGGAAGGGTGCTTTTGATAAACGCGGTGCGCGACCCGGTACAGCATGTCCTGCTGGCGCTCGAGGGCCTGCACAATCTGGCGGTTGCCCAGGGTGACGGCCAGTTGCCGGTGATAGGCCATATCGGCGTAGACCAGTTGCTCGGTCTGGGTCTGGGGGCTTTTGGCAAGGGTTTGCTGCTGCTCGATGTGCTCCTGCAAAGCTTTGGCCTGGGAACGACTCAGACTTCCCGCCAGGCTCTTAACCACAAAGCTTTCCAGGGCCAGGCGAAAATCAATGTGCTCGAGCACCTCTTCAAAGCTAAGGGCCAGTACCACAATGCCCTGCTGGGGCGAGACCCGCACAAAACCCTCGTTCTCGAGGCGGGCGATGGCCAGCCGCACCGGGGTTTTGCTCATACCAAGCTGCTGGGCCAGGCTCCGTTCCGATAAAAAGCTGTTGGGTGGTAGCTCCTCGTTGAGAATCAGGCGCTTAATGTGCAGGTAGGCCTGTTCCCGTAAGGGCAGCTCCTCCACATCGCCAGATTGGATCATGAGCCCAGTCTAGCAAGATGCTTACTAAAATACAACTGAGATGTCAGTTGCATCTTTAGAAGAACTGTGTTAGATTGTCCACCGTCCCACAGGACATCCACAGCGCGGTTCACCTTTGATGCTATCGAGCAAGGGAGGAGTTCACATGAAGCGAGTGTTTGGCATCCTGGCGGTTGTCGCAGTTCTGGCGCTTACCCTGGTGGCGCTGGGACAGCGCTACCCAGTTCGTCCCATTACCCTGATCGTGCCCTGGTCGCCCGGCGGCAGCACCGATCTCACCGCCCGTTCTTTAGCCCCAGTGCTGGGCAACATCCTGGGCCAGCCGGTACAGGTGGTCAACCGCACCGGCGGTGGAGGGGCCATCGGCCACGCTGCCATCGCCCAGGGCGACCCCAACGGTTACACCGTTGGCATCATCACCCTGGAAGTGGTGCTACCGGCTTGGGTCAACCAGACCAAAATTAGCGCCGATGCCTTCACACCCATCGCGCTCCTGGTGCTGAACCCCGTCGCCATCGTGGTGCGCAAGGACGCCCCGTGGAGAACCGCCCAGGAGTTCATCACCGATATCAAGGCCAACCCCGGCAAGTACAAGGCCTCCGGCACTGCCCGCGCGGGCTCCTATGACTATGCCCGGCTGGGCTTCCTCAAAAAGCTTGGCCTGAAAGACGCGGCCTTGCCCTGGGTACCCGCACAGGGTGCCGCCGCTGCCTTGCAAGAGCTCATCTCAGGCGGAATCAACGTGGCCTTCGTTTCCATTGGCGAGGCCAGCGCGCTGGTCAAGGCTGGTGAGGCCCGCTACCTGGCCTTTATGACCGACCGGCGCTTCCCGGCCTTCCCCGATATACCGACCCTGAAAGAGCTGGGCATTGACTGGACCTTTGCCTCCTTCCTGATGGCCGCGGCCCCCAAGCACACCCTGCCCTCGGTGGCCCGCCAGCTCGACCAGGCCTTTGCTAAAGCCGTGCAAGACCCGGAGTTTGTCCGCTTCATGAACAACGCCAACCTAGTCATCAACCACCTCAACTACGAGCAAACCAAGGCCTTCCTGGCCGAGCGCACCCGGGCCATGGCCGACCTGGCCGACGAGCTGAAATAACCCCTGCATGTGCGAACCCCCTGGGCAGACCTTTTTGTCTGCCCAGTTGTGTTGGGGAACAGCGGCAATTTGATACCAGATTCGGTTAGTTCGTCACCAAACGGTGGCGAACTAACCCGACCGAAGGGAGTGCTCTAGGATTCAAAAAGATAGCCACTCAAAGATTATTGTTCGATGACTATCTTTTTGAATCCGGTATGAGTACCCCACGGGAAGCCTCGCAGCTTAGCCCGTCGCTGCAAACAGCGTATTTGCCCTTCTCACGGGGGCCCCAGAATGAGGAAAATCGGTGGTCGGGCGCTTAGTGGTCAAACTTAATCAAACCTATAGTTTTTCCAACAGGGATATATTGGAAGCGCCACAGAAAGGAATATCCCCATGGTTAACCCGACCCGCCCTTTTGAGCTTTTGGTCTGTCTGATCGCCCTGGCCCTGGGGCTCGCTGCCTGGTTCATCAGCGATGGTTTTCCCCGTACCGAAGAAGGGTATCTGGGGCCGGCGCTCTTCCCCAAACTGCTGGCGGTGGGTTTGGCCGTGGCCAGCCTGAGCCTGCTCTACCGCAACCTGCGCCAGCCTGGGCTAGGGGCCTCGTTCGGGCTGCTGGCCTGGGGCAATCTTTTGCGCATCGGCGGGGTTCTGCTGGCCTTGCTGCTGGCCCCCTGGGCTTTGGACAAGCTGGGCCTGCTGGGCTCCGCCGGGTTGCTGGTGTTGTTATCCAGCCTGCTGCTAGGCGCGCGCTGGCTCGAGGCCCTGCTCACCGCATTGTTTATGGTGGCCTTGGTGTATGTGGTCTTCGTGCAGTTGCTCAAGGTGCCGCTATGAGTTTTTTTAGCCTCGAGTCCTTCCTGGCCATGATGCTGGGAGCCCTGTACGGCGCCTTGTTTGGTTCGCTTCCAGGGCTTACCGCCACCCTGGCCATCAGCCTATTCATCCCCATCGCCATTTTCCTGGATCCGGCGGTGGCCTTTTCAGCCATCATCGGCATTACCGCCACTGCCATCTTCGCCGGGGATATCGGGGCTACTGCCATGCGCATCCCCGGCACCCCGGCCTCGGCAGCCTACACCGAGGAAATTCACCAGATTGGCAAGGAGCGCTCCCCCGCTTTTGCCCTGGGCATCTCGGCCCTCAGCTCGGCCCTGGGTAGCCTGGTGGGGGTGGTCATTCTGATTGGGGGCTCGCTGGGCCTGGCCCAGGTGGCCAAGCAGTTCTCCTCCTTCGAGTACTTCTGGCTGGTGCTCCTGGGCATTGTGAGCGGCGTGTTTGCGACACCCTCCATGGCCAAAGGGCTGATCGCCTTTGGGGTGGGCATGCTCATCGCCACCATCGGCTACGACCCCGCCCTGGGTACCCCCCGCTTCAACTTCGGCAACCCCAACCTGCTGGGAGGGATTTCCTTCATCGTCGCCCTCATCGCCTTCTTTGGCGTGGCCGAGGTGCTCAACAACATCTACAGCTATAAGAAAGGCCCCCAGCCGACGGCCAGTCCCAACCAGAATCGCTCGGTGGCCCAGGAGTTCTTTGGTGCAGGGGGCCGGCTGGTCTGGAAGGAACGTCGGCTCTTGTTGCGCTCGAGCCTGTTGGGTACTTTTATCGGTTTCCTGCCGGGGGCCGGCTCCGACCTGGCAGCCTGGATCAGCAGCAACTTCACCCGGCTGCGCCGGGGCAGCAAAGAACAGGTCACCCTCAGCGGGGCCTCCTCCAACAACGCCGCCGTGGCCGGCACCTGGATTCCAGCCCTTTCGCTGGGCATCCCCGGCGACACCCTGACGGCCATTGTGCTGGGCATGTTTCTCACCATGGGCATCACCCCCGGCCCCGACCTGTTCGCCAAAAACCTGGGCTTTGTGGTGCAGCTTTACATGGCCTTTATCCTGGCCAGCCTGCTCATGATGCCCCTGGTGGGCTACCTGGGGGCGGCGCTGATCAGCACCCTGCTGCGCATTCCCATGCGGCTGCTGCTGGGCGCGGTGATGGGTTTGTGCCTGGTGGGCGCCTACGCCATCAACCGCAACCCCTTCGACCTGTACCTGCTGGTGGGGCTGGGCCTGCTGGGGCTCTTGATGCAGCGGGGCGGTTTTCCGGTGGGGCAGCTCATTCTGGGCATGGTGCTGGGGCCCCTGCTGGAACAGTACTTGATGATGAGCCTGATCAAAACCCAGTGGGACCTAACCGCCTTCTTCAGCCGACCCGTGGCGGTGGGGCTGGCCGTGTGCAACCTAGTGCTTATTGTGGCCATGCTCTGGCTGCGCAGGCAACAAGGCCAATCTGCACGGGCGCTGAGGTGACGTGATGCAGGCGTGGGTGTTAGAAGACTTCGGACAACTTAAGCTAAAATGCTACGAAACCCCAAAGGGCGAGGGGGTGCTCTTGCAGGTCGCGGCCTGCGGCATCTGTGGCAGCGACCTGAGCGTGTACAAGGGGGCCCCGGCCATGCGGGCCCGCTGGAAACCGCCTTTGGTTTTGGGGCACGAGATTGCCGGTATCGTGCAGGAGGGCCCCCCGGACTGGCTGGGCCAGGCCGTGGCGGTCAACCCGTTGGTGGCGTGCGGCCAGTGCCCGGCCTGCTGGGAAGGGCTGAGCAACCTGTGCGCTCATCGCACCAATATCGGTTTCCACTACTGGGGGGGCTTCGCCGAGCAGATCCGGGTGCCCCTGGCCCAGCTCCACCGGCTACCCGACGGGGTACCGCTGTGGAAAGGGGCCCTGGCCGAGCCGCTGGCGGTTGCGTTGCGCGCTGTGGAGCTGGCCGGGCCGGTACTGGGCCGGGCGGTGCTGGTGCTGGGCGGGGGGGCCATCGGCACCCTGGTCGCCTGGCTGCTGGCCCAGGCCGGGGCGCGGGTGACGGTCAGCGAGCGCAACCCACTGCGCGCAGCCTGGCTCGAGGGGTTGGGCTTTATCGCCGAGGTGGTTCCGGTCCCCAGCGGACTCTACGACCGGGTGCTCGAGACCGTGGGGGCCCAGAGCACCCTGGCCCTGGCCGTACAGGCCGCCCGGCCTGGGGGCAGCGTGGTGCTGGTGGGTTTGAGCGACCTCGAGGCCCCCCTCCCTTTGCAGCGCGCGGTCTTGCAGGAGATTCGCATACAGGGCTCGTATGTGTTCACCCAGGCCGAGTTTGCCCGGGCCACCGGACTCCTGTCCAGCCTGCCGGATAGCCTGGCCATCCAGCGGCCTTTTTCCCTGGCCCAGGCCAGCTTCGAGGACTTGCTGGCCGGCCGGCTGGCCGAGGCCAAGGTGGTGCTGCTCCACGGAGGTTAAGATGCGTAGATCCATGGCCACGGTTTGTTTGAGCGGCGACCTTCGGGGCAAGCTCGAGGCCATTGCCGCCGCGGGTTTTGAGGGCTTCGAGCTGTTCGAGAACGACTTGCTGAGCTTCGAAGGCTCCACCCAGGAGATCCGGCAGATGGCCCAAGACCTGGGGCTTAGCATCGTCACCCTACAGCCCTTCCGCGATTTTGAAGGCCTGCCCGAGCCCCAGCGCAGCCGGGCCTTCGACCGGGCCGAGCGCAAGATGGACGTGATGGCCGAGCTGGGCACCGACCTGTTCTTCGTCTGCGCCAACACCTCGCCGCAAAGCACGGGGAGCCTCGAGCGCATCGCCGAAGACCTCTATGAGCTGGGCGAGCGCGCCCGGCAGCGGGGTATGCGGGTCGGCTACGAGGCGCTGGCCTGGTCCAAGCACATCTACGATTACCGCGACGCCTGAGAGGTGGTGCGCCGGGCCAATCACCCCGCGGTGGGGCTGATCCTCGACACCTTCCATATTTTCTCCAGAAACCTCGAGCTCTCCACCATCGCCAAGATTCCAGGCGAAAAGATTTTTCTGGTGCAGATTGCCGACGCTCCCTTGCTGGAGATGGGGGTGCTGCCCTGGAGCCGGCACTTCCGCAGCTTCCCCGGCCAGGGGCAGCTCCCGCTGGAGCGTTTTATGCAGGTGCTCAGGGAGACCCGCTACGACGGCTGGCTCTCCCTTGAGGTCTTCAACGATCAGTTTCGCACCACCCCGCCCAAGGAAACCGCCCTGGACGGCTACCGCTCACTGGTCTACCTGCAGGAAAACCCGCTGGAAAAGCTCCCCATCCAGACCGGCGGGGTGGCCTTCGTGGAGTTCGCCGTCAGCGAGGAGATGGCCCCCACCCTGGCCCAGTTCCTCGAGGCCCTGGGCTTCCAGAAGCGCGGCCAGCACCGCTCCAAGGAGGTAAGCCTGTGGCAGCAGGGGCAGATTAATTTCATTCTCAACAGCGAGCCGGGCAGCTTTGCCCAGGCCTACAACCAGGTGCACGGCACCTCGGTCTGCGCGGTGGCGGTTCTGGTCGAGGGGGTGGAGGAGGTGCTGCAGCGGGCCCAGACCTACAAGGCCTCCATCTTCTACGGCCCAACCGGCCCCGGCGAGCACCAGATCCCGGCCCTGCGCGGTCTGGATGGAAGCCTGCTGTACCTGATCGAAGCCCAGCAGGAGATGGACGCCTTCTGGGCAGTGGACTTCGAGCTGGCCGCACCCGCCCCGGCCCCCAGCGCCGGCCTGCAGCGCATTGACCATCTGGCTCAGGTGATGCCGGCGGCGGCGGGGTGCAGCACATTGCCCTGGCTACCTCCGATATCTTTAGCACCCTCGAGCAGCTACAAAAAAACGGCCTCCAGCTCCTCCCCATTCCCCAGAACTACTACCACGACCTCGAGGCCCGCTACGCGCTGGAGCCCGCCCTGCTGGAGCGCATGCAGTCCCTCAACGTGCTGTACGACCAGAGCCCGGAGGGTGAGTTCTTCCACGCCTACACCCAGACCTTCGACGATCTCTTTTTTATCGAGATTGTCGAGCGCCGGGGTGCGTACCAGGGCTACGGCGCGGTCAACGCCCCCATCCGCATCGCCGCCCAGACCCGGCTGTACAAGGAGTCCCTGCGCACCCTATCCACACCCCCTCGGTTCCGGCCCGACTAGCACCCCTCCCCCACCCACCCACGCCTTTTTTATCCCCGCGCGAGAAATCTCCAAGGCTCTCTCCACTAGAGTGGAGCCATGCAACTGGCCCAACATCAGCGCCGCCCCGGTTGGAACTCCAACTGCAACACCATCTGACCCAGCCAGCGCTTACCCAGGGCTACACCCTATTTCACTGGGCAAGCAAAGCCGCCACAGTGTCAGAAGCAACCGTAAAGTTGCCCAGCACAAGCAAATGACCCGCCAATACAGGCGCTAGAATACCTGCCACGGCGTTGATGGTCTCGAGCCTCGAGCCCAGTCCTAGCAAACCCTGGCGATCAATGAACCGAGGAACTGCGCTAAAGAAAGCCGTCGAGTACAGAAACTCGGTGAAACCCACCAGCCCCACCAGCAGGCAAACCAACCCGATAGATTCAAGCTTTACAAAGCTGACAAGCGCAATGACCGCCAGTAAAAGCACCGTAAGGATGCGAGCAGTCTGTAGCAGGCGGAGCGGGTCAGACTTGTCCACCAGATGCCCCACCAGGGGGCCAGGAAGCGTATTGGCCAGGGTTATGGCCAGGAAGATGCCAATATAGGTGCCAAGGGTGACTCGGTGAACCCTAGAGCCCACCACGGGGCCACGAACATGAACAACTGCAAGCCCACATAGGTGGTGGTTTGTGCGAGCAGAATGCCGGTGAGTTGGGCTCGAGCCATCCCATTGATCCCATCATAAGGTTTCCGGCCTTGGTAGACTTCCTGCTGGCTGATCGGTAGTAAGCGACTACATCGTTCAGTTCAGCTTGATTACTTGTCGGTCAGGTCGGGGCGGTAGAGGTCAGCTTGCAAGCGCCAAAGCTCGGCATAGGCACCCTGCTGGCCCAGCAAGGTGGCGTGATCGCCCTCCTCCACCAGGCGACCCCCGCTCAGCACCAGGATGCGGTCGGCCATCCGCACCGAGCCCAGGCGGTGGGTGATGAGGAGAACCGTCTTCCCCTGGGCCAGCTCGGCAAAGCGGGCGTAGAGGTGGGCCTCCTCCTTGGGATCCAGGGAGGCCGTGGGCTCATCCAGAACCAGCAGCTCAGCCTGGCGGAAAAAGGCCCGCGAGAGGGCCACCCGCTGCCACTCCCCCAGGGACAGTTCAGTGCCCCCAAAGGCCCTGGAGAGCAAAGCTTCCGGCCCCAGCCGGAGGAGTAGCCCCTCAGCCCCTCCGGCCCGGGCCGCTTCCTCTAAGCGCTGCGGGTCGTGGAGGTGCTCGAGGTCGGAAAGGGCGATGTTTTCTCCAAGCGTCAGGGCGTAGCGGCCAAAGTCCTGGAAGACTGCGGCCACCAGGCGGCGCCAGGCCGCAAGATCCAGCTCGCGCAGATCCACCCCGTCCACCAGGATGCGCCCTTCGCTGGGATCGTAGAAGCGCAGGAGCAGCTTGACCAGGGTGGTCTTGCCCGCCCCATTCTCCCCCACCAGGGCCAGGCACTCCCCCCGGCGCAGGGTGAAGCTAACCCCCTGCAAGGCCCGCCTTCCGTCGGGGTAGGTGAAGCCCACCTGCTCAAAGCGAACCTCCTCGAACGAGCGCACCTCCCGGGGCTTGGGGGGCTGTCGCAGGGTCGGCGGCAGGGCCAGGAACCGCTCCAGCCGTTCGAAGTACAGAAGGCTCTCATAGAGCATCCCCCCGTCCTGCACCAGGCCAAACAGGTTCTGCTGCAGACTGCCCACCGACTGGAGCACCAACACCAGGTTGCCCAGGCCGCTGGCCCCCGAAAGGGCCTGCCGCAGGGCCAGGAAGAGGGCCGCAGCCGTCGCCAGGGCGCCCAGCAGCACCAGGGCGCTGGCCCCCAAAGCCTGGCGGCCCCGTGCGCGACGCACCGCGCGGTAAAGGGCCCAGAAGGCCTCGAGGTAACGCCCGCGAAAAAAGGGCAACAGGCCGAACAGGCGCACCTCCCTGGCCGTGTCGGCCTCGAGCAGGGCCTCGGCAAAGTAGCGCATCCGGCGGGCCTCGGGCGCGGTGAACAACACCGCTTCCCACACCCCCTTCTGCAGCCGGAAGGTTAGGATGGCCTGCGGCAGGGTGGCGAGCAGCAGCAACAGCGGGAAAAAGGGCGCCACGCTCAGCAAAAGCAGCAACACCCCGGCCACGGTGACGCTCCCCCGGAAGGCGCTCCCCAGAAAGATGAGCAGGTTCAGGGGCTGGTAGGGGGCCTGATCCCGCAGCACCTGCAGTTCATCGTGAAAGCTGGGATTCTCGAAAGGGGTCAGGTCGGGCAGGCCGCCCACCTTATCCATCAGCAGGAGGTGCACCCGGGCCGTGAGCCGCTCGTTCACCGCCCCCTGCAGATAGGCCACCCAGGGGGCCAGCAGGAAGTCCAGGGCAAAGGCCAGGGCCAGCCCCAGCAGGGGCCACCAAGGCCAGAGGCCCCACACGCCCTCCCCCAGACCGGCCACCAGGCCGTCCACCAGGGCGCGGGTAAAGCCCAGAACCCCCACCGGCACCAGCCCCCCCAGGGCCAGCAGCAGCAGGAGTAGGGTGGCCTCGAGGGGCGCCGCCTGGATCACCTGGCGCAAAGCCAGCCCAACCAGGCGCCATCGAAAAGTTCTCCTATCCAGCTGCGACCACCTCCTGCCGGGCTTTGGGTGCCAACCAGCACTTGGGGTTCATGAAGTTGGAGGAAATGTAGTCCCATTCATCTGCTGCAACAGGAGAAACTTCCTCGACGGTATAGCGCTTTTGCATGGGTTGGAGTGGGTCGTGGTGAATAATCGCTTTTAGGCCTTCAGGTATCGTGACGATATAAAACGGCCTCCCTTCTTCATCCCACTCCCAGACTGGAACCTCCCCTGCTAGCGCGTAATAGGCATCCCTGCTGGCATCGAGATTGCGGACATAGAAACTGGATGGACAATACCAGCACGAGGTTCGGTACTTTCCGCAAGCCATCACTTCTAATGGTCGGACATAGTGGCGAAATTTGAACACCTCTCCATACAGAACAATAGAGGGGCGTTTCACAGGATGAGAAATGACTCCTCCAAAGGGATCAAACTCATATTAAAACTCCGAAGAAGGTCCCAGTCGAACAACCAAACCATCGCGATCCCTTACTTCCAGCCAGCCGTCCAAGGTTTCTAGCCGATCGCCCACACTCAATGTTATTCCCTCTTCTAGGTTGTACCTCTTATCTTGCCGCAAAAGTACTGGCCCGTTCCCAGTGCTGTTTGCAATGATTCGTGTAACCCTGTAACCTTCCATAGCTCCTCCTTTTGCTTTCCAGCCCTAAAGGGCTGTCTTTTGTCTTTATTTTCAGCCCCCCAGGTAACCAAACCCCCTCTCAGAATGGTTACCTTCTTGATTCATTTTGGTTACCTTTTCTCTCATTTTGATTACCTTCTGACCGTGTTGGTTACCTTGCCCTTGCTAGGGTGAGGGTATGCGCAGGGGAAGATGGTTTTTGTTGTGGCTGATCCTGCTGGCCTTGGGTTGGAAGGAGTTGGGCTACGCCTGCAACCGCCCCGACTGCCTGCCCCCAGGGGTGGTGCGCTCCGGCGGGCCTAGCGGTACTGGGCGCTGAGCCGTCGCACCCAAGCCCGCACCGCCGGGCGGCGGGGGTCTTGCTCGGGCAAGCGTTCCAGCAGGGCCTCCCAGAGGACGAGGTCATCCGGGATCTTCTGGGCCAGGCGGTAGAGGCGTTCCGGGCCGGGCTGTTGGAGGACAGCCTCCTTGAGTTGCTCTTCGAGCTGGTTCCGCATTCGTTCGATGCCGGGGGCCTGGCTTCTGGGTAGCAAGGGGCCCTGGTAGAGGCTGAGGGCCTCGGTCAGGCGGTGATGTTGCAGGGCTTCCTGGAGCTGGAGGAAGTCGGCTTCGATGGGGGTGCAAAGCCGGTAGGGGCGGCGCTGGACTTCGAGACCCAGTTGGCGCAGGCGGCAAAGCTCGCTTTTGAGAGCCTGGGGGTTGGGCGCGGGGTAGAGGGCCTGGGCCAGGGCCACCTGGCCCAGCGCCAGAAGCGACAGGGCCGCAGCCCGCACCTCGGCTTGCTGCCGGGCCAGCGAGAGGGCTTCCCAGTAGCGGCCCTGGTGGTAGAGGGCCAGGGCATTCATGGAAGGAGTATAGCAAGCACCGGCTATGGGGCGTGCTAGACTGAAGCCGTGACGGACCCATCGGCCCTGCTTCAGCGCATCACCCTCGAGCCCGAGCTCCACCACGGCCAGCCTACCGTGCGGGGGTTGCGCTACCCGGTGCGGGTGATCCTCGAGCTCCTGGCCGGGGGTATGACCCCGGAGGAGGTTCTGGCCGATTACCCCAACCTCGAGCCTGGGTGGCGCTGGTACATAGAGCAAGCCTAAGCGGTCTCGAGGTTGTTCTCTTCCAAATGGCTGTAAGCGGCAATGGTCACAAAGTGGGCATCGCCAAAGTGCCACAGTTCGCAGCCGTGCACCAAAGCCGCCCCAGCAATCAGCAAGTCCACCGTGGGTACCCGCTGGCCTGTTCGGGCCAGTTCGTAGGCCAACCTGCTTGCTACCAAGGCTTCCTCGCTTCCCAGAGGCAGCCAGGTTAGCGCCTGCAGGTCGGTGGTAAAAAGCCCGTAGCCTTTCTCGTTCTTTGCGCCGGACAGGAGCTCCACGGCAATCGGCGTCACAACCGCGATTTCGTGTACCTACAGGGCTTGGCTCAGAGCTTGCTTGACCCGGGTAGCACCCCTGGGGTGGTAGAACTCGATCCAGGCCGAGGTATCCACCAGAAGGCGGGCCATTAGCGCGACTCCCGCAACGCGCGCAAGGTTTCCTGGGTGAGCTCGAGCTCCACCTTACCGGCGTGGACCCGGATGGCCCGGCGGCGCTGCTGGCGCACCAGCTCCAGCAAGGCTCGTTCGATGGCCTCGCGTTTGGTGTGCACGCCCAGCGTTCGGCGGGCTTCCTCCAGCAGGGCGGCATCAATTTCGATGGTCATGCGGGGCACGGTGCTCCGAGCACACACCTGCCCGCGTGTATTTAAATGTGCTTCCAAGGAGTGAAAATGCCACCTGGCCTTCCAGAACGCGAGTTCGTGTGCTATTGCAGCCCTTTGGCGTGGAAATTACCCCCAGGATGGGGGTTTATGTTGGTGAAGCACCAAAGCTGTAGCCCGGCTCCTGGGGGTGGAGCGGTATTACCTCCTGGCCTTATGGGGGCGCGGAAGTTGACACTATCCTCTTTTTAGGATATTCTCCAACAACCAATAGGCCGCACATTAGTTGCGCCCAGGATTGGGGGTTTCATGTTGAGCAAGCGCGGTTTATTGTTGCTGGCGAGTGCAGGGCTGGTTCTGACCCTAGCTTCGTGCTCATCGGAGGTTGTGTCAACGACAAAGAAAGGCTCCTAAGGACTACCCCTTCACCCCTCCGGCTTACACGGGCCTGCCGGCAAAGCGCCCCGCTACTAAGGTGCTCACCGATTTTGCCCAGAAGACCATAAAGGACTTCTCGATAGACGGCAAGCTCACTACTGACACCCGCGCCGTGCCGCCGCTCCGCAAGCAGGGTGAATTGGGGGCGATGAGCGTGGACGAGGTAGATTAGGTTGAGCCGGGCACGGTGATCGTCAGCCCGCCTACCGACAAGGCCCCTTACGGGGTGCTGCGCAAGGTGGACTCGATAACGGAAAATCCCGACGGAACCGCCACCGTAGAGACCTCCCCGGCCACGCTGGCCGAGGCCATCGCAGGCTCTGACTTGAAGCCGGAGGACATACAGCAGACCAGCTTCACCGTGCCGGTGAACGTCTCGGTTTTGGCCGTTCCCAAGGCGGGTGCACCGCAAAACCTGACCCTGCCGGATTACCTCACGCCCGAATCAGCCCAACAACTCGCTCCGCAGTGGGATTTCTTTCCCGTCGATGGGGGGCGCTGCGAGACCCCACCCCCTGCGGCGATGCCTCTAGGAATCGTCAACCGCAGCGCGTGCATTCAGCTAAAGCTTTGGATGACCATGAATGTGGACATCGGCTGGTGGTTCATCTTCCCCTACCTCAAGGGTTTCGGCGCGTGGGCCAATGGCTGGGCAAGAGTGGAGACCTCCATCGCCTACAACGTACAGGCCCCTGGTCTCAGCCAGACCGTGAATCTCCCCGGTGTTAGCCAGACTTTCCTCGACACTACTGGTGGGGTAGGAGTGTTCTGGATCGGCCCTATCCCAGTGGTTGTCACCCCTAAAGTGATCCTACAGGGTGGGCTCAGTGGCACTTTGAGCATCCAAGGGAACGCGGGCGTGGCGGTGAGCAGCAGCATACCCAACGTCTCTTTCAACCTTGGAACCGAGCAGGGCCCGGTGCAGTACGGCTTCTACTGTGGGAATACCGTTGCCAACGGTTACTGGGGGTGCAAGCCGGTGAACAACGTCGCCGAGAAGGTAGAGGCGCTGCGACAGCAGTTCACCACCTGGAACCCCTACTCCAACCCTTTGGCCTTGTCGGGAACGGCCAGCATTACCACCCTCAGGTACAGGGCTAACCTGAGCATACAGGCCGGGGTTTATCTCTACGGTACGGTGGGGCTAGCGGCGGCCCTCGAGCCCTATGCCGGACCAAAGATCACTGCTGGAGTCGAATATAACATTCAAGACCCCAACCAGCCCGTGACCCGCTTACAGGCGGGAATCTACGGCGGGCTGGATGGCAGAGTGATGGCAGGAGTCAACATCCTGGGGATTAGCCTGAGCGGAGACGTCATTCCCCAGGGCGCAATTGTCCCCGAAACCCCCCTGCTGCCCGAGTTTTCCAGGTGCTGGCGCGGAGTTGGGCTCACCCCTTGTCCCTAAGGAGGTGTTGTGAGAGCTGCGACCTTGATATTGCTAACCCTTAGCCTAAGCGCGTGCAGCTTGGTGTACCCGGCTTACCCCATCGAGGCCGAGGTAGTGGGCGGCACTTACTCCCGCTCCATTTTGGAGAGTGATGGCTACTGGGTGATCACCAAACCCTTCGACAGCTACAGCTTCTATTTCACCCTGCGCAAGACCGACACCGCTGACCCTGCTCTGGACAACCAGTGGTTCTGGCTCACCCCTGAGTCCTCGGGGTATGACGTCAGCCTCAACCAGCGGCAGGCGCGGTTCGGCGAAATGCTGGTGCTCAACGTTAAGAACAAGCTGGGCCAGCCACCCCCTCCCACAGGTCAGCGGGGCGTGGTGGTCTTGGTGAGTTTCACGGAAAAGGGGAAAGGAAAAACACGGTCCATACGCTTCGTGGTGAACGACCTCAGCGCGAGAAGGTAAGGCCGGCATGTTTAGGAGGAGAACGGTGAAAGCAGTGGGTTTAGCGGTGTTGGCGGGTTTGGCCTTGTTGGTGGCCGGTTGTGGCACGCAAAAGGCCACGGACTCGGTGGGCAAACGGGTGATGACAGCCTCGGATTCCCTCGACTATTTCAACGTCAAAGACATTGGAGAGGTAAAACCACGCCCTAAGGGCAAGCTTTACCTGACGGCACAGGACATCCGCGCCAGGGGCGATCTCAGCACCCAGTCGCTCCACGTCCTCTCGACCAACCCGAACGAGGGATATATCGAGGTCGGAGACTGGTACATACCAAGCGGCGTGTACCAAGGTTTGCAGGAGACCACCCCGTATAACGTGAGTGTGGAGGCGATGAACGTGCTCGAGGGGTCGGAGCTCCAGTTCCTGTTCAACGCCACCCCCGACGAGATGCGATCGGAGCTGGAAAAGGTCGGGTTGAGTGTGCGCGACGTGCGTGAGCTATCGGTGGACGGCGAGTTGAGCATTGACGACTTGAGAACGCTCGCGAGTATGGCCGACCAAAGGAGCGCGCCTGCAAGGCTAGCTGTGATGAGCGGCCGTAGCTTCCGCACCATTCTCGAGAGCCGGATCGCTGCGCGTCAGGGAGGGGTGTGCGATCTGCATCCCTGCGAACGCGGGTATTGAGGTCCGGCAGCATGTCTGCGAGTTCCTCCCAGGGCCAAAGCCGCTGGGTTTTATAGTCCCCCCACGCCCCCTCGCTTTTATAACCCTCAGGCCAGACTCCTCCGGTAGGTCAGCGCCTCGGCCAGGTGGGCTTCTCCGATCCCCTCTGCCCCCGCCAGGTCGGCGATGGTGCGGGCCACCCTGAGGATGCGGTCGTAAGAGCAGGCGGTGAGTGCGAGCCGCTTGGCCGCCGCGTGGAGCAGAGCTTCCGCGGGGGCCGAGAGGGCAACGTGCTGGCGCAGGGCCCGGCCCAGCAGCTCGCTGTTGAGCTTCCCCTGGCGGGCTTTCATCCTCTCTCGGGCGGCAAGCACCCTTTCTCTGACGATGGCGGTGGGCTCGCCCTCGGGGGCTCGAGCCAGCTCCTCGGGGGTGAGGCGGGGCACTTCCACCACCAGGTCGAAGCGGTCGAGGAGGGGGCCCGAGATGCGGCCGGCGTAGCGCATTCGCTGGGCGGGGGTGCAGGCGCAGTTGCGCTCGGGGTCGCCGAACCACCCGCACGGGCAGGCGTGTGCAGGGCAATCGGGGTATTCAAGGTAACTTGA
>NZ_JBBINI010000031.1:0-42292 GCF_037443965.1 Meiothermus sp.
CCACCGAGTTGTACACGTGGCAGGTTGAGGTTGAGCGCAGTTTGTTGGCCTCAGTTTCATGAACACCATCCAGAATCAAAGAATATAGCGGGAAAGGTCGCGGGATGCCAGCACATTCTCTAGTCGCGCCTCCACATATTCCTTGGTCACTTCCACGCGCCCTAGATTGGTCTGGAACGAAACCTCTTCCAACAGCCGTTCCAAAACCGTCGAGAGGCGTCGTGCGCCAATATCCTCCAACTCTTGGTTAGCTTGGTGAGCAAACCGGGCCACCGCCTGGATGGCCTCGGGTGTGAAGTGAAGCTCGGTATCGTCGGCAGCAAGCAAGGCGGAGTACTGCTTGATGAGTGAGTTTTCCGGTTCCCGCAGGATTCGCTCGAACTCCTGGGGCCCGAGGGGCTCGAGCTCCACCCGGATGGGGAAGCGGCCTTGCAGTTCGGGAATCAGGTCGGAGGGCTTGGAAACGTGAAAGGCCCCAGCGGCGATAAACAGCACATGATCGGTTGAGACCGGCCCCAGGCGGGTCGAGACCACGGTTCCCTCCACAATGGGGAGCAGGTCCCGCTGTACGCCCTCCCCCGAGACATCCGGCCCACCCACCGTCCCCTTGCCTCGAGCGATTTTGTCCATCTCGTCTATGAACACAATGCCTTCTTCCTGGGCCCGCCGCAGGGCCTCCTGGGTGGCTTCTTCCTTGTCTACGAGGCGTTCCGCTTCCTGGTTTTTGAGGACTTCCAGGGCTTCTTTGACCCGCAGCTTGCGCCGCACCCTGCGCTGAGGCATCAACCCTTTGAGCATGTCTTGCAGGCCTTGCATCTGCTCGCCGCCAAACATACCCATCATGGGCAGGCGGGCTTCCTCGGCCACCTCGATCTCCACGATCTGGTCGTTGTAGCGGCCCGAACGCAGCTCAAAAGGCTGTATCCGCAGTAGCGAGGCCACTTCCTCTTCGGCCAGGCTCTGGGCCCGCCCCTCCACCTTGCTCTTCATCTCCTGCATGACCAGTTGGTAGGAAGCCTCCGCCAGGTCGCGTACGATGGAGTCTACGTCGCGGCCCACGTAGCCCACCTCGGTAAACTTGGTGGCCTCCACCTTCAGAAAGGGCGCTTCCGCCAGCCGGGCCAGCCGCCGGGCAATCTCGGTCTTGCCCACCCCGGTAGGGCCAATCATCAAGATGTTCTTGGGCATGACCTCTCGAGCCAGCTCGGGTGGCAGTTTCTTGCGGCGTATGCGGTTGCGCAGCGCAACAGCCACCGCCCGTTTGGCAGCAGCCTGCCCCACGATGTGTTTATCCAGCTCGCGCACAATTTCGGCGGGGGTCAGGTTCATGTCCCACCCCCCACGCTCAGCACCTGGGTAGGCTGGCCGCTGGTGTAAAGGTCAATCTCCCCCGCCAGCCGGATAGCCTGTTCGGCAATCTCGGTAGCAGACAGGCTGGAGTAGCGCAGCATCGCCTTGGCCGCCGCAAGGGCATAGGGGCCCCCCGAACCCACCGCTATGACGGGTTCATCGGGGCTCAGCACCTCGCCGTTTCCGGACAGCAAGAGCAGGTTTTCCCGGTCGGCCAGCACCAGCATGGCCTCGAGGTTGCGCAGCACCCGGTCGGTTCGCCAGAGCTTGGCCGTTTCGATGGCCGCTCGAGGTAAGTTGCCCTTGGCCCCCGACAAAGCTCCCTCGAACTTCTCCAACAGCGTCAGCGCATCGGCCACCGCACCCGCAAAACCCACCAGAATGCCCTCTCCCTGCTGCAAACGGCGCACCTTGACCGCTCCGGTTTTCATGATGGTTTGTCCGAGGGTGACCTGGCCATCGCCTGCGATTGCGGTGACACCGTCTCGACGTACTGCCACGATGGTGGTGCCGTGCATTCGCTACATTCCTCCGGAATGTAGCGCCGCACGGTGAATCTGACATGAGAAGCGCTCTTTGTGGCACTTGGGCGAGCACTACGTACAGCCACCTGAGACCAGGCTAGCCCTGGGCTTATGGTTTGCCTACTAGTCCCTTGAAGCCTTCGGGAACAGGTAAACTGCGGATTCGGTTCAGGGGCCACCAGACCGCATTGGCGCGGCCCGCAATCGCGCTGGTGGGAACCGGCCCAAAGGTGCGCGAGTCCTCCGAACCCCCAAAAGTGCGGTTATCACCCATCACAAAGTAGTAGCCCGGCTTGAGTTTGAGCGAGCCGGTATAGCAGTGCTCCCCGTTCCGGCTTTTTTCCAGGTCTGCAGGGCTGGGAGGCACGAGCATTTCCAGGGTCGGCCTGAGGTACTCGGGCAGGCTTTCAGGGGAAAAGCGCACCTGTTGCTGGGTAATCAGCGCGGTCAGACGCTCGTTTTCGTAACAGACCACGGGATAGCTGTCGGGATAGGGGGTGAGGGAGGCGGTGATGTGCAGCTCGTTGATCGGCTGGCCGTTGAGGTACACCACCCCTTCCCGCAGGCTTACCTCGTCGCCCGGCAGGCCGATAATGCGCTTTATAAAAAAGGCCCGAAACTGGAAACCCAACACCGGGAACTGGGCTACCGCATTGGGCGTACCCTCAGGGGGCTTGACGATGGCAACCTCTCCCCTGGCCCACTGCATTAGGCCAAAACGCACCAGCCAGGTTTCGTATTTGGGCACAAACACCCGCTCCCCATTCAGCAGGGTGGGGTTCATGGAGCTACCCACCACCCCCACCGTGGTAAAGACAAACGTGGTTACCAGGAAGGCCAGCAAAAGGGCCTCGCCCACCTGGCGAAACCATTCCTTGAAGAGATAGTCCAAAAATCTGCGCATCGTAAAAGGTCCCCTTGGTCTGGGCTAAAGCCCGGCCCATAGCATAACGCACCCTCCCTCAACTGCGCTCCTGGTCTTGCCTAGCCCCAAGTAGCCTCCATTGCTGCTATAGCCGCCACCACAGGCTGTTTGGATACCAGTGATTTGGTAAGTTAAGGATTGATATGGAGTGAAGTTCCCAAAATGAAGTGCTCAAAGCAACTTCCAGATATTAAAGGAGCCAAATCCATCCCAGGAATTAAGTTACCGGAGCACTAGTCCCCTGCGCCAAACTTTAGAATTTCAGGCGAGCCTGCGAAGCCGCCTTGCGACCCGCCTCGACGATTTCCTCCAGGCGACCGAACTGTTCGATGCCCACCCCCGGCAGCTCGGGGCGGATGTAAAGCTCGGGGGGGTACAGCGAACGGCGCGCTGCGGTTAGGTGGTTTTGCATAATATCAATGGCGCGGCGCACCTGTCCGATTGACGACCGGGGAACCCCCGGCAAACGCATCTCTGGGGTCACGTCCACCGCTAGTACGTATTTGGCCCGCATGAACCGGGCTGCGTCTACCGGGAGGTTATCCAGCACCCCGCCATCCACATAGGTTCTGCCTTCGTACTGAACCGGCGCGACCAGGCCCGGATAGGCCACCGAAGCCAGAACCGCCCCCGGCAGGTCCCCTTCAGAAAAATAAGCCAGCTTGCCGGCCTCGAGGTCCACCGCCGTTACGACCAGCTTTTTGGGGAGTTCTTCGAACCTGGCAGGCAGGTATTTAGCCAGGAAATCCCTCAGGCCCCGCTGGGAGATCAGGCCAGGTCTGGGCACCAAGTCCAGCAAGCGCAACCAGGGGGTCGAACGGGAAATCTCGAGGATCTCGGCGGGCTTTCTACCCGAGGCATACAAGGCCCCAACCACGCCGCCCATGCTGGTTCCGGCAACCACCTCGGCCTCGAACCCCTGGGCCTCGAGCACCTCCAGCACCCCAATGTGGGCGAGCCCCCTGGCCCCTCCCCCCGACAACACCAGACCGCGCACTTTGCTACCTCCAGACCGCCGTTTAGCTTACATAATTCTATACCCAGACCTTCATAAGCCCACTCCCCCCTGCTTCTTATCCGGTGCTGTGAGAGACGGTTCAAACCTTACGAAGCTAATAAAATTCCGAAGCCAAAATAGCTGAGCAGAATTGCCCAAAACCCTGCCAAAAAATCGGTATAGTGATGTTTGTGGGGCTCGCCGGTGTTACCTTGGAAGACCGTTACAAGGTCATTCGACCCATTGCCCGTGGAGCATTGGCGACGGTCTATCTGGCCTTTGACATTCATGGCACACCCTACGCACTAAAGGTCTTTCCCAAGGGATTCGAGGGTCGGGCCGACCGTGAATGGAAGGTTGGACATCAGCTCAAACATCCCCATATCAACCCAGTACTGGCCCGGCTGAGCGTGCCTCACGATGGCATAGAGCAACCTGCCGTTTTGTTGGCTTACGCACCGGGTACCCGGCTCTCTGAATGGCGCAAAGACAACCCCGACAAGGTGCTGGGGGTATTTCAGCATCTGCTCGAGGCCCTCGCGCACATGCACAGCCTGGGCCTGGTTCACCGCGATGTGAAGCCCGACAATCTGGTCGTGGATGGCACGGGAGAAGCGCGTCTGGTGGACTTCGATCTTTCCGGACCCCAAAGCGAGCGTTTTAGTCATAAAGTTCGTCTGGGCACAATTGCCTATATTGCCCCCGAGCAAGTCCGAGGGCAATCACCCACGCCTGCATCTGACATGTACTCGGCTGGCATCTTGCTCTACTGGGCGCTCGCAGGCGAGCTACCCTTTGTCGGTGAACCGGTGGAAGTCATGAACGCCCATCTAAACGAAATACCACCGCCGTTGATTGCTGCACCGGATACAAACCTGCACGTTACCGCCGAACTACAAAGCTATCTAAACCGGCTCATCAGCAAAGACGTAACCAAGCGATATGCCAATGCTATAGAAGCCCTGCTAGACTTCGAGAAGATCGGTCTATCGCGGGCTTCCTAGAGAAGTTCTCAGAAAGAAGAGCCCAATCCCATTCGTGAGGTGTGCTGTGGTAGACTTATATTTTGCCGCTATTCCTAGCGGCAAAAAATGAAGACCGTGATAAGGTAGCACGATACCGCCCGAAAAAAACAAAAAGGGATGACCGAAGCCACCCCGCTGTTTTTTCCAAACGTTAGCGCTTAGACAGTTTTTTGTAAGGCAGATCTAGTTTGCCGGTGTAGTGCGAGTCTGGGCGCAGGAGGCGGTTATCAATCTTGGTGTACTCGAGGATATGCGCACACCAGCCCGAGATGCGGGCCACCGCAAAAATGGGCGTGAAGAACTCGAGGGGATAACCCAGGTCAGAATAGACCACCCCTGAGTAGAAGTCCACGTTCGGGTAAATGCCCTTGGGATTGTAAATGGCCCCAGCCTGCCGTTCGACTTCCTTCAGAATGGCGTATTCCTTGCTGTGACCGTGTTTGACCGCCACCTCCCCGGCGTATTTGTCAAGCACTCCTGCCCTCGGGTCGTAGGATTTGTAGACACGGTGTCCCATGCCCATCACGCGGCCTTTTTTGGCTTGCAGATCAGCCAGCCAAGCCGAGACCTTCTCAGGGGCACCAATCTCGGCAATCATCTTCATCACCGCTTCGTTGGCCCCTCCGTGGCGGGGCCCTTTGAGCGCACCAACTGCGGCCACAATCGCGCTGTAGATGTCGGCCTGGGTGGAATAGGCGGCAATGGCCGTGAAAGTGGAAGCATTAAAGCCGTGTTCGGCCTGCAAAATCAGGGCCACATCCATCAACTTAACTTCCTCTTTGTTGGGCACCTTGCCGTTGGACATGTAGAGAAAGTTGGCTGCGTGGGACAGACCTTTGCGGGGAGCCAGAATCTTCTGCCCTTCACTATGACGCTTGGTGGCAGCCACAATGGTGGCAAATTTGGCGATCAACGAAAGTGATTTTTGGTAGAGCGCTTCGGGGGAAACATCCCCCTCGGTCTCGTCTACCATCCCCAGCTCACTTACAGCGGTACGCAGCATGGACATGGGGTGGGCGTTGCGGGGAAACTGCTTGATCTGCTTGATGATCGAGGCAGGTAGGACCCGCAGCGAGGCCAGTTTGGCGCTGAACTCCTTGAGTGCAGCCTTATTGGGCAGGTGGCCGTGCAACAGTAGGTAGGTCACTTCTTCGAAGGTGGCATACTCGGCGAGATCTTGGATTTTATAACCACCATAGTACAGACGGCCTTGTTCTCCATCAATGAAGCAAAGGCTGCTTTCAGTAAAAATTACGTCCTCTAGACCCCTGGCAATCGTCGCAGTTGCACTCATGTTTTCTCCTGTAACCTTTCCGGCCCATCTCGACTTCAGCCTGTGTATTCTATCTTGTTTCTACACCGAAAAACCGCAGAACAACTCATAATCCTGCAGTGTAGTTACACTGGGAGTGGTTCCACAGACCGGGCAGTCGGAGCGCTGCGGAAACCGAATGGTTTGAAGGTGAGTGTGCAATCCATCGTAGAGCAAAAGCCTACCGGAGAGCACATCACCCACCCCCAGCAAAACCTTGAGCGCTTCGGTGGCCATCAAGCTGCCGATTACCCCCGGTAGAACGCCGAAAACCCCCGCTTCCGAGCAACTCGGAACCGTTCCGGGTTTGGGCGGGTTGGGGAACAGGCAGCGGTAGCATGGCCCCCCCTGGTAATGGAAGACCGAAAGCTGTCCTTCAAATTGGTGTATTGCTCCGTATATGAGGGGCTTGTGCAAGAGTACACAGGCATCGTTTACCAGATAGCGGGTGGGAAAGTTGTCGCTACAGTCGATAACGAGGGTATACGGCTCGAGCAAGCGTAGCGCGTTTTGCGAATCCAGCTTGAGGGCATGGGTCTCTACCTGTACATGCGGATTGAGATGGGTCAAACGGGCCTTGGCAGCCTCGGCCTTGGACTGCCCAACCGCTTGGGTATCGAACAACACCTGGCGCTGCAGGTTGGAGAGATCCACACGATCCATCTCCACAACCCCTAAACGGCCCACCCCCGCTGCGGCCAGGTACATCAAGACCGGCGAACCCAACCCTCCCGCACCTACCACCAGTACTGCACTCTGTTTCAACTTGGCCTGACCCGCGCCACCTATCCCCGGTAACACAATATGCCGGGCGTAGCGATCAAGTTCGTCTTTTGTCCACATAGCAATTTCTCAGCTTCAGCATCAAAATCATCCTATTATTTGAGACTAAGGCCTAACTACCCAGCCGCTAACTCCACCACAACCACCACCTCTTCCCTCTCTGGCAACCAAAAGGCTCGGATATCCCCTGTTTCCAGCGCAACAATGACGTAGGGAACCCGCCAGAAAGCCTCCAACCGGTCGGTCTCACTGGGTTGAGCCGGGCCGGTGGGATGGGAGTGATAGATGGCGACGAGCTCGAGCCCCGTCGTTTCCATCTTTCGCAGTGCTTCGAGCAAAGCCTGAGGGTTGGCCTCGTAGCACAGTTGGGGGGTAGCGTGGATGTTTTCCAGCGGCCAGACCTGCCTCACCTGACCCCACTGACCTACCCAAAGCCCAACGCCTTCGTTGGGCTGCACCGCCCTGAGATGAACCAAGGTTTGCTCGAGGCAATCCTGTGAAACCCGAAGCATGGCTACTCCCGCCCCTCGAGCAACAATACCGCACTCAGGAACTCGTTGAGCGGCAACAGCTCACGAAAGGCCCTCTCCATGGTTGCCAGCAGTTTTTCCGAGAGCACCTCTTCCTCACTTAAGCCATACGAAACCGTAAAGCTGCGCTGTTTGAGATCTTCGATTAAGGGATGATCTGTGCTGTAGCCCTTGGGGGGGCGGGTGAGCTTACCTTCGCCATCCAGTTCAAGCCGCTTGCGCAGTTCCAACCAGCGGTAATCCTGTCGCGCAATGGCTATCCTTATCCGCCGGAGATGTTCTGGCTCGGGCATCCAAATGCCCGCTCCCAAAAAGCAGTGGTCGGGCTCCAAATGAATATAAAAACCCGGCATGTGTACATCCTGCCCCAACCGATGGCGAAACTGGGCCGCCGCATGAGTCTTGTAGGGGGATTTGTTGGCGCTAAAGCGGGTATCGCGGTTGATACGAAAGAGGCTACGCGAACCAGCTACATAATCGGGACTGATCTTCTCCAAACGTGGGGCGAAGTCTTCAATAAAACGCAAAAAAGGTTGCCGCACTAGGCTCTCATAGCGGTGCTTGTTGGCCTGAAACCAAGTACGGTGGTTGTTGTAGCGCAACTCGATCAAAAAGTTGAACAACTCCGGCGCAAAATAAGCCTGCTTTCTGGATAGCACGGGTGGCATACCTAAACACTACCGCTGGGTTGTATACAGAATTGTTAGCAAGTTTCGGATCAGTTTAACTTTCAGCTATCAATCGCTCTGGTGCCTTTGTTTCATCCACCAGGTTGAGGCCCAGGGCGCGCTCAGCTAGGCGTTCCCCGGCCTCAGCGAAGGGATGGGAGATCAGGGTTGCACCAGCTTCAGCTAAAATAGGATCTTCTTCGCGGTGGTAGCTGGTAGCGGCAATGGTTCCAGGAAAGCCCCGTAGTTTGAGTCCCTGGATGGCCCGTACTTTGGCCTCCAGATCGGGCAGGGTCAGTAACACGCCGCTAAGACCCCTCAAGTCCAAGCGCTCCCATAGTTCAGGGTCCTCGGCATCGCCATAGCGTACCTGACGCTTTTTGGCGCGGTGAGCATCCAACTTGCCTTCGTCGGCATCTAGCCCCAGCACCCGGAACCCCTGGCGCTCGAGCATTTTGTAGGCAGCCCCACCGGTGCGCCCCATCCCGACTACCAGCCACTCAGCTCCACCTAGACTGGTAGGTTCGTCGTCTGCGTGTTTACCCTTTCGCTCAAAACGAAGCAAGAAGGTCTCATGGCGCTGAAACAAGCCGTGCACCGAGCGGTTGAGTGGAGCTGCAACCGCCAGCGAAACCGCAACAACCAGGCCAACAACCTGGCTCATGGACTCAGGTAGCAGGTTGCCCTCTACGGCGGCCACGCTGGTAATTAGGGCAAACTCGCTGTAGCTCGAAAGCGAAGCACTGGTCACAAAGGCCGTGCGGGCGCGCAGCCCAAAAGCGATGAAGAGGGCAAAGAACAGCATGGCTTTGAGCGGAAGCAACAACAGGAAGCCCAGTGCCAGCGGCAGGCCCTCGGCTGCCGGTAGCCCCATTAGCCCAATCTGGAGGAAAAAAGCCACCAGGAAGGCTTCTTTTAGGCCCCACAGGGTACGCGAAAGCTCCGAGGTTTGCGAATGTCCGGCCAAGGCTGCACCAATTAGCAAGGCCCCAAGCTCGGGCGAAACCCCCAGACTTTTAGCCAGACCAGCTCCACCCAGCGCCAATCCAAGCCCATAGAGCAGCAAGAGTTCGTCATGACCGCTCTTTTCCAGAATCCAGCCCACGATTGGGCGTAACAACGGCAGTGCCAACAACAGCAAAGCCCAGGGTGTGGGATTTTTGACCCCGGCGTATGCCAGTAGTCCCACCGCGACTAAATCTTGCAAGACTAGGATGCCAACCGCCACCCGTCCGTGGAAGGTGGATAGTTCTTTTCGGTCGTCCAGTAGCTTTACTGCCAGTACGGTACTCGAAAAGGCCAGTCCAACTCCCACAAAAAGCGCAGCATTGTTCCCTAGGCCCAGTAGAAGTGTAATCAAGCCCAACAATAGGGCAAACAATACCAGGTGGATGCCCCCTACCCCCAGCACTTCAAGGCGCACCAGGCTGGCAAAACGGAGCTTCAGGCCCACTGTGAATAAAAGCAACAACACCCCAATGTCAGCAATTTCACCAAGCAGGTTACTGTTGTGGTAGCCTAAAACCCACAACACAAAACCAGCCCCCAGATAGCCCACCAAAGGCGGCAGCCCAAAACGGCTCGCCAACAACCCCAGTGCATAGGCTGCCCCTACCCAAAGCAACTCCATAGCTAAATCATAGGGCCTAAGTGGTCTGGTAAGCTAAGGACTGATATGCAGTGAAGTTCCCAAAATAAAGCGCTCAAAGCAACTTCCAGATATTAGGGAGCCAAATCCATCCCAGGAATTAAGTTACCGCAGCACTAGCAGGGAAAGCTATGGTTTAGATTTCTTTGCGGAAAACACCCCGAAAGGCGGTTGGCCCAAGCGTCGGGAAAGCCTTGGCATCACAACCAGCTCTTTGTTTTCAAGCCAGAGCGCGTCCAGCAAAGCCTGGGCTAGTAGGCCAGCATTACTGTAGCGGCGTAGTGCTACACGAACCGGATCACGCTGGGCTGCCATCAGCACTATCTGCATACCCCCTCCCAGCATGTCGCGCAGGCCATCTACTGCTTCGATCTGGGTCAAAGAATACTCTTCCCAGCGACCAAAACTGCGGATGCGCAGCCGATGGGGGGTGACCTCGAGGCCGCTTAGCCAACCCTCGTCTACCCCTAGAAAAACCATATACAGCCCCAATAACCCAAACAAGACGACCGACCAACGCGGCTCGACACCCTGCAACCAGGCTGCCGCGCAAAGCGCAGCCAATCCCAGACCCATGCCCATCATGCCAACTGCTAGAACATAGGTTTGTATGCTGCGTTTAGAGATCACCCGGAGAACCTCAGCCATTGGGGCAAGTGTAAAGAGGGATCTTAATACACACAAGAGGCAAAACTGTTTCGGTAGTCCGATGGCAATTACCACAATCAGAGTGGCTAATTTGACAACCACCCTAGGCGCAGTATCCAAATGTGTCCTGGATTTAGGGATGGTGGCCCGAAGCTGGTAATAAGAAGTCCTTTTGAGTTATTCCCTTAATATCCCCTGGCCACCAGTGGAATAGGGTGTAGCCCTGGGTAAGCGCTGGCTGGGTTAAGTGGTGTTGTAGTCGGAGTTCCAACCGGGGGCGGCGCTGACGTTGGGCCAGTTGCATGGCTCCACTTTAGTGGAAAGAGTATTGAAGATTTTATATAAGCCCCTGCCACAACCTAAGTGCGCCCAAGATAGAGATTTTGGTTTTGCATCTACCAGATGCATTTTTGAGGTTTGCAGCGGAGCTGCTTTATCGTGAGTTTCCGCAATCGCAGCTCCCAACCTTACTTGCCCACACAAAAGTTGCGAAAGACCCGGTCAATCACTTCTTCCGATACATCTTTGCCTAGGATTTCCGCCAGTGCATCTAGCGCGCTTTCAATTGAAACCCCAGCTAGGTCTTCCGGGGCCAACAAGGCTTCTTGCAGATGGGCCTCGGCCCGGCGCAGGGCTTCGACGTGGCGCTCGTTGCTGACCCAGATTTCGCCCTCGGGAGCGTCGCCCAAGAGCCGGCTGTGGATTTCTCGGCGTAAATCCCCCAGACCCTGGCCGGTCTGGCTCGAGACGGCTAAGAAGGAAGCGTCCTGCCATACCGGAGGTAGATCGGCCTTGGTCGCCACCCGCAAGGTGCGCTCCCAGGGCAGGGCAGCAGGACTGGTTCTGGGCTGGCTTTGGTCGGCCAGATACAAGACCAGATCGGCCTCTTGGGCGATTTGCAGGGCCCGTTCGACCCCACTCTTCTCAATCACATCCTCGGTTTGGCGCACCCCGGCGGTATCCACTGCCACGATCGGCACCCCAGCAATTTCCAATGGGGCTTCCAGGTAGTCGCGGGTAGTGCCAGGAATCGGGGTGACGATGGCCCGTTCGTAGCCCAACAGCGCATTTAACAGACTGGATTTGCCCGCATTGGGAGCACCTACCAGTGCAATGCGAGCCCCTCTCTGGGCCATGCGTCCAGCGGGGGCAGTAGCAAGCAGGTGTTGGACTTCACGCAAGACCGGCTGCAAGGTTTCTGCAATTCGCGCCGGCTCCACGCCTTCTTCGGGGTAGTCCAGCCAGGCCTGGATATGGGCCAGCAGGTTGAAGAGCTGCTCGGAAAGGTGTTGAATTTTCTCTGACAAAACCGCACTCAGTCCCCGCAGGGCTTGCCGCCGGGCCGCGTCCGATTCCGATTCCACCAGATTCAACACCGATTCGGCTTGGGCCAGATCCATTTTGCCATTTAGATAGGCTCGAAGCGTAAACTCACCGGGCTGAGCTGGACGGGCACCCTGTTCGAACAGGGTCTGTAGCACTTTTCTCAATACCGCTGGAGAACCGTGGGTATGCAGTTCGGCGCTGTCCTGCCCGGTATAGGAACGTGGTTTTCGGAAGACCAGCAGCAGCGCTTCATCGAGAATCTCCAGGGTGCTGGGGTCGCAGATTTTGCCATATGTGAACCGCCCACCAGCCAGCTTGTTGGGATTTGTGCCGATCCAGAGCCTCGAGACCAACTCCAAGCTGTCGGTGCCCGAGACCCGCACAATTCCCACCGCGCCCTTGCCAGGGGGGGTGGCGATGGCAGCAATGATGTCGTTGAGTGAAGGCAAGCCCACAAGGTTTTAGTTTATTCGGGACAGAGTCCAGTCAATGAGGGTCAGGGCAGTTTTGCTGCGGGTAATGGGGTCGCCCCCAAAAAGGCGGTTGATCAGCTCAAAATGGGGAAGGGGGGCCTCGAGCTTGGTGATGTGGGCAAATACCGCCCCAGCGGGGGGCATGGGTTTGTGGTTGGCGGCCCACAAGCCCTCGAGGATTTTCCAGCTCTGGATGCTAGCCAGGTAGCCCATCTTGAGTTGAGCCTGTTCGTTGTGCGCGGTCTGGAGTTTACGTCGAGCACTTTCCAGCCAGTAAGCCAGGGCTTTGCGTTCGGCCTCGGGCATCTGGTAGGTGTTAAGCAGATTTTCGGCCTCCGCGCGCAATTCGGCCAGCTTGCCCTCGAGGTCGAAGAGGATCTTGCCGTCTAGGTGGCTGTAGAGCTCCATAGGGTTGTGGCGCATCCTGTCGCGAGCCTGTACCAGGTTGCGAAAGTGCATTTCGATCAAATAATTTTGCCGCGTCTCGCTGCGGAACTTGCGTTCGCTAACCCCGCTCAGCAGCACCCAGAAATCCACATCAGAGCCGGGGGTGGCATCACCTCTGGCCCTGGAGCCGGTAAGTAGCACCCCCATCACCTTGGGGTCAGATTTGAGCGAATCTACGATCTGGGTAATAAGGTTGTCCATCAGTTGGGCTTTCTGGAGCCATAGCGGCTGCTAAGAACTTCGGCCAGTATCAATGCAGTTTGTTTGTCAAGCAATTGATTGCCATTACCACACTTAGGTGACAGGATGCAACGTGGACAACCACCCTCACAGGGGCAGCTTTGCAGCAGATCACGAGCAGCCATCACCCAACGCGGGAACTGCCGCGCAGCCGCTCGAGCATACCCCACCCCGCCCGGATAGCCATCGTAGATGAAGATGGTCGGCCCGCTGCCCGAGGGCAGGGGCCGGGGATAGAAGGCATACGAGACACCCCCAATGTCCTGCCGCTCGGCCAGCACAAAAAGGGGCAGTAAACCAATCAGGGTGTGCTCGAGGGCGTGGATGGCCGAGGGAACCTGGGCTTCGGTCAGGAAGGTCTGGTTGGGCCAGCGCGGATCGATACGATCCCCTGGTTCAAAGGTCGGCAGAATCGCCAAACCCTCGCAGGGATGGAACCAGACCGCCTCAGTCTGGAAGGTCAGCTCGGGCATTAGCAATACAACCTCATCCAACACCGTCTCGCTCAAAAAGCGCTTCTTCACATACCCGGTAACCCGCTCCCGCAGCATCACCGGCCCCACCCAAATTCCACTCCCAAGTTCCTCACCTTGCAAAACCTCTATCTCGGTCTGGGCCCGGGGTTGGGTGTAGTAGTCCTCGAGGCCTGGCAATAGGACAATTTCGCGCTTCTCGGGATCGAGGTTGCGCACCAGATAGCTCTCGCCCTGATGCAGGTAAACCGCTCCTGGATGGGCCTCCCAGTAGGCTTGCCGTTCATCCAGGGTGCCCAGCAACTGGCCGGTGTTGTCCCGTAAACTAAAGCTATGGCCCAGCCCCCGTAGAATCAAATCCTGATGCGGGGTGCGCTTAGGCGAGTAGAGCCTTCCATATTTCTCCACCAGGGGGGGCTGGATGTGGAGCCAGGGTTTGTAAAAAGGCTCGAGGATCTGAGACCTATCTTCTGTTCCCTGGGGCTCAATCTTGAATGCTGGATGAGCGGCAACCGGTAGTTCAATTGGCAACTCTCGCGCCGCGCAATGGGCATGTAGGGGGTAAAGGATTGGATTTTCCGGATCGGCAACGGCCGATTCGGGGGGGCTGGCTAAGAGCAATTCGGGGTGCTGTTCAAAATAGGCATCCATGGGGTCTTCACGGGGTATCCACAAAACCAGGGCCCGCTGCTTCCCGCGACCGGCCCGTCCAGCTCGTTGCCAGAACGAGCTTACCGATCCCGGATAACCCAACAGAATTACCGCGTCTAGGCTGCCAATATCCACCCCCAGTTCCAAAGCACTGGTGCTCACCAAAACCCTGACCTCACCTTCTTGCAGGGCCTGTTCCAACTGCCGCCGCTCCGAGGCCGTGTAGCCTGCCCGGTAAGGTCGCACCCGCGCGTCGGCGGCGTAGCGGGCTACCAGCTCGGCGGTTCGGCGGGCATTGGTAAAAATCAAGGTACGCAGACCCTGCACGGCGGCATGGCGGGCCAGCAGTGCGGCTTCCAGATTGGCACTGCGGCGATGCTTGCCTTCCTTATCGAGGGTCTTGGGTATCCAGATGGCAAATTCGCGCTCGGCCCCCCTGGGGTTTGCTGTAACTGGATGGAAACTCAGCCCGGTTAGGCTATAGGCATGTTCGGCGGGGTTGGCGATGGTAGCGCTGGCTGCAATTACCTGGGGGTTGGCTCCATAATGTCGGGCCAGCCGCAGCAGCCGCCGCAAAATCAAGGCCGTGTGGGTGCCAAACACGCCCCGATAGGCATGGAGTTCATCTACCACAATGTAGCGCAGCTTGGACAGGAACTCCGCCCAGTCACTATGGCGGGGAAGTACTCCAAAGTGCAGCATGTCGGGGTTGGTGAGGATGGCACGGCCTCTCTCCCTGGCTTTTTTACGCTGCAAATCAGATGTATCGCCGTCGTAGGCATAGATTTTATCCGCTACCTCGAGCTGCTTACCCATCTGCCGTAGACGCCCCAGTTGGTCGTGGGCCAGGGCCTTGGTGGGATAGAGCAGGATGGCGGTCTGCTCCTCCAACACAGCCTTGAGTACAGGTACCTGGAAGACCAAGCTCTTGCCCGAAGCGGTTGAGGTAGCCAAAACCACATGCTGGCCGCGCTGCAAGAGCTCCAACGCTTCACCCTGGTAGCTAAAGGGTTGTACCCCCAAAGCCATCAGGACACCGGAAAAGAAACCCTGGTACTGCACGATTTCGGGTGGGCGAGCAGGCAACACCCGCACAAAACCAAGCTGGCCGGCGTAACCTTCTAGGTCGCGCAGCCATTCGCAATAGGAACTATAGGGCAAAAGTTCGTTAGGCAACACCTTGGGTTCTCTTGTTTCTGAGGCGGTTGGGTCTAACCACGACATGCCAGATTGTCGCATGATACCGTTACCGCTTGAATCCTTCACCGTTGGACGTAGTCAGAGGTGAAGGATTCAAGCCGACCGAAGGGAGTAGAAAAGCATTTCGGTAGTATCGTTTAGGCTTGTCAAAGTGAACGATACTACCGAAATGCGTATGACTCATGCCAAGTCTGGGTATTTAGTCTCTCGAGTGGAGACTATACACCCCAACCAAGTGGACGATCCCCTTTCGGGACAGACCGCTGACGCGGCTGTGCACCATTGGGACGATCCCCTTTCGGAACGGGCAATGGCCTTACACCGTAGGATACGCTTTCTTCGCCGAACGCAAGGAGGGGTGTGAACTAGGCTTCACAAAGATGTTCCCCTTTGAGCGTTGGATGATTATCTATGTGAAGACATATCAGTTTCTTCCAGGGTCGAGGTGTCCTGGCGATGTTTCTAGGCTTTCGGCTGTACATTTTCAGCGATAAATTCCCGGCCTCTGTTCCCGCACCTGGGCCATCACAAATATTGGAATCAGTACCAGCAGTGCACCAAAGAATCCCAGCACATGCAGATCAAACCCCTCGACAATGAGCCCTCCCAGGATGGGGAGGGTCATGCCCGCGGCGTTTGACCAAAGCTCGAGCACCCCAATGGCCTGACCGCGTTTGGTGGGTGGGGTGACGTCGGTCACCATGGTATTGGAACCCAGAAAGGCCCCCGACCAGCCCAGCCCCACCAAAAAGGTTCCAGTGGTAATGACCCAGTATCCGTCGCCCAAGCCCACCAGCAATGCCCCCGACCCAGCCACCACCAGTCCAGCCAAAATCACCGGCTTGCGCCCAATCCGGTCGGCCAGCCGTCCAATGGGCCAGGAAAAAGCAAACATACCCATCGCATGCAGTGCTACCGAGAAGGAAATCTGTGAGAGACTACAATCCAGTGCCTTGAGGGCCAAGGCCGTCATGGCCATCATCATGACCATCTGCCCCTGCACCGTTACTGCCGATAGGATGGCTGCTGCCCGTACACGCAAGAGGTCGCCCCGGTCAAGTTCCACCGAATTGGAGCCAGCGCTATCCAGCGCCCAAGCTGGGTAATACTTCTCCATCTCGAGGGCAATCTGCTTCGGATCCGGTCGGATGCTCTTCACCAGCAAAAAACACGGCAAAACCAGCACTGGAACCAGCAGCCAGGCCAGGGCAATTTCATTGATACCCAGGAGTTTCCCCAACCGTTCGGCCAGCGAGACCAGCAAGGGAGAGATGCCTGAACCAAACAAAGAGCCCATCGCCACCAGACTGATGCCCTCTCCGCGCCTGCTGGGAGGATACATATCAGCAGCCGCCACCCGCATCTGCTGCACAGCCCCCACTCCACTGCCGAATATCAGCGCCCCCACACAAAACAGCGCAAATGACCCCAGCAAGGTGGCCATGCCTATGATCAAGGCTCCCACTAGTGACAGCCACAACCCCAGATACATCCCAGCCTTGCGTCCGTGCTGGTCGGTCAGACGTCCGACAAAATAGGCTGTCATCGCCCTGGAAAAAGCCATAATGCTGGTCGCTACCCCAGCAAAGGCTGCATTGCCTAGCAACGTCACCACCTGGATTGCGCCAAGGGTTGGTACTAGCTGCATCCCTGCCCCATTGATGGCCTGGGCTATCGCCAACCGCCAGGTGTTTCTCTTGACCAGGGGTGGAATTGGTACTTCGGGATGAGCCTGTACACTGGGCTGCGCGGACACAAAAAGTAGTATATGCTTGGTTTTCAAGCTTGATGAGGCCCAACTGCGCGAGCCTTTGATACCAAGTTTGGGTAGATAGTACTCCGGTAACTTAATTCCTGGGATGGATTTGGCTCTCTTAATATCTGGGAATTGCTTTGAGCGCTTCATTTTGGGAACTTTTCTGTATATCAATCTCTAACGTACCAAACCAATAGTCTCTCGATGAGAAAAAGAGAGATGCTTTCCTCCCCGAGGGCAGCGAGGGGTATCCATTGGGCTTAACAAAGATGTACCCCTTGATGGGTTCGAGGATTATCTTTGTGAAACCCAGTATTACATAATCACGAGGCTACGAACATTTGGAACTGCTGAATCCTGCTAAACTTGAGGGGTGGAAGCTACCCCCAAAAAACTTTCGCCTGTTTTGCAATTGGGATTGGTTGGATTGATTGTGGCCGGTTTAATCGCACTGGCACTATTGTCCTCCCCGGCTGAGCGAAAGGCGGGGGATTTGCCTCAGACCCAGCTGGTTAGGTTGGATGGAACCACCCTACTATTGCAAAGCGGCAAACCTACTGTGCTCACCGTCTGGGCAACCTGGTGCAGCTATTGCCAGCAGCAGCTACCGCAGTTTGATGAGATGGCCCGCCGACGTCCCGATGTGCATTTTGCTTTTGTGAACGATGGAGAGCCCGCTTCACTGGTACGGCAGTTTCATGACACCAGGGGATTTACCACAGCAGTGGTATACCAGGATGCTCTCCGCACGGTTTCCAATGCCCTGCGCGTGAATGGCTATCCCTCCAACTTTTTCTATAACTCTAAAGGTAAGCTGGTCGGCGAAGTGCGCGGCTACATGAGCAGCGAGCAACTACAAGCAGCCCTGGCACAGCTCGACTGATACGGGTTTAGTACACCGTCAGGCAAAGAATGACGTAAAGTACGGGTGCCAATAAAACACGAGGTACCCTCGAGTGAGGCCGAGCGGAAGTCCCTTCAAGATTGATACGCATTCCGGCAGTATCGTTTAGGCTTTCCAAAGTGAACGATACTGCCGGAATGCACTCCTACTCCCTTCGGTCCGCTTGAACCCTTCACCTTTGATTACACCCAAAGGTGAAGGGTTCAAGCGGAACCGGTATGAAATAACCTTTATCTTCGGATAAGTCCTAATCTACTGACCTGAAGGATTCTACCTACTTCCCCTCGTCGCGTTTACGTTTCATGTAACCTTCAATGTTTCGCTGGCGCTCACGAGCAATGGCCAGAGCATCTTCGGGCACATCCTGGTTGATGCCGCTACCCCCAGCCACAAACGAACCATCGGCCAGGGTTACAGGCGCAATCAGGACGCTGTTGGAACCCACAAAAACCCGCTTCCCTATGGTAGTTTTGTGTTTGCGCTGACCGTCGTAGTTGGCGGTAATGACCCCCGCTCCGATGTTGGACTCCTCACCCACCTCGGCATCGCCCAGGTAGGCCAGGTGCCCGGCTTTGGCTTTTTTGCCGAGGTGGGCGTTTTTGAGCTCTACGAAATTGCCCACGTGGGCCCCTTCCTCTAGATAGGCCTTGGGGCGAAGTCGAGCAAAGGGCCCGGCATCGGCCCCGGTGGAAACGTAGGCTTCCTCGCACACCGTGTGCGACCGGATAATGCCCCCAGCCTCTACCGTGGTATCCCGCAGTACTGCATAGGCCCCAACCTCCACCCCGTCGCCCAACCGGGTTTGACCGCGCAAAATCACCCCCGGCCACAGCGTCACGTCGGGAGCCAGTTCAACAGTGGGCTCGAGGTAGATGGTCTCCGGTTGAATCATGCGCACCCCTTGGGTCATCCAGTGGTCGCGCAAGCGCTGGAGCAAAACCCGCTCCACCTCGGCCAGTTGGGCTCTGGAGTTGACCCCCAGAAGCTCACCGGTATCCTTGGACTCCATAGAGGCCACTTTCTGCCCTGCTTCGTGGTAGATTCGAATCAGGTCGGGCAGGTAGTACTCCCCTGCCGCGTTGTGGTTGTCTACCTGTTTAAGCTTTTCCCACAAGCTTCCATCAAAGCAGTACACGCCGGGGTTGATTTCCTTGATGGCGCGCTGCTCTGGGGTCGCGTCCTTGTGCTCGACATTGGCCAGAATGTTGCCACTCTCATCTCTCAAGATGCGCCCGTAGCCGGTGGGATCATCCAATTTCATGGTCAGCATCGCCATTCCGGCTGCCTGCTCGTGCAGCGCATTGACCAGCCCCACCAGCGTTTCCTTGCGGGTCAGGGGGGTATCTCCCTGGGTCACCACAATGGGGCCCTGGAAATCTTTCAGGATGGGCCGGGCCTGGGCCAGCGCATGGGCAGTGCCCAGTTGTTGCTCCTGAACCACAAAACTTAGGTTCGGGTAGCCCTCAAAAGTCTGGCGTACCTGTTCAGCCCCATGACCCACCACCACCACTACCCTATCGGCACCGCTGGCAAAAGCGGTATCTATGCAATAACCCACCAGGGGCTTTCCCAGCAAGGGGTGCAGAACCTTGGGCAGTTTGGATTTCATGCGGGTTCCAAGGCCCGCCGCTAAAACAACCACCGCGTGTGCCATAAGCACCTCGATTTTATAGCCAAACCGCCACAATCACCGTTTACGAACAAGTTCCTCTGAATGCCATCGCGCACGATAGACTGGCTCTAACGCTTATTTTTCTTGGGCCTGGCAGGAGCAGGTTTGGGAGCAGGGGTTTGCGTAACCGGAGCAACCGGAGGGTTTTCCCTCGAGCCTTTCCAGCGCATCAACAATACGATGGCCACAATAATTAGCGGGATCGAGACAATCTGGGTTGCGGTAAAAAGTCCAATACCGGCTTGTTCGTTCAGATAAACCTTGACCCACAGCGGATTGAGCCGGAAGGTCTCCTCGAAAACCGAGCGCAGCACGCTATACCACAACACAAACTGCCAGAAGACATAGCCATAAGCCCGGTTCTGTCGCAACCAGAAAATGGCCAGCAGCAGCAAAACCACCCCGATCAAAACCCCGTAGAGCTGGGTGAAGTGCACGGGGCCGCGCACAATGGCTTCAGGGGCACAGCGGGCCACCTCGCTGATATCGTTGATGCCAGGGCAAACACCGGGAAAGCCGCTGGCCGAAGCAGGCCAGGTAAAACCGATGGGCCAGTTGGTCAGGCGTCCCACGGTGTCGGATCCGTTCATGATGTTGCCCAGGCGGCCTGCGGCAATTCCGATTGCAATCCCCGGTACCACCGCATCCAGATAGGCCCAGACCGGAATTTTGTTGCGGTAGTAGTGATAAACAAAGGGAATTAACCCCCCAATAATGGCCCCGTGAAAGGAAAGCCCACCCTGCCAGATGTAAAAAGCAGAGGCGGGATTGGCACTGAAGTCACCTGGGCTGGTCAGCACATAGCCCACCCTGGCCCCAACCACGCCCCAGATAACCGCCCAGAAGGCAATTTGCTCGAAGCGGTCGGGGTCGTGACCCCAGCTTTTGAGGATACGCTTGGCAATTTCGAAAGAAGCAAATATCGCCAGCACCAGAAACAACCCATACCAACGTATTTGCAACGAACCGATTTCGATCAGGATTGGATCCATCTCCGCCTCCAGCTATGAAGATAACTTTTTGAATAGGCGCTCGAGGGTAAACTTGCCCTCGAGCAGCACCTTGCCACCTCTGAGCAACACCGGAACCCGAAAAGTATAGGCTTTTTTCAGGTTCTCATCCGCATCTACATCCTGTAAAACATACGCGATACCCTGCGCCGCCAGCATGGCCTCGGCCTCCTCGCAAAGGTGGCAGCCTTTTCTACTTATCAGCACATAGTCCATCTGGAGTCCAAGTATAGCCCCTACCGGTAAAACTGTGGCTGTTTATCGCGGTCGGAGCCGGGACGAGGCTTGCCGTGGGGTGCTCAGAAAATTGCCCGGATTACCAGAACGCCCATCACCAGGTGAATCAAGAACTTCCCAGCCAAGCCGCCCAGCAAACCCAGCACCGCTCCCCAGGCTCCGCGCAACGCATTCTCGGCAGAGCGACCGGCTACCAGTTCACCCACGTAGGCTCCAACCCATGGCATCAGAAACAAACCCAGCGGCGGCAGGACAAAAATGCCCAGAATACCGCCGATGAAGGCACCCCATACCCCCTGGCGACTACCGCCGAAGTGTCGGGCCCCCAAAGCCCCTGCGATGTTATCCACCAACGAGGATAGAACCGTCAGCACTGCCAAGCCAATCCAGACAGACAGGGAAAGCTCGCTGAACCCCACCAACACTTCGTGCAGTAAAGCCACCCCGACGATGATGAACCCAGCCGGCACCACCGGGATAAAGGTCGCAAAAAGCGCCACCACCCACACCACCACGAAAAGCCAGTCGGCAAAGGCATTCACGTGCCAGAGTGTAGCAGCCCATGATGAGAAGCGAAAACCGCTAACCCACTACGGTTTTCGCTGTTTTTGCCGCCAGACAAAAACCAAGCGCCCTACCACTAAAGCCTTCGACCTTAAGACTCGGTGAGAAAAACCCTATTCAATAACCCGACCGACCTTAGACTGTTGAAATATATGGGTGCCAGACTTCGCCGATACTTTCTTACGGGCCTGCTATCCACGCTACCGATAGCCGTGACCGTGTACGTATTGGTTTGGGTCTACAACTGGTCGAACAATATCATCGGCGGCATCTTGCGTGCAATAGATGCCGAGCCCTCGAGATGGTTGTTGCCCTTTTTGCCCATTCTGGGAATAGTGGCAACCCTCGGACTCGTTGCGCTGGTAGGCGCCCTGGCAGGCAACTATGTGGGCCGCCTGATTTTTGGAGCTATTGATCGCAGCATCAAGACGATCCCCCTGGTGCGCGAGGTATATAACGCAGTGCAGCAAATATCGCACACCTTGCTGGGTCAGCCAGAGGTGCAGTTTCAGCGAGCTGCCCTGATTGAGTATCCCCGCAAAGGTCTGTATATCCTCTGCTTTATAGCCAGCCCCCAGGTAGGGCGGAAACTATCGCCGTTGCCGGAAGGCTACACGGTGGTGCTGGTTCCCACCAGCCCGGTACCCGCCTCCGGGATGGCCATCATCGTTTCTACCGCAGATGTGATCCCACTAGACATCAGCATCGAGGATGCCCTCAAATACGTGGTTTCAGCGGGATTTATTCTGCCCGACGGAAAAGTCAAACAACTAACCGGGGTCAGCTCCATTGCGCCGAATTCCTGACGTCAACGCAAACCGCGTGACTCCCCTGGTTTTTCACCAAACTGTTCCTGGGCTTGCTCTAGGTACTGCAATAAGGTCGTCAGATCGGGGAAATGCAGGGTCTCTCCCCCATCAGCAGGTTTGACCGATGCTTTGAGGGTGCCATCCGGCCCTTGCCACATCCGAACAATGAGTGTCACCGCCTTTTGGCGCATGACTCCCCCTTTCATGGCTTCAACATAGCGGGTCGGGCGTTATATTTGCGTTACTACTGAAATAGAGAGGAGGTGCAGGGAGCACTCAATTCATGTGAGAAAGAGCATGAGGTAGAAGTAGAGGAAGGAGAACAGCATAAGTAGAGGTTCTTTTTTCCCCTGCTGGCAGTTATTCTCTTGTTCCCCTGCTCTCATACTGGATTCCCCGGTCATCTGTCCCCCCAAGACAGCGCTAGCATGGGCGCATGGAAACGATTTCACGTACCGGTAAGGCCCTAGGACGTAGCGAAGTTGAAAAGGTCTATCAGAGCAAGTTGGCTGACCTCGAGCTTGCGGCCGGGATGATCAAGAGCAACACAAGAATCTATGTCTCGGGCAACGCCGCCACCCCCACGCCCTTGCTGGAAGCCTTGGCTGCGCGCAAAGACGAGCTGGAGAACGTCGAGCTGGTTCACGTGCTTCAGCTTGGTTCAGACCCCTTTCTGGCTCCTGAAATGGAAGGCCATTTTCGCCGCCGCTCGCTGTTTGTGGGCCCCGCCGACCGGGAAGCCGTGAACAGCGGACGCGCCGACTACGTGCCCATCTCACTGCATCAAGTCCCCTGGCTGTTCAAGCGTGGGGTGTTGCCCCTGGACTATGCCCTGGTACAGGTTTCCCCGCCCGACGAGTTTGGTTTTGTGAGCCTGGGCGTGGAAATTATCGCTACAAAAGCCGCAGTGGAGAACGCCCGGAGGGTCATCGCACTAGTAAACCCCCGGATGCCGCGTACCCTGGGGGATACCTTCGTCCACGTTTCCAAGTTTGCCGCCTTTGTCGAGGTGGACTTCCCACTACCGGTACTGGCTCGAGACCGCTTTGGCGAGGTTGAAGGCAAAATCGGCCAGTACGTGGCAGACCTTATAGACGATGGTTGCACCTTGCAGATGGGAATTGGGGCCATTCCAGACGCGGTGCTGGCCAACCTAACCGGACGGCAAGACCTGGGAATCCACACCGAAATGATTTCCGATGGGGTGATGGAAGCCCTCGAGAAGGGGATCGTAACCGGGCAACGCAAGAGTCTGCTTCCCGGCAAGGTGGTAGGAACCTTTGTGTTGGGCTCCGAGCGGCTGTACCGCTTTGTGCACAACAACCCCTTGTTCGAAATGCGGCCCGCCGACTGGGTCAACAACCCCTTCAATGTGGCCCGCAACGACAACATGATCGCCATAAACTCGGCCCTCGAGGTAGATATCACCGGACAGGTATGTGCCGACTCGATTGGCACCAGAATCTACTCCGGCTTCGGCGGGCAGCTCGACTTCATTCGGGGCGCTGCAGCCAGCAATGGCGGCAAGCCCATCATTGCCCTGCCTAGTAGCGGCAAAAATGGCACACTGAGCCGCATCGTTCCCTTACTGAAAACCGGGGCAGGGGTGGTGACCACCCGGGCCGATGTGCATTACGTTGTGACCGAGTATGGTGTGGCCGAACTCTTTGGAAAGAGCCTACGCGAACGTGCCCAAGCCTTAATCGGTATTGCTCACCCCAACTTCCGTGAAGAACTCAGCAAAGCCTCTTTCGAGCGAGGGTTTTTGCCCAAAGGCTATCCAGGTTTTTCCTCATTTAGCTAGATTTGGCAGGGCCAATCGCTGGTCTTAGGTCGGCGCACGAGGCCCTGAACCGCCAAGGCGGTTGGCCAATTCGCACAGCAATAGTGGATTGCTACGCGGAACCATCTCAGTTTTCAAACGAACTGCACAGCAGTATCTTGAAAAATCACAGGCCGTCGCCTCGCAGCCTCGGGAGCAGGAAGATTTTTGCGGTCACTGCCCTCCAGCATTTCCCCACGAGCTTGCTTCAAGGGCATGCCTCGAGTACTCCGTACCGGGCTTTTCAACTTAATCTGATGGGCCTAATGCCGAAAGTGTCTCAATTAGGATTGTGAACTACCAAAGATTCGTCGAAACCCAGCGCCTGGTACATCTGGTCAATACTACGAGAGATATCGGTTGTGGTCTTCTCAACCTGGTCAATATATTGCGGTACCAGGGGATCATCCTGGCTCACATCATCACAGAAGATCTGCCAAAATTTCCGTACACTCGCCAACCCTTCGCTCAGCTTGGGCTCTCGACTGACCCACGACTTGAAAGCAGGATGGGATTCGACTCTGCATAAACGAAAGCTTTCTGCCTCAATCTGCACCAGCAAATTTTGAACGCGCACTTGAATAGACATATCTTATGCTAGCCGATTTTGCGGCATGGATAGCGTGAACTGGGGCGTAAACTGGTGTGGCAACCCTTCAACGCAACCACCGATTTCGTGAGGGACGATTCATAGGCGGCCAGCGCAACCCGCATGGCCTGAAAACCATCGTTCCAGGTCACACTGGGCGGGCGCTTCTCCCGGATGCTGGAAACAAACTCCTCCAGCATGGCCTGGTTGGGGTCGGGGCCAAAGCCCACCCAGCTTGGGTTTCGTGAAGCACCGCTTGAATAGAGGGTCAGATAGTGGGCAAAGGAATCCATCACGTCCGTACCGGTCTCCCCTATTATCTCCATTTTCAGGTGACCCCAGCGGGGATACCGGGTGGGACGACTTCAACTGCAATCAATGCTGGCTTGCATTCTGTTGGAAAGGCTTAGCAGTAACAGGCCAGCCGTGTCAACAGGCGCATCACCCCCAGCTTGCCAATCTGCCCTTTGACCACCAGCTCGCGGCTCAAGCGATACTGGGGGAAGAAACGCACGACCATCGCCACAAAGAAGCGCACCCCTGCTTGATCACAGGCCGCTATCATCTCGAGTCCATCCTGCACACTCAGAGCAATCGGCTTCTCGCAGACCACATGCCGCTTGGCAAAGGCGGCCTGCACGACCATTTCCTTGTGCAGGTGATACGCATTTCGGTAGTATCGTTCACTTCGGCAAGCCTAAACGATACTTCCGAAATGCTTTTCTACTTCCTTCGGTCGGCTTGAATCCTTCACCTCCGACTGCGGCGGGCGGTGAAGGATTCAAGCGGAAACGGTATGAGTAGGCACGCAGATGTCTACGATATCCACGTCGCGCAGCAGTTCTGGGTAATAAGGCTAGGCGGGTGGCTTGCTCGAGGCTCGCTGAGCTACAACCCATCAGCTCGGCACCCGCGGTACGCCAACCCGCCGCATGTACCTCCGCCATCACGCCACTTCCCACAATCCCTACCCGCATACATCCTCCATCGTTCGTGAACAAATACCCTCGAGCTCTTTTCTAATCTTCACAAATGTGTACCAAGGCATATTTATATTTGAGGACACCGGTTCATTCGCTTTATGGGAAACGTCAAAATCTCTGTGCAGGAAAGAAATCCTTATCCATCATCAGTACCATTGGGCAAAGCGTCCCCTTGACAAACTGCCAGACCCTCGTCCATATACTTAGCCGTATGCCGGATTCGACCTTGATTGTAGTGGAATCACCCGCTAAGGCCAAAAGCATTCAGAAAATGCTAGGGGCTGGGTATGAGGTGCGGGCCAGCAGGGGCCATGTTGCCGACCTACCCGAGCGTGATCTTGGGGTGGATATCGAAGCAGACTTCGCACCGCAGTATGAAGTTAAGAAGGATAAGCAGCCTGTGGTAGATGACCTCAAGAAAGCGGCCCGGGGTAAGCGGGTGCTGATCGCCACCGACCCCGACCGCGAAGGCGAGGCCATTGGCTGGCATGTAGCCAGGTTGCTGGACCTCAACCCGCAAAATGCATTGCGGGTGGAGTTCCACGAGATTACCCCCAAGGTGGTTCGGGCTGCGGTGCAACAGCCTCGCCCCATAGACCAGAGCCTGGTAGACGCTCAGCAGGCCCGGCGGGTGTTGGATCGTCTAGTAGGCTACCAGCTTTCGCCGGTGCTCAGCATGGAGTTCCGGCGCAGGGCGCTATCGGCAGGACGGGTACAGTCGGTAGCACTACGGCTGTTGGTTGAGCGCGAGCAGCAAATAGAAGTATTTGTGCCACAGGAGTACTGGACGATTGAGGGGCAGTTTGAGTCTGAGGGCCATAAGTTCAAAGCCATGCTCTACAGCGTGGGCCAAGAACGGCTCCAGACCGGCAACCAGTATCTCATCACCGACGAGCATCAGGCCAGGGAGATCGCCCGCCAGGCCCAGGCTACTCAGGGCTACCGTATCCAGAGCATCGAGCAGCGGGAGCGCCGTCGCAACGCTGCCGCCCCCTTCATCACCTCCACCCTGCAGCAGGCGGCCAGCAGCCGCCTGGGCTGGACGGCCAGCCGCACCATGCGGGTTGCCCAAAAGCTTTACGAGGGTGTGGATCTGCCGGAAGGCACGGTGGGGTTGATTACCTACATGCGCACCGACTCAACACGGGTCTCACAGGAAGCCCTAACCGAGGTGCGGCAGTTCATCCCCAGCCATTTCGGGCCGGAGTACCTGCCTGCCAAGCCCAACTTCTACTCAGGAAAAAAGGCTGCCAACGCACAGGACGCCCACGAAGCCATCCGCCCTACCTCGGTTTCCCGAACCCCCGATGCCGTCCGGAGGTACCTCTCGGACGAGGAGTTCAAGCTCTATCAGCTTATTTGGCAACGCTTTGTGGCCTCCCAGATGACCCCCGCCATCTTCGACCAGACGACCGTCGGTATCGCCGGTGGAGCGTTTTTATTCAGGGCGATGGGGTCTGTGCTGAAGTTTGATGGGTTCTTGCGGGTGTATGGGCGTGAGGAGGGTGACGACGCCGAAAACCTGCTGCCGCCCTTGCGGGAAAACGCGGCTGCAACGCTGCTGGACCTAAAACCCGAACAACACTTCACCGAACCACCACCCCGTTACACCGATGCCAGCCTGGTCAAGGCGCTGGAAGAGATGGGCATTGGGCGGCCCTCGACCTATGCGCCCACCATTGATACGCTCGAGCGCCGCAGCTACCTCGAGCGTTCGGGTAAATCACTCAAACCTACCCCGCTGGGCCGCGAGGTGACGGGCTACCTGGTAAAGAGTTTTCCCGACGTGGTGGCCTACGACTTCACCGCCCAGCTCGAGACCCGCCTCGACGACATCGAGGAGGGCAAGGCCCAGTGGCCCAAGGTGGTGCGGGAGTTTTACGAGCCTTTTCTCCAGGATTATGCCAAGGTTCCGCAGAAACTCTGCCCCAAGTGTGGGCGCCCCTTGGAGCTGAGGGTCTCGAGGTTTGGGCAGTTTTTGGGATGCACCGGCTATCCCGAGTGCAAGTACACCGAGCGGCTGGAGCTAAAGAAAGAACCCGAAGCCATCGGCGAAACCTGCCCTTCGTGCCACCAGGGGCAGTTGGTGCGCCGCCATGGCCGCTACGGGACTTTTATTAGCTGCAACCGTTACCCGGAGTGCAAATATACCCGCGACGAAGCTCCTTCTACCGGCATCGAATGCCCCAAATGCCATGCGGGTGAGGTCGTACAAAAAACCAGCAAGCGGGGCAAGCCCTACTACCGCTGCAACAACCCGACCTGTGACTTCCTGGTATTCGATCCGCTGGTGCAGGAAAAGTGCCCCATTTGCGGCTGGAACGATATGGCCAAGGGCCGCTCGGGCAAGCGAGCCTGCTCCAACCCCAGTTGCGAACGCTACGGCGGCCCCGACCTGCAAGCCCTGAACGAACGCCGGGCAAAAGGCAGCACAAAAACCAGAGGCAAGGGTAGCAGCAAGCCTACCGAACCCTCGGCCACCTGGGCCAACCTCGAGCCCCTTCTCGCAAAGGTGGGCCTGACCGCCGAGCAGGCCGAAGTGGCACGGCGCACCCAGGGACAGCAAAAAGCTGTGGCCGAGGTCGCCCAGGCCCTGGGCAAACCTGAGGACGAGGTCCTAAAGCTCTTCCGCCAGGCCATGTTCAAGCTGCGCATGGAGTATGGAAAAAGTAAATCGGACAAAGGCCAGGGTCGAGGGGCTAGGGGGAAAACCAAGCGCCCAGCTAAAAAAGCGAAATCCAGCGAACCCAGTGCAACCTGGGCCGACCTCGAGCGCTTGATCGGGCGGGCGGGCATCTCCGATGAACAAGCGCTCGTGGCCCGCTACAGCAAAGGACAACAAAGAGCCATCCCGGAAGTTGCCAAGGCCCTGGGTAAATCTGAGGAAGACACCCTTAAGCTTTTCCGTCAGGCCATGTTCAAGCTGCGCATGGAGTATGGCAAAGCCCGTAAGGAAGTTGTGGCCTGAGGCAGCCCGAACCCTCCAAGCTCACATGAAACTTCACTTGGTGCGGCTGGCTAAACGCCAAGGGGAAGCCCGTTTCCCTGGCATCGAAGGGTTTCGCTCGTACCTGCTGACCCAGCCGGAGCAGGTTGGCGAGGCCCGCCTCTATCTGCTGCTCGAGGGTGAGGTGGTAATTGACTTACCCGACAAGAGCTACATTCACCTGCGCAAAGGTGAGGCGGCCCACCTCGAGGAGCCCCACCTGATCTCCCCCATTAACCCCAGCGTGATTGCCGTCTGGAAACTGCCATAGGAGTTTCCAAGCTTTCTGCTTGGAGCCTTTTCATACCGTTTCCGCTTGAATCCTTCACCGTTGGACGCAGTCGGAGGTGAAGGATTCAAGCCGACCGAAGGGAGTAGAAAAGCATTTCGGAAGTATCGTTTAGGCTTGTCAAAGTGAACGATACTACCGAAATGCGTATCGTATGGAATATCGGCAAACCCCCCAGGGAATACCGCATCCCTCCATCCCGTGAAGGCATGGTACGCTCTCCGCAGATGTCAGTAAACAGAAACCGCAATTCTCCGTGCAGCTCGAGGTTTCACTGTAAGGTGAACCTGAAGCGACTCGCGTGGGAAACTGTCCCCATGAAGCAATTAATCTTGGAACGGTAAAGCTTCTGGCTCAAAGCTTTTGGCCCGCAGCCGATCCCATGGAAGCTCGTCGAGGGGGTAGTATTTGTCAGCTTGTTGAGCCAAACGATACGACGAAAGCACCTGGAAGGTGGTGTTCTCGGCCTGTTTACCCATGTCTTGAATGACCTTGAGCACCTCGGCAAAATCGCCATCGCCCGAAACCAATACTGCCACATCGTAGGCATCGGCGTAGGCCAGCTTGAGCATATCAATGGCGATCTGTATATCTACGCCTTTTTCCACGAAACCATCGCCCCGGCGCTCTAAACGTCCCAAACGCACCATCACATAGGGCACCCGCTTCAGATAGTTGAGAAAACTCTGGTGGGCTTTGGCAGCCGGGTCTTCGTTGGGCAAGGGGGCATTGTAGTAGTAGGCCCGCAACAGCGAACGCCCTGCCGCAAGCGCAGAGACGAAATTGATAAAGTCCAGCCGATAGTCGGTTCCAAGGGTTGAAACCAGCCCTTTATAAAGGTTGCTTCCATCAATAAATACCGCCACACGATCCATGGTTGCAGATATGATAGTGGGCTGTCAGAACCAACAAAGTATCGCCCAGCCATTTTCTGATTGTTCTTAAGATCCCAAACCGAACCAATACTATCCAGCAGTGAACCTCCACGCATGTTCTGCTCGATGTTATCTATACTTTGGCACACTCAAATAGAAACCTTCAGCCTGGGAGTTTGTTTCCGCCCACAAGCCCATGACGGCACAATATGCAGATTGCAGTGCAGACCCAACAAGCGTTTTTGAGCAGGCTTCAAATGGGTTGCCTAAACTCCTGCAAAATCCCCAGGACTTCATCCACATCGGCCTGGGTATGTTCGGCCGAGATCTGGAAGCGAATTGAGTCTTCGCCCCTGGGAACCACCGGATACATAATTGCCGTAGCCAGAACCCCCCGTTCACGCAAAAAGCCAACCAGGCGGTTGGTTAGGGCCCCATCCCGCAAAAGCAGGGGCACCACCGGATGTGCGCCTGGAAAGGACTCATACCCCAGCGAAAGCAGGCCCTGGCGAAAGCGTTGGGTCATGGCGTGGAGGTGGCGGAGACGCTCTTGACCCTCTGCACTATCCAGCAGTTCCAGCGAAGCCAAGGCTGCCGCCGCCTCGCCGGGCGTGATGGGGTTGGAGTAGATGTACATAGGAGAGGTTTCCCGCAGATAAGCCACTAAATCTGCCGAACCCACCATATAGCCCCCGTTCACCCCAAAGGCTTTTCCCAGCGTGCCAACCAGAATGTCGGCCTGGGCAGCGGTGTATTCCTCGGTTCCCCGGCCACTGGGGCCAAAAGCACCCACCCCGTGCGAGTCATCCACAACCAGAATGGCATTTTCGGCAAACTGGCTATCGTATCGTTGGACAATCTGTGAGATTTCCGCCAGCGGCGCGTGTGAACCGCGCATACTGAACACCCCATCGCTCAGAACCAAAACCCGCTTAGCGCCCAGGGAAACAGCTTTTTGCAGGGCTTGTTCCAAGCCTTGTAGATCGAGGTGCTTGTACACCATTTTCTCTAAAGGCCGGGCCAGGCGAATCGCATTTATGATGCAGTTGTGGTTGAGTTCATCGCTGATGAGCACGGTTTTGTCGCTGGTGAGGGGCACCACCACACTGAGCACGGTGGCGTAGGCCGAGGAGAAGATCATGGCCGCCTCACGCCGATGAAAATGCGCCAGACGCCGCTCCAAATCCACATGGGATTTATAAGTGCCGCTGATAAACCGCACCGCGCCCGGCCCCACCCCAAAGCGCGCTATGGCTGCTTGCACGGCTTCCTTGAGGGCCGGATGCCCCGACAGACCCAGGTAGCTGTTGGAGTTCATGCGAATAAAGGGCTTGTCACCCTGGCCTTCCAGCAGATAGCGCGGCCCCTTGGTCCCTTGGGAAGACAATACCCCCACCACCACGGCTTCCTGCCCCTTGCGGCGGCCTTCTTGCTCGAGGGTTTCTACTTGCTGGCGCAAAACTGGTGTTAGACGACTCAACGGCATTTCAAGCCTCCTTCGGCACAGCGCGCCCGGAAAGCTTTTCCAGCATATCCGCCGTCATGCTGGCCAGGTCAAACTGCGGCCTCCAGCCCCATTCGGCTCGAGCGGCACTGTCGTCAAGCCGGTGGGGCCAGGACTCGGCTATGGCCTGGCGAACCGGGTCTATCGCGTAGTACATCTTGAAATCGGGTCGGTGCTTCTGGATCTCGGCGGCCAGTTCAGAAGGAGTGCAGCTAAACGCAGCAATGTTGAAGGCGTTGCGGTGAAGGAGCCGCTTTGGGTCGGCCTGCATCAGCTCGAGGGTAGCCCGTATGGCATCGGGCATGTACATCATGGGCAAGCGGGTATCCGGCCCCAGGAAGCAGGTGTACTGTCCGTATTTTAGGGCCTGGTGAAAAATCTCCACCGCATAGTCGGTGGTGCCCCCGCCCGGAGGTGCGGTGTAGGAAATCAAGCCGGGGTAGCGCAAACCCCGCACGTCGAGACCAAAGCGCGGGGCATAGTAGTCACACAGCAGCTCACCCGCCACCTTGGTTACACCGTAGAGGGTATTGGGACGCTGGATGGTGTCCTGGGGGGTGGGATCGTGGGGGGTGCTGGGGCCGAAAGCGGCGATGGAGCTGGGCACAAAAACCTGGCAACGGGCCCGCCGCGCTACCTCCAGAACGTTGTGGAGCCCTTCCATATTGACCCGCCAGGCCAGCTCGGGCTGGGCTTCGGCCCGGGCCGAAAGGATGGCCGCGAGGTGGTAGATGGCATCCAGGGGATAGCGCTCGAGTAAGGCCTGTAAAGCCGCTCGATCGGTGCAGTCCAGGCGCTCGAAAGGCCCCTCGAGCGCAGGGTGATTGGGCGCGAAAGGTCGTATGTCGGTTGCAATCACCCGCTCTGCCCCAAAAGCTGCCCGTAGCGCGGGAACCAACTCCGAACCCACCTGCCCCAAGGCACCCGTTACCAGAACCCATTTCATATGCCTTTATCGTATGCCAGAGCCCAGGGACTTCTCTCCTGACCTGCCCCCGAAGCACACCTTGGTTTGTTTGTTACCGCAACAGCCCTCATCGCCAAGGGACATCGTCTTCCGCAATTCTGGACTATTCTCAGGAGTTTGAACTCACCTCAGGATTTAAACCCTGGCCACTCGCGCACTACGGGTTTTGGTGAATCACGCCTCCCTCGCCATGCACATGGCCGTGGGCGATTTCGTCTTTATCGGCCGGGCGCACCGTGTGGATGGTCAGACGGTATTCCAGGGTCTTCCCCGCCCACTTGGGGTTAGCGTCCAGTGTCACGCTGTCGCCGGCAATCTCCACCACCCGGTATAGCAAAGGCTCTCCGTCCGAGCCCTCCGCGGTAAAAGCGCCCCCCAGTCGGGGTTCTTCGGGTAGCTCCTGGCGCTGTACCACCACCCGCTTGGCCGGGTCATAAGGGCCATAAGCGCTTTCGGGCGGGAGGCTCACAAGGTAGTCACCTGGTTTTTTACCCATCAACAGGGCCTCGAGCCCCGCCGGTAGATGGGGGGCATGGTGGGTCAGGATGGTGATGGGGTGACCCTCGGGGCTACGGTCTACAAGCGCCCCGTCTATATGCAGGGTGTATTCGAACTTGATAACCCAGTATTCTCGAATCTTCATCAATACACCTATTGATAACACATTATCATCTTGAAACCTCAAAAAATGTAAAGCCTGTTCGTCTACCTGGTATTGCTTGAAGTATTGTAGGGGGCATGACCCCGTTTCAAAAGCGCATCCCGGTCAGTGTGATCGGAGGGTTTTTGGGCGCCGGCAAGACCACCCTGGTCAATCACCTGGTGGCGAGCGGAGCCCATCGGTTTGGCATTATCGTCAACGAGTTCGGCGAAACCGGCATAGATGGCTCACTGATTGAAAACGTGGACACCGACGGCATCGCCGAGCTATCCAACGGCTGCTTGTGCTGTGTGGGGCGCGAGGACCTGGTCTCGGCCCTGTTCAAGATCATCTCGCGCAAGGATAAGCCCGATTATGTCCTGATCGAGCTTTCGGGCCTGGCCGACCCGGTGCCGGTGGCCCAGACCGTGATGGACCCCTTTGCTCGCACCAAGTTCGAGCTGGACGGCATTATCGGGGTGGCCGATGCCCGTAACCTCGAGCAAACCCTGCGCGACGGCCCCGAAGGCGCGGTGCAGCTCGCCTATGCCAGCACGGTGGTGCTCAACAAAACCGACCTGGCCCGCCCAGAGCAGGTAGACCAGGCCGAGGCTTTGATTCGCAAAATCAACCCCCTGGCCCAGATTTTCCGCACCGCACAGTCCAGGGTAAACCCCCAGGACCTGCTCCATCTTCGCGCATTCGACCTGGACTGGCGGCCCCAGCACTACCAGCACCTGCACATGCCCAACGTCCAGAGTTTTACCCTCAGCGCCGAGGGTCTGCTCGAGCGCCCCAAGGTCAACGAGTTCATTGACCAGTACCTGATCTCCCGGCCCGACGCGGTTTTCCGGGCCAAGGGTTTTCTGAGCGTTAAGGGCTTCGACAGGCAGGTGCTGTTCCAGTCGGTGCGGGAGATTTTTAGCCTCGAGCTCTCCCAGGAGCCGCTGCAAGCCCGCTCGAGGCTGGTGGTGATTGGCCGGGGCCTCAACCAGTTCGAGTACGAGGAGGCCTTCCGGGCCCTGAAGGCCCGTCTGTAACTTCGTTCCTATGCGGGAAGCCGGCCAGGAGTATGCTTGAAGGGTATGAGCGCCGCCTTCGAGGTGGAACAACTGGGGCTCGTCCCCTACGCCCAAGCCTGGGAATACCAAAAAAAAGTGCACGCCGAGGTGGTGGCGGGGCTGCGCCGGCCCACCCTGCTGCTGTTGGAGCACCCCCGCACCATCACCCTGGGCCGGGCCGCCAAACCCGAGAATCTGCTCTTGAGCGAGGCCCAGTACCGGGCCCAGGGCATCGAGCTCTTTAGCATCGAGCGGGGCGGCGACGTCACCTACCACGGCCCCGGCCAGTTGGTGGGCTACCCCATCTTTCCGGTGGGGCGGCAGGTGCGGGGGTTTTTACGGCAGCTCGAGGCCGTGATTATGGCGGTAGCCAAAACCTACGGCATCGAGACCTACGCCACGCCGGGCTACGCCGGGGTCTGGGTGCGCAGGGCTGCGCCCGTGGCCGGCTGGCCCGACCTGGAAGAAAAGCTCTGTGCGTTCGGGGTGGCGGTCAAGCAGGACGTAGCCCTGCACGGCTTTGCCCTGAACGTTAACACCAACCTGGACGACTTCAACCTGATTGTGCCCTGCGGCCTCAAGGACAAGGGCGTGACCTCGCTTCAGAAAATCCTGGGCCACGCGGTTAGCATGGACGGGGTGATGGAACGGGTGGTGCAGGCTTTTGAGCAGCAGTTCCCGACCTTCGACCAAGCCCCTCTACCCTCCAAGGAACTGGCATGAGCAAATTCAAAACCGTTCAACTCGAGGACTTCCAGCACGGCGGCCTGATCGAGCTCAAAGTCATCCCGGGCGGCATCGCCCAGGAGCGCCCCGAGCCGGTGGATCGCAACAAACCTTCCTGGCTGCGGGCCACCGTGCCCACCGGCCCCAACTACCAGCGCCTCAAAGAGATGACCAAGCGGCTGCGCCTGAGCACGGTCTGCCAGGAGGCCCTATGCCCCAACATCGGCGAGTGCTGGGGCCACGGCACCATGACCATCATGGTGCTGGGCAGCGTGTGCACCCGGGCCTGTAAGTTCTGCGCGGTGGACACCGGCAACCCCAGGGGCTGGGTAGACCCCCTGGAGCCCCTGCACGTGGCCCAGGCCGTGGCCGAGATGGGCCTCAAGTACGTGGTGCTGACCTCGGTAGACCGCGACGACCTCCCCGACGGCGGGGCCGCCCACTTCGCCGAGGTGGTGCGGCAGATTAAGCGGCTCGACCCCTCGGTCAAGGTTGAGACCCTCACCCCCGACTTCCAGGGCAACCTGGCGGATGTGGAGACCGTTTTGCGGGGCGGCCAGGAGGTGTTCGCCAACAATCTCGAGACCGTCCGCCGCCTGACCCCCCGGGTGCGCGACCCCCGCGCCGGCTACGATCAGACCTTGAGGGTGCTCGAGCACGCCAAAAAGGTGCGTCCCGAGGTGCTCACCAAGTCCAGCCTGATGCTGGGCCTGGGCGAAACCGACGAGGAAATCCGCCAGGCCATGCGCGACCTGCGGGCCGTAGGGGTGGATATCGTGACCTTCGGGCAGTACCTGCGCCCCACCCAGCACCACCTGCCGGTCGAGCGCTACGTGACCCCGGCGGAGTTCGCCATGTACCGCGACTGGGGCCTCGAGGAAGGCTTTATGGAGGTGTTCAGCGGCCCCCTGGTGCGCAGCTCCTACCGGGCCGAAAAGGTCTTTTTCGAGGCCACCCAGGCCGAGTAGCCGCCTATGGCACGCCCTGACCGCCGCATAAGCCGAACCCTGGCCTGGGGCGATGCTTTGTGCATCGTGCTGTTTGCCGCAATTGGTCTGCAAGCCCACGGTGAGCCCCTCAGCCTGGCCGGAATCATCCGAAACGCCCTGCCCATCCTGCTGGTCTGGTGGCTGGTTTCGCCCTTTTTACGCACCTACACCCGGCCTGGCTGGCAGAACCTGCTCTACACCTGGGCCATTGCGGTGAGCGCCGGGGTCTGGCTGCGCTTTATGGTGCTGCAAAAGCCGTTCGACCTGGGCTACCTGATCTTCTGGGCAGTTGCGCTGGGGGCCACCCTGGTATTGCTGCTGGCCTGGCGGGGGCTGGCGCTGGTGTGGGTGCGTCAACTGCGCAGCAAACCCTGACCACGCTACACTGGGGTCATGCGAGTCAACATTGCGGGCACCTCGCCCTACGAGCCGGTGGTGGGTTATAGCCGGGCGATTCGGGTCGGGTCGTACATTCATGTAGCCGGAACCACCGCCACCGATGCCAGCGGACAACTGGTTGGGTTGGACAACCCCTACACCCAGACTGTGCAGATTTTGCGCAACATCGAAGCTGCCCTCAAAAAGGCTGGTGCCAGCCTCGAGCACGTGGTTCGCACCCGCATTTATGTGGTCAATATCGAGCGCGACTGGAAAGAGGTAGGCCGGGCCCATGGGGAGTTCTTTGCCCACATCCGCCCGGCCTCAACCATGCTCGAGGTCAGCCGGCTGGTCGAACCCGGGATGCTGGTGGAGATTGAGGCTGATGCAATTGTGTCCTAAAGGAATGGCAGACAGTGGCCTTTACCGCTAGGGGTGTGTACCGCTTGTATAGTGTGGATTATGCGCCTCGTTTCCATCAACCTGGGCCGCCCGGAGCCCCTACAAATCGGCCCCCGCCCCACCACCACCGGCATCTACAAAAACCCGGTTGAAGCCGCTCAAATTTCCACTTTGGGGCTGTTGGGCGACCACGTGGCCGACCAGGAGCACCACGGCGGCCCCGACCAGGCGGTGTATGTCTACAGCGCCCAGGATTACGACTGGTGGATGGAACAGTTGGGCGAGGCGCTGCTGCCCGGCACATTTGGCGAAAACCTGACCTTTTCAAGCTTCGGCGACGAGCCCGTGCGCATTGGCGACCGTTTTAGGGTGGGTGAGGTTCTGCTCGAGGTCACCGCCCCCCGCATCCCCTGCTCGACCCTGGCCGCCCGCATGAACGATCTGGAGTTTGTAAAGAAGTTCCGCCAGGCCGCGCGGCCTGGCTTCTATGCCAGGGTGCTGGAGGCAGGTCAGGTACAGCAGGGCGACCCCATTCACAAAATTTCAGCTCAAATGGCCTTCCCCACCCTAGCCGATGTATTCCATCTCTGGTACGACAAAACCCCCGAAGCCGCCCGGCTTCGCTGGATCCTCACGGCCCCCCTAGCCGAGCGAGCCAGGGGGGTCTATGCGGAGCGCCTTCAATCACTCGAACCGCTTTGATCCATCAGCAAGCCTCGAGGCAGCCAACTGGTTTCTTGCCCACAGGTTCACGTAACCGGGCGCGCATCTTGATCCAACTGCCGTTTCCCTTGGAACACAACCTCAAGGAACTTAATCCAGCACTAATACCGCACTTATGTAGCGCCTAGACAAGCTCTTTCATTACTTCCAAAACTCTGTAATCAACAAGAAAAACGCATCTACCTGGGTTCAAAGCGTCACCTAACGTTACGCCAGGAAGTCACAAACTTAACGGCTTAATTTACCGTTAATTACGCAGTATATTAAGTGCGTCCAAATAGCAAGTGTTCAGGGGAGGTGGTACACACCTAAATCCAAACAATTCCGCTCTAATAACCTGAAGCTTCACTGACGAAAAGCCAGGAGGTTCCATGCTAAACAGGGCTTTATGGGTAGGTTTGTTGGGGAGTGTGGCCTTGGTCGGCTGTAGCAATCAGCCCTCCAATGCGTTTCAGCTTAAAAGTAGCCTTGCGGAGGTGACCGAAGAAGGGAGCATCCAGCTCTTGGCAGGGGTAGGGGGTCAGGTCAGCAAGGTAGAGTTCTTTGAAGGCAGCCGCAAAATTGGTGAAGATCTCACCGCGCCTTTTATTCAGGAAGTAAACCTCACCGTGGACCACAACGGCGAGTTGGCTTTCACCGCCCGCGCCACCATGAACAATGGCAGCATACAAAGTAGCAGCACCCAAGTGCGGGTCAATATCTCTCACGTCAAGGGCAGGGTCTACCAGACTGCCCGCTCTGGGGGTAATACCCTAGCGGGAGCCACCGTCATCTTGAATTTTGGCCAGGTCAAGGCCAGAGCCACCACTAGGGTAGATGGCTCCTTCAAGATTCCGGTCAAGGGCAGGCCCTGGGGCTTCGATATCCTGGTGCTGCCACCGCCTGGCAACATGGGCCTGCGCGCACTCGGCTACGATAGCGTGCCCCTTTCGGCTTATGTATCCAACCTGGGCGCTTCACGCGAACTCAACATCTACCTGCCGGGGGGCCCGCAGGCTCTCAACCCCGTGGCCCCGCCGCGCTTTGGATGCATTACTGGGCGGCTGGTAGATACCGATGGCAGCACCCCGGTGGTGGGTACCCCGCTTCCAGGGGGCAGCGCCCCCAACCGCACCTCCCCCACGGCCTGTAATGGCTCACGCCCCTCTGGCTTAAGCCTAGCTGCGGTGCCTTTGCGCCTAGGCGAGACGGGCCTGTTAACCTATCGCGGTACCCAAGGGGTCATCAGCGGAGCGGGTGGGAATTTCCTGATGCCGGTCATCAGCAGCTTCAACTCTTTTGCCACCGAAGGCTTTGTGTGGGCGGGTGACTATAACGGCATCAGTCCGGATGGCAACGAAATCTATTGGAGTAAGTTTGCCTACATTCCCCAGGTTAAGACCTTCATCAACAGCGGTCAGATCACCAACCTCGCCGATCCCATACAGCTACAGAACTTCGACCCTGCCAGCAATCCCAACGTAGCAACCATCCCTTTTAGCCACGACACTTCAGCGCTTGCGGCGGGTGGTTTCGACTTCAGCGCCAGCGGCAATGCTCTCTCGCTGACCGAGGTTTCCTTTGAACCCTCGGTGACCGGTGGCAGCATCACCCTGGGTACCTATTTCGACTTTAGTGCGGGGCCCCGCAATCTGCGGGTCTACAAAATTCCTGCTGGCAAACAAGGCCAGACCCTGGCCACCGAAAGCCAGGCGCTCAAGTTTGATGCTGCTGGTAATCTAGCCGCCTTTTCGGTGGTGTATCGCTGGTTCAATGGCACCAACCTATCTGCTAACAAAGCCGATTTCATGGCGGTGCCGGTACTGCAAACGCCGTCCAACGGGGCCACCGACGTTAGCCGCAATCCCCGCCTATCGTGGAAAGCCGTAGACCGTCCGGCAGTCTATACAGTCACCCTCTACGACGGCGACACCGGCGCACCGGTTCTTACCACCTATACCCCCGAGACCTTCCTAAACATTTACCAAATCAAGCTCGAGCCAAACAAGGTTTACTTCTGGGATGTAGCCGCCGACGAGAGTGCGCAGATGATTGACTTTATCTCGGTAGACCCCGATGCCCAATTGGCTGCTCGCTATGTTGACCTCGACACCCTCAACGCTTTGCGCAACACCCGCTACCAGAGCAACAGGGTCAATAGCTGGCGGGGTCGGGTAGCAGAGGCTTTCTTAAATAGCGCGGGGTATGTCCCACAGACCGGCTGGTCGCCCGGTTCTACTTGGTTGGTGCAGTTGCTCGAGCGGGGTTACCGCTTCTCCGGCAGCGAGACTTTTGCCTTCCAGACCGGTAACTAAGGGGGTGATGAGGATGAAAAAAATGGTTTTGTTGAGCATCGCCGCAATCCTTCTCGCCGCCTGTGGCAGTAACCGCCAAAGCCAGCCCTCCCAAGGGCAGCCCGACCTGACCGTTATTGGGGGTAGCCAGGCCGTGGCTGGGGAAATCTTGGTCAAGTACCGTGGGGGCGTTTCGATGAGTTCAGCCACGGCACTCTCGGGTAGCCAGTGGGTGGAGAGCACCGGCAGCGACGACTGGGGCACCCTGGCCCGGATCAGCGTTCCCAAAGGCCAGGAACAACGCTTTATCGAGCAGTACAGTGCCCAAACCGGGGTCGAGTACGCCGAGCCCAACTTCTGGATTCCCAACGATCGCCAGAACGTGCAGGTAAACCGAGTATCAGGGCCCTCGGCGCAGCTTAGCTCGACCGATCCCTACCTTACCCAGGTGCCGCCAGGTGATGCTTTTGCCACGGCGGGGGCGCATAACCCTACAGGGCTCCGGATCAGCGGTGTGGTGCAGGCCAGCATTCGCGTTGGCACTACCGATCTACCCGTCGTGGCTCAGGTCTCCTCGAGCGGTGCAACCATCAGCGTGGCGGTAGCCCTCAGCCCCGACCTGAACCTCATCGGGCAGGGCACTTTGCAAAGCAATGGCAGCTACACCGGCCCTTTCACCCTCAAACCCACAGCCCTGGGCAGCAATCCTTGCGATGCCACCTGCTCGACGGGCACCTGGACAGCCACCCTCACCAGCGTTAGCCAAAACACCAGCCTGGTAGATGCCAGCGGCACCCAGACCCGTACCTTCGACTTTGTCGGCACCGTAGCCACCGGGCCTGCGGTGGGCACTCCGCTGGCAACCACCCTGGCCGGGCCGCTTCCGCTGACCATCGTGCTGAGGGGGGTCTTTACCTACAACAACGTGCCCTGGCTTTGGGGTATCCACCGCATCGGCGCCCCGTCCGTCTGGGCCAGCGGCGTGACCGGCCAGGGTGTGCTGGTGGGGGTTATAGACGATGGCGCCGACCTCACCCACCCCGACCTAGCCCCCAACCTGTGGCGTAACCCCAACCCCAACAGCCGGGTCTGCCCTGGCTTACACGGCTACGACTTTGCCAACGAAGATGCCGATCCCACCGACACCAACGGCCACGGCACCCACACCGCCGGAACCGTGGCAGCGGCAGCCAATAACATCGGCGTAGTGGGTGTGGCCCCCGAGGCCAAGCTTCTAATCGTGAAGGGGCTAACTTACTTTGGTGGAACGGCCTACATGCTGACCAGGGCCCTCAAATATGTGGCGGACTGCGGGGCCAAGGTCTCCAACAACTCCTGGGGCGGCTCCCAAAAGAGCAAAGCCTTCGAGGATGTGCTTAAGTATGGAACCGCCAAGGGACACGTCTACGTCTTCTCGGCGGGCAACTCCTTCGACGCCGGCAACCCACCCTCCGACCCGGTACGCAACAGCACCACCATCGCGGGTGTAATTGGCGTGGGGGCCATGAGCGCCAACAACCTGCGTACGGCTTTCTCCAGCAGCGGCCCCTACGTGACGGTAATTGCCCCCGGCAACGCCATTCTTTCCACCATTCCCCAAGAGCAGGGCAACCCCGGCGATCCCTACGGCTTCTTGCAGGGTACCTCGATGGCGTCGCCCCACGTAACCGGGGTGGTGGCGCTGATGTTTAGCGCCAAACCCAGCCTGACCCCGTTGCAGGTGCGGGTGGCCCTCGAGCAGACCGCCAACGCTACCCTCACCGCTCAGCTGGCAAAGCCGGACTACTCGGCAGCCATTCCGGGGCAGTTTGGCTACGGCCTGGTGGATGCAAAAGCCGCAGTGGACTATGTGCTGGCAAACTACTAGCTAAATCCCGAGCTTAATCTCTCCCCCAGCGGCCCCTCAGTCGCTGGGGTTATGCTTTGAGCCATGCGTTGTTTGATGGTTTTGTTATTGACCAGCATGGCTCTGGCCCAGCCAGCCCCCGTCCCCCCCCCTCGCCAACCGGAGGAGCCCAGGGGAGCCGGAATGACCATTGAGGTACAGGTCCAGATACACAACAAGCCCGCCGAGGGGCTCATCCTATCCTTGGGTCGCCGCAGCCCGGGCCGTCAGCTGCCGGCCTACATCCGGCCCATCCGACGGGTGAGCGACGCCAGGGGGGTCGTGCTTTGGTCGGATGTCCCGAACGGGTACTGGATCGTCAACCTGCGCGACCCCAAGACCGGGTTTGCCCTTTCGCTACCAGTTCAGCGTGAATACCTCAATCAGCCCATCCAGATTGGGCCATACACCCTCCAGCTTTTCATAGCCTTGCCTTGAGGTAGGCTTCCAGTCGTTCCTATGTCTAGATGACATTCCTACAACCATGGCTCAAAGGTTTGACAGTTTCACCCACGGGTAGGGTATACCGAAGCAACCCCCTCTACGCTGTTTAGCGTTGAGCCGGCGTTGATACCGTTTCCGCTTGAATCCTTCACCGTAGGACGCAGTCAGAGGTGAAGGATTCAAGCCGACCGAAGGGAGTAGAAAAGCATTTCGGTAGTATCGTTTAGGCTTGTCAAAGTGAACGATACTACCGAAATGCGTATGAGAAGGTTTTAGCCTTACCAAGCCTGTCTTCCGAAACCCGGCCTCAACCAATAATACCGTTTCCGCTTGAACCCTTCACCTTTGGGGTGTAATCAAAGGTGAAGGTTCAAGCCGACCGAAGGGAGTAGGAGTGCATTCCGGCAGTATCGTTTAGGCTTTCAAAGTGAACGATACTGCCGGAATGCATATAATCCCTTCGTGTGCTACCTGCAGTCTACCCTTCCACCCCCGCCATCCTGAGCAGAAGACGGCTGCGGATGAGGTTGTGCACCAGCAGAATCAGGTTCACCCGCGCCAGGAAACCTGCAAACGACCGGGCC
>NZ_JBBINI010000032.1:0-41136 GCF_037443965.1 Meiothermus sp.
CACCCAGACGTAGGTAGCCACCAGGAGGGTTTCTGCGTCAAGATAGTACAGGGGGTGCTCTCTGTGGGTTTCCATAGCACCCCCTCTTTTTTACATCCCCTGGGGTAGGTCAAGTAGCACACGAAGGCATTTGTTCAGGTGTCTCGACCCCCTCGGCCACCGTGCGCAAACCCAAACCCTTCCCCAGCAAAAGGATGGTTCGCAAAATGGCTTCTTCCCTGCTGTCCCGGCCAATCCCATGGATAAAACTGCGGTCAATTTTGAGCAGATCAATGGGCAGGTCTTTGAGATAGCTCATCGAGGTGTGGCCCACCCCAAAATCGTCCAAAGCCACCCTCACCCCCAGTTGGCGCAGCGCACGGAGATGTTGAACTGCCCTGGGAAGGTTCTGTATCAAGGCGGTCTCGGTAATCTCGAGGTGCAGTTTTCCCGGTTCCAGTCCGCTTTTCTGAAGCGCAGCCGCAACCAATTCAGCAAAACTCGAGTCGTAAAGGGTTCGAGGGGAGATATTCACCGCGATAGACCAGCCCAAAAGGCTGGCCTCTTGGCAAGCCTTATCCAACACCAAGTGATCTAGATCCCGGATCAAACCAGTTTCTTCGGCTAGGGGGATAAAGCTTGCGGGGGAGATCAAGCCTTGATTGGGATGTTTCCAACGGGCCAGGGCCTCTACCTTGATCCAACGTTTGCAGTGGGTATCGAGAATGGGCTGGTATTCAAGATAAATCTCACCGTTATTCAGCGCCTCGCGCAAATCCTGAATCAGGTTGAGGCGCTCCCGGCTGTAGCGGTCCAGTTCCGGGCTGTAAAACATCAAGCCGGTGCCGTGTTCCTTGGCCCGGTACATAGCCACATCCGCTGCCCGCATCAGGTCGTCGAGGCTGTGCCCATCGCGGGGATAAACCCCCAGGCCCAGGCTGGCTCCAATCCGCAGGGTGGTATCAGCAACAGTAAAGGGCTGTTGTAACACTGCCAGCACCCGCCGTGCTGCATCGGCGGCTCCCTCTATGGAGGTCTCGCCCAGTAGAATTGCGAACTCATCTCCTCCCAGGCGGGCCAGCAAATCACCCGAGCGCACACAGTTCTGAATACGCCGGGCCACCTGCACCAGTAACTCATCCCCGGCTTCGTGGCCCAGGGTGTCATTAACTTCCTTAAAACGATCCAGGTCGAGATAAATCAGGGTGGCTTCGCGGCCTCCGCGCTGCGAATGGGCCAGGAACTGGTCGGCTTGTTCACGCAGCATCCGGCGGTTGGGCAAGCCGGTGAGGGGGTCGTGGTAGGCCAGGTGCTCGATGGTGGATTGATAGGCTTTCCGATCGCTAATATCGCGGATATTCAGTACTATCCCGCCCACCGCCGAGTCGGCCAGTTGGTTCTGACCCCAGATCTCAAACCAGCCAATCCCCCCACGTTCCAGCGGAGCGCTCACCTCCGTTTGTATAACCTCGCCAGGGTTGACCAACAGGCGATCCAGAAGGTGCTTGCAACGCTCTGCATCCTCCATCGAAAGGTAGCGGAAGACATTGGGTTTCCCCCCCAGAGCCATCTTTTGGAGCCTGAGCCTGGGAGCATTGGGACTGGCATAGAGGACATCGCCCAGAACATTGACAATCAGCGATACATCAAAGCTATTCTGTACCAACGCGCGGAAGCGAGCCTCCGAAGCCCGCAAAGCCTCTTTAGCTTGCTTGTGGCGGCTGATATCGCGCACAATTGCCATCAGCTTGGGGGGGTTGGTGGAAGTGCGTGCGGCTCCCACTTCCACAGGAATCACCGTGCCATCGAGACGAACGTATTTTTCTTCGATAAATGGAATTTGTGCCAGTCGGTCCAGGCTCTGAATGCGGCCGCTCACCACGGGGTGATAGTCGGGATGCAGAAACCGCATAACCTTTTGCCCGATCACCTGTTCGGGTTGTGCAGCACCTACCAAGCGCAGGTAGCTGGCGTTGCAATACAAAATGGTGCCGGTATCATCCACTTCGATAATGCCATCCGGCGAGGTTTCAACCAGGGCGCGGAAACGGCTCTCGCTCTGCTGGTGTTTTTGGCGCTCGAGGGCCAGCAACCCGAGTGCCACAAGGCTTAGAAACATCACCGATAGCTCGGGAAAGAACCAGATGTTCTCGACTTTGGTTAGAGTATCGAGCAAGCTCAGGGCAACTACAAACCCACTGAGCATGATGAGCCATTTCCCCGAACGCCAGTGCATCGCTAACAAGTTAGCACCCACCCCAGGTTCTCTCGGGTCATATGTGGCGTTACGTGAAGTCGGTCTGCTGGCTGGAGATTAAAAACATACCCCTGTTTGGTGTGCCAATCGTGTAGCCATGCCATTTTCTTCGTTAATTTTGTAAGCAACCACTTTGTAACCTGCGCCCACTACACCGCCTCTGCTCTCCGATCCGCTGACCGTATCTACAAGCCATAACAAAATACTGGAGCCAATCCAGCCTTGAAGATTATGGTACTTTTTAACATATGTACCAAGAGCTTCAAGAGCTGGCCTTGCGCTTTGGTAAACCGCTCGAGACCACCCGCAATTTGGGTGCAAATACCTATTTGGCCCTTAGCAGAACCCGCATTGCCGAGGTATGTTTGGTATTTCAGCGGCCCAGCGGTCGGTTCCTCACCATGACCAAACCCTTTTACCCTACCGGGGTATACCGCTTACCCACTGGAGGCATCGAACCCGGCGAGTCGGTGATGGAGGCTCTCGAGCGCGAAACATGGGAAGAAATTGGTCTGGAAGCACAAATTTTGAGGTATCTAGCCCATATCACCTATCAGCACAACGAAGGCCGCTTGTTTCACAGCTACGTTTTCCTGCTTGCAGCCGATGGCACCCCCAACCCCCAAGACCACCGCGAACAAATTAGTGGTTTTCGCGAGGTCACTCCAGCCGATCTCGTGGACATCGCCAGGGAGCTAGAACACCTGCCCGCCGATTTTTCCAGAGAACTCGGCGCTACTTGGGCCGATTGGGGCCGATTCAGAGCGGTGGTACACCAGGTCGTTACCCAGGCCCTTACCCCATCATAGATGGGGTCTCGAGAGCATAAGGAGCCAGTACTACCCCTCGTACAGCATCCCAAACTTGCGGTTCAGATAGTTTATCAGGTGCTGCGGGTTAAGGTCTTCGCCGGTCACATGCCTGAGCAGATCGCGGGGCCAGTAGCGGCTGCCCTGATGATGAATCTTTTCCCGCGTCCAGTTCAGCAACGGTGTAAACTCACCATGCTCGAACTGCGCCTCCAAGTTGCCTAAATCCTTCTCAGCCTGTACAAAAAACTGAGCCCCATAGAGGTTGCCCAGCGAATAGGTGGGGAAATAACCAATCAGCCCCGCCGACCAGTGCACATCCTGCAGCACCCCATCGCGGATTTCGGGCGAACGCACCCCCAGGTATTCCTGGTATTTGGCATCCCAGGCCTCGGGCGCATCATCTATTGCCAACTCACCGCGCAGCAGGGCCAGTTCGACCTCAAAGCGGACCAGGATGTGGAGGTTATAGGTTACTTCGTCTGCCTCCACCCGAATCAGGCTGGGCTTGACCGCATTGACCGCGAAGTGAAAATCCTCGAGCTGCACATCACGCAGCGATCCAAAGTGCTGCTGGGCTTTGGACCAAAAATAGCGCCAGAACCCCAGGCTACGCCCCACTAGGTTCTCCCAAGTTCGGCTCTGCGACTCGTGGATACCCAGCGAGATCTCGGTTCCCATGGGGGTACCAAAGTGTTCGGGCAACAGCCCTTGTCCATAGACCCCATGCCCCATCTCATGCACAATGCCAAAGAACCCTGGGTTGAAGAAGTCTTCGGTATAGCGTGTGGTCAGCCGCACATCCCCAGGGCCTATACCCTGCATAAAGGGGTGGGCCACCACGTCAAGACGCCCAGCCTCGAGGTCAAAGCCTATCTTGGCAATCACCTCCTTGCCAAAGCTCTCCTGCGCCGCTTTGGGAAAGTGCCGGTGCAAAAGGGAAGTATCGGGCCGCCTAGAGCTACCTTCGATCCGGTGAAGTAACCCTACTGTGGCCTCACGCACTTGCTTGAAAATGGTTTCTACTTGCTTGGCGGTCGCACCCGGCTCGTACTGATCGAGCAGGGCATCATAGCGCTCTTCTTTATAACCGATGGCGTCCGCGACCTCGCCGGTCAGGGCGAATATTTTCTTCAAAATGGGCTTAAAGCTTTCCCAATCGTTTCTGGGTCGGGCCTCTTCCCAGATGGCCTGCCCTTCGCTGGTAGCATGGGCCAGTTCGACTGCCAAATATTCAGGAATTTTGGTCTGTAGGTCGTAGGCCCGCCGCCACTCACGCACGTTCACCGCTTCCACGGCCGTGGGCTCCTCGAGCCAGTCGGAATTCTCGACCCGAGCGAGCATCTCCCCTATTCGAGGGTCGGTGGCCCGCTGGTGTAGTAGCTTGGCCAGGGTGGCCTGCATCCTGGCTCGGTGGGGGTGCCCCTTCTTGGGGGTGTAAGTAGCCTGATCCCAGCCGGCCAACTTGCCAAAAGAGGCCAGATAGGCCGTCTCTTGGCTATGTTCCAAAAGCCAGCGGTATGCTTCTTGGGCAGCCATACCTGCCCATCATATGCCTTCTGCTGAGGCGCTCGAGCTATCCCTTCACCGCGCCGGCCGTCAGACCCGCCACAATCCGCTGCTGGAAGATCAACACCAGGATTACCAACGGAACCGTCACCACCACCGAGGCCGCCATAATCGAGCCCCAGGGAATCTCGAAGGGGGTGGCCCCACCAAAAGAAGCAATGGCTACCGGAACGGTGCGCACATTGTTGCCGATGGTAAAGGTTAGGGCAAAGAGATATTCGTTCCAGGCTGCAATAAAGGCCAGCAGGCCTGTGGTCACCAGTCCAGGGCCGGTGAGGGGCAGCATGACCTGAACCAGGGTCTGCATGGGGGAAGCCCCATCCACATAGGCTGCTTCCTCCAATTCCCGTGGCAATCCACGGAAATAGCCCGTCAGAACCCAGACCGTAAAGGGCAAGGTAAAGAGCAGGTAAGAAAGAATCAAACCCGCGTGGGTATTGAACAGGTTGGTCTCGCGCAGCAACACAAACATGCCCGAGAGCACCGAAACCTGGGGGAACATGGTCATGGCCAGCACGATGTACAGAACCGCGTTTTTGGGAGGAAAGCGCAAACGGCCCAGCGCATAGGCCGCCAGCACCCCCAAAACCAGGCAAATTAGGGTAGCGCCGCCCGCCACAATCAGCGAGTTAATCAGATTTTGACCAAAGGCCGCCCCACTGAAAACATTCTGGTAGTGGGTCAGGGTGAAGGGGGTCGGCAAGAAACTGGGGTTGGCGCTAAACAGCGCATCGCTGGTCTTGAAGCTGCTGACCACCGCCCAATAGAAGGGGAACACGCTGTATATGACGATAAAAACCACCAGAGCATAAAACAGTACCCGCCCGATGTAGTAGCCCAGACCTTTAGTCCTCACCGCGCACCCCCCGTCCCGCCACGCGCATGTACAAGAACACAAAGATAAAGATAATCACCAAAATGGCTACCGATACCGTTGAGCCATAGCCCAAATCCTGGAAGTCAATCAATGTCTGGCGGTTGTAGATGGCCAGGCTTCGGGTGGCGGTGTTGACACCCACCATCACAAAAATTACGTCGAAAACCCGCAGCGCATCCAGGGTGCGGAAAATAAGTGCCACCACCAGCGCAGGGGTTAGGAGCGGCAAGGTCAGCGTCCAGAACTGTTGCCAACGGCTGGCGCCGTCAATGTCGGCAGCTTCGTAGATGTCGGCAGGAATCAGTTGTAGACCAGCCAAGAGCAGTAGGGCCATAAAGGGCGTGGTCTTCCATACGTCTACCGCTACCATCGCCCACAGCACGGTATTGGGGTTGGCCAGGAAGGCAATCTTGTTGGCCACTAGGCCAGTATTGACCAGAATTACGTTGATCACCCCGTAGATGTCGTTGAGCATCCACTGCCACATTTTGGCCGAGACCACCGTCGGGATAGCCCAGGGAATCAGGATGGCAGCCCGCACGATGCCCCGCCCCTTGAAGTTGGAGTGAATCACCAGGGCAATGGCCAGCCCCAAGACAGTCTCGAGGAAAACCGAAACAAAAGTAAAGCGCAAGGTATTCCACAAAGCACCCCTAAAGTCGGGGTCTTGCAGCAGAAAAATGTAATTCTTGAAACCCACAAACTCCGTGGGCTCTACAAAAGAGATATCAGCTCGATGAAACGAGTAGTAGAACACCTGTGCCAGCGGATAGCCCGCCACGAACGCTACTACCAGCAGCGTAGGTAAGACCAGCAGCCAGGCCAAACGGGTTTGTCGAACAGTGAGCATCTATATCCACCTCCACCCAGCCGACCCACATAAGCAGCTTGGCGATATTGTTCCAAGACACCGATACTATATCGGTTCTCTTCGCGGTATTCCAAATTCGCACTCATGATGTCGAACACCAACTGCTGGGGGATCTGTGCATTTGGGAAGCACCCAAAGGCATAGACCCCACTTGTTGCGGTTTTCAGTACCGGGGTCGCCTCCCCTAAGAAGTACGAATAGAGTCCCAAATTAGGGATTGTCTTTGTAGCCAAAGGCTCTCTACACGCGAGAATCGCAGCATTGGCTCCGAAAACCCTTTATGAAAGAATGGGGCCGGATATCCGACCCCATTCCTCAACAAGGCTGCGCGTAAATGGCCTAGCGCAGAATGCGCCGGAAGGCAGCTTCCATATCCCGCACTGCTTGGGCAGCAGGCTTACGACCGGTGATGGCTTCGTGGACGCCCGTCCAGAAGGCTTCAGAGACCTGGTTGTAACGGGCACCCGCTACGCCCGAAGGACGTCCGATGGCGTTCTGGAAGACCGGCAGCAGGTCTTTGAAGAAGGCGTTCTTGGCCAGTACTTGTGCATCGTTGTAGAGGGCCGGACGGGTAGGCAGGCGCGAAAGGCTGATGGCGTTGTCCTTCTGAATTTCCACACTGGTCAAGTACTTGACCAGATCTGCAGCAACCCGTTGATTGCGCGAATAGGTCGAGACCATCAACTGCCAACCACCCAGGGTAGCAGCATTGCGACCACCCGAACCCGCCCCACGGGGCAGCACCGTTACGCCAATCTTGCCCCGCACTGCGCTGCCCTCGCTCTGGCCCAGGCTATAAGCGTAGGGCCAGTTGCGCATAAAGGCGGCGTTACCCGACTGGAAGGCGTTGCGGGCTTCCTCTTCAGCGTAGCTGGTCACACCCGGAGGCGAGATGCGGCCCACCCAGCTCCGTACCATGTTCAGGGCAGCGATGGCCTGGGCGTTGTTGATGCTGATGCGACCATCGGGCTCGATGATGCGACCACCCCCCATAGAGAAGATCCACTCCAGCGCGTCGCAGGTCAGGCCCTCGTAGGCCTTACCCTGCCAGACAAAGCCCCAGAAGTCGCGGTTGCCTGCCTGACGTTCGCCGGCCTGGATGCGGGTGGCTTGCTGGTCAAGCTCAGTCCAGGTTTGGGGTGCGCGCTGGAAACCGTATTTCTGCAACAGGTCGGTGCGATAGTAAAGCAGACCTGCATCTGTGAAGAACGGAATCGAGGTTAGCTTGCCCCGGATGGTGTTGTTTTCCACGATGCGGGGGAAGAACTGGCTCAGTTCGGCTTCGGTAAAGAACTGCTTGAGATCAGCAGCGTGGGGCGCTACAATGCCAGGCCAGATCACGTCAATCATGTACACGTCTACGTCGGCACTACGGGCTGCCCAGTATTGCTGGTACAGGGCCAAGCGGTCGTTGGTGTCGGCAGGGGAGTCAATATACTCTATCTTGTTGCCGGTTTTTTGGGCCCACTCTTCGGATTTGGCCTTCATCCAACGGCCACCCTCGCCGACTGCGGTCGAGTCGCCCGCAACGCGGATGGTTACCCCCTGGGCGAAGGCCAGCCCACCCACAGTAAGGGTGAGGGCTAATGCACCTACAAGCCACTTCTTCATGTTTCCTCCTGTTTCCTTGGAAGTGCTTCCATGCCAAGCCAGCCAGCATTGAAACAGTTACTTTACCTTTTGGAAGAACTTCCTCCGCGAAGTCTATACCAGCTATCCCACACTGTCAACCCAATCCCAATTCTCTAATAAACCGCACCAGAACACCAATTCAAAGAAATACCACCCCCTTCGCCCACCTGCTTTTCGGAAGGGGGTGTACGGCCACTTATACGCATTCCGGCAGTATCGTTCTCCTTTGAAAGCCTAAACGATACTGCCGGAATGTACTCCTACTCCCTTTGGTCGGCTTGAACCCCTCACCTTTGATTACACCCAAAGGTGAAGGGTTCAAGCGGAGCCGGTATTACGGTCTCTAAAGCTTTTTGAGGGACTGCACCAACTGCCCCAGCACACCCTGGGCGTCGCCATAGAGCATTCGGGTGTTATCGGCAAAGAACAATTCGTTTTCAACCCCGGCAAAACCCTTGCCCTGCCCGCGCTTGATGACGATGGCGTTCTTGGCCTTGTCCACCTCCAGAATCGGCATGCCGTAAAGGGGCGAGCCCTTGCGCCGGGCCGCCGGGTTGACCACGTCGTTGGCTCCGATCACCACCGCCACATCGGCCTGGGGGAACTCGGGGTTGATGTCTTCCAGGTCGTAGAGCTTTTCGTAGGCCACCCCGGCCTCGGCCAGCAGCACGTTCATGTGGCCGGGCATCCGGCCTGCTACCGGGTGAATGGCGAACTTGATCTCGATGCCTTTGGACTCGAGCACGTCTGCCAGCTCGCGCAGTTTGTGCTGGGCCTGGGCCACCGCCATCCCGTAGCCGGGCACAAAGATGACCTTGGAAGCGTAGGCTAGCATAACCCCGGCGTCCTCGAGGTCAATCGGCTTGAGGCTACCCTTGACCTCACCTGCTTCTTGTTCAACCCCAAATCCACCAACCAGCACACTCCATAGGCTGCGGTTCATGGCTTTGGCCATTAGCAAGGTCAGGAGTGTACCTGCAGCCCCCACCACTGTACCTGCCACAATCAAGGCTGGATTTCCAATAGCAAAGCCCTCAAAGCCCACCGCCAAGCCGGTGAAGGCGTTGAACAGCGAGATCACCACTGGCATGTCGCCCCCACCGATGGGCAGGGTCATGAGCACCCCAAAAGCCAGGGCCAAGGCAAAGAACAAGAAAATCAGTGGCATTGAATCGGTGGGCAGTAGCAGTCCCGCCAGCACCACTGCTCCAGCAATCACCAAAACATTGACCAATTTTTGCGCCGGAAACTGGATGGGGCGGCTGGACATTAAACCCTGCAACTTGGCAAAGGCAATCAGGCTACCAGTAAAGGAGATCGAGCCAATCAAGGCGCCCAAGATGGCCAGAAACTTAAGGCCAAGGGCCTCGCTGAAATCGCCGCGTAACAGCTCTACTGCGGCAATAGCACCGGCTGCACCCCCCCCCATGCCGTTGTAGATGGCCACCATCTGGGGCATGTCGGTCATCTGCACCCGCTTGGCTGCAATCCAGGCCACCAGGGTGCCGATAATCAGCGCCAAAACCATCAGGCCAAAGTTGTGCATCCCTGGGGTCAGGAAGGTCACCAGGGTTGCCACCACCATAGCAATCCCGGCCCAGACCACCCCACTACGGGCGGTGGCCGGCGAGGACATGCGCTTGAGGCCCAGGATGAAAAGAAAGGCCGTGATGAAGTAAACGAGTTGGACAAAGTTTTCCATAAGTATGCTCGAAGCGACAGATCTTCAGGTCTTGGGTTTTTGAAGTTCGGCCTTCGGCTTCCGTTCAAACATTTCCAGCATTCGCTCGGTTACGGCGTAGCCCCCGGCGGCATTGGCTGCTCCAAGAATCACCCCAAAAAAGCCAATGGCCTGCTCGAGGGGGGTGTCGGCCTTACCCAACACCACCATGGCCCCCACCACCACAATGCCGTGGATGAAGTTGGAACCCGACATTAGGGGGGTGTGCAAGATGACCGGCACCCGGCTAATCACCTCGTAACCGGTAAAGGCAGCCAGTAAAAAGATATACAGCGCAGCCCAAGTCGAATCCATATTTATCCTCCCACCAGCGCCTTTGTAGGCGCATGGGTGATCTCACCCTGATGGGTGAGCAAAGCTCCAGCCAGGATTTCATCGCTCCAGTCAGGCGCAAGCTGGCCGTCTTTGATCAGCAGCTTGGATAGGTTGTATAGGTTCTTGGCGTACATCTCGCTGGCGTGCACCGACAGCGCACTAGGCAGGTTAAGCGGCCCAGCGATCTTGACCCCATTCACTTCGATGGTCTTGCCAGGTTGGGTCAGTTCACAGTTGCCACCAGACTCCGCCGCCAAGTCCACCACCACCGCCCCTGCCCCCATGCGTTCGACCATGGCCCTGGTAATCAGGATGGGCGCGTTGCGACCTGGAATCTGGGCGGTGGTGATAACCGCGTCCATGCCGCCCACTTCCTTGGCCAGAGCTTCTTGTTGAAGTTTTTTCTCATCCTCGGTAAGCTCGCGGGCATAGCCCCCCTCGCCCTCGGCGCTGATGGGCAGCTCGATGACCTTGGCCCCCAGCGAGAGGGCCTGCTCGGCAGCAGCTTTGCGCACGTCGTAGGCCCAGACGTTGGCCCCTAGGCGGCGCGCCGTGGCGATAGCCTGCAAGCCCGCCACCCCCACCCCCATGACCATCACCTTGGCCGGGCGGATGGTACCGGCGGCAGTGGTAAGCATGGGGAAAAATCGGCTGCTCTCGCGGGCCGCGATCAGGGCTGCCACATACCCGGCCACGGTGGCTTGGGAAGACAACACGTCCATGCTCTGGGCCCGGGTGATGCGGGGTATCAGCTCCATGGCCAGGGCGGAAAGTTTGCTAGCGGCCATCGCCTGCACCCTGGCTGGACTGCGGTGTGGGGCCATCAACCCCACCACAATGGTTCCAGGCTCGAGCTGCACAAAATCCAGCCGCTCCAAAGGCTGCACAGTAAAAACCGCCTGTGCTCCTTTGAACAACTGGTCTCTGGAGACCACCTCGGCTCCCACATTTCGGTACGTCTCGTCGGAGAAATAAGCCTCGGCCCCGGCACCGGCCTCGAGCCGCACACCCCAACCTTCTTTGAGCAAACGACCCACCACTTCTGGCGTAAGCGCCACCCGGCGTTCACCCGCTGCGGTTTCTTTGGGCACTGCGATTTGAACCATCAGACCTCCTCAAAAACGTGCCATTTGTTTGATAAACCTACTTCTCAGGAAGTATACCAGCGACGGGAAGTGGAGGAACGTCCCGATTCATTACTGGTAGGAGGAGTGGGACTAGGTTTGTGGTTTTGGCAGGGGTAAGTCTCGGTTATATGGCAAGGTCAGTTCCGATTTTCTGCAACGGGCCATGAGTGAGCAGCCCAACGATGGTGCTCGCTGTGGCCATAGCGTTGACCGCAATTCTCTCGAGTCCATACAATCATCGTGTTTGGAAAGGGAGAATCAATGGATTTCCACGATAAAGTTGTCATCATCACCGGGGGTGCCTCGGGCATGGGTGGGGCCACCGCCCATGAATTTGCCAAAGCCGGGGCCCAAGTGGTGATTGTAGACCGGAACCAAGCCCTGGCAAATCAGCTTGCAAACAAGATAGGTACAGAAGTTCGAATTGGGGATGTGAGCGATTCAGCCTTCTGCAGTGCAGTGGTAGAAGAGATTGTACAGCAGTATGGGCAATTGGATGTGCTGGTCAATGCAGCCGGTATCATCGTACGGGCCAGCGGCGAGGAGACCAGCGACGAGCAGTGGCAACGGGTCATGGGGGTAAACGTGAGCGGCACCTTTTTTATGTGCCGGGCCGCCATCCGGGCCATGAAGCCCCAGCGCAGCGGGGCCATCGTCAACTTTGGCTCGATCTGGGGTGACCTGGGGGCGGCGGGGGTGGCGGCCTACTGTGCGAGCAAGGGGGCCGTGCACAACCTCACCCGCGCCCTGGCCCTCGACCACGCCAAAGACGGCATCCGCATCAACGCGGTCTGCCCCGGCGAGGTCAACACCCCCATGCTTCAGTCCGAACGCAAGGAACCCGTTACCCCCGAACTGCTGCAACGCCTGGCCGAGACCGTGCCCATGGGCCGCCTGGCCGACCCCGTAGAAATCGCCCAGGTGGTGCTCTTTCTGGCCTCCAATAAAGCCAGCTACATGACCGGCTCGCTGGTGCTGGTGGATGCGGGGTACGCGGCCCGATGAGCACACCTGTCCTGCACTGAAGGGAGCCACCCATGGAATACCGCCATCTAGGCCGAACCGGGGTCAAAGTAGCCCCTCTGGCCCTAGGAACCGATAACATCCTGAACCCCACCCCCGAGGCCGAGGCCAAAAAGATGATTCTGCGGGCCATCGAGGCCGGTATTAACCTGATTGACACCGCCAACAGCTATATGCAGGGCGAGGCCGAACGGGTAATTGGGCAGATCCTCAAGGAAAGCGGCCTGCACGACCAGGTGCTCATCGCCACCAAGGCCCACTACCCCACCGGCCCCGGCCCCAACGACCGGGGGAACTCGAGGCTCCACCTCCTGCGGGCCTGTGAAGACTCGCTCAGGCGCCTGCAAACCGACCACATAGACCTTTATCAGCTTCACCGCCCGGTCTTCGACATGCCCATTGACGAAACGCTCGCAGCCCTGACCGACCTGGTGCGGCAGGGCAAGGTGCGCTACATCGGCAGCTCCACCGCCCCGGCCTGGAAGGTGCTGGAGGGCATTCTGGTGAGCGAGCTGAAGGGCTATGTGCGCTTTGTCTCGGAGCAACCGCCCTACAACCTGCTGGACCGGCGCATCGAGAACGAACTGGTTCCCATGGCCCAGGCCTACAACCTGGCCCTGCTACCCTGGTCACCGCTGGCCATGGGGATGCTGGCCGGGCGTTATGCCGAGGAGAGCATCCGCCCCGAGGGTTCCCGGGCCCGCCTGCGGGGCGGGATTTATGCCGAGCGGGTCACACCCAGGGCGGTGGAGGTGGGCAACCGCTTTGCCAGGCTGGCCCGCGAGGCCGGCCACGACCCTGCCCAACTGGCCGTGCTTTGGGTCAAGGATCAGCCCGGCATCACCGCGCCCATCATCGGGCCCAAAAGCGTGGAGCAGCTCGAGCACCTGCTACCTGTACTGGACATGAAACTCCCGGAGGATTTGCGCGCCGCCTGCGGCGCGCTGGTTCCGCCCGGTAGCGCCGTGGCCAATTTCCACAATTCAGCCCCCTGGATGAAGATGCAGTTGGAGATTGGCTGAGCTGGGTGACCATCCATAGTCAGACCATTTCCGCTTGAATCCTTCACCGCCATGCGTAGTCAAAGGTGAAGGATTCAAGCCGACCGAAGGGGGTAGAAAAGCATTTCGGTAGTATCGTTTAGGCTTGTCAAAGTGAACGATACTACCGAAATGCGTATCAGATCAGTGCGAATCGGCTGGCTCCAATCCATAACGCTGAAATAACGCCGGCTGGTATACCCTAAAAAAGGAGCTGCGTATGCGCAAATTGCTTGTGGTCTCGATGCTGTTACTGGGCTCTTTGGCTTGGGCCAGGTGCGACCATCCCTTTTTCCCGGTGCGCGAGGGCTGGGTCTGGAGCTACCGCTCGAGTCCGGATAACTCGACCCACACGGCCAGCATCATCAAGGTGAGCGACAAGGGTTTTGTCCAGCGTCTAGCCTTCAAAGACTTTAGTTTCGATATCCGCTGGGCTTGCGATGCCAAAGGTCTCACCCAGCTCGAGTACTTCCAGCCGCCCAGCAACCAAGGAATACAGATTAACCTCAAAACCCGCAAAGTGAGCGGGGTGGTAATTCCACAGGGGATGCGGGTTGGAACCACCTGGAGCTACGGCTACGAGGTGGCGGGCGAGGCTAAACAGCCGAACATGACCCTGCAGGTCGAACAAACTATGAGCGTGGTTAGCAAGGTGGTGGGCCAGGAGAGCGTTAGCGTGCCGGCAGGGCGTTTCAGTGCCTACAAGGTCGAAAGCACCATGACCATCCGTGGGAGCATGAAGTCGGCAGGGCAGAGCATGCCGATGAACTTCGACGTGAAAACCACCTCGTGGTATGCCCAGGGGGTGGGGTTGGTCAAAACTCAATCCGAAGGGGTAACTGTCGAGTTCCTAAGCCTTAAGCGCTAGCCAGACCCACACCCCCACCGCAAATAAGGCCGCCAGGCCCAGCACCAACCGGAAGAGCCGCACCAGATGGGCGGCCCCAAAAAAGAGCAGCGCGCCCACCCCGGCCATCCAGGCCCCGGCGGTGGCGAGGTGACGGGCCAGCCCATCCAGAAAACCCGGAAGGTCGAGCCGGATGCGCAGCAGGTTTTTCTCGAGGCTGGGGTCAATGGTCTGGCTGGCCAGGGTGAAGGCCAGCCAGGCGAGCAGCGCTCCCAGCACCACCAACAGCCCGCCCAGGAGCTCGAGCCACAGCGCAGAGGACACATTGGCGTTCATAGGGGTAGGATACAGAACATGCCGGCGGCCCTTCGGGTTTTCGTCATCCTGCTTTTGGCCTACTTCCTTTCCTACTTCTTCCGCGCAACCAACGCGGTTATCTCGCCCGATTTACGGCGTGACCTGGGCCTCACCTCGGCCGAGCTGGGCCTGATGACCAGCCTGTTTTACCTGACCTTTGCCATCGCGCAGTTGCCCTTAGGCTCGCTCCTGGATCGCTTTGGCCCGCGCTTTGTGCACCCGGCCCTGATGCTTTTGGGGGCCATCGGGGCCCTGATATTTGCCTCGGCCCAGGACTTTTTGACCCTTTCGGCGGGGCGGGCGCTGCTGGGGATTGGCTTTGCAGCGGCCCTGATGGGCGCTTTGAAGGCGTTTTCGCTGTGGTTTCCCGCCCAGCGCTACGCCAGCATCAGCAGCCTGTATGTGGCCCTGGGGGCCTCGGGGGCCATTGCGGCCTCCTCGCCCCTGGCCTGGCTCAAGGAGCAGATCGGCTGGCGCGGGGTGTTCGAATGGGGGGCCTTAGTGATTGTGCTGGTGGCGCTAGTGGTGGCCCTGGGGGTACGCAACGCCCCCAAGGGCATGGCGCTGCCCCGGAGCACCCAGGCTGGCCACGCCGGTTTAATTTGGCGCAGCAGCCAGTTCTGGCGCATGGGCTGGCTCAACTTTATGGTGGGGGGCGGGTTTCTGGCCTGGCAGACCCTGTGGGGCGGCGACTTTTTGTTCAAGGTACGGGGGCTGGGGAGCCTCGAGGTCGGCAGCGTGCTCTTCGTTTTTTCGCTGGCCGCGCTGCTGGGCTTTTTGCTGTGTGGCCCCCTGGCCGACCGCTGGGGTCTGCCGCGGGTGTTGCTCTCGGCCAGCCTCGGGTTCACCCTGGGGCCTCTGCTGCTGGCCCTGTGGCCCCAGATGCCCGCCTGGGGCCTTTACCTGACCTACGGGCTGATGGGCTTTACCGGCGCCTTTAACATCCTGAGCCTGGCCCAGGCCCGCCTGGCCTTCCCCACCGAACTCACCGGACGGGCCGTTACAGCCATCAATTTTATGGGGTTCATGGGGGTATTTTTGCTCCAGTGGGGGATGGGGGTGGTTCTGGGGGCCTCAGGATATTCGGCAGCCCTGCTGATTTGGGTGGTGTTGCTGGTGTCAGCGGTAGCCGCATATACCCCAATGGCTATAGATAAAAGGGCTGCAGGAGCAAATTGAGAAGTCTTTACCCAAAGCTCATAGCTAGAGAACAGCGGGAAGGTATGCTAACCCCATGTCCAGAATCCACTCGATATTGATATGGATCATCGCGTTGCTTGCGGCCTGCAACAATCCTCCTGCTCCAATTTCTGTCACCATCAACCCGCCCGGCCCCTTCAGCTTACTCACCGGGCAAAGCCTTCAACTGAGTTCTCAGGTTCGCAACAGTTCCAACACTGCCGTCATCTGGAGCAGTAGCAACACCGCTGTGGTGACCGTTAGCAACTCGGGCTTGGTGACTGCCGTGGGCATCGGCAATGCCAGCATAAGTGCCACCAGCCAGGCCGATAGCAGCAAAAGCGCTTCGGTGAGCGTTAGCGTAAGCGCACCTCCCTCCCCCGGTAGCGGCAGCATTAGCGGCACGGTGAGCATCGCCGCTCCTCCCAGCACCCAGGCGGCCCGCTTTGTGGCAGGTGAAATCATCGTGCGCTTCAAATCCGGGGTTAGCCTGCAATCGGTCGAAACCCTCTCGGTGGGGAGTGTAGCCCTCCAACGGCTGCGTCCGTTGAGTCTGGCAAATACCCATCTGTACCGAGCCAACCTCGATACCAGCGGCACACTTTCGGCCGTAAATGCGTTGCTATCCAGAAGAGATGTGGAATATGCCGAGCCCAACTATATATTAGAGCCCTTCCTCACCCCCAACGACCCCCGCTATAGCGAACAGTGGCACTATACGGCCATCAACCTGCCCCAGGCCTGGGACAGCGAAACCGGCAGCAACTTGGTTCGCGTGGCGGTTATAGATAGCGGGGTTTTCTCGACCCATACCGACCTTGCAGGTAAGCTTCTACCCGGCTACGACTTTGTGAGCGACAGCAGTATCTCCGGCGATGGCGATGGACGCGACAACAACCCCGAGGACACCGGCAGCAACAGCGATTTCCACGGAACCCACGTGACCGGAACTGTAGGTGCGGCCACCGACAACAATACCGGCGTGGCCGGGGTTAGTTGGGGAGTGCGCCTGGTTCCAGTCCGCGCTTTGAGCAGCGAGGGCGGAACCCTGGCCGACGTGGCTGATGCCCTGCGCTGGGCTGCAGGCATGAGTGTGGCCGGTGTTCCAAGCAACGCCAACCCAGCCGACATCATCAATATGTCGCTGGGCGGGCAGGTTACCTGTGCCCCGTCCTCCACTATGCAGCTTGCCATCAACGACGTGGCGGCTGCAGGCAAAATCATGGTGGTGGCGGCAGGCAACTCCAATGCAGATGCCAGCACCTTTACGCCAGCAGGTTGCAGTGGGGTCATCACGGTGGGCGCGACCGACCGGAGTGGAAACAGGGCTTTTTACTCCAACTACGGAACCCGTATTGATGTCATGGCGCCGGGCGGCGACACCCGCAACAACCCATCCAATGGAGTCCTGAGCACCATCAACAACAACAACTACGGCTTCAAGCAAGGCACCTCGATGGCTGCCCCGCATGTGGCGGGTGTGTTGGCTTTGATGAAAAGCCGCAAGGCCAGCCTCACACCTGGCGAAGCCCTGACCATCCTCAAGCAAACCGCCCGTCCACTGAGCGCCGCTCAGTGCAATCGCAGCAGCGGCAACGATTGCGGTGCGGGCTTAATTGACGCGAAGGCCGCCCTGGATCGCTTGAGCGCCCCGCCCGCCCCCGCCCTGAGCCTGACTGCGGCTCCCGCCAGTCTCAACCTCAACCCTGGGGGCAATGGCACCATCAATATCGGCGTAAACCGGAGTAACTTTAGCGGCCCCGTAACCTTGACCCTCAGCGGTCAACCCAGTGGGGTAACGGGCTCTTTCAATCCCAATCCCACTAGTGCGAACAGCGCCCTCAGCTTGAGCGTGGGCAGCGGGGTCAGCCCCGGAAGCTACACGCTGGTGATTGGCGGCAGCGGCGGGGGGGCTACCGCAGAAGCCCGCTTCACCTTGACTGTAACCCAGGCCCAGACCCCACCCCCGCCCACGGCCTCGCTCAACGGAACACTCCTGACCTTGTTTGGCGTATCGGGCGACACTATTTTGTGCGCGGAGGAGCTCACCATTACGCAAAACGTCCTATCTTCGCCGTTCATCTTCAGCAACCTGCCCGCGGATCGCCAGTACAAACTTCAGGGTTGGAAGGATGTAAATGGCAATAACAACACCGATGCGGGGGATCTATTCGCCTGGTACACCGAATCGGGTAACGTTGCCCTCCTCGATGTAGGTCGTAGTGGGTTGCAACTCAGGCTCGAGCCCTACGTAGCGCCCCAGCCCCTGCTACGCCCTGCGCAAATCTTCCCACCCTGCCAGTAGCTGAACAGCTACTTGGTTATCGGTGGTAGGGTTCGCCTTTTTTGAGGGTTTCGACGCGATAGAGTTGCTCCAATAAAACCACCAGGGCCAGCTCGTGCTGCAGGGTTAGCTGGGACAAAGCTAATAACCAATCGGCTCGGTCGCGCACGGCCTGGGCGTGGCCTTCTGCGCCCCCAATCAAAAAGGCTACGCCTTTTTCGGACCCCATCTCCCAGGCTTCCAGGCGAGCCTTGAAGGCCAACGTATCCACCAATTGCCCCCGCTCATCCAGCACCACCCGACGGTAACCTTCGGAGGCTTCCAGCAGGCGCTGCCCCTCCTGAACCTGTGTACCCTCTTTGAGATGAACCAAGTCCAGTTTGGTGTACCTATGCAGTCGCCCCGCATACACCTCCAGCCCCACACGGGCGAACTCTAGTTTTGGCTTTCCAATCATGCAAATTCGTAGTTTCATCCCGCCTCCGACACGCTGGTAGGTTGAGTTTCCTTGGGCTGTTACGCTTGCCTCCCCCAACTCACCCCAATCCCTCAGCCAAAACCGCTATAATCTTCGTACCAAGAGGTTGTTATGGGGAGACCAAGCCTGGCGCTATCTATCATTATTGGCTATCCCAAAACCTCGAGCCCGGTATACCAAAATCTACACACAGACCTCCATATGGGGAGGTCTTTTGGTTTTGCTGGGTTCTTGCGGTTCCCCGTGTCGGCCCTTATCCAGGGTCACTCGGACTCGAGGGCCTTTACCCAAGGCTCGGCAGGTCAGGCAGGCTGGTGATCCCAGCATGCCAGGAGGAAACATGGTTCAAGAGAAAATACGGTTCCAACCCTTCAGCGGCGAACCCATCCGGCTGGTAGACGAGCAGGGCCACTGGGTCGCGTCCTTCGAACACGGGCTTCCACCCGAACAGTTACGCCGTTTCTACCGCGATATGCTGGCAGCGCGAATACTGGACGAGAAATTGGTCATCCTGATTCGCACGGGCAAGACCAGCTTTATCGCTCCCCATGCGGGCCACGAGGCCGCCCAAGTGGGCATTGCCCATGCCTTGCGCAAAGGACACGACTGGCTATTTCCCTATTACCGCGATATGGGATTGGTGATGACGCTGGGGGTGCCGCTGGTCGAAATTTTCGGCCAAACCCTGGGCAATGCCGCCGACCCCGCCAAGGGCCGCCAGATGCCCTCGCATCCTGGTTCCAAAAAACTGAATATTTTCACAGTCTGTTCGGCGATTGCCTCGCATATTCCCCCTGCTGCAGGGGCCGCTATCAGCATGAAGTTCCGCCGCAGCGGCCAGGTAGCCGTCTGCACCTTTGGCGACGGGGCCACCAGCGAGGGCGACTGGCATGCAGGCATCAACTTTGCCGCCGTGCAAGGGGCTCCAGCGGTGTTTGTGTGTGAAAACAACCGTTACGCCATCAGCGTGAACATATCTAAGCAGACCGCTTCGGAAAATATCGCCGTCAAGGCCCACGCCTATGGCATTCCCGGCTACCACGTGGATGGCCTGGATGTACTGGCCAGCTACTTCGTGATGCAAGAGGTCATCGAGCGAGCTAGGGCCGGACACGGTGCCTGCCTGGTGGAGCTGGTGGTCAATCGTTTTGGTGCCCACTCTTCTGCCGACGACGACAGCCGCTACCGCTCCCGCGAAGAACTGGCTGCCGAGCGCCAGCACGATCCCCTGGTGCGTTACCAGCGCTTCTTGGAAAAGCAGGGTTTGTGGGATGCCAACTGGGCCAACGAGCTAAAGCTGGAGATCTCCAAGGAGCTCGAGGCTGCCCTACAAGAAGCCTTGCAGGCCGGTGAACCCGATCCGCTCGAGATGTTCGACGATGTGTTCGCGGCCCGTCCCTGGCACCTAGAAGAACAGCGCCAGTTGTTGGCGGAGGAATTGCGTTGATATCACAAATGCAAGTCTTAGGTCTCAGGCCAAAAGCCTTCACCGACCTGTGACCTGTGATCTTTGATGGAGGGTATATGCCAACCATGACCATGATCCAGGCCATCAATAGCGCCCTGGACGAAGAGATGAGCCGCGATGAGCGGGTGATGTTGTTGGGTGAGGATGTCGGCAAGCGGGGCGGGGTTTTCCTAGCTACCGAGGGCTTACAGCAAAAATATGGCCCCGACCGGGTAATGGACTCGCCCCTTTCCGAAGCCGCCATTCTAGGGGCAGCGGTTGGGCTGGCAGCACATGGAATGCGTCCGGTAGCCGAAATTCAATTTGCCGACTATGTGTTCCCTGGTATAGATCAACTCTTCTCCCAAGCTGCCAAGCTGCGTTATCGCTCTGGGGGGCAGTTCACAGCCCCCATGGTGGTACGGATGCCCACCGGCGGCGGCGTAAAGGGCGGACACCACCACTCGCAAAGCCCCGAGGCCCATTTCGCCCACACCGGCGGTCTGAAGGTGGTAGTGGTTTCCACACCCTACGACACCAAAGGACTCCTGAAGGCGGCCATCCGCAACGATGATCCCGTGGTTTTCATGGAACCCAAACGCCTTTACCGTGCCGTGAAGGAAGAAGTGCCCAGCGACGATTTCCTGATCCCCATTGGCCAAGCAGCCATTCGTCGCGAGGGAAAAGACATCACCCTGGTTTCGTATGGTGGGCCGATGATCGAGACCCTCAAGGCTGCCGAGGAGATGGTGGGCGCAGGTATTGACCCAGAGGTAATTGATCTTCGTACGCTGATGCCCTGGGACAAAGAAGCTGTGCTGGGTTCGGTAGCCAAAACCGGACGCCTGCTGATGATTTCCGAGGCTCCGCGTATGGCCAGCATTGCTTCCGAAGTAACCGCTACGGTTTCGGAGGAACTCTTCGACCAGTTGCTGGCTCCGCCTCTGCGCGTGACCGGCTTCGACACGCCCTATCCGCTGGCCCAGGACAAGCTTTACATGCCCACCGTGACCCGTATCCTCAACGCTGCCAAACGCTTACTAGACTATTAGGAGCCAACTATGCCTAAAGAAGTAGTGTTACCCGAGCTTGCCGAGTCCGTTGTTGAAGGTGAAATTCTCAAATGGCTGGTAGCCGAAGGCGATGCCCTGAAAAAAGACCAGCCTTTTGTAGAGGTGATGACCGATAAGGTGACGGTGGAATTACCAAGTCCTCACGAAGGCGTGTTGCTACAAAAGCTGGTGAAAGAAGGAGATGTGGTGGCCGTCCATGCCCCCATCGCTGTCATCGCTGAACCCGGCGAGATAACTGCCGCCATCAGCGACCAGAAACACGCCTTGACCATCAGCGACCAGAAACACGCCTTGACCATCAGCGATAAGAAACCAGAACCTGCTACCAGCTTGCAGGCACAAGAGGAACGCTCGATTGTGGAGCCGGGCAGTGTGCTCGAGGACGACGGGGCCAACCTCTCGCTGTTTAAGCCTGACGCCAAGCAAGAACAGGTCAAAAACCCCTTTGTCAAGGCCGCCGCACCGTTGCAGGCTTCTCCCCGGAGCACCACCGCGATCCCGATCAACCCCCAGGGTCGCATCATCGCGGTTCCGGCAGCCCGCAAGCTGGCACGGGACATGGGCTTGGATATCGCACAAATCCCAGGCTCCGGTCCCAATGGTCGGGTGCGGGTGGAGGATGTGAAGGCTTATGCACAGAGCAAAGAGCAGGGTGCGGAGAGCCAAAAACCCTCTCCCAGCCCTCGGCCCTCGTCCCTCGGCCCTCTGCCTGCCCCGGTTCAATACAAAACCCCCAAGGGCTACGAAGCCCTGGAAACCCGCGTCCCCCTGCGCGGCCTGCGCCGGGCCATCTCCAACCAGATGGTGGCCTCGCATCTCTACACGGTGCGCACCCTCACGGTGGATGAAGTAGACATGACGGAACTGGTGGCGCTGCGGGGCCGTCTCAAGACCGATGCCGAGACCCAGGGGGTCAAGCTCAGCTACCTACCCTTCATCTTCAAAGCCATTGCCAGGGCGCTGAAAAAATACCCTTCCCTCAACAGCTCGATGGACGAAGCTGCTCAGGAGATCGTGCTGAAGAACTATTTCAACATCGGCATGGCGGTCGCAGCAGAAAATGGATTGATCGTGCCGGTACTGAGAGATGTGGATCGCAAGAGCGTGCTAGACTTGGCCCGCGAGGTCAACGACCTGGCTGAAAAGGCCCGTTCTGGCAAACTAACTCCCGAGGAGATGACCGGCTCCACCTTCAGCGTAACCAATATCGGCAGCATTGGAGCCTTGTTCAGCTTTCCCATCATCAATGTGCCGGACGCCGCCATCCTGGGTATTCACTCCATCCAGAAGCGCCCCGTAGTGAACGAAAACGAGCAGATCGTGGTACGGCAAATGATGTACCTTTCGCTCTCGTTCGACCACCGGCTGGTAGATGGTGCCGAGGCCGCCCGGTTTTGCAAGGAAGTAATTCGGTTGCTGGAAAAACCCGAGCGGTTGTTCCTGGAAGCCTTGTAGTTTTTCATTAGATAGATTTTGTTTTTCATCTATACGCTTACTAGAATGGGATGGCTATGTCAACTACCTACGACGTAATCGTGATCGGAACCGGCCCCGGCGGCTACCATGCGGCCATCCGGGCAGCCCAACTGGGCAAGAAAGTGCTTGCCATTGAGGCCGAGTATGTAGGGGGAGTTTGCTTGAATGTGGGTTGCATTCCCACCAAGGCGCTCCTACACGCTGCCGAGGAGTTGGAAGGCACCAAACATGGCAGCACCTTTGGTCTGGAAGTCAAAGAGGCCAAGCTCGACCTTAGAAAGCTGGGCGGCTGGCGCGACGGCATCGTGAAAAAGCTGACCGGGGGGGTCTCGCAGCTCTTGAAGGGCAACAAGGTAGACCTAAAAACCGGCTTCGCCAAGTTTGTTGCCAAAGATGCCATCGAGGTGGGGAACGAACGCATCCAGGGCAAGACCTTCATCGTGGCTACCGGCTCGGAGCCCAACACCCTACCCGGCTTCGAGGTAGACCAGAAGGACATCATTGACTCTACTGGGGCCTTGCGGGTAGAAGACAAGTTTCCCAAGCGGATGCTGTGCATTGGCGGGGGAGCCATTGGATTGGAGTTTGCTCAGGTCTATAAGCGCATGGGGGCCGAGGTCACGGTGATCGAGTTCATGGGCCAAATCCTGCCCGCTGCCGACCCCGAGACCGCGAACGCCCTAGCCAAAATCCTGGGTAAACAAGGCATTACCATCAAAACCGGTACCAAGGGTGTAAAGCAGGAGAAAAAGAAGGATGGGATTCACGTCACGCTGGAAGATGTGAAGACTGCTAGGCAAGAAACTATAGTGGTGGACAAGATTCTGGTGGCTACCGGGCGACGGCCTAGAGGCAAAGGGCTGGGGTTAGAAGCCATCGGTGTGAAGGTTGACGAGCGCGGTTATGTGCCCACCAACGAGAAGATGGAGACCAATATCCAGGGTATCTACGCCATCGGTGATGTGACCCGCCAACCCCTGCTGGCCCACAAAGCCATGAAGGAGGGCCTGATTGCCGCCGAAAACGCTGCCGGGGGCAATGCGGTCATGGACTACCAGATCCCCAACGTGGTCTATACCAGCCCCGAGTGGGCCGCCGTGGGCCTGACCGAGGAAGAAGCCACCAAGGCCGGCTACAAGGTCAAGGTGGGCAAGTTCCCGCTCTCGGCCTCGGGCCGGGCCATGACCCTCGAGGCTACCGAGGGCCTGATCAAGCTCATCGGCGACGCCGAGACCGACCTGCTGCTGGGGGGGCATATTGTGGGCCCGAACGCCTCCGACATGATTGCCGAGATCGCCCTGGCCCTGGAGATGGGCGCCACCGTGACCGACGTGGGCCTCACCGTGCACGCCCACCCCACCCTCTCCGAGGGCATCATGGAGGCCGCCGAACACCTGCACCGCCAGGCCATCCACATCGCCAACCGCTAGGCTTTCTGGTATAACTGCCTTGCATGCGGATTCGCGCGACCCTTAACGCCCTGGCCCTGCGGCTCGATGGCAACGAAACCCCGGAGCTGCTGCACAAAGCCCTGGCCGACCTGCCCCCGCTGCCCCTGGAGGTCGAGGTGGCCGGGATGGTGGGCCAGGGGGTGCTGGAGGCCCTGCTCGAGCTCGGACGCGAGCGGGGCTTGCAGCTCCGGCCGCCGCGGGGCGAGAAATACATCCCCTACACCGAGGTAATTGACCAGACCGTCCGCTCAGGCGTGCGCATTGAGTCGCCGGGCACGGTGGTTATTCTGGGCGACGTCAACGCCGGGGCCGAAGTGGTGGCCGCTGGCGACATCATCGTGGTGGGCAAACTGCGCGGGCTGGCCCACGCCGGGGCCGCCGGCCAGGAAGAGGCCGCCATCTGGGCTATGTGCCTGGAAGCCAAGCAGATCCGCATCGCCCACCATGTGGCCCAGGCCCCCAGCGGCGACGCCGCCGCACGCAAGCCCGAGCGGGCCAGGGTTGTGAATGGTCAGATCGTGCTGGAAGCCTGGGGCAAGAAATCCTAGAACAGCGCGGTTCCCACAAATACCCAGTACGGCGGTTTTTGCCGTACTGGGCAACTTTCTTCACATGCGAAATGGAGTGCTCTGGTGCCAGAGCAGGTCGAGCGGCTACGGACAAAAGTACGGCTCTAAAAACCAATGCCCCCCGCCGACTCTCCGTAGCGTTTGAGCACCAAGTCAATCACCCAGCCCGTCAACGCCACATACAGCCAGACCGGCACCGTCCAGCGGGCCCAGGCTTTATGGATAGTAAAACGCTGCTTGAAGGCGTTGTAGAGCAACCACAAGACCAGTGGGCCGTTCAGGGCGGCCAGAACGGTGTGGCTGATTAGCAAGGCGTAGTACGCACCGCGCCACTCCTCGGGCCCCACGTAGCGGGTGGTGCCATACAGCCCCCATTTAAGCAGGTAGAACACCAGAAACAAGGCCGCCAGGCCCGTAGCCAGCAGCATCACCCTGGGATGCCAGACCCGGTCGCCTCGCTTGATTAAGATCACGCCCACCACCACCGCCAAACCCGAAAGCGCAATGAGCGTTGCGGCGATATCCCCCAGTAACTCTCCCATCTGAATCGGCTCCTCACTTGGGCCACAGGGTTCTCCCATGGCATGTCCCAGTAGTTTATGGGCCCAAGGGCCGGTGATCCCTGGCGTTAGCTCACAAATTCGCCGCTCAGTTTTTCCGCCAGGCGGCGCACCCGCTCCTCCCTCGAGCTTCTCGCATAGCTATACCCCAGCATGAAGGCCCGCTCGGCCTCGTTGCGCCGACCCAGTTGGCGTTGCACCTGGGCCAGCCGCAGGTAGGCCAGGGCCATCATGCCATCGCGTTCTTTGGAAGGACGAACCGCTTCCAATAGGCCTACTGCCTCTTTGAGCGAACCCACCGCCTGCTCCGGCGAAAGTTCGCGGGCATCCCGAATCAGCAAAGCAGCCTGGTCGAGCAAACGTTGCACAGTTTCAAGTATAGAGGGCCGCCAACCCTCTAGGGTAGGGTCTATTTCTGTTGACGATCGCGGGAGAATCCTGGACACTTTCACCATGACGCCCTACGAAGCCTTTCAACTCCTCGAGCTGCGCGTCGGACGCATCCAAAAAGCCGAGCCTCACGAAAAAGCCCGCAAACCTTCCTACAAGCTATGGATTGACCTGGGTGAACTTGGCACAAAGCAAAGCAGCGCCCAGCTCACCGACCTCTACACCCCTGAGGCCCTGGTGGGGCGCCTGGTGATCTGTGCGGCCAATTTAGGTGAGCGCAGTATCGCGGGCTTCAAATCCGAAGTGCTGGTACTGGGCTTGCCCGACGCACAAGGGCGGGTGGTGCTGCTTTCGGCAGAGCGCGAGGTGCCGTTGGGAGGAAGGGTTTATTGAGATAACCCCTCCCGGTAACGAACCACGGCTCGAGCCGTCGCCATCAGTTGCAGCAAGCTGGCAGCCACAAAGCCATCGGGGTTGGGCCAGCGCAAACGCCTGAGCAGTTCATCCCACAAGCCGGGTGGTTCGGCTGGGGGGCGCTTCAGGTCGCCGGGCCAGCGTGAAAGCCAGGGGTATGGGGTATCGGGCTCGAGGAAGACGCTCTTACCCAGCCACCTGTTGAGCGCTTGCATGTAGGCCACAAAATCGGGGAGCGCCCAGGAAAGCAGGGTTGCCTCTATATCGAAGCGGGCTTCGTCGGGGTCGGTGTAGGCCGGGGCGCTGGCAATGCGCTCGGCAGCCAGGGTCGGAAGTTCAGCCCCAGCCAGCGCATACAACTTGCCCCATTCCCGCCGCCAGATGGCGGTCTGCAAGCTGTGCGACCAGGGGCTTTGTATCCTGGGCATGATGAGCGATTCAAGAAGATCATCCAATCCGGACGGCTATCTTGAATCCCGGCACGCTCCCTTCGGTTGGGTCTGAACAGCCATGCGCTGACCGAAGTTGGACATTAGAAAGTAATATATCCAGCAGGAGTCCAGTATGCCAGAGCCTATTCCTGTTGCCAAAGGTGAATCCGAAGTATTTCTCTATCCCAAGATGGCCAACCGCCACGGCCTGATTGCCGGGGCCACCGGCACCGGCAAGACCGTGAGCCTGCGGGTGCTGGCCGAGCAGCTTTCTCGCATTGGCGTACCGGTTTTTATGGCCGATGTGAAGGGCGACCTGTCGGGCTTGTGCAAGCCCGGAGGCGAGCACCCCAAAATCGCCGAGCGCATTGAAAAGCTGGGCCTTACGGACTTCCGCTTCGAAGCCTGCCCGGTGGTGTTCTGGGACGTGTTTGGCGAGCAAGGGCACCCGGTGCGTGCGACTGTTTCGGAGATGGGGCCGCTCTTGCTGGCCCGCCTGCTCGACCTCAACGAAACCCAGAGCGGGGTGCTCACCCTGGTCTTCAAGATTGCCGATGACAACGGGCTCTTGCTCTTGGACCTCAAAGACCTGCGGGCCATGCTGCAGTATGTGGGTGACAACGCCGAGAAGTTCAAAACCGAGTACGGCAACATCTCGGCAGCCTCCATCGGCACCATCCAGCGCGGCCTCATTGCCTTGGAGGAGCAGGGGGGGGATCGGTTTTTTGGCGAACCGGCCCTCGAGCTCGAAGACCTCATGCAAACCCAGGGCGGTAAAGGGGTCATCAACATCCTGGCCGCCGATAAGCTGATGCAGTCCCCCAAGCTCTACAGCACCTTCTTGCTGTGGATGCTCTCCGAACTGTTCGAGCGGCTCCCGGAGGTGGGCGACCCCGAGAAACCCAAGCTGGTCTTCTTTTTCGACGAAGCCCACCTGCTCTTCGACGAGGCCCCCAAAGCCCTGCGGGAAAAAATCGAGCAGGTGGTGCGGCTCATCCGCAGCAAGGGCGTGGGGGTCTACTTCGTAAGCCAGAACCCCCTGGACATCCCCGACGAGGTGCTGGGGCAACTGGGCAACCGCGTGCAGCACGCGCTTCGGGCCTTCACCCCGCGCGACCAGAAAGCGGTCAAGGCCGCTGCCGAGACCTTCCGGCCCAACCCCAAACTCGACCTAGCGACCGTCATTCTGGAGATGGGGGTGGGCGAGGCCCTGGTCTCGACCCTGGACGAAAAAGGCATTCCCAGCATCGTTGAGCGGGCCCTCATCTACCCACCCCGCACCCAGTTGCCGTCGCTCAGCCCCGAAGAGCGTCGGCAGGTGATCCAGCAGTCGCCGGTGTATGGGCACTACGAAAAGGCCCTCGACCGCGAGTCGGCCTACGAAATCCTGCGGGCCCGCGCCGCCGAATCGGTGCAGCCGGCCCCTTCGGATGCCAAACCTCAGGCCCCGGCCCAGCCCACCGGGGGCAACTTGCTGGGCGACCTGGCCAAAGGGGCGGTGGGCTTCCTGGCTAGCCGCGAGGGGCAGCGCATCGTGCGGGGGGTACTGGGGGGGCTGTTGGGCGGCAGTGGTAAGCGTAGACGGTAGCTGAAGCGCGGTAATAAAGACGTTCACCCCGGCTTTGGTGTATCACCGGAAGAGGGCCTGAACGATTCCTCGCCGGATCGGCTGACCTGCTGTTGGGCTTGCTCGAGCCGCAACCGGTCGGCCACATCCTCGGCCCAGGCCCGCACATCCTGCCAGCGCCTGAAATCGCCTTCGGGCAGCCCCTTGCTCAATACCTTGACAAGCTGGTCGGGCTCGAGGCGGTCGTAATCCAGCGAGCCGGCAAAAATACCCACTTCCAAGGGCTCTGCCATCGCTCGAACCTCGGAAAGGTACCCGTAGACCTCTTGAAAATGCTCGGGCGTAGGGTTGCTCATCAAGCCCGAAACCGCGAAGTACACCAGGGGTAGCTGGCGCAGGGCATCGCGGTGCGTCTGTACGAAATTCCTGGCTTCTGGAAGCCACTGCCCTTCACGGATTGGGCTGCCCACCATCACGGCCTGGTAGTCCTCAAGATGCTTTACTTCCTCCACCGGTCGTACCTCCACCCCAATGCCCCGCCGGGCCAGCACCTCTCCAATGGCCTGGGCGATTTCACGTGTGCTGCCCAGGCGGCTGACATAGGCAATCAGGATGCGCCAAGTCCCCACATTCCAAGGCTATGCCCGCCCCTACCCGGACTGTAGAGACATCTGCCCCCCACCTTAGGGAGTAACTTGAACTCGAGGTGATAGCCATGCTGGTGAAGGACTGCATGACCCCCAACCCCGATGTGGTCACGCCCGACATTACCGTGCCTGAGGCTGCGCAGATCATGAAAAAGGGAGGCTTCCGCCGTCTGCCGGTGGTCAAAGAAGGTCGGGTTATCGGTATCATCACCGACCGCGACCTCAAGGAAGCCATGCCCTCCGAGGCCACCTCGCTTTCCATCTGGGAGCTGAACTATCTGATTTTCAAGCTCACCGTGGGGGAGATCATGACCCGCGACCCCATCACCGTGGCCGACACCCTGCCCCTGCAGGCCGCCGCCAAGCTGATGCTCGAGCACAAGGTGGGGGGCCTGCCGGTGGTGCACGAGGGCCAGCTGGTGGGTATCGTCACCGTCACCGATGTGCTGAAAGCCTTCTTGCAGCGCGAGGCCGAACTGTTGGTGGGCGCCGAAACCAACCCTTAGCCCATTTTCTACTAGCTCTGCGCGTGAGCGGCGTATAAAGCGCCACTCACTTGCCGCGCCAGGAGGCGCGTCCGAGGGTCTCTTCCATCGTTTTTGGGTCATCTACGAGTAGGTTCGCGATTCTTTAGTGCCATCACCCGTTCGGCGGGCCAGGTGTTCACAATCTGATCGGGGTGCAGGCCTGCCTTGAGGGCGTAGAGCAGGCCGTACTGGATATCGGAAAGGCCCTCGAGGCTGTGGGCATCGGGGCCCAGCGAGAAATTGAGGCGGTCGCGCCAGGCCAGCATGAGCCGCCAGTCCAGGTCGAGGCGGTAGGGGTTGCAGTTGAACTCCACCACCTTGTGGTTGTTCTGGGCGCGCTCCAGCACCGCCTCCCAGTCGGCCTCGGCTCCTTTGCGCCTTAGCAGCAGCCGCCCGCTGGGGTGGCCCAGGATGCTCAGGTAGGGGTTGTCCAGGGCCCGCAAGAGGCGCTGGGTCTGCTCGGCTTTGCTCAGGCCCAGGCCGGCGTGCAGGCTGCCCACCACCACCTCGAAGCGGGCCAGCAGTTCGTCGGGGTAGTCCAGCGAACCATCGGGCAGGATGTCGGACTCGATGCCGCGCAGGATGCGGAAGGGGGCCAGCTCGGCGTTGAGGGCCTCAATCTCGGCCCACTGGCGTAGTACGTCCGGTGGGCGCAGGCCCCCGGCGTAGGCCGCGGTCTGGGAGTGGTCGCAGATGACCATGTACTCGAGGCCCTGCGCCATGGCGGCCTCGGCCATCTGGCGCAGGGTGGCGCTGCCGTCGGAGTAGGTGGAGTGCACATGAATCAGGCCCCGGAGCTGCGGGGGTTGCAGCGTGGTCTGGGGTGCTGTCAGACCCACATGCTCCTTTTCCCGCCAGTAGGCCGGCACAAAGGGCCGGTTCAGGGCCTCGAACACCGCTTCTTCGGTCGGCAGCGCAGGGGGAACGGCGCCCAGGGCTTCCAGCCACTCCCGCGAACCCGTGGCCTGAACCAGCACGCTGCCAAACGAGGCCGCATCGGTGCAGAAGACCCGCAAAGGCAGGCCCTCGAGCCGCCCCAGCAGTACGTTTCCCTGCACCTCCTCCACGAACCGGCCCAGCGCCGAGCGCACCTGCTGGGGGGTGCCCACCACCACCAGATCCAGGTTGCCCACGGTTTCCAGGCCCCGCCGCACACTGCCGGCCAGTTCGGCCTTCAGCCCGGCGTTTTCCAGGTCGGCCAGCAGCAGCCGGGCCGCCTCCAGTCCCACCGGCAGCAGCACCCGGCGCATATTGCTCAGGGCGTAGCGGGCCGCCTCGAGCAGGCTGGCTTCGCTCTTGGCCCCAAAACCTGGCAGGGTGCGGATCTTGCCCTGTTCGGCCCAGAGCACCAGCTCTTCCAAGCTATTGACCCCGTTGTCCCACAGCGCCCGGATGCGCTTGGGGCCCAGGCCCTGCACCCGGAAGAGCTCGAGCACCCCCGGCGGTACGCGGCCCTCGAGCTCGGCCAGGTAGGGAAACTCCTGGGTCTGCACAATCTCGCTGAGCAAGGGGGCCAGCGCCGGCCCCACCCCCGGCACCCCCTTAAAGCCCCGCGCGGCCAGCTCGGCCAGGTCGGCCTCCTGCTGCTCCAGGCTGCGCGCGGCGTTGCGGTAGGCCTTGGCCCTGAACTCCCCCTCGCCCAGCACCTCCATCAGGTCGGCGGCGTACTCGAGCATCCCCGCCAGGTCTTTACGGTTCATAGCTTTAGCCTAAAGCATAGGGCCGGGGCCGGCCCGCCTGGAACACCACCGCCTGGGTATAGCCCACGCTGCGTAGAATTTCTACGGCCTCGGCAAAGCGGTGGGCCACATCCTCTGGGCGGTGGGCATCGGAGCCCAGCACCACCGGAATCCCCAGGGCACGGGCCCGCTCTAGGAGCTCGGGGCTGGGGTAAAGTTCGGCGGCTTTTTTGCGCCAGCCGGCGGTGTTCACGTCCAGGGCCAGCCCCTCGCCCGCAATCACCTGCAGGGCCTCCTCGGCCAGGTCGGCGTAACCCTCGGGGGGCCGGTGGCCCATCACCTTGGGCAGGTCCAGGTGCCCAATGGCGTGAAACAGACCGGTGCGGGCGGCCTCGGCCACCAGCTTGAAGTAGGCCCGGTAGACCTCGCGCAGGTCGCGCTCCTCGAACTCGCTTGCATAGCGCGGGTTGTCGAAGGGCCAGGCCCCCAGGTAGTGCACCGAGCCGATGATGTAGTCGTAGGGGTAGCGGGACAGGAGCCTTTTCACAAAGTACTCGGTGCCGGGGTGATAGTCGGCCTCGAGGCCAATCCCCACATAAAAATCGCCGGCCTCTGCCCGCAAGCGCTCGAGCAGGGCGTGGTAGAAGGGTAGCTCCTCCAGCTCCATGCGCACCTCGGGGTCGAACCAGGCCGGCATGGGGCTGTGATCGGTGATGACGATGCCCCGCAAAGCGGCTTTCCGGGCAGCCCGGATATATTCGGCAGGCGTGCCGACTGCGTGCTTGCAGAGCGGGGTGTGCATGTGGCTGTCGTACATAATAAAGTGCCCTACCGCTGATTTTCCTTCATTATGGGGTTCTGCGGTAGTGCATATAGGTGTTCGGACAGGAAAAGGCTGTTTGCTGCGACGGGGCAAAGGGCGAAGCTTCCCGTGGCGTACTCAAAGCTCAACCCGAACCCGGCCTTGCTTACCAGGTCTTCTTGAAACCCAGCTTGAGGGCTTCTTGCAGGTGCTCTTCCCGGAAGAAGAGGCGGTTCTCCGGCAGCACCTTGTAATAAGCCTGCGGGGGGTACAGTTGGCCGCTCAGGATATCGCCACAGTAGCGGTCGGGGCCTTTGCGCTCACCCCGGATGGTATCCACAATCCAGCGGAATTCGTAGGGTAGCAGCACCCGGCTTTCGCCTCCACGCCAGAAGCCCTTTCGGGCAGTTCGGGCCTCCGCAACCGCCTTTTGTACCAGTTCCAGGTCGGGTGCCTTGGGAATGTTGGGGTAGATGAGCAGGCTCACCGCGTGGCCATCCTGCATCATCTGCAGGTTGAAGGTAGGCCGCTCGGCGGGCGGGATAGTTTCCCGCTCGGCTTGGTTGTAGCTGGCGTTGATGTAGGCCAGCATGCGCCCGTGTTTATCGAAAACTTCCTGTGCCACCATGATGTACAGCCTGCGCTCGGTCTTGCGCTTTTCGTTGTAACACTGTCCTGGGGCAAGCCGACGGTGTTTGAGCATTTCAAAGTGCTCTAAGGCCTTTCCCCCTGCGGCAATTTGGCGGGTGCAAGACTTCCCCCGCAGGCGCGGCTCGAGGTAGGCCCGCAAGCCCGCCTCGAGCCCGCTGCCGGCCCCAGCTAGAAAACACCTCATCGCTGCGTCAAATTTTCCTGGGTTCTCCTGGTCGGCTCCCTGGTAATGGTACTCGGGCGCATCCATGCCCAGCATGCGGATGGGCAGAGCTACCTTGGGCGTATCGCCGTCGGTGGCCGAGACCCAACTGGCGTCGTCGCTCCCCTTGAGTTTTTCTGCAACCGGGAGCTTGAACTCGGGAATGGAAAATGCAAACGGCATATGTTGCCTCCTCTAGCCCACCCGCACCACGCGGCCCGCGCTGGCCCAAACCTGCACAGGCTGCCCCAGGATCTGCGCAGCCTGCGCCGACAAAGCTTCGTCTGGCCCCAGGTCTTCTCCCACCGCCTGCACCAGGCTGGACACATCTGGCGGGGCCAGTTCCGGCTGGCGCAGCAGCACCGCATCCACCTGCCAGCGGCTGGCCCACAGCCGCTTGAGCGCCCATAGGGTTTCTTGTTTACCGGTTTCTACGTAAAAAGGAGCCTCGCCGGCATAGCGTACCAGCACCGGGCCTTCCGGCAAGGCCGCGCGCACCTCTTCGGCGCGCTCGGGCAGCAGGTACGACTCGCGCAGCAGCTTTTCCGCAAAAGCACAGGCCTTTTCCAGCTTTTCTTCGTCCAGCCTTGCGCCAAACACCCCTTCAAAGGCCCGCCGGATCTGCTCGGCAAGGTTGCCCAGTTGGTAGAACTCGGTCTCGAGGCCCGCCAGCACCAGGGTCGGGGCTACGTGCATCCCCGCCGCCTGCAGGGCCCGGAGCTGGGCTACTTCGCCACTAAGCGGAGGAGCTTCTTGCAGGGCAAAAATCATATCTTCCAGTCTACTGCCCACACCACCCCTCCCACATCCTCCTCTTTTTGACCCAAAACACCAACGCCGCCAGGGAGGCGGCTGGCGGGCGTCGGTGTAATAAAGTCGGGTTGGCTATCGGTTCGACGGTATGGGCGTACCCAACCTCAATTCCAGGCTAGCCCAGAATTCGAGCGCGGCTGGGTTATCTGACCCAAGCTCAGGCCGCCAGCAGTCTGGCCTCGAGCCACTCCGGCAACTGGCCGATGTGCTCGAGTTCTACATAGAGCCTGGGCTTGGGGTCGTCCATCTGCAAACGCTCAGCATCCTGAGTTGGGCGATGGGGAATGTAAACCGCCTGGGCCCCAATCTCCAGCACCGGCCAGACATCCGAACGCAGGCTATTCCCTACCATCATAAACTCCTCCGGGCGTATCCGGTGACGGCGCAGGATTCGGCTATAGCAAAAGGGGTCTTTCTCGCTCACCACTTCAATGCAGCGAAAATACTCGCTCAGGCCCGAACGCACAAACTTCGATTCCTGATCCAGCAGATCCCCCTCGGTAATCACCATCAGCGGGTAGTCGCCCGAAAGTTCGTCCAAAACAGCCTCCACGTCCGGCAAGACCTGCACCGGCGCCGCCAGCATCTCCTTGGTTAGATTGACCAGGAAACGAATGTGTTCCGGTGAGATACGCCCTTCGGTTAGCTCCAGGGCGGTCTCGATCATCGAGAGACCAAAGCTCTTGACCCCATAGCCATAGTGCTTGCTGTTACGAACCTCGGTCTCGTAGAGATACCGGCCGTCATACGAGCCGTTCAGGTACTCCTGCATCAGCAGCTTGAACTGGGCATGGGCCTCACTTACGTAGCTCTGGTTGTGCCACAGGGTGTCATCAGCATCAAAGGCGATGTACTCGACCATAAACCCCTCGTTCCTCCCCAGCCTAGACCGCTTTTCCGCGTTGTTTGGGTTAGATGACACAGCTTTGCGTTAAGCGGAAACGGATCTCTGCAAACAAATGCACCCCTGGCTTTTTTGCAGTACGAACCTTTCCATCATCCATTTCTCCTCCAGCTTGGGTAGATTAGGCACAAGCATGAGACTCCTTTCCCTCGCCTTTTGGGTTGGCCTCAGCCTCGCGAGCGCCCAGACCTGCGCCGGGTTGCCAAAGCTAGCTGTCACCACACCCAATAGCTTTTGTGTGGGTATCATCAGCCGCGACCTGCGCTTTCCCAGGGGTCTTTTGCCTTTGCCCTCCGGCGAGATACTAGTGGTGGAGATGGCGGGTTGGAATCCCAACCAAGGCTCGCTGGCGCGGCTACGTAAACAGGGGACTCGCTACCAAATCCAGCGCCTGTTTAGCGGGCTGGATCGTCCCAATGGCATCGCTCTTGGCCCGGATGGCCTTGTCTATGTGGGTGAGGTGGGGCGCATTTTTCGCTTTGACCCCAAAGCAGCCCAACCCCGTAAGGAGTACATCATCGGCGGCCTGCCCGGAAACGGACGGCACCCACTCACCCAGATGGTGTTCGATGGGGCTGGCAACCTTTTTGTAAACGTGGGTTCGGCTTCGGACAACTGCCAGCAAGACCGAGGCAAACCTGCCTGTGCCGAGGCCCAGCGCAACGGTCTGATTCGCAAGTACACCTTTCTGTGGCCACAAGGCAGCGTACGCGGCTGGAGCATCTATGCAACGGGACTGCGCAACTCGATGGCGCTGGCCGTCCATCCCTCGGGCACGCTTTTACAGGGTGAGAATTCCCGTGATGCCATCCACGTCGCCGACCCCCGCATCTCCGATGAGGCCCACCCCGCCGACGAGCTGAACGTGGTGTTACAAGGGGCCCACTACGGCTGGCCCTACTGCTACGAAAACGGTAAAAACGCCCCTGAGTTTCCCCGCTACAACTGTGCCCAGACCCGCCACCCCACCCTGCTGCTACCTGCCCACGCAGCCCCCTTGGGCATGACGTATCTGAACCCGCAAAGCGAATACGGCCCGGACTGGCTGGTGGTGGGCTACCACGGCTACCGCAAAACCGGACACCGGCTGGTGGCCTTTCGGGTGGATGGGCGGGGTATTCCGCGTGGCCCGCCCATCGAACTGATTGCGAACTGGGTCTTCCCTGACGGCAAGCTGGGGGCACCGGTGGATGTGAAAGTAGGCCCGGACGGAAAAATCTACATCACCGACGACCGCAATGGGATGTTGCTGGTGTTCACAAGAGTCTGATCCAGCTCGCTCGAGGCCTCTTATTCCAGCACCCGCCACAAGTACCAAGCCGCGTGGGAACGATACGGGCGGAAACCCTCGCCCAGTTCTTCCAGTGCGCGACGCTCGGTAATTCCATAGAGCTTTTCAGCCCCCCTGCGGATGCCCAGGTCCAGCACCGGCCAGACGTCCGGGCGTCCCAGACCAAACATCAAGAACATCTGCGCCGACCATACCCCAATCCCCTTGACCTGGGTCAGGTGGCGAACAATCGCTTCGTCGGACTGGCGCTCGAGATCGTCCAGCCCCCCCTCCAGTGCAAAACGCGACAGGTCTTGCACGTAGCGGGCCTTGGCACTCGAGAGCCCGATGGCCCGCAGGTCCTCCAGCCGGGCCTGCAGCAACACCGCCGGCTCTATCGCAAACCGGGCGGTCATGCGCTTCCAGATGGTCTCGGCAGCCTTACCGGAAAGCTGCTGGCCCACAATCGAGCTGACCAGGGTAGGAAAGGAGGGTTTGGTTTGGAACGGGTTGGGCCGGAAAGGGGCAGGGCCGTGCTTTTGAATCAGGTGCTGCATGGCGGTATCGGCCAAGGCCCCCTGAACCTCGAGGAGCGTATTCGGTCCCTTGCGCGCTGGTCTGGAAGTCGAGGGCATGACCCCAACACTCTACCGCACAGCCCGATCGCTACCCTTCCCTGCGCCACTCCCCCGACTTTCCACCCGACTTGTGCAAAAGCCGCAGGTTGGTAATTTCCAAGCCCTTGCTGGCCGCTTTGAGCATGTCGTAGACCGTCAGGGCCGCTACGGCGCAAGCCGTCATGGCTTCCATCTCCACCCCGGTTTCGGCTTTGGTCTTGACGGTAGCGGTAATGTAGACCCTGGCCTCCTCGGGCACAAAACGCAGCTCCACACTCGCGCCGGTGATTGGCAGCGGGTGGCAGAGCGGAATCAGCTCACCGGTTTTCTTGGCGGCCATGATGCCGGCCAACTGGGCCACGCTCAAGGGGTCGCCCTTCCCAACCCCGCCCTCCTGTAGCGCCGCCACAGCCTCCGGCCTCAGCAGAACCGTGGCCTCAGCGGTGGCGGTGCGCAGTGTGGCAGACTTCTCGCTCACGTCCACCATGCGCGGCTTGCCGTCTTCAAAATGCGTTAGCTTACCCATGCCCACAGCCTAAACGCTCGAGCGCCCTTTGTGTCTAGTAGCGGTTCAACGTTGGCTCTAAATGTCCTTCCGCTCGAAAATCAGCAAGGCCAGTACCGCAAAGCCCACGGTGTAGATGATGAGCAGCGGCAGGCCCAGGCCCACCGCAGCCGGGCGGATGTAGAGGTCCAGATAGCTGGTAAGCAGAAAAGGCTGGATGGCCGGAAAGGCGATCAGCAGCCGCATCAGGAGCAAGGTCGAGACCGCCGCCAGGGCCGCCGAGGTAGTGCTCAGAAACACCACCGCGTAGAGCATGGCCAGCGCGGAGAGCGGCCAGAGCACCACCCCCGCCAGGGCATGGGCGCGCAGCAGCTCCATCGCCGCACCGGCCGGGGTTAGCTGCCCCACCCCGGCAAAGCTACCCTCCCCCAGACCGGTTCCGCCAAAAAAGCTACCCATTCCAAAAGGCAAGCCCGCCAGCAACGAACCCACCAGACTCACCAGCAGCAAAAGGAAGGGATAGGCCAGCACCACGATAATTTTCGCCCCCAGCAAGCGGCTGCGGGGACTGGGGCGCAGCAGCACCGACTTGAGAGTGCCCATCGAGACCTCCGAGCCCAGCACCTCGGCGGCAGCCATCGCGGTCAGGAAGGGAAACAGGAAGTCCATACCGGTCAGGAGCGAGAGCGCCGGCACCTGCCAGCCCGAGACCAGCTCGAGGCCATACTGCGCCCGCAGCCCTGGGGCAAAAGCCCACAAAACCGGCAGCACCAGGGCCGCCAACAGCCCAATCTGCACCGAGCGCAGGCGCACCAGTTTGCCAAACTCCCAGATCAATACCCGCAGCATGGTCTGCTCCCTCCGTTGGCCGATGAAGCGCGGGCGAAAAAGGGCTGGATCGAAAGCGGTAAAGGCCTAACCCCAGAGAGCGATAAAAGGTTCAGAGTGAGGTCGCACCGCACCTGGCTTCTGCCAACCCTCAACCCCACACCCCCAGTAGCGCCATGGCTATGCATTTTTCACCCTTTCCCGGTAGTAGTCGTACAGGTCGAAGTAGTCGGGTTCCAGAAACTGCACCTGGTAGTTCTCGCGCACCAACGCCGCCAGCGCCACGTTGGGCGAGCCTTCGAAAATCACGTTAACGTCGCGCAGGCTCACGTTTTGCACCCCCGGAACCGTCTTGAGGAAGGCCGCCGCCCTCGCGGGGTCGCCCACCCGCAGGCGGTAGGTTTCGCCCTTGGTGCCCAGCTTGACCTCTTCCAGCAACCGCCCACCGCCCAGGATGCCCACCTTATCAGAGTAGGCCGAGACCTCGCGCAGGTGGTGGGTGGACAGGAGCACCGCCACCCCTTTCCAGGCCAGTTCCGATAAAATTTCGTGCACCTTGCTGATGCCCTGCGGGTCGAGGCCGCTGGTGGGCTCGTCGAGGATCAGGATTTGCGGCTCGTGCAAAATGGCCGAGGCCAGCCCTAGACGCTGGCGCTGCCCCAGCGAGTAGGTACGTACCGGCTGGTCGGCCACCGCCAGCAGCTCGAGCCGCGCCATGACCTCGCGAATTCTGGTCTCCACATTCGACATACCGGTCAGGAAGGCCACCATCTCGAGGTTCTGCCGGCCGGTCATATGGGGATAGAAGGCCGCCGGGGCCTCCACCACCGCCCCCAGCGCCCGCCGGGCCAGGTAGCCGCCGTTGTAGATGTCCTGCCCCAGCATCCGAACCACCCCCGAGGTGGGGAATGCCAGCCCCGTGAGCAGGCGGATTAAGGTGGTCTTGCCGGAGCCGTTGGGCCCCGCCAGGGCGTAGACCTCGCCGGGCTGTACGGCAAAGGTAATGTTCTCCAGCACCGGCTTGCGCCCGTATTTTTTACCCAATTGCTGGGCCTCGAGGGCCACCCCAGGGGTGCTGGTTGGCACGGTTTCACTCATGGGAGAGATTATACGCAGGTAACGCGCCGGGCCCAGTTCACGTCCGGCAGATGCGTGGATGAAGTAACGGCTCGAGGGGTCTGGCAAAGAGAAGGTTTGCTGGTTGCTATCTGCTTATACGGTCTTGTCTTTCTGCTTACCTGTGTTATTCTCGAGGTCGCGTCCTCGGTCTGACGCGGCGCACCAGCGTGAACCGGGTCAGGGCCGGAAGGCAGCAGCCCTAAGCGCCACGGAGCGGGTGCCGTCAGGAAGCCGGGGACGCTTTTTTTTATTGCAAGCACTGCCATTGCCGGATAAGCACGGCTCTGGCCCTTTGGGCGCTAATACTGTAACAGACCGCATAAAAGTTCAAATGCGACAGGCGAAAATCACCCGCAAACCACCCCAGGAAAGAATGTCCTGATGGCAAAGCAGTAGAATTAGCGTGTGGAACAGGGATAATCCACACTAAACCACTCGGGATTAGGGGTTGTAAAGACCCCCATAATATGAAATACTCTTATTGATAATGATTACTATTTGCAATAAGAACCCTTTTCCCCTAAGGAGCCCCCTATGAGCGCTGTCGCCACCTCTCCCCTAAAGCCGCAAAACCCTTGGCTGTTGTTCTGGCACCACGAAGTCAAGCGCGGTTTTTTGCTATCCAGTCTCACCCTGCTGGGGGTGGTGGGGGGCTTTGTTGCAGGAACTTACGAGCAAATCTGGCTGCAAAACAGCCTGTGGGCGCTGGCTTTTCTGGCTGGCGGTGTTCCCTCAGCCCTCAAGGCCATGCGGAGTTTGCTCAAGGAGCGCAAGCTGGATGTGGATCTGCTGATGGTGGTAGCGGCGCTGGGAGCCGCCTCGGTGGGTCAGGCGGGCGATGGAGCCATCCTGCTGTTTCTGTTTAGCCTCTCCAACACCCTGCAAAGCTGGGCCATGAACCGCACCCGGCGGGCCATCGAGGCCCTCATGACCTTCCACCCCGAGGGGGCCAACGTCGAACTCCCCGACGGCAGCGAGCAGTGGAGGCCCCTGGATGCCCTGCGCCCCGGCGACCTTTTGGTGGTACGTCCTGGCGAGCGCTTCGCCGCCGACGGCATCCTGGTGGATGGTTACTCCGACGTGGACGAGAGCGCCCTCACCGGCGAGAGCGTGCCGGTGGATAAAAAGCCCGGCGACCCCATCAAAAGCGGCACCCTCAACGGCCACGGGGTGGTGCGGGTGCGGGTGGAACGCCCTGCCAGCGAAAGCACCCTGGCCAAACTCATCAAGCTGGTCGAGAGCGCCCAGGCCAGCAAAAGCCGCACCGAGCGCTTCGCCGAGCGGTTCGAGGGCCCCTATACCATCGCGGTGCTGCTCTCGGCCCCGGTGGTGTTCGCCGTGGCGCATTTCGGCTTTGGGCTGGAAGCTGCCCAGGCCTGGTACCGGGCCATGACCTTCCTGGTAGTGGCCAGCCCCTGCGCGGTGGTGATCGCCACCCCTGCAGCGGTTCTTTCGGCCATGGCGGCTGGAGCCAGGGCCGGGGCTTTGTTCAAGAGCGGCGCAGCCCTGGAAGCCCTGGCCAGGGCCAATATCTTTGTCTTCGACAAGACCGGCACCCTGACCGAAGGGCGCATGAAGCTGGTGGAGGTGGTGGTGCTGGAGGGTTCCGAAGCCGAGGCCCGTGCGCTGGCCGCAGGCATCGAGCGCTACAGCGAACACCCCATCGCCCAGGCCATTGCCCAGGGCTGGGAGGGCCCCACCCCCGAGGTGAGCGAGATCCGCGCGGTGCGGGGCCACGGGGTGCTGGGTGTCCTGGCCGATGGTACGCAGGTCTGGGTGGGCAACCGGCGCTTGCTCGAAAGCCTGGGGGTTATGCTGCCGCCTGACCTCGAGGCCCGGCTGCGCGACCTGGAGGCTCGAGGTCTGACCACCACGGTTTTGGGCTCCAACCACCACCCCATCGCCCTGCTGGGCGTGGCCGACACCGCCCGCTTGGAGGCAGCCCGCGCCATCACAAAGCTCAAGCAACAAGGGGCACGGGTGGTCATGCTCACCGGCGACCGCAAGGCCGTAGCCGATCATATTGCCGCCCAGGTGGGCATCTCCGAGGTCTATGCCGAACTGCTGCCGGAACAGAAACTGGAGCGCATCCAACAACTAGACCGAGAGGGCACGGTGGTGATGGTGGGCGACGGTCTCAACGATGCCCCCGCCCTCAATGCCGCTGCGGTGGGGGTCTCGATGGCCGCCGGCTCCGACGTATCGCTCGAGAGCGCCGACCTGGTGCTGATGAAAAACGACCTCAACCGCCTGGTAGGAGCCCAGCAACTGGCCCGTGCCACCGCCCGCACGGTCTATTTCAACCTAAGCTTCGCCCTGGGGGTGATTGTGGTGGTGGGCGCCTTCGCCCTGGCCGGCAAAGTACCCCTCCCGATGGGCGTGGTGGCCCATGAAGGGGGCACGGTTTTTGTGGTGCTGGTAGGGCTGCGCCTGCTGGCTCACCGGGTATCAGGCTAGGGCGGCGGCCCGCTGCTTCAGAGTTTCCTGGGCTGGTCGGAGGACGGCTGCGCCCTAAATAGGCATCCGGGGGAACCAGTCCCCCGGATATTGCGTCCCCGATTTGGTGGAGCTGAGGGGATTCGAACCCCTGACCTTCTGAATGCCATTCAGACGCGCTCCCAACTGCGCCACAGCCCCGCAAACAGCACAAAGTATAGGGGGCAATACCGGTCTCGTCAAGTCCCTTCGTGTGCTACTTGACCTACCCCAGGGGATGTAAAAAAGAGGGGGTGCTATGGAAACCCACAGAGAGCACCCCCTGTACTATCTTGACGCAGAAACCCTCCTGGTGGCTACCTACGTCTGGGTG
>NZ_JBBINI010000033.1:0-39635 GCF_037443965.1 Meiothermus sp.
CACCCAGACGTAGGTAGCCACCAGGAGGGTTTCTGCGTCAAGATAGTACAGGGGGTGCTCTCTGTGGGTTTCCATAGCACCCCCTCTTTTTTACATCCCCTGGGGTAGGTCAAGTAGCACACGAAGGCATCAGTTGCACTGATCGCTGGGCCCCACCGTGTAAACCCGGTCATCCAGCGCCAGGCTCCCCTGCCCAGGCACGCGCAGGACGTACTCGTAGCTTTTGCCGTTGCTGGCCTCCAGATACAAAATTGGCGTGCCGATGATGTTGGCAATCAGGTTCCACTCCCCCGAGTGCCCATCGGAGTCGGTGGACTCGAGGTAGCCTGCCGAGTTGCTCAAAAAGCGCTCGGTCTTGGTGCTAAAGGCGTACTGCCCGTTGGAGCAGAAAACGTAGCTCTCCTTGGTGTTGCTGCTAAAGGTAGCGCTACGGCTGGGGTTGGGGTCGCGGCTCCAGGCACTGTTGCGGCTCTTTAGGGTGAGCAACGCCCCGCCCAGCTCACGCTTCCAGGCTTCGGCCTGGGGAATGCCAAACTGTGCAGAAGCCAGCAGCCCATCCACCACTTTTTTGAGGGCCGCTTCGTCCCGGGGAGCGGCCAGCCCCACCACCGCCAGGAGGTTGCCGGCCTGGCCCTGCTTGGCCGTGAAGTAGAAGCTCAGTTGCCCCTGCGCGGTGCGTGCCACAGCCTGGGCGCTGAGGGTGGACGGGGTTTGCTTGGGCTCGCCCTTGAGCTGAAGCTGCATCCCCTGTTGTTGCAAAGCCTCCAGCAGGTACTCGGCGAATTCCTCTGGGGCCGCTGCCGACAAGGCATAGACCGCCAGGTAGTCCTTTTTCGCACTGCTCATCACAAAGCCTTCGGCGTCGGGGTCGTAGCTGCCCCGGTAGCCCTGGGGTACCACAAAGGAAACCCCCGTCCAGGGCGAGCTGACCCGCGTGCCCGCGCCGTATTGGCGGTCCGACTGAAGCTGTACCCCCTGGGCCAGCCCCAAGGCCAGCCCAAGGATTACCACACCGAACAATCCCTTCACCCCAACCCCCTAAAACACCGTGACCATGAACGAACCGCCCTGCAAATTGCCGGTAGTGGTGCTGTATACAGAGCAGGTCAGTTTGTTGTTGCCAGCCCCCGCGCTAAACTCGCAGTTGATAATCTGAGGGTCAATCCCCGTCGTTCCGCTCACCTTGTACGAGCTGACCTGCCAGAAACGGTCACTCACATTGAAGCCAAAGTCTACCGTGCATCTCCCCGCCGTTCCGCCCTCCACCGTGATGGTTCCGCCCACCTGGTTGAACGAGCGGGCCACGCTGGGTGTGGCCAAACAGAGGATGAGTGCCGAGGCCTTAGTGGTTCCGTCTTTGTCGCGGGGCTGGGACAAGTCACCGCTCAGGTTCATGTCACCGTTGGTCTGAAGGCTGACCACGTTGCCGGTTCCCTCGCGGTAGATGTTGAGCACGTCGCGGGCCGCAATGTCCCAGAAGTTGGGATTGCCCTGTGTGCTCAGGCGGAGCTGGCTGAACTGCCCCGCGCTGGTCTCACGCAACTCGAGCTGGGGCGCTCCAGTGGACTCGCTCAGGATTTGACCGAAAGAGGCAGCGCTCACCCGCCCGGCAAACACCGCCTCGCCGTCGGGTTTGAGGGTCAAATTGGGGGCTGGGTTGGGGTCGCTGGGGTTGTCAAACAAAAGCCAGTTGAGGTTATTGACGACGCTGACATCCCAGGTGGATGCCGCGTTGTTCAGCTTGCTAAAGCGCAGCCGGGGGACACCACCCGCGTTTAGCTCCCTCAGCTCGAGTTCAGCATTCGCTGAGGATTGCATCACAAACGGCCCGTTGCCCAGTTTTGTCCCGGTCACCGCTCCATCCGCCAGGCTCAAGGGGCTTGCGGCGGTGCCAGTGCCGCTCAAAGTAGCGTCCCGCGCCACCTCAGTCAGGCCCGCCCCGCCCTGCACCGCCACACAGCTCAGGCTGCCGTTGTTGTAGCCGCCCAAGGCTTGTCCGCTGGGGCAGCCCTGATCGGCCATCTTGGCAGCGGTTACGGCGCGGTCGGCCAATCGAGCGGTATCCACCGGGGCTTCTAGGGCCTCCACCGCTGTTCTTAGGGTGCTGAAGTTGGCGTTTACCTCGTTGGCCCGGATGGGGGTTCCGGCGGTGAAGTTGGTCAGGTTGCCCACCGATAGGCCGTACAAGCCGGTGGCCACCAAAACTGCACCCAAAACGAAATAAAAGATGTTCCGACCTTTCATACAAACCTCCCTACTGCCAGTTGGCAGAATCCCAGTTGGACTGATCCCACACGCCGTTTTGCCCTTGGGGGGTGCCCCCGCAGGCTGCCAGAACCCACACCAGTGCTGCTAGAATCCCAACCCACCTTCGTTTCATGCTTCCCTCCTGCGCTCGAGTTTCTCCGTGGGCCGTCTCATTGACGTCTTATGGCAGCGCTGCGTTCCAGAAAGACCTTGAGGGCTTCCGGTGAGTCGAAGACCAGCCGCTCCCCGCTGGCCAGGTCGTGCAGCACGTAGCGCAAAACCCCCGCCCGGCCCTCGAGCCTAAGGATGTAGCTGGCCAGGGTCTGGGGGCGGGTTTTGGACGCGGTCAGGCGGCCCACAATCCGAGTCTGTGGGCAGGCCGTCTTATGGCTGTCTCACGTCGAAGGCTGCTCGAGGATTTGGGCTACCCAATGCTCCAAATCTGGGGTGCTAATGCTGCCCACACCCTGTGCTTCAGGTGGCAGGGAGGCCAGGAGTTGGTGGGCGCGTCCCTTGGCCTCGGCCGAGGTAGCGGGGTGTCGCACGGCTAGCTGCAACATGGGGAGGGCTTGCTGGAACTGGCCTTGTTGCAGCTCGAGTTCGGCCAGACCGATCAGCACATCCAATTGAATCGGTTTGGCCGCCACCTCCTGGGCGATCTGGAGTCCCTCGAGGAAGTGCTGCCGGGCCTCCAGTGGCTGGCCCAATCGCAGGGCATTGTAGCCCAGCATCACCGTATCGAAGGCCTCGCCCCGGCGGTTGCCCAACTCTCTCCGCAAAGCCAGGCTGCGCTGGCGCAGCTCGCTGGACCGGGCATAATCCTTTTGTACGTAGCTCATCTCGGCCAGGTTGGATAAACAGCCCGAGAACAAAGGCCAGTGCTGGAGTTCCTCGGCCAGTTGCGCTGCTTGCTGGGTGGTCTGCCAACCCGCCGGATGTTCGCCCAGCTCCCATAGTGCGCCGCCCAGGTTGGCCAGTAGGAAAGCCGTGGTTTGCCGGTTGCCCACCGCCTCGGCCAGGCGCAGCCCTTGTTGGAAATACGCGGCGGCCTCGGCAAACCTACCAGTCCAGCGGCGGGTATTGCCCAGACTGTTGAGGATGTTGGCCAGGCTGGCGGTGTTCTGGGTTTGTTCGGCGAGGGCGCGGGCCTTCTGGAACCAGTGTTCGGCTTGGGGGTAGTCGCCCAGCCGCGTCCAGGCCACCCCCAGCCCGTTGTAGCCGAACAGCAGGCCATCGGTGTGGTGCTGCTGTTCCACGGGGGGTAGGCTCTGCTCGAGCAGTGCTTTGGCCCTCTCGGTCTGGCCTAGTTGCAAGCCAAACCAGCCCCGTCGCTGGGTTGCCCGCGCCCACAGGAGCGGCTTTCCTTCGCGCTGGGCCGTTTCGGCCAGCCGGGCAAAGGTTGTCTCCCCCTCGCGGTACAGGCCCCTTGCGCTTAGAGAATGGCCCCAAGCCCCCAGACCCGCCTCGAGCTGGGGCCAGTGGTGCCCCTCCAGCAACCAAGCCCAGGCTGCACGAATGTTTTCGGCCTCCACCGCTACCTCATCCACCACCCGATCCCAACGTCCCTGGCGCAGTTGTTCACCCCCGGCCTCGAGGAGAGCGGCAAAATGTAGGGCGTGTTGGCGCTGTAGCTGGCTCTGGAGCTGGGGTTGCCGGGCCAGTTTTTGCCAGGTGTATTGCTGCAACAGCGGGTGCATTTGGTAACGCCCGGTGGGTTCTTTTTGCAGCAACGAGCAGCCTACCAGGCTCAACAGCAGGTAATGCGAGGCCCCTTGGGTCTTCTGTGCGGCTGCTCGGTTAAACCCACCCCGGAACAGCGACAGTCCCAGCATCAGGTGCTGTTGCTCGGGTGAGAGGAGGTGCCAGGAATACTCGAACACCGCCTCCATCCCGCTGGCTTTTGGGCCCAGTAGCGCCTGGTGGTCGCGTATCTCCTCCAGAATCTCTCTACAGGAAAGCTCGCGCACCCAGGCCGAGGCCAGCTCCAGGGCCAAGGGTAAGCCCTCTACGGTCTGGCAGAGCTCGGCGATGGCTTGCAGGTCGGTTGGGGTCGGCTGGAAGTTGGGGCGGCTGCGCCGGGCGGCTTGCACAAACAGCAGGATGGCTTCGGACGATTCCAGGTTGTTGGGGTCGGGCCGGGGCAGGCCCGTCAGGGGGTAGTTCCAGGCCTCGGGCAGATCCAGATGTTGCCGCGATGTGACCAGCAGGTGCAGTTTGGGGGCCTGCTCGAGCATCTCTGCCAGCAGCCCGGCCTCTTGCAGCAGGTGGTCGAAGTTGTCCAGCACCAGCAGCAGTTCTTTGTTCTTCAGGTAATCCAGCAGTTGGGTTTTGGGTTCCCTGGGGCCAAAGAAGGTAAACCCCAGGGCCTCGGCGATGGCGGAAGGGAGCTGCTCAGGGTTCTCCACCCCTGTCAATGAGACAAAAAGGGCTCCGTGGGCCAGTTGTGGGGTCTGTTGTTGGGCCAGTTCCAGGGCCAGCCGGGTTTTGCCCACGCCGCCCATGCCCGTAAGCACCCGCAGCCGGGCGGCTCCCGAGCACAGTTCCGCCAGCTCCCTTTGGCGACCGATCAGGGGGCTGTCTGGGAGGGGAAGCCTGGCCGGGGCTGGAGGGGGGGCCGGGGGCCGTCCCTGCCGAATGGCCTCGGCCAGTTGTTCGGTCTCGGGGAGGGGGGCCAGCCCCAGCTCGCTTTGTAGCTGGCCTTTGAACAGTTCAAACACGGCCAACGCGCCGTCTCGACTGCCCTGTGCGTGCAGGCTGCGCATATAGGCTTGCAGAATCTGTTCGTCGAAGATGTCTTGTTCCCAAACCTGGCGTAGCAGGCCAGCCGCTTCCTTGTGGCGGCCATTTTGCCCCAGCGCAAGGGTTGTTTCCAGAACGGCCTCCCGCCAGAGCGAGCGCAGTTCCTCCCTTTCCGCCTCGAGCCAGGCCTCAAAGGTGTCGGCCTCACGGATGGGAAACTGGTTTAGCAGGGGCTGCTGGTGAAGTTGTATGGCTTTGGGCCAGTCCTGCTGCTGGATGGCTGCGCTAAAAGCCTGCACATCGGTGGCTACCCGAAAGCGTAAGCGCTGGGGTTCGGCCTCGAGCCCTCCGGCCCAGGGGAGTTCCCGAAGGCGTGAGAGCAGCAAGCGCAGGCGGTGGCGGGCGGTGGGTTCGTCTTGGTCGGGGTAGAACAAAGCGGCCAGGTGTGCCCGGCTGACCCAGTCGCCCTGGTAGGCCAGATACAGCAGCAAATACACCGGCTTGCTCGAAGCCAGCTCCCATCGTTGACCCTCGAGCTGGGCATACGGTGGGCCCAGCAGGCGTAGCTGGAGCATGGTACTCATTCTAGGGGCAATTCGAACCACAGGCAGTTTGGGCAGTTTTGTTCATGATCAGTACGGCATCGGTTGCCGATGGGGAATTCTGTACCTGGGCAATGGCTCTACCATAGGTACATGGAAAAAATCGAGTACGTCCAGAAGAACCTCGAGGCCCTGGGCGACCGTGACCCCCTGGAGGTGCTGGCAGAGACGCCCGATCTCCTGACCGAGCTATTCCCTCGGCTGGATATGCGCCGGGGTTGCGAACTGACCCACTGGACGGCGGGGGAAATCTACTGCCACCTGGCCGACCTCGAGATTGGCTACGGCTTCCGCCTGCGCCAGGCCCTGGCCGGCACCGAAGAGGCCCAGGCTTTCGACCACGACCGCTGGGGCATTCGCTACCGCAACTACGAGAGCTACTCGGCCAGGCTGGCCCTGGAGGCTTTTTGTGGTTTGCGACGGTGGAACCTCGAGCTCCTGCGCAACCTGGAGCCTCAGGACTGGAACAGGGTGGCCTACCACCCCCAACGCGGCCCCGAGACCATCTCGTTCATTGTGAAGATGCTGGCCGGCCACGACCTGCGGCATTTGAAGGAGCTCGAGTACATCGCCTCGTATGTGGAGGCGGGTTAAGGCAGATCGGGCGGCTCTCCAGCTTGGCGTGTCTGGGCCAGTAAGCCCAAAAGCCGGGTCTTAACCACCGGCCACTCCTCGGCCAGAATGCTATACATCGCGCTGTCGCGAATGCCGCCGTCGGCCGCGGGACGGTGCGCGCGGAGAATCCCGTCGAGGTGCGCCCCCAGCCGCTCAATGGCCCGGCGTGAGCGCAGGTTGCGGGCATCGGTCTTGAGCGTTACCCGGCGTACCCCCAGCCCCTCAAAGGCATGGGCGAGCATCAGGAGCTTGGCCTCGGTGTTGAGGCCGGTGCGCTGGGCCGGTGGGGCCAGCCAGGTGTGGCCGATCTCCACCGCATCGGGCTGCTGGGGGCGGTGGTGGGGGCTGTTCTCGGGCCAGGGCCAGTACTCGAAGGCCATAAAGCGGGTGCCGCCCACCACGCGGCTGGCCCGTTTATCTACCGTGGCAAAGGGTAGGGCCTGCCCCTGGGCCTGTTCGTCCAGGGCAGCTTGAATATAGCGCCGCATCCCTGCCTCCGATTTGGGCACGGCGGTATAGGGATAGTCCTCGAGCTGTGCCATCTCCAGCAGGCCGGGCAGGTGTGCCATGGTGAGGGGCTCGAGCCGGACGAGGTTGCTCTCGAGGGTGATGGGTTGGGTGAGGTGGGGGTTCATACTTGTTCTGAATGCTTTTTCATCTGTCGGGCAACAGCCCGGTCGCTGGGGTTGGGGCTTTGCTCCAGGGCTGCAATAACCCGCTCCCGGTCTGCCCGGCTGCGGTTTTGCGATAGCTTGAACTTGCCCAAAAGCCGGGTAATCTCGATCTGGAAGGCCACAATCCCTTTCATCATGCCGTGCAGGTAGTCCTGGGGAAGTTCCTCCATCTTCCACTGCTGCTCGTACTGCACAACCAGGTCGTGCAAAAGGGCTTTCACTGCAGCGGACTCCTCAACAATCTGCACCTTGCCGTAGGCGTGGACGGTCATGTAGTTCCAGGTAGGCACGCTGGGGTGTTTCTCATACCAGGTAGGGGAGATGAAGCTATGGTCACCCTGGAAGATCACCAGCACCTCTTGGTTCTGGTCGAAGCTGGTCCACTGAGGGTTGGCACGGGCTATATGGCTGGCCAGCAGGTTGCGCTCGGGGTAGACCGTAAAGGGTATGTGGGTGGCAAAGGGCCTGCCTTCATGCACCGAGACCAGGGTAGCAAAGCTGAATTGCCGCATCAAGTCGAACAACACCTGAGGTTCGCTTACCGCAAAGTGCTGGGGCAGATACATCTTTCCAGCCTAGCTTCCAGTAAAGGGCTTGCCAATAGGCATCCTGACAAAACGCGGGGATCCGGCCTCGAGCGTTCAATAGCCTCTGCAGGAGAAAAGGGGCTCATCCTGACGCACTACCGTGCTAGACCATTCGGTGGACTTCATAAGCCAGGCGGTTTTGAACCGGGTACACAAAACTCGAGGGGTCATAGTATCCTGGGGGCACAACACAACCGAAGTTGTTTTTCGAGGAGGAAGTGCATGAAGATGAACCGTCGGCAAGTGCTCAAAGCTGGTCTAGCTGCTTCTACCGTATACAGCCCCTGGATGATCGCCCGTGCGCAGGCCCGGCCGGTCAAACTCGCGGCCATTCTGCCCCTCACGGGTGCTTTTGCCTTCGCGGGTAATGCGGCCCTGGATGCTTTCCGCGACGCCGCCGACCGCATCAACGATGCTGGGGGTATTGGCGGTCGGCGCTTCGAGCTGGTGGTCGAGGACGACGGCTACGACGTAGCCCGCGGAACGGCCGTCTTTAACCGCATCGTCCAGCGTGAAAGCCCGGAGGAGCTGGTGTTTGTCTACGGCGACTCCACCGGTCTTTCCAAGGCCCTGGCCCCCGAAATTACCCGCCTGCGCCTGCCCTACACCGCCACCTCCTTCTCCAACGAGCTGGCCGACCCCAAAACCTACCCTACCATCTTCGTCTTTGGCCCCACCTACAACGACATGGCCGGGGCCCTGTTGCAGCAGATCCGCCGCCAGAGGGGCCGTGGGGCTAAAATTTTCCTGTGCTACTCCAACTCCGAGTTCGGGCGCGACCCCATCCCCTTCATCAAGGAGCAGTCGGCCCGGCTGGGCTTCCAGATTGTGGGCGAGGAAGTCACCCCCCTGGCCATCGCCGATGCTACCCCCATCGTGACCAAGCTGCGCCAGGCCCAGCCCGACTTCGTGATTCTGCATGGCTACGTGCTCACCGTGGAGCCGCTGGTGGTGCGGGCGGCCCGCGAGCAGGGCGTCCGGGCTACCTTCATGGGCACCTACTACTCGGCTGAGCTGGCCCTGATGCAGCGGGCCGGGGCGGCGGCCGATGGCTTCATCGTGGCCTACCACAACGCCTACTACTACGACACCACGGTGCCGGCGGTGGAGCAGATCCGGGCCCTGCGCCGTTCCAAAGGCCGCGACCTCTCGTACCGCACCACCTACTACATGGGTTCCTGGATGGCCATGGACGTGATTGCCGAGGCCATGCGCAGGGCCAACGCGGCCGGCAAACTTAACCGTCCCGGCATGATCGAAGCCTTGGAAGGCTTGGGTGACTACAATGCCGGCGGGCAGGTGCGCAACATGCGCTGGGTCAACCGGCGTCTGCCCTTTACCAAGCTCTGGCGGGCCAACGTGCGCGATGGCCGCTTCGACGCCATTACCGACTGGGTAGACGGTTCTAAGCTCTAAATTACCTGGGGTGGCTCGAGGGTCGGGAGCTAACCGAAGGTTGGCTCGGGCCCTCGAGCCTGTCGAAAAAATTGCCTAAAGGAAAACATGGATCTGGCCTTAGTCATCCAAACCGCCCTCAACGGCCTGGCCAACGGTGCGCTGTATGCGGTGATCGCCGCTGGGTTTGTGCTGGTCTACCGTGCAACCAGCGTGGTCAACTTTGCTATCGCGGAGTTCATGCTCATCGGTGCTTACCTGACCTACACCATGTCGCTTTTTTTTCCGCTGCTCTTGGCCATTCTGCTGGCCCTACCCCTGGCCTTTATCTTTGGGGTGCTGGTGGAGCGGGGGTTTGTGCGACCCCTCCTGGGGCGGAACGTGGTGGCGGTGATTATGGCGACCATTGGTCTGGCCGCCACCCTGGACGGGGCCACCCTCATCCTGTGGGGCCCCGACCAGAAGGCCATGGGGGCCGCTGACGTCTCCCAGCTACCCAAGGAGATGCCCAACCTGGCCTTTAGCCTGGGGGGGGTGTTTCTTTCCTCCAAAGCGGTGTGGAGCTTAATTCTGGCCCTGCCGCTGGCCATTTTGCTGGTGGTGGCGCTCAAATATAGCCGCTACGGGGTGCTGCTGCGGGCGGTCTCGGAGAGCGAGACGGCGGCGCTGGCCATGGGCATCAATGCGCCCAGGGTGGTGGCGGTGGCCTGGGGCATCTCGGCCATCATGGCCACCATTGGCGGTGCGTTTCTGGCAGGGGCCGCAGGGGGGGGTGGCCCCGGCCACCACCTGATTCTGCTCGGGCTGATTGTCTTCCCGGTGGCCATCCTGGGGGGCTTCGACTCGGTGCCGGGCGCGGTGGTAGCGGGCCTGCTGATTGGCCTGATCGAGGCCTTCTCGCAGCTTTACCTCGAGTCCCTGCTGCCGGGTATCACCCAGGCCATCCCCTTCCTGATTGTGCTCTTGGTGTTGCTGTTCCGCCCATATGGCTTGTTTGGTCAGCACCGCATCGAGCGGGTGTGAAGGGAGGGCATCCGCCTATCCAAGGAGCGTCTGAATGGCCGAAATTAACGTTGAGAACCTAAAAGTGGTCTACAGGGGGGTCATCCTGGCCCTGCAGGGGGTGAGCATGCGGGCCGGGGCCGGCGAGGCGGTGGCGCTTCTGGGCCCCAACGGCGCGGGCAAAAGCACCCTGGTGCGGGCCATCTCGGGGCTCTTGCCGCAGTATGATGGGCGGGTACTGGACGGAAAAATTGCCATCAACGACCAGGAAGCCCACCACCTGCCCGCCCTTAAAGTGGCCGAGCTGGGCCTGACCGCCATCCTCGAGGGCCGCCCCATCTTTCGCTACCTCACCGTGATCGAAAACCTGCGGGCCGCAGGGCACAAACTAGCCCCGCAGCGCCAGAAAGAGCTGACCGACGAGATTTTTACCCGCTTCCCCCGCCTCTACGAGCGCCGCTTCGAGCAGGGGGGCTACCTTTCGGGCGGCGAGCAGCAGATGCTCCTGCTGGGCATGGCCCTCCTCACCGAGCCCAAGATTCTGGTGGTGGATGAGCCCAGCCTGGGGCTTTCGCCCAAGCTGACCGAGGAGGTCATGCGGGTACTGGACGAGCTGCGCCGCGACAAGGGCCTCACCCTGGTGCTGGTGGAGCAGAACGCACGGGCGGCCTTTTCCATCGTGGAGCGGGTTTATGTAATGGAGCAGGGCCGGGTGGTCTTCGAGGGCACCGCCCAGGAAGCCCAGGCCGACGCCGACGTGATGGAGTTTTACTTAGGGGGTGCGGTGGCGGGGGGTTTCGCGGAGGCCAAGCGGTATCGGCGACGGAAAAGGTGGGTGTAGCTGTGGGGGTTCGCGCAGTAAATCGAAGGGGTTTCAGGGAACTGCAGAAAAGAATAGAGGAAACAAACGTACTGCCGTTGCCTTTCTCTTTCCTCTTTCCCCTTGTCTCGCCGTTGAACCTAAGCCCCAAAGGACGCATCGGTATGGGGGTTGTCCATGTCTAAGGTACTGCTGGAAGCCCACGACCTGCACCTTTCCTTCCGGGGTGTAAAGGCGCTGGTGGGCGTAAGTTTTAGCGTTTCGGAAGGCGACCTATTCGCGGTGATTGGCCCCAACGGCGCGGGCAAAACCAGCCTGCTCAATGTGTCGTCGGGGTTATATAGGCCCCAGCAGGGCCGGGTGATGTTTCTGGGCGAAGACCTGGCCGGCCAGAGCCCCCAGCAGCGGGTGCGCAAGGGGCTGGGGCGCACCTTCCAGAACCTCGAGCTCTTCCGCGGCATGACCGTGCTGGACAACGTGAAGCTGGGGGCCGAACTGGCCGTGGGCGGTTACACCGACCTGATGCCCAAAGCCCAGATCGAATGGAAGATTCGCCACCACGCCGAAGAGGTGCTGGACTACCTGCACCTCTCGCCGTACCGCCACGTGCCCGCTGGGGCCCTGCCCTACGGCCTGCAAAAGCGGGTGGAGGTGGCTCGAGCCCTGGCCGGACGGCCCAAGCTGCTGCTCCTGGACGAGCCCATGGCCGGGCTAAGCCTGGAAGAAAAACAAGACCTGGCCCGCTTTCTGCTGGACGCCCGGCGCGAGTGGGGCGTCACGCTGGTGCTGGTGGAACACGACCTTAAGGCCGTGCTGGAGCTCTCTACGGGGGTGTTGGTGATGTCCTACGGAGAGGTCTTGTACCAGGGAGCCCCGGCGGGGGTGCGGGAGAACCCGCGCGTGGCCGAAGCCTATCTGGGGAGGAGTGCATGAGTCAGACCCTGATTGAATTCCTGGCCCATCACGCCCAGACCAAGCCCCAGGCCCCCGCCCTGCGGGTTAAGCGCCTGGGGGTGTGGGAGACCACCTCCTGGGCCCACCTCAAAGAGAAGGTCGAGCAGCTCGCGGGGGGTCTGCTGGAACTGGGCCTGGAGCCGGGTAGAGTGCTGGCCATCCTGGGCCAGAACGCGCCGGAGTGGGTCATATCCGAACTGGCGGCCCAGACCGTAGGGGCCATGCCCATGGGCATCTATGCCGATGCCATGCCGGAGGAGGTGGGCTACTTCATCGAGTTCTCCGAGTGCGCGGGCATTGTGGTCTCGGACGAGGAGCAACTGGATAAGGTGCTGCCCCACCTGGACAAACTAAAGTTTGTGCTGGTCTGGGAAGAGGCCGGCATGAGCAAGTACTGGAACGAGCGGGTACGGCCCTTTAGTAGCGTGCTGGAGTTGGGCCAGACCGAGAAAAACCGCCAAGCCGCGCGGGCCGCGCAAGCCCAGGTCAAACCCGATACGGTGGCGCTTTTGGCGCCCACCTCCGGCACCACGGCCCGCAGCAAGCTGGCCATGTTGACCCATGCCCAACTGATTGCCGGGGCCGAGGCGGGCCGCGAGACCATCAGCATCCGGGGCGGGGAATGGGTGTTTTCGTACCTCCCGCTGCCCTGGATTGGTGAGCAGATGCTTACGGTGGTGCGCAACCTCACCGACGGTACGGTGGTGCACTTCCCCGAGGATGTAATCACCGTGCGCGAGGACGTTAAAGAGGTGCAGCCCGACTTTTATCTGGCCCCCGCGCGGCTGTGGGAGGATACTGCGGCGCTGGTTCGCAGCCGGATGGAGGATGCCGATGGGCTCAAGAAGGCGGTGTACCGCTGGGGCATGGGGGTGTTGCTCGAGTGCGCCCAGCGCGAGTTCCGCGAAGAACTCATCGGTCTTGGCCTCACCCTGGCTCGAGCGTTGGCCTATCCAATCGTGGCCCGCCCGCTCCGGGCCCGCATGGGGCTGGCGGCCTGCCGTATCGCCGCTACGGGGGGGGCCCCGCTGGGCCCCGAGGTGTTCACCTTTTTCCGCGCGCTGGGGGTGGATATCCGCCAGGTCTACGGCCAGTCCGAGACCGCGGCCACCAGCGTGGCCCATCTGCCCGGCGACACCCCACCCGAGACGGTGGGCAAGCCCCTGCCCAATACCCAGGTGCGCATCGTCGAGGATGGCGAGATTCAGGTCAAGGGCGGGCAGGTGTTCGCGGGGTACTTCAAGAACGAGGCCGCCACCAAGGAAACCTTCACCGAGGATGGTTGGTTCCGCACCGGCGATGCGGGCTTCTTCAACGAAAACGGCCATCTGGTGCTGCTGGGCCGGCTCAAGGAGGTGGGGGCGCTGGCCGACGGAACCCGGTTCGCGCCGCAATTCCTGGAGAACCGCCTCAAATACTCGCCCTATATTCGTGAAGCCGTGGTGATCGGCCACGCCAAGCCGTTTGTGACCGCCCTGATTGAGCTCGACCCCGAGAACACCCAGAACTGGGCCCGCAAGCGCGGCATCGTGTTCTCCACCTACCAGAGCCTGACATCCAACCCGCAGGTCTACGAGCTCATTGCCGAAGAGCTGCGCATGGCCTGCGAAACCCTGCCCGAAGAGCTTCGGGTGCGCCGCTTTGCCATCCTGCCCAAAGAGCTGCACGCCGACGACGAGGAAATCACCCGCACCCGCAAGGTCAAGCGGGGTACGGTGGAGTCCCGCTATGCCGGTTTGCTGGCGGCGCTGTACGATGGCTCCAAAAAGGTAAAGCTGACGCTGCCCATCCGCTACCTCGAGGGCCAGGGCACCCTCGAGGCCGAGGTGCAGATTGCCGATGTGGGCAGGCCGATGGACGAACCAAAGGTACGTGCCTAAGGAAGCGAGATATGACCATAGACCCTTCCGTTGAACCTCGAGGAAACCCGTCATGTACCGCCTGAGCCAAACCTTAACCGATGCCTTTAGCCGCCGTTTCTCCCGCACGGTGCGCGAAAACTACCGCCAGGACGAGGCCTACGCCAGCACCCCGCAGGGGCGCTTCTGGCTGGCTGTGGCAATTATTGGCGTGCTGGCCCTGCCTTTGCTCTTGCCGCAGTACCCGATGTTTGTGACCACCCAGATACTGGTGGCGGCCCTGGCCGGCCTGGGCCTGCACCTGCTGGTGGGGGGCGCGGGCCAGATTTCGCTGGGCCAGGCCGCGTTTGTGGGCATTGGCGCCTACGTCTCGAGCCACCTCTCGGGCGACCTGGCCCCCCTGGGTATCCTGGCCGGTGGGCTGGTGGCCGCGCTGATTGGGATCGTGCTGGGCATTCCCTCCCTGCGCATCAAGGGGGCCTACCTGGCCATTGCTACGCTGGCCTTTCAGTTCCTGGCTGACTATGTCTTCAAGCGCTGGATCGCTTTTACCGGGGGGGTGGCCGGTCGCAGTCTTCCGGCCGAGGGCACTTTTCTGGGGCTGCCCCTGGCCGACGACCGGGTGGTGTACTACCTTGGCCTGGCCTTTGCCATCCCCATGTTCTTCTATGCCAAGCGCCTGCTTTCTACTCGAGCGGGCCGGGCCTGGTTTGCCGTGCGCGACAACGACCTCTCGGCCCAGCTCTCTGGTGTAGACCTGGTGCGCTCCAAGCTCACGGCTTTTGCCCTTTCGGCCTTCTACGGGGGCATTGCCGGGGGCATCCTGATGCATCTGATTGGGGCGGTTACCCCGGAGAACTTCGTGCTCGCCTTTAGCATTCAGTACCTGGCCATCGTGATTGTGGGTGGGGCCGGAACAGTGCTGGGCGCGGTCTTGGGGGCTTTGTTCATCGTCTTGATTCCCGAAACCCTGAGTGTGATTGCCGGTGCGTTTGGACCGCAGTACGTGGCCCAGCTCTCGGCCTGGCGCAGCGTGGCCTTCGGCGTGCTAATTCTCCTGTTCCTGATTCTGGAACCCAGGGGGCTGGTGGGCTTGTGGGGCCGCATTCGGGATTACTTCCGAACCTGGCCGCTGCCCTACTAGTGCTCCGGTAACTTAATTCCCGGGATGGATCTGGCTCCCTTAATATCTGGAAGTTGCTTTGAGCGCTTCATTTTGGGAACTTCACTGCATATCAATCTTTAATACGCATTTCGGTAGTATCGTTCACTTCGGCAAGCCTAAACGATACTACCGAAATGCTTTTCTACTCCCTTCGGTCGGCTTGAATCCTTAACCTCTGACTGCGGCGGGCGGTGAAGGATTCAAGCGGAAACGGTATAACTTACCAAACCACTAGGTACCCTGCGGGATGAGGGGAAACCAGTGGGAAGTTTCATCGTCGAACCACAGCGAGCTGACCCGACCGAAGGGAATGCGTATTATCTGCTTGCTTCGACGGGTTAGCAACCCTAGCAAGCAGATGGGAGGTGTTTTTGTCGGTAGGGAAGCCGGTGGGCACACCGTCTTTTGTACTCCGCCCTGTTAGCGGGTAAACTACGCACATGGTGGATTACGACCTTTCCGAATCGGCCCTGATTAGTTTGGTTGTGCTGGCCTTGGAAGGGCAGAAAGGGCTTCGCCTTGCGCAACCAGGAACCCGGAGCGTTGGAGATGTGCTTTCGGGGCGCAGATCCCGTCCGGTGCGCCTCGAGCGCGAGGGCGACAATTTGGTGGTAGACCTGAATGTGAGCGTGGACTACGGCAAGCCCATAATGGAGGCCGCCAAGGAAGCGCAGAAGACGGTGGCGGAAGCGCTTATGGCCTCTACGGGCCTCAAGGTAAAAGTGGTCAACGTGACGGTAGTTGCGGTGGAATATAAGGAGCCTAATGCGGCGTAAGGCCCGGGAACTGGCCTTCAAAGTGCTCTTTGAGCATGCAGTAGGCGGCGTCTCGCTCGAGTCGGCCTGGCAGCACGCTACCCAGGAGGTCGAGCCCGATGATTCCGACCGGGATGCAGATGTGCTCGATACCGAGGGGCTTTTGTTTGCCCACCGCCTAGTGCAGGGCTATCAAACCCAGCAAGAAACCATAGACCAAATCCTGACAGCTACCATCGAGGGTTGGAGTTTTGGCCAGATGGCCAAGACCGACCTGGCGGTTTTGCGCCTGGCCGCCTACGAGATGCTGTTCGAGCCTACCCCGCACGCCCCCTTGATAGAGGTTGCGGTCAAGATCGCCAAGCGCTACGGCGGAGAAGACTCGGGGCGCTTTGTCAATGGGGTGTTGGCTCGTTTGCTCAAGCGCATCGAGGCGGGTGAATTGCAAGCTACATCCAAGAGTGAGCGATAAACGTGTCAAGCTCTTTCACCATCATCCCTTTGCAATTTTGAGGTCACGATGCTAGAACTCTCCGGCCCCCCTGTTGCCGAAGCTGTATACGAAGAGCTCCAGACCCGCTTGGCCCAGTTGCCTTATGTACCCCACCTGCGGGTGGTGCGGCTGGGGGAAGACCCGGCCTCGGTTGCCTATGTGCGTCTAAAAGACCGTCAGGCCAGAAAGCTGGGTCTGTCGAGCCAGGTGGATGTGTTTTCCGAAAGCACCTCCCAGGATGAACTCCTGGCCCATATTGCCAGGCTCAACGCCGACCCTACGGTGGATGGCATCCTGGTACAGTCGCCGGTGCCTAGGCACGTCAACTTCAATACTGTGCTGGAAGCCATTAGCCCCTCAAAGGACGTGGACGGCCTGACCCCGGTGAACGCCGGGCGCCTGTGGATGGGCCTCGAGGCCCTGGAGTCCTGTACGCCCGCTGGGGTGATGCGTATCCTGAAGCACTACCGGATTCCCCTGGCGGGCCAGGAAGTGGTGATTGTGGGCCGGAGCAACCTGGTGGGCAAGCCCCTGGCTGCGCTGATGTTGCGGGAGCACGCCACCGTGACCCTGGCCCACTCGCGCACCCAAGACCTGGCCGCGGTTTGTCGTAGGGCCGATATTCTGGTGGCGGCGGTGGGGAAAGCCGGCCTCATCACGCCTGAGATGGTGCGGCCGGGCGCGGTGGTGGTGGATGTGGGCATCAACCGCGTGGGCCAGAACGAAAAAGGCCGCGACATCCTGGTAGGGGATGTGGCCCCGGGGGTGGCGGCTGTAGCCTCGGCCCTGACCCCGGTGCCCGGCGGCGTGGGCCCTATGACGGTGGCTATGCTGCTTTACAACACGGTGATTGCGGCCATGCGGCGGCGGGGCAGGCCCACGGGCGAGCGGTTGCAGGCGGCGCGCTAATCCCTATGGGGGTAGAATCTGGCAGGTAGCGCTGCGTATGGGTGAGTTGCTCTCTAACCAGGTGCTCTGGACGGCTGTCTTAGCCAGCGTGGTGGCGCAGCTTCTCAAGCTGCTTATCTACTACTGGGTGGAGCGCCGCTGGGAGTGGGAGCGCCTGGCCGAGACCGGCGGCATGCCCTCCTCCCACTCCGCTACGGTGGCCGCTTTAGCCACAGGGGTGGGCATTACCGAGGGGGTGGGCAGCGCCTTTTTCGCCATCGCGGTGGTGCTGGCTATCATCGTGATGTACGATGCCACCGGCATTCGCCGGGCGGCCGGGCTTCACGCCGAGCGCCTGAACGACCTGTTCGAGGAGTTTCGTGCAGTTTTCGCCCACGGCCCGCGACCCGAGCCCCTCAAGGAACTGCTGGGCCACACCTACCTCGAGGTCGCCGTAGGCGCCGTCTTGGGGGTTCTCTTTGCTTTCTTAAGCTTTGCCCTGGTGTGAATCCGGGCCGCTGGGGTTGCCTGAAGGGGTGGTGGGGTGGTAATCTCTCGGCAATCCTATGAAAACGGCGGTCTGGGTGCTGGTTGCTCTGGTTGGTTCGCTGGCAGTGGCACAGTCCACGACCCGGCTGGAAACCCAAATTTTATCGCTGCTCAACGACGCACGGGCCAGGGGTGTGGTCTGCCGCGGGGGTGGAGGCGGCTATAGCTTACCCCCGCTGCGCTTCGAGGCCACCCTGGCTCAAGTAGCCAAAAGCCATGCCCTCAATATGGGGCGCTACGGTTTTATGTCGCACTATTTTCGAGGGGTGGGGCCGCGGGTGCGGGTCGCTCGGGCCGGCTATGGCTATCTGCGCATGTCGGAGATCATCTTCAAGGGCCGCAACAGCGATCCGGCGCGGGCCGTGCGCTGGTGGTTGCGTTCGCCGGTGCATTGCCGGGCTATCATGAACCCCCATTACACCGAGTTTGGTTCCGGGTTGTCGCGTGTTGGCAACGCCTGGGCGGTGGTGTTGGCCCAGCCAAAGCAGCCGGGCTATCGCTGAACCATGCGGAGGATGGTCAACATCCCCACGCTTTGAACCAGCGGGAAGGCCATCAGGGTGAAGGCGTTGGGCCAAAAGGCAAAGAGTGCAATGGGAATGACGGTGGCCACCACGCTGACCCACATCAGGTCGGTTCGACCTCGCTGCTTGAGCAGACGATACATCACATAGTTGTTGAACAGAGCAAACAGCAAGAGCATCACCCAGGCAATTACGAAAGTATTCATCGTTCAGCATTGTACAGACTGTCTCCCAGGCCGACTATTGGCGCAAGCGCCAAAGCTGCGGTGGAGCCACCGTAGCGAACCATTCCAGCGTCGGACTGGCCACCAACGCCACGCCGCCCTTTGCAGTCTGGAAAAGGGTTTGGCCTGACCGGTAGTCATAGATGCTTAGGCCACGACCTGTATCCAGCGTGACAATACGGGTTCCATTTTGACCAAGGGCCAAAGCATTGGCCGCATGTCCAGCCCGCAGTGGGAGGGTGCGCTCGAGCCTTCCACTGCGCAAATCCCATATGCCCACAGGATTCTTTCCGTCGGCAACTAGGAGCCTCGAGCCATCCGGCGTGAACGCAGGGTAGATGCCGGTGCAACTCGACTCGAGTTTTGTAATGAGCTTTCGGCTCGAGACCGCGTACACTGCTACGCCCTGCTCGCAGATGGCCAACCTGCTGCCGTCGGGGCTGAACGTGACGGTCTCGATGCGCCCCAGGCCGGAAAAGGTATGTTTGAGCTGCCCGGTTTGTGTGTCCCAGAGTTGTACGTAGCCGCCCCGGTTGGGCACCGCCAGCAGCCGTCCGTTTGGGCTGAACACCGGATACGTCAGGCCGCAGAGGGACTGCGCCTCGAGCCGCAAAATCCGCCTACCCCTGGGGAACTCCATCACCTCCAGCCGCCCACTGGAGTCCAGGCTAAAACGTGTGCTGGGCCAAGCCTCAGCCAGGTTGCACCGCGACTCCGCACTCACCACCAAGCGCCTCCCAGCCCCATCCACCGCCAGCAGATAGCTCAGCCGTGGGAGCCGGAGGTAGTCCTCGAGCACCAGCGTGTCGCCCTCGAGTCGGTAGGCCTGCACGGTTTGCCGCCCCCCCTCGTTGATGCGGTAAAGCGTGACCAAGCGTCGCCCGTCCTGGGTGAAGCGGATGGGGCCATCCTCGGGCAGAAAGGCCACCACTTCGGCCTGGCTGAAATTCTGACCATACCCAAGACCGAAAACCGTCAATGTGCCGATGGCGACTGCCTGGGCCACAAACCGCATGGCCCCAGACTACACCTGGTTGCCTGGCTGGGTTCCGGGCTAACTCATCGCGTTTCCTACAATTACTCCGCACGCGATGCGGAGTTACTTACCCAGTCCAGCAAAAACCGCTGTACTGGGTATTTGTGGGAACCGCTCTCACAGGCGTGGCCTCGAGTCCAGGTAGGCTCGCACCTTTGCCGTCTCGATCTGCCACTGGGCCTCGGCGATATAGGGCTTGAAGCCCAACGCGTGGTTGATTTTGAGCATGGGTGCATTGGAGTCGGCGTTGCCAGTGCGTACAAAACGGGCTTCGGGGAGTTGGCGCAAGACCCTATCCAGCATGGCTGCCTTGAGCCAGCGCCTCAGCCCAAAGTTGCGGAACTCCGGCAGCACGCCGGTGCCTTGTTGGTTGAGGATTTGCCCGCGCCGGGGGTTCCACGATAGTTCGGTATAGCCCACAAAGCGCCCGCTGCTCGTTTCCTGGGCCACCATCGTTCAGCGTTGGTTCCCGGTGGCGAAGGTCATCTGCTCGAGCTGACGCAGCACCTCCGGGGTCATCTTGAAAACCTCGACCTGGAGGTTCCCCCTAGGCGCGGTGTTCATGACATCCAACAACTTCGAGAACACGCTCAGGTGCTCCTCGGGATAGGGCCCCTCCCAAAATAGAAGCTCGAATCCACCCGCTCTTTCTGCGGCCTTACCGATCCACTGTTCAATCAAATTGCGATCCAGCTCGAGCAAATCAAGCTGGTTGGTGTGGCTTTCCAGCGCCTTCTCCGCGCCCAACTCGCGCATAAGGGCTTCGCTGGAAGGAACGCGGTTGTTGGTGCCAGCGATCATCAGCCGACGCCCCTCTTGTTCGGCCACCTCGGTAATTTTGTCCAGGAGCTCGAGTTCTATTCCCAGGCCCCGGAACTCCGGCAGCACATCAATACTGAACTGGGCCACATGCTGATTTTGCTCCATGCGTAAGATTTGTGCGTCACCATAAGCAATAATCCCTGGGTTCTCCGGGTGATCCACCACCCACACCCGTAAGTCCACAATTGGCGGGATATTCTGGGCCTGCTGAATGGTTTCTTCCAGCGATCGCGGTGGGTCGTCGGGTAGACGCTCGGCCTGCATCTGGTTGGCGAAGGTGTTGAAAGCCGCATAGTCTTCCTGGCTGGCGTTTTGGATGTCTACTGGCTGAATATCGAACCTCGAGGCTGCTTTCATACATTTCCTCCTACCGCGGTCTGCGCTGTCCTGCCACCGAATACCCAGAACGCCGCGATCCCTGCCAAGACGGAAATCACACCCGCTACCACAAATACCTCCCGTACCCCAATTAGCCCCGCCAGCACCCCGGCAAAGGCCATCGAAACCAGGTTGGCACTGCCAATCACTGCACCCAGCGCGGCACCGACACGGCCCCTGGGGTGGTCGTCCACCGAGGTCTGCACCAGCGTGCCAATCCCAGCTTGCACTGGAGCCCCCAGCAGCCCAATGAAGCACAACAACACCAGCACATGCCAGAGCTGTCCAACCACGGCAATCAACCCGCCCATCAGGCCCATCCCCATCAAGCCCATGCTGACCATATTGGTGGGCTTAAGCCGCGTTGCCAGCACTGCCACCAGGCCGCCCGCCAGGATCATCCCGGCTGTCTGGGCCGCTTGTACCAGGCCAAACAGGGTGGTGGGTACTTTCAAATCGTTGGTCAGCAGTGGAATAAACAAGATATTTACCGCACCCAGCCCCAGCATCATGACCCCTGCGCCAGTCAGGGTTCCAAGCAAAATACGCGAACGCCCAATAACTTGCACCCCTTCCCACAGCGACCCCAACACGCTGTTGGATTGCGCTTTTCCACTAGGTTCCAGCCTGGGCACCTGTACCAGGACCACCAGCAAGAAAGAAACAATAAAGGTGGCGGCATCTATGGCAAAGGCCGGCCAGTAGACCTTGAAAAACCCTATCAAAACCCCTGCCGCCGAGGCCCCCAACAGTCCGGCGATGATCCGGCTGGTCTGAGTGATGGAATTGGCGGCCAGCAGGGCTTCCTTGGGCAGAATCTGGGCAACCACCGCCCCGCGGGCTGGCCCGAAGAAAGTGCCCACTGCCGACTGCAAAAAGGCCAGCCCATACAGAATCCAGAGGTGTTGCACACCATCCACAAACACAAACCCCAACACCAGCAAGGCCCGCACAAAGTCCGAGACCAGCATGATCTTTTTGCGGTCAAAACGATCTACATAGACTCCCGCCACCAGTCCCAAGGTGAACTGTGGGATGGCCAGCATGATTGCCATGGTGGCAAGGGCTGCAGTCGAGCCGGTGAGCTGGTTGACCATGATGAGCAGGGCCAAGCCGGTCAGGCCATCGCCAAAATCGGGATGCTCTGGGCCAGCTAGAGGGTACGAAAGCCGTTGTACCTTAGGGGATTGACCGAGGTGGGCCTAGTCATCGCCATCTTCCTTGACCTGGGCCTGGGAATGGGGGTGGAAGGCGATGAGAAAACTGTAGGGCTGTGCTTCTTCGGATGGGTCGGTGCTGAATTGCTTGAGCAGTTTGTTGATTGTTTCGATGAACTCCTGGGCTTGCTGGGGGGCCATCCGAACCAGCGTGCGCCCCAGCACCAGCCGCTGGTGCACAGGGCGTTCGTCGCCCAACTGAATCAGGCCGCTCTCCAATCCCTTCTGAATATCTGCGCTTACCCCATCCATCACGTTGTGCAGGATTTCGGTGAGGCTGCTATGGTCTTTTTTGTGAATTTCCAGCAGGGAGCGGTCTATGGTGTAGTTTTTGGCCGTGACCTGGTACTGCTTTTCGATGATGCCCGAAACCACCCGGGTTCCCACCACCCGGATCAAGCCGTGCGCTTCCATCTGACCGACATGGTAATAGAGCTTGGTAGGGGGCATTCCCAGCGATTTTGCTACCGTCTTGACGGTGATGGGTTTGCCCATCAGCTCGAGAATCTGCAACCGCAAGGGATCGGTGAGCACCTTGAGGATCTCTAGCTCCCGAATTACCAATTGGTCGGTAGGTTCTGGAATCGGGGATTCGACTGCTTTGGAAGTTTTAGACATTTGTACTTCTCCAATCATTTAAATACTTTCAAATGATTATAGAAATTTGAGTGATGGCTGTCAATATTCTTTTGATTATGAAGGCGCCGTTTGTTACAGGGAAGTTGGTTCCACTTTTTTTCCGAGGGGACTAATCGGGCACGGAAACCTGCCCTGCGCCGAAGATTTTTATCACCCGACAGGTAAACTTGAAGCCATAGGGTAGAGGCGATAAACTTATACCAAGTTCAATTTTGCTGCGACTGGAGTACACACCATGCTGACCACACCTGAAAAAATCGCGTTCTTTCTGCTGGTGCTGGCCTCGCTCTATTTTGGTGGCGGGGCGCTTTATCGCGTCTACAAGGCCATTCACCGGGGTCAGCCCGAAGACCGCTTTGACAACCTGCCTGCCCGCCTGGGCCGTGCCCTGTGGCAGACCCTCACCATGCAGACCGTCTTCAAGAAGCGGCCCTGGGTGAGCCTGCTACACGCCCTGGTGTTCTATGGCTTTGTCTTCTATCTGCTGGTGAACCTAGTAGACGTGCTGGAAGGGCTGTTTCCTTTCAAGGCCCGTGGTAGCTTCTGGAACGGTTTTAATCTGGTGGCCGACCTTCTCACTGCGCTGATCCTGATCGGCATTGTGGGTCTGATGCTCCGGCGCTATTCGGGTGGCGGTCGCAAGACCTTTAGCTGGAACGAGAAGACCCCTGTGCACGAGAAAATTCGCGGCGGCATCCCGCGTGACTCGGCCATTGTAGGCAGCTTCATCTTCTTCCACGTGGGTAGCCGTCTGTTACACAAGGCTGCCCAGGCCGCCAACCTCGACTACGGCCCCGATCCCTTCCAGCCTGTTGCAACGCTGATCTCTAACTTATTTCTGCAACTGGATGTAGATCGCTTGCTGATCTTCGAGCACCTCTTCTGGTGGTTTGCCCTTGGCTCGATTCTGATGTTCATCCCTTACTTTGCCCGTTCCAAGCACATCCACCTGTTTCTAGCTCCACTGAATCTGGCCTTCAAGAAGGAGAAACCGGGGGCCTTGCTACCCATTGCCAAGGACTTTGAGGAACTCGAGAAAATGGAGAAGTTCGGGGTGGCCAGGCTGGAGGACTTCACCTGGCCCCGCCTCCTGGACGCCTATAGCTGCATCATGTGCAACCGCTGCCAGGAGGTTTGCCCGGCCTATACCACTGGCAAGGCCCTCTCTCCAGCGGCCATCCTCATCAACGAGCGCTACGAGCTGAACGATATCCTCCCGGTATTCTCGAGCGGCAAAGAGAGTCCCCGTCCATTGATGGACTTCGCCATGAACGACGAGGCGATCTGGGCCTGTACCACCTGCAACGCCTGTGTGGAGGTCTGTCCGGTAGGCAACGAGCAGATGCTGCACATCGTGGATGTGCGGCGCGAGCGGGTGATGATGCAAGGCGAGTTCCCGGCTCAACTGAACAACGCCTTCAAGGGCATGGAGCGCAACGGCAACCCCTGGAATCTAGGGTCTGATAAGCGTATAGGCTGGACGGAAGGCCTGGGTTTCGAGGTGCAGACCGTGGGGCAAAACCCCGAGGCCGACGTGCTCTACTGGGTGGGCTGTGCACCCTCCTACGATCCCCGCGCTCAGAAGACCGCCCGGGCGTTTGCCGAGATTTTGCACCAGTCGGGTACCAACTGGGCAGTGCTGGGCAAGCAAGAAAAATGCACGGGCGACGCGGCACGGCGGGCCGGTAACGAGTTCTTGTTCATGCAGTTGGCGACTGAAAATGTCGAGACCTTAAACGCCGTGATGGAGACCAAGCCCAAGACCATCGTCACCACCTGCCCGCACTGCTTCCACACCCTCGCCAACGAGTACAAAGACTTTGGCGGCACCTACCAGGTCAAGCACCACACCGACTACATTGCTGAGCTGATTGATGCGAAGAAGCTCGAGCTGATGCCGATGGCAGGAGAAGTGACCTACCACGACCCCTGCTACCTGGGGCGCCATAACGACCTGATCGCAGAGCCCCGTCAGGTCATCGCGGCCACCGGCCTCAAGCTGCACGAACCCGAGCGCCACGGTAAGAACAGCTTCTGCTGTGGGGCGGGTGGGGCACAGTTCTGGAAGGAAGAAGAACCTGGCAACGAGCGGGTCTCTACCAACCGTTACCGCGAGTTGAAGGGGACAAAGGCTGACACCATCGCGGTGGGTTGCCCCTTCTGCATGCAGATGATGAACCTGGAAACTGCGCAAGAACCCGAAGGACAGGCTCCCAAAGTGCTGGATATCTCCGAGCTGGTGGTGCAGCGCCTCAAGGGAAGGTCAGTCACTGACTAAACAACCGGTTTGTGGAAATCGCTCCAAGTATTGAAGTTCCGGGGGTTTACTAGGTAGACTAACTGCGTACCAGAATAATCCCCGATGGGCTCGCCAAGGCGAGGTCTCACAGCGCGGGAACCAGGTACAGGCTGGTGCTGCAGGGCAGCACAGCGCCAAGGCAGGAGGCCATCATGGCAAAAATTCGGTTGGAGAACGTCTACAAGAAGTACGGCGGCAAGGTGACGGCAGTCAAGGATTTCAACCTCGAGACCGAGGACGGTGAGTTTGTGGTCTTCGTGGGGCCCTCGGGCTGCGGCAAGACCACCACTTTGCGCATGATTGCCGGTCTGGAAGACATTACCGAGGGCAAGCTCTACATTGGCGACCGCCTGGTCAACGATGTACCCCCCAAAGACCGCGACATCGCCATGGTCTTCCAAAACTACGCCCTCTACCCTCACATGAACGTCTATGAGAACATGGCTTTCGGGCTGCGCTTGCGCAGGGTGGCCAAGGACGAGATTGATAAGCGCGTCAAGGATGCTGCCCGCATCATCAAGATTGACCACCTCTTGCAACGCAAGCCCCGCGAGCTGTCCGGTGGTCAGCGGCAGCGGGTAGCGATGGGCCGGGCCATCGTGCGCGAACCCAAGGTGTTTTTGTTCGACGAACCCCTGTCCAACCTCGATGCCAAGCTGCGGGTGGAGATGCGGGCCGAAATTTCCAAACTTCAGCGCCGCTTGGGGGTGACCACCGTCTACGTGACCCACGACCAGGTTGAAGCCATGACCCTGGGCCAGCGTATTGTGGTGATGAAAGACGGGGAGGTCTTGCAGGTAGATAGCCCCCTGAACCTCTACGACTTCCCCGAAACCAAGTTTGTAGCCGGTTTTATCGGTTCACCCTCCATGAACTTTATTCGTTCGCGGGTGCAGACCGAAGGCGGCAACGCCTACTTTGTGGGCGAGGGCTTCAAGGTCAAGGCCAACGGAACCCTGGGCGCCAGCCTGATGCCCTACAACGGCAAGGAAGTCTGGATGGGCATTCGCCCCGAACACATTGGCCTCAAGGGCTGGACATCCATCCCGGAAGGCGACAACATTGTCAAGGGTAGGGTAGAGGTAGTCGAGCCCCTGGGAGCCGATACCGAAGTGCATGCCGAGGTGGGCGGCAACATGATGACCGCCAAGGTGGACGGTCACGCGATGGTGCTGCCCAGCGACACCATTGACCTGCTGGTGGATACCACCAAACTCCATGCCTTCGAAGTAGACGGCCACGAAAAAGCCATTGGTCATGCCATGACCCAGGATACCCGTTCGGCAGCTCGAGTCTAAGGCGCTACCCTAAACCTCGCTGATAAAACCCCGGTCAAATGGCCGGGGTTTTTCTGATTGCTTCACCGACCGGATATCCGACGGTATGCTCCGAACCACTGAGCCCGTCGAAGCCGACTCCCTCATACGCATTCCGGCAGTATCGTTCACTTTTTTGAACCTTCACCTTTATTTACACCCAAAGGTGAAGGGTTCAAGCGGAACCGGTATCATACGCATTTCGGTAGTATCGTTCACTTCGGCAAGCCTAAACGATATTACCGAAATGCTTTTCTACTCCCTTCGGTCGGCTTGAATCCTTCACCTCTGACTGCGGCGGGCGGTGAAGGATTCAAGCGGAAACGGTATCACCGGACAGAACCAGGATGGATTGTGGGACTGCGAAGAATTGCTGGGAACCGCTGCAATGCGGGCAATAAACGGTTGTTGGTAAGAAGCCCTACCCAAAACGCTCCCACCAGGCATGCAGAGGTTGTTCGGGTGGGCTGGCTCCTTCCACCGTGCAGGTGATGGCGGCTAGGTGGCAGGAGGAAGCCAGGATGACCGGGAGCTGGGTTCCATCCCACGAAAGCAGTTCCATCCTCGAGCCAATTTCTTGCTTCATCATCCCGTAGATCAGGCCAGCCGTGAAGGCATCCCCGGCTCCAATCGTATCCACCACCGGTACCTTGACCCCCGGTACCCGCATCATCCGGGTGCGAAAAGCCGCCATGGCTCCGGCGGCGCCCAGGGTCAAGACCGTGACCGGTGCGCCCAGCTCGACCAGGTGCTCTAGCAGAACCTGTGGATCGTTGGCCGAGTTGGGGAAGAGAAGACGGGCATCGTCCTGGCTGGCTTTGAATACCGAAACATAGGGCAGGTAGCGCTGAAGCTGCTCCCAGTAGGTTTCGCTGGGCCTTGCGTGTAGATTGGGGTCGAAGCTAACCAGCACATCGTATTCACGGGCAATCTCGAGCAAGCTTTCAATACCGGAGCGGTTGCGGGGGTCGAACGCGGAAAGGGAGCCAAAATGAAACCACTTGGCACGGGCCATGGCCGCGCTATCCGGGCTGAACTGGGTATCGCCAAAGGCCCGGTAGAAGCTGAACTGTGCCTCGCCCTCTGCGTCTACCTCGGCCAGACTCAAAAGGGTAGGTACTCCCGGTAACTGCCGAATGAAACGGGTTTCAATTTTTCGCTCGGTAATGCGGGCAATAGCCCAGTCACCTAAAAAATCCTGCCCAACCTCGCTCACAAAGCGCGTAGGTGCACCCACTCGAGCCAGGATCGAGGCGGTATTCAGGGCCGAGCCCCCCAAAATCCCGGTATAGGCCAGTGCAGAACGGGAATTCAGATTGCGACCAATCAGCTCAATTAGGATTTCGCCGGTTAAGACGATCATGTTCGCTCTATACTCTAACAAACCCCACCGTAATCGAATGTCCTCAGTTGAAGCCAGTGCGCCTAAAGCTAGCACTTGCTAGTCGTGTACGGCGGTGCGGCGTATGATTGGCTTTGTGAGTCGGGCTTTTGTAATTGGAATTGCTGGCGGAACTGGTAGTGGCAAAACCACCGTTACCGAAGCAGTGATTAATGCTGTGGGGCCACAGCATGTGGCTCTTTTACCGATGGACAATTACTACCAGGACAACGCCAGCCTGCCCTTCGAAGAACGCCTAAAGCTGAGCTATGACCACCCAGACGCTTTCGACCTAGCGCTTTATTTGCAACACATCCAGCAAATTGTGTCGGGACGGGCTGTTTCGATCCCGGTGTACTCTTTCAAAGAATACACCCGCTCCCGCGAAACCATACTGGTAAAGCCAGCCCCGGTGGTGGTGCTCGAGGGCATCATGCTGCTGGTGGATGCTACTCTTCGGGCCCAGATGAACCTCAAGGTTTTTGTGGACGCCGATGCCGATGTGCGCTTCATCCGGCGGTTGCAACGCGATATTGCCGAGCGCGGGCGCACCGCCGAGAGCGTAATCGAGCAGTACTTAGAACAGGTTCGTCCCATGCACCTGTCCTTTGTGGAGCCTTCCAAGCGCTATGCCGACGTGATCATCCCCCACGGGGGGCATAACCAGGAAGCCCTGGCCATGCTGACCGCGCGGGTGCGGAGCCTGGTGCGGGACAGGAAAGTGGGGCAGGGAGGGTGACTGTGAAGCTGGGTAGCCTTTTACGAATAACGGTACTGCTGGCGGCCGTGCTGAGCCTGCCTGCGCTCTGGCCCCGGATGCAGGCCGAGCATCCTGGGCCGGTGGTGCTGATCATGGACGGCGAAGAAGTGGCCGATGAGGCCCGCTTTACCGGCAGAACCTTCCTGCAGGTGATGCAAGAGTACCGGGCTTTGGGGGTAGAGGGGGTGGCGCTCTACGAGCAGTCGGTGCGCAACTGGGTGAACCGGGGGCTTCTGACCTACCACTCAGCCAACACGCTGCAACTGGTCTATCCCAATGCCCAGATCAAGCCAGGATGGTTTTACCTGACCGGCCCCCAGGCACTCCTGGAGGCTATGGTGGCCCGCTGGGACATTCCCAGCGAGAAAGTTTTGATCGGAACCCAGACCTGGCTGGCCACCCCGGTTAACGTAGACTTTTTCCCCGCGGGCTACGACCAGGCCCTGGCCCGCGAACTCAAGGCCCAGGGCTTTTACATCGCGGCCCGGCCCTTCGACCACCCCTACCGCACGTACGATGTAGAACTGATTCCCCCCGAGGCCGATGTGGTGGTGTTTGCGGGGCTGGATGTGCTGGGGTACAACGACAACCTCGAGACCGTCGCAACTGGTCTGGAGGGCAAACCGATCGCCTGGATTGAGGGCACCCCCCAGCGGGGGTTTTCCCAGCTCGCCCGAACCCTGTCGGTCAGGCGACTTTTTGGCATCCGCCCGGAATGGCAGGACAAGCTCACCCCTGCCGAGACCGCCGACAAGTTTGTGCTGGCGGCCCGCGAGCGCGGACACCAGTTGCTCTACCTACGGCCCTACCGACAGCCTGGCGACACCCAGCAATTCCTGACCACCTTGAAGCGCGACCTGGAACGCTCGGGTGTCCCTCTTGGCGAGCCCTCCGCCCGCGAGTTTACGCCTTCGCCGTTCCGGTATATCGCCCTTCTGGGCATTGTAGCGGGCCTGGTTTTGCTGGCCATTGGGCTGCCGCCGCCCTTTGGCGTTCCGGTAGCCGTGCTGCTGGTGCTCTTTGCCCTGGGGGTGGCTCGCGGGGATGCGGCACCCTTGCTGGCGGCGATGGTGTTCCCGGCCCTGGGTTTTCTCGAGCGCCATCTGCCCGGTTTGCGCCTGTGGCTGGCCGCGGTGCTCTATTCGTTGACCGGGGTGATCTTTCTGGCCGCCCTGGGTAGCACTCCCCAGAGCGTGCTGGGCCTGGATCCTTTCCGGGGGGTGTCGCTTACGCTGGTGGTGCCGCCCCTCCTGGTGGCCCTCTCGTTCTTGCCCACCGACTACAAGCCGGCCCTCAACTTCCTGTATAACTACCAGTTCAAACTCGGCGAGGTTGCAATTGCCCTGGTGGGGCTGGCAGTGGTGGCCCTGGCCGTTTTGCGACGCGGCAACGATGCCGCTCCCTCCATCGTGCCGGAGTGGGAATTGCAGCTCAGGGCCTTTTTGCAGGATGTGATGGTGCGTCCCCGCTTCAAGGAGATTTTTGCCCATGCACTGGCCCCTGTAGCTCTGTTGCTGCCCTGGCCGACCTGGCTCAAAAATGCACTGCTGGTACTGGTAGCGGTGGGCATGGGCTCAATTTTGAACACCTTTTCCCACTACCACACGCCTTTGAGCATCTCCTTCTTCCGGGTATTGAACGGAATCCTGATTGGTCTGGCTGCGGGGCTGATAGGGGTCTGGATCATTCGCCGACTGCGCGAATGGTGGCTTAGATAGAAGCATCTAATTGATGAGCGTGCAAAGATGGAGCGCGGGTAGCTATTGGGGAGGGTATCCATGCACGTGGGGGTCAGTGGTTATTACGGCTTTCAGAATGCGGGTGACGAGGCCATCCTCGAGGCCATCGTGCAAGAGATTAGGGCTCGTGGGCACCAGACCGTAATATTTTCCAACAACCCCGGCGAAACCGCGCAGCGCTACGGGGTAGAAGCCGTTAAGCGCACTCAACCCCTGGAAGTCTGGAAAGCCCTGGGCAAGATAGATTTGCTCTTATCGGGCGGGGGGGGGTTGTTGCAAGACAAAACCTCTGGTCTAAGCCTGTGGTATTACCTGACCATCATCGGACTGGCCCGGCGTAGGAGTCGATCGGTGTATGTGTTCAATCAATCGCTGGGCCCCCTGACCAAGCGCGGCGAAGGGCGGGTACGGCGGGCCTTGCGGGGGGTGCCCTGTTACTTTCGCGATGAGGGCTCGCTCGAGTACGGGCGCGGCCTGGGTTTGGAGGTACATCTGGGGGCCGACCCGGCCTTGTTGCTGGTGCCCCCGCCGGTTGAACGCGAACCCAACATGGTGGTGCTGGTGCCCAAATATGGCACCGAGGCGGCCAATGCCAACCTACACAAACTGGCCGACCGGCTGCGGGTGGAGGGCTACGATGTGGTGGTTCTGGCCCTGCAACCGGGTTTCGATGAGCCGGTGCTGGAAAAGTTCAGCAGCTTCACCCGCGAGCTGGCCTGGGATCCGCGCCGGGTGAGCTACCTGCTGGCCCAGGCCGGTTATGTAATCTCGGTGCGCCTGCACGGGGCCATACTGGCAGCGGCGGCCGGAACACCCTTTGCTGGCATCGCCTACGACCCCAAGGTGGCTGGTTTTTGCCGCGATGCCGGGGCGGTGTATGTGGACATGCCAGGCGATCCCGATCTGCTGGCCTCGGCGGTACTCACCCAGCGCCAGCCCAACTGGAGCGCGGTAGAAGCCATGAAAGCCCGTGCCCGCAGCAGCTTTGACCGGGTCTTGTCAGGCCGCCCCCAGGGGCGGATGCAGCGCTCGAGATAGGGCTACAGCGGGATGTTCCCGTGCTTCTTATAGGGCCGTTCTTCTTGTTTGGTGGAGAGCATCTCGAGGTGCTGGATCAACAACCGGCGGGTCTCGGCGGGGTCAATCACATCGTCAATGTAGCCACGTCCAGCCGCTACGTAGGGATTGTCGAAGGCTTTTTTATATTCGGCAATTTTGGCCTGGCGGGTGGCGGCAGGGTCGGGCGAGGACTGGATTTCCTTGCGGTAGATGATGTTAGCGGCCCCTTCTGCCCCCATCACCGCCACCGCCGAGGTGGGCCAGGCCAGTACCACATCAGCGCCCATGTCGCGGGAGTTCATGGCCAGGTAAGCGCCGCCATAGCTCTTGCGGGTAATAAGGGTGATTTTGGGCACGGTGGCCTCGGCATAGGCGTACAGCATCTTAGCCCCGTGGCGGATGATGCCCTGGTGTTCCTGGGCTACACCAGGCAAGAAGCCGGTCACGTCTACCAGGGTCAGGATTGGAATATTAAAGCCGTCACAGGTGCGGATAAAGCGGGCAGCCTTGTCGGAAGCATTAATGTCCAGGGCCCCAGCCATGTGGCGCGGGTTATTCGCAACGATGCCCACCGACATTCCACCCAGGTGCGCAAAGCCCACCAGGATGTTCTTGGCGAAGTTGGTGTGTAGTTCCAGGAACTTGCCATCATCCACGATGGTCTCGATGACTTGGTGCATATTGTAAGGTCGGCGGGGATCGGGGTGCACCTGATCTAAGAGTTCGGGGGTTTTGCGGTTCTTAGGGTCGCCATTCTCGACAATGGGTGGTTTTTCTTTGGCATTTTGCGGCAAGTAGGTAAGGAGTTGCTTGATGGTGTCCAGTACGCCTTGGTCGCCCTCGCACTCGAGGTGGGCTACGCCCGACTTGGCGGTGTGAACCTCCGAGCCCCCCAGTTGCTCGAAGGTGACTTCCTCGCGGGTCACGCTCTTGATGACTTCCGGCCCGGTAATGAACATATAGCTATTGCCCTTGCTCATCAGCACAAAATCGGTAATGGCCGGGCTGTATACGGCTCCGCCCGCACAGGGCCCCAGAATTGCCGAGATTTGCGGCACCACGCCCGAGTAGATGGCATTGCGGTAGAACACCTCACCGTAGCCCGAAAGACTGTCTACTCCCTCCTGAATACGGGCCCCCGCCGAGTCGTTAAGGCCGATCACGGGAGCACCTACCTTGACGGCCATATCCATGGCGTGAGCGATCTTCTGCCCATGGGTTTTGCCTAGGCTCCCTCCCAGCACGGTGAAATCCTGGCTAAACACAAAAACCGTGCGCCCCCCCACCTTGCCATAACCCGTAATGACCCCGTCAGCAGGTGCTTGTATCCCGTGCATGAGCTCGGTTTCGGGGTGCTCGGCGAAGGGTTGCAGTTCAACGAAGGTATCCTCGTCGAGCAAATATTGAATTCGCTCACGGGCGGTCATTTTGCCTGCCTCATGCTGCTTTTTGATCCGGTCTGGCCCGCCGCCCGATTCGATATGTTTGCGTCGCTCTTCCATCTCGGCCAGCAGTTCTTCCATCCAGGCCCGTGTGTTGTCTGCCATAACGTTTGTATCTTACCAATGCGCTTTGGTGTCATTCGTACCTGCTGGTTTAAAGTGGTATTGGCGCGGCTCTCCATTAGAGCGGTTCTCGGAAAGAACCCAGACATCCCCGAAAGTCAAAAACCGTACAGGACTCGTTTTTTGCCGCTAGGATTAATGGCAAAAAGTAGAGTAAACCGCGATAAGGTGTGCCCAGGTAAAACCCACGAGTGATTACGGCTTGGTGCATTGCCTAAACACATGCCAGGACTACTTACGGGTCTGCTAACTAAGAAATCCATGCATGCTGGAGACCTCCAAGCAAGCCGCTTTACCGCAAATCCTGTCACTCAGCAGGCCGAATCCAGTCGAAAAATCAACATACCAGACCACTTGGGTGCGATAATTGGTTCAGGTGGCTCGTAAACGTAAAACCAAGCTTAAAACCCGCTACAAACTGTGGCTGGCGCTGGTGCTCGCAGCAATCGTGGCGGTGCAGATAGGCTATTTCAGCGGGGCTATTCCATTTGCCAGCCACCAAACCGTTGTGCCCAAGCCTGTTCAGAGCTTCCCTGGCGTGTCCTCCCAAAGGCTCCCAACCAAGCCAAACCCGAACCCAGCACCAAGTGTGATACCCCAGGAACAAGCAGCGATTCCCCCTAGTGAAGACCCACATCCAGAAGCCTTAGAGCAGCCCAGGCAGTCCGATCCGGCCATTACACCATCACCGCTAATTTCTCAGCCCCAAACCCCTGTAGAGGAAAAACGCCGCCTACCAGCCTCTGCCTACGCTGGAACTGTGGTGCGCCGGGTTATGCTTGTGGGGGAAGAGAAACAAGTCGCACTCACCTTTGATGATGGTCCCTGGCCCGACACCCTAGCGGTGTTGGAAGTGCTACGACAATATGGTGTCAAGGCTACTTTTTTCTGGGTGGGATTGCATTTGCAGAAACGTCCCGAGATTGCCCGGCAGGTGGTAGCGGAAGGCCATGCTATTGGCAACCACACCTGGAGCCACCGCAATACGCCCATGACCCCAGAGGAAGCCGGTGCGGAGATTGAGCGCACGGCGGTCCTGATCCAACAGACCACCGGCCTAATCACCTCCCTTTTCCGACCTCCGGGAGGCCGTCTGTACAACGGTCTGGCCGATTATGCTTTGCAGCAGGGATATACGGTGGTGCAATGGTCGGTGCTGAGCGAGGATACGCAAGCCCAGGGGGCAGCGACCATCGTGGATAATGTGCTGCGTAATGTCAAGCCGGGCAGTATCGTTTTGTTGCATGATGGCGGGGGAGACCGTAGCCACACGGTAGAGGCCTTGCACAGCATTCTGCCCGCGCTGCAAGCCCAAGGGTATCGGTTTGTGACGGTGCCCCAATTGCTGGAGTCCGGCCAATCCACATCTCCCAAAACCTCCTCGAACTGAGCTGATGCGTGCTAGTGCTCCGGTAACTTAATTCCCGGGATGGATTTGGCTCCCCTAATATCTGGGAGTTGCTTTGAGCGCTTCATTTGGTGAACTTCACCGCATATTAATCCTTAACTTACCAAACCACTAGAGGCTGATTGCATAGCCAAGGTTTGGAAACCCTAGGGTGGTTGCCGCAAAAGGCGCATGAGGTCGTTTGCGTCGCACATGACACCGTGCAGGGGCCGAAGCAATCCAGCAAGCCTAGCAAAGAGGCTGGATTGCTTCGCATCTTCGAGCGCTGGCAATGACAGGGTTGGCCCTGGTTTGGAAGCTACAGCGGTATAGGGCGGTTCGCGTATGGATTCTATTCCTCTGTGATGAATAAACCGCCTTCTTGGTGAAGTTTGAGCTATGGATACCCCATGTTATTTTCTGAAACCGCTGTTATTTCCTGAAACCGCCCTATGAAAGAAGACTGATGCTGTTTTGGCGATGTGCTCTTTTCTCAGCAATCCCGATACAATAGGCTGTTGAGTCGAAACGATGGAAGAACTGAATCAGGTCATCCGTTCCGGGCGCTACGAGGAAGCCCGCAGCCGCATTCTGACTGGCGAAGAGGGGGATGCCGATGGGCTGGCGGTGTTGCTGGAACTGCGGGACTGGCTGCGGCTGAAGGAATATGGCAAGGCCCAAAAGCTTTTGGAACAGGATGGCGATCTAATCGCAGGCTACCTGGATGTGCCGCGAGCCAAGGCCGCTATCGAAGCCTTTGATACCGAGGATGAGGGCCGAATCGTCTCCTACCTCGAGGATCCCCACCTGAGCGCAGAAGCTTGGGCCGCGCTGGGCCTGGTTCGTATCCGCAACGGCCACCGACAAGAGGCCCAGGAAGCCTTTGAGATGGCCCTAAAGCGCGATCCCGGCCACTACCGCGCCAAGACCAACCTGGCCAACATGACCCTCGAGGCCGGCCAGACCGATGAAGCCATCCGCATGTACGAAGAAGTACTGAAGCTCAACCCCGAGTACGCCCTCGCCCACCACAACCTGGGCGCGGCCTACCGCAAAAAAGGCCAGATTGACAAATCGGTCTACCACATCAAGCGGGGCCAACGCTTGCAGATGCAGCCCGCAACCCGTCCGCCCCGCGTGGCACCGGGTGCTTCGGCCCCGCCGCCCATGCCCGAACGCCGCCCCTTGCTGGGCCGCTTTGGCAGCCGCTGGTGGTGGTGGCTGCTTGTGATTGTGGTGGTGTACTGGCTGCTGAACCGTCAACCCTGAGCGTTGCCCACGAATAATCAGTACAACGGTTTTTACGGTGCTGGGTAAATTGCGCGGCACCGTGTGTGGCGAATTGCGGGAAACGTAACGAGAAGCGTTCACAGTTTCCATCTGGGGTCTTGCTAGAGTGGATTCCATGCGTATGCGCTTATGGGTGCTGGCTTTTGTGGCATGGGTGGGCCTGGTTGGGGCTTCGCCCGCCAGTGATTTGCTGCAACAGGCGGTGGGTGAACTGCGAACGCACTACTATGGCTACAGCCCGGTGGATTGGGATGTGCTGGCCGAGCAGTCCGGGCATGAGTTGGAGCAAGCCTGTACAGGCCAGCCGCAGTGTGGGGTTGAGACAGCGGCGCGGATTATCGCTCGTCTGGTGCGGAATATAGGCGATGGTCACACCTTTTATCTAAGCCCACAGCGCTACCAGCAGTTTCGGGCCTGGCTTGCTGGACAGCCCGATTCGACGCCGATCTATGGCATTACCATCCCGGCTTTTTCGGACGGGCGGGTGCTGATTGGCGAGGTGCGCCCCCGGAGTGCCGCCGATCTGGCCGGGGTGCGCCCTTATGACCGGGTGGTGGCGGTGAACGGAGCGCCGATAAGCAGCCTGGAAGATTTCAGGGCCCGTATCAACACCGACCAGCCGGTGCAACTAACGCTTTTGCGGGGGGAAGAGCGCTTGCAACTCACCCTAAGCCGCCAACCCTATAGTCTGCCGGTGTTACCTACCCTGCATGCGCCCAGGGGTTTGCCGGAAGGGGTATTTGTGCTGCGCATCCCCGACTTTGCGGTCTACCAGCAGATTGGCCCCAGGGTGCATCAACTGGTATTGGAAGCCCAGGCCAACGGCGCAAAAGCCCTCATTGTGGATTTGCGGGATAATTCGGGCGGGGAAGAGACCGAGTGCCAGGGTGCGCCCGGTGCTTTTGTGGGCAATTTTGCCCTGGAGATGCGTACGCGCAGTGCCAGTGTACCTTTTGGCTATGCCGATGGGGCCATCCTGGGTAACGACCCCAAAGACCCCAACCCGCCCTACCATCTGGAGCAGCCAGCCCGTTTTACCGGTCGGGTTGCCGTGCTGGTGAGCCGCGGAACGGCCTCTTGTGGCGAGATTATGGCCTATGTGCTTCAGCAGTTTGGCGGTATCAAGGTAATTGGTCAGCGTACGGCGGGGGTGATGAACACCGCTACCGAGTTCTGGCCTTTGGCGGACGGTTCGGCGCTGGCCATTACTTATGTTCGTACCTTCAAGACCAGTGGCGAGGCCCTGCCCGAGTATGTCACCCCCGATATTGAGATGGTCTACGACCCCGAGGCCATTGCCCGTACCGGGCGCGATGCCATGCTGGAGAAGGCCCTCGAGGTCATGGGGATTCGCTGACCTGGGGTGTTTCTTCGGCAGCTTTCAGGATTGTTCCAGCATCCGTCTGGCCAGCTCCGCGAAGCTCTCTTCAACACCCTCGCCGGTTTTGGCGCTGGTGTAGCGAACCTCCCATCCCCTGGCCAGAAGCTGGCCTACCTCCGCCTCACCGATTTTCCACGGGAGGTCGTGCTTGTTGAGCATCAGGATGAAGGGCACCGAGCCCATCACCTCCTGGGCGCGTTGCTGGATGTTTTGGGCGACCTCGAGGGTCTCGGGGCGGGTACCATCGGCCACCAGCAGGTAGCCCGAACTCCCGCGCAGGTAAAACGATTGCACCCGCTGGAACTGGTCCTCGCCATAGAGATCCCACAACACCAGGCTCACTTCCTGGCTGCCTACTTCGATGACTTTCTTATCTATTTTGACCCCTACCGTGGTCTGGTATTTTTCCGAAAAAATGCTGTGTACATACCGGGCAACCAGGCTGGTTTTGCCCACGGCGAAGGCACCCAACATACATATTTTTTTCTGGATCACCTATGAGCCCCCCACCCCTTTTGGATTGCACCCGCGTGTTCGATTATCCGCACGATTTATCTCGACAAATGCGAATGCAGTCTAAGCTCGCAAGCACCCTGGGCGCAAGGGGATGGAGCGTAGGGTGGTTGAGGCTACTGAGGGGGCTCGAGGGCCAGTTCACTGGCATCGAGCTGCTCCACGCCCAGCAGGGGGGCCAGGTTGCGCAGGCGGCTGAGCCAGGCCCGGGTGCTGCTGCCCGAGACCACCAACACCCCGTCGCGCCAGGTCAGGCGCACCGTGCTGGGGGTGTCCATGCGTTGCTGCACGCGCCTGAGCACGATTTCGGGCTCGAGGGACTGGTAGGGCTGCCAGGTGGCCCGAAGCTGCTCGGGGCGAAGGGGGAGACCTTCCAGCAGGCTGGCGGGGTCGGCAGCCAGGGGGTCGCGCAGGCCCCGCAGCTCGTAGCGTCGGGGTGCATCGGTGACGACGAGGCCGGGGGTGCTGGAAAGGCGCTCGAGATAGGCCCTCCAGGCCCGGTCGGCCTGGAAGTTGCTCCACCCCCACCCGCCCAGCGCTGCCAGCAAAACCCCCCCAACAAGCAAAGCCGCATAAGGGCGGCGGCCCTCGGGGCGCTTGTACTGGGTTTCCAGCAGGGTCTCCAGCATGGGGCGGGCATCGGCAAAAATCTTGTTGTCTCCTGCGTAGTGCCGCAGTTCATCGGCGAAACGGGTGTGAACCTCCGAGAGCACGTCCTGCAAACGCCCCTGTAAAGCCGGCGGTGGGGTGCCGCGCACCACCGCGGCCAGTACCGCCAGGCCACTTTGTTCTACCACCAGTACCCGTTCGCCGAAATTCACCGTGTTGAGCCCGGCCATGGGGTCGAAGGAATCCCGTACAAAATCGCCGATGGCGGTCAGCATCCCCGAGACCAGGGCACCGTCCTGAACGTTGACGCCTTCGGCTACCTGGTGGGCCAGCAGCAGCCCGCTCTCGCGATGGATCAGCAAAACCTGCTCGACGCGGTAAAGCAAGGTGTGCGAGAGCACCACCTCCGCGAAGGTTTTCCCGGTAGAGAGGGCCTCGAGCCGCCAGCGTAGGCCCCGCAGGCTAAAGACCTGGTCGAGGGTCTGGTTGAGGCTTTGGGTCAGGGCGGCGAACAGGCTGGCTACTGCCCGACGAATGGCCGGCAGCAGAACCGGGAACAGGATTTCAACCAACAGCTTGGGGTTGCGCTTTACCAGCCGCACGAAAGTTTCCTCGAGTATCGGGTTGAGTGCGTGCTGTACCGATTTATCGGTCTTGGTGCGGCGAACGAGGGCCCCCGGCAGGGCTTGGGAAACCTGCTCTTCCCACAGTTCGGGGTTTTGCAGGGCCTCCAAAGCCTCCTGTTCGGGCTGGAGCAGCAACCGTCGCAGCACCTCGAGGTCATCGGGTGGGAGGGGTGGAGGAGGGGTGTGGGCCATGGCTAAAGAACGCTTAGGAGAGCGGGAGCAGGGGGTAGGGGATAGGTCGTTTTCTCCTGCTCTCCCATTTCCGCCCTATCCATCGTTCCTCTAATCTTTCCGCAACTTATCGGCCATGTTTGCCAGTAGATCGGCCAGGGTTTTTCGGTCGGTTTTGTGTAGGCGTAACTCGTCAATGGCAGTTTGCAGGTGCGAGCCGAGCTGATCCAATTTTTTGTTCAGTTCCTTGCCTTGGTCTTTCAGGTCGGCCCGCATTTCTTTCATCTGCGAGGCCAGTTTGCCTTCTAAATTATCCACCGCAGCATCCAGACTCCCTTGCAGCGAATTGTCGGCGATCTGCCGCTCCTGGGCTTCTTGCTCCAACAGCCCTACCAGTCGGCTTTCCAACGCTGTAATGCGCTCCAACAATCCCTGGTTCATCTGGGTTGCAGTAGCTTGTAAACGATCTTCTAGGCTTGCAAGTTGGCGCTCGAACTCGAGCATCTGCTGCCCGAACAGGATCGAGCGAATCTGCTCGAGGTGGGCATCCGGGTTCTCGGCAGCCTTGGTTTCTTCGACGACCCCACGTTTTGACATGAAACTACCTTACCATAGCAGTTTTTGCCCGTACCTCTTCACGGATGCCGGATTCAAGGATCAAGTTCCATCGCAGGTTGCTCGAAGGTGACTAGCGCTGCCGACGATACATCGAGCGCAGGCCGCTATTTATATCGCAGCCTCAATTCGTCTATGACGTAATTGAACTATTTTATTCTTATGCAAAGCAATGCCTTGACGGTCAGTGCCCACCTCGAGGAGGTTCCACAATGAGCGCAAGGCCGCACTCGAGCGCCTGCGAACCCTGTGCCTCGAGCTACTCGAAGGTTACAACAGAAACCATGCTCTATGACATGCCCTGCTGCCAATATCCAGCAGCCAAAGAGCTTGAAATTGCCTTTGCCATTCAGAAAAACCACATTTCGTTCTACGTACTCAAGCAGAGGTGATGCAGGCCAACCGTGATCTCTTACAAGTCAGCTGCGGCAAAAGCTGTATCCGTTACTCCAAACCCGAGAAGATTAATTTCGATGTAGTACGGAAGATCCTGCTTGATACTCTGAGCTCGAGCAGTCCAAATAAAACCCCCTCTTCTTTTGGGAGGGGGGTTGGGGTCTTTAAGTTGGAAACCAACAAAAACCCCCACCTTATGAGGTGGGGGGAAGGGGAGTTATGGAGCGGGAAACGAGACTCGAACTCGCGACCCCAACCTTGGCAAGGTTGTGCTCTACCAACTGAGCTATTCCCGCAAAGAAAAAACCTCTGCACTGCCCTACTCTCCCAGAGCCCTTCGACTC
>NZ_JBBINI010000034.1:0-39001 GCF_037443965.1 Meiothermus sp.
GGCCCGGTCGTTTGCAGGTTTCCTGGCGCGGGTGAACCTGATTCTGCTGGTGCACAACCTCATCCGCAGCCGTCTTCTGCTCAGGATGGCGGGGGTGGAAGGGTAGACTGCAGGTAGCACACGAAGGAATCAGAAAACAAAACCTTTCTGCGGCGCTTATCGGGCCGTACCCATGCGGTTTACACCGGATTCTCCATTTTGAAGCCCGATGGATTTTTACACAGCGAGGTCGCGGAGGCTCGGGTCACTTTCCGGGCCTTGCAGGAGTGGGAACTCGAGTGGTATGCCGGGAGCGGCGAGGGGCTCGACAAAGCAGGAGGATATGGGGCGCAAGGTTTGGGAATGGTGCTTTTGGAACGCATCGAGGGCGATTTTTATACCGTAATGGGGCTGCCGGTAAGCCGGGTCTGGCAGCGACTGTATGAGCTGGGGTACTTCGGTGCAGTCTAGTTCCAACCTTGGTGCAACAGGGACACCCGAAACGCGGTATGGGGCCTGTCCGGTTGCTTGTTCGGAAGGCTCACAAGCAGACGTAGTTTTCTTCGTCTGCCTCCTTTTCCTCTAGCCGACAAAAGGTGACTAGCGCAATTTATTAGACCTGGGTACAATCTCTTCATGCTCAGTCTGCGCGAAAGGCAAAAGCTACGTCGCCGTGATCGTATCTTTCGCACTGCCATAAACCTATTCCGGGAGAAGGGCTTTCACCAAACCACCGCCACCGACATTGCCAAAGCTTCGCACGTCTCACGCGGTACTTTTTTCAACTACTACGCCTACAAAGAAGCTGTATTGCTGGACTTTGGTGCACAGCTTTTGGGCGAGCTGCGCGAACAGGCCCTGGCTGAGCTGGGCCAGGGGGAGCCTCCCCTCGAGGTCCTGCGCCGCTTGTGGAGCCGTCTGGCCGATGTGAGTGAGCAGGAGCGGGTACTGCTCTCCCCCCTGGCCTACGAACTCTTGAACCCAGACCCCGAGCGGGCCAAAGCCGCCTTTGAGGCCCTGCCGCTGGGCGACCTGATTGCCGATATTCTGCGCCCGCTCAAGTTGCGCGGCAAGTTGCGACAGGACATGTCGCTCGAGCGCATCTCCCGCTCGATCGCCGATGTGTATTTGCTCTCAGCGTTGCGCTGGGCGGCCTATACCCCCGGACGGCAACTCAAGGAAGAGATGACGAAGTTTCTCGACTTGATGCTGGAAGGGGCTGTAGCCCGAGAAACCAGCAAACGCGAAAAAGCCGCCCGATCTTGACGACAAATTCCCTCTGGGCTGCTTTGGGGCTGGTAGCTACATTTGTTTGTGGGCTCGAGCTGTTCGACAACAGGTACTGTATGTATAGCCTACTCATTCCCACACCGATTGGCCCACTTTTTGCCAAAGCCACACCCCAGGCCCTGCTATCGGTGGATTTACTTGTGCTGGGGGATGGTTTACCAGAGCGCCCCAACAAACTCCTGCGTGAAGTGAGCAAAAAAGTAGACCGCTATTTTGCGAAGCCGAACGAAACGTTTCTGGAAGTGCCACTGGACTATGCCGATCTCGAGGCCCGGCGAATAGCCCTTTACGAAGAGGTGCGGTGCATTCCCCTGGGCCAGACCCGCAGCTACGCCCAGATGGGGCGCCTGTGCGGCCTCACGCCCAGGGCGGTGGGGGCCGCCATGCGGGCCTGTCCGTTCTTCCTGGTGGTTCCGGCCCAGCGCGTGATTCATGCCGATGGGCGGCTGGGGGGGTTTGCCGGGCGGGAGGGCGTGAAGGAGTGGCTTTTGCGATGGGAGGGGGCTCGCTTGTCGCCCTGAGGGGCTTTGTGCTATTGTCCCTACATGAAAAAGCCGCTCATTCTTCTGCTGGTTGCACTGGGGCTGGCCCTGGCTCAGCCGCTGGGTAATGTGGCAATGGTCTTCAGTGAAGGGGCCAAAACTGACCCCACCTTCAACGGCGTGGCCTACGGCGCGGCCCTGCGCACGGTGCAGCAGTTGGGCGGCCGGATGTTCGACTTCGAGCCCGCCGACCCTTCCCAGATTCCCTCGGCCATACGGCGCTTTGCTAGCGAGGGTTTCAGTCTGATCATCGGCCTGGGTTTTGCCACCGAACCAGGGGTTGCGGCAGCGGCCCGGGAGTTTCGCGAACAGCGCTTCGCCCTGATTGACACCGCGACCGAAGCGCCCAACGTGGCCTCCTACGTTTTCCGCGAGAACGAGGGCACCTACCTGGTGGGCTACATCGCCGGCCGCCTCAGCCAGACCGGGGTGGTGGGTTTTGTGGGCGGGATGGACATCCCCCTGATTCACAAATTCGAGGTGGGCTACCGCGAGGGGGTTCGGCGGGCCTGCCCGACCTGCCGGGTGCTGGTGAACTATGTGGGCAACACCCCCGCGGCCTTCTCGGATCCGGCCAAGGCCAAAGAAATTGCCGCCGCGCAAAAATCCCAGGGGGCCGACATCATCTACGCCGCCGCCGGGGCCTCGGGGCTGGGGGTGTTCGACTACGTCAAACAGACCCGCTGCCTCAAGGCCAGCGAACTGCCCAGGGGCCTGCGCTTCCGCAGCAACCCCTTTGCCAGTGTGCCCAAGTACGAGGCTTACACCCGGGAGTGCGCCGGGGATACCCGACCGATGTTCTTCATCGGGGGCGACGGCAACCTGAACTTTTTGGGCGATACCGACAACAACCCTGCCACCCTCAACCACGCCCTCACCTGCATGCTCAAGCGGGTGGATGTGGCGGCCCAGCGCGCGGTGGAGTCGGTGGCCCGCAACACCTTCCAGGGCGGCCTGATCAGCCTGGGGCTCAGGGAAAACGGCCTGGGCTACGCGCTGGATACCTACAACCAGGCGCTCTTGCCCGAAAGCCTGCGCCGGGAAGTAAACGCCATCCGTCAGGCCATTGTGGCCGGGCGGATTGTGGTGCCAGACAAGCGCTAGGCCCCGTAGGGCACCCAGATGTTCTTGAACTGGGTGGCCTGCCTGAGTATTTCGTCTAAGTCGGGCAGGGGGCCGCTGGCGGGTAGCGTCCAGGTGCGCTTCATATTGCCGGCGCTGGCCTTTTCCACCAGGGCCCAGCCAGCCTGGGGGCCGGCATACCAGAGGGCGTCCACGTCGTCGTGCTCGGCCAGGGTCTGGGCCAGTTCGTCGCGCTCACCGGTGACAATATTGAAGATTCCGGCGGGGATATCGGAGGTCTCCAACACCTGGTAGAAATCGGTGGCTGTGAGGGGGGCCAGGGGAGAGGGCACCACCACCAGGGTGTTGCCCATGGCTAGGGCGGTTGCGGCCAGCCGGGCCAGGGCCAGAAGGGGCTGGTCGTCGGGGCAGAGGAGGCCCATTACCCCGATGGGCTCCGGGACCGCCAGGGTCACGTTGCGGATGGGGGTGTTATGTACCATGCCCTCGTACTTGTCGGCCCAGGCTGCGGCGGTGAAGAGGGCCTCGAGGGCCGCCTCAACCTCGGCCGTGCCATCCTGCCTGGTCTGCTGTGCGATGCGTCGGGCGAACTCCTCGGCCCGCTCGGAGAGGTTCTCGGCCAGGAAGTACAGGATCTGGGCCTTGTTGTGGCCGGTGGTTTTGCGCCACCCCTCGAAGGCCCCTCGAGCGGCCTCCACCGCGTTGCGGATATCCTTGCGGTTGCCCAGCCCCACCTCGCCGATGGGGTGCCCCTCGGGGTCGTAGACCACCTTGCTGTAGCCGCTGTCGGGGCGCACCTGCTTACCACCGATGAAGAGCTTGGCGGTGCGGTCAATGGGGGGCACATCAGCCACTGGCTGTGCGGCCCTGGTTTTCCCGGCCACCGCTTTTGCCTTTGGCGCTCTGGCGGTTTTCTTGAGGTACTCCCACAGCCCTTCCTTGCCCCCCTCGCGCCCAAAGCCGCTCTCGCGGTAGCCGCCGAAGCCGCTGGCGGCGTCGAAGAGGTTGGTGCTGTTGATCCAGATGGTGCCGGCCTTGATCTGGGTGGCCACATCCAGGGCCAGGTTGATGTCCTCGCTCCAGATGGAGGCGGCCAGGCCGTAGCGGGTGTTGTTGGCCAGCCGGACGGCCTCCTCGGGGGTGCGGAAGGTGAGGGCGGCCAGCACCGGCCCGAAAATCTCCTCCTGGGCGATGGTGGAAGAAGGGGCCACCTCCGTGAAGAGGGTGGGGGGGTAGAAGCAGCCTTCGGCGGGGACGGCCCAGCTCGGCTGCCAGAGCCTGGCTCCTTCCTCCACGCCTTTTTGCACCAGCCGCTGGATTTTTTGCAACTGCACCGGTGCCACAATGGCCCCGATGTCCACCGCCTTGTCCAGCGGGTCGCCCACCCGCAGTTTTTCCATGCGGGCGCGGAGCTTGGCGTACATCTTTTCGGCGATGCCCTCCTGTACCAGAAGCCTCGAGCCCGCGCAGCAGACCTGGCCCTGGTTGAACCAGATGGCGTCCACCACGCCCTCCACTGCGCTATCTAGGTCGGCATCCTCGAAGACTACAAAAGGCGACTTGCCGCCGAGCTCGAGGGAGAGCTTTTTGCCGCTGCCGGCGGTGGCTTTTCGAATGAGCCGCCCCACCTCGGTCGAGCCGGTGAAGGCGATCTTGTCCACCCCAGGGTGCTCCACCAGGGCGGCGCCGGTTGTGCCGTCGCCCGTGACGATGTTCACCACCCCCAGTGGCAGGCCGATCTGCTGGCATATTTCGGCGAACAACAGCGCGGTCAGGGGGGTAAACTCGGCGGGCTTGAGCACCACCGTATTGCCCATGGCCAGGGCGGGGGCAATCTTCCAGGCCAGCATCAGCAGGGGAAAGTTCCAGGGGATGATCTGCCCCACCACCCCCACCGGCCCATAGCCCGCCAGCTCGCTTTCCATAAGCTGGGCCCAGCCCGCGTGGTAGTAGAAGTGGCGGGCCACCAGGGGGATGTCAATATCGCGGGTCTCGCGGATGGGCTTGCCGTTGTCCAGGGTTTCCAGCACGGCAAACAGGCGGGCGTGCTTTTGAAGCTGGCGGGCCAGGGCGTACAGGTAGCGGGCCCGCACATGGCCCTTGGTCTGGCGCCAGCTTGCAAAGGCTTTGCGGGCGGCCTTGACCGCCTCGTCCACGTCGGTGGCGTTGGCCTGGGCTACCTCGGCCAGGGGTTGGTTGTTGGCTGGGTTAAGGGTGGTGAACCATTCCTGGCTGGCCGGGCTGCGCCACCGGCCTCCAATAAAGAGCTGAAAACGGCCCTTGTGGGTTTTGATCCAGTCCAGGGCGGGTTGGGCCGCCTCGGGGGCGGGGCCGTAGGGGAGGGTTTCCATAAGTTCGGTAAGGGTCATGGGGGACTCCTGGGCTTGCGTTTGCTTTCTACGAACGGGCTAGCCCAGCGGCTGGTACTGCATGGAGGCATAGCGCCCGTAGGCGAAGTGCTCGAGCTGCCGTTCGATGTCGTTCAACAGGGCGCTGGCCCCAATCCGGAAAAGATGCGGCTGCATCCATTCGTGGCCGAGTTCCTCTTTCATCAGAATCAGCCAGTCCAGGGCCTGCTTGGAGGTGCGGATACCCCCGGCGGGCTTGAAGCCCACCTTGTAGCCGGTCTGCTCGTAAAAAGCCCGGATGGCCCGCACCATCACCAGGCTGTTTTGCAGGGTGGCGTTGACGGCCTCTTTGCCGGTGGAGGTTTTGATGAAATCCGAGCCGGCCTGCATACACACCATACTGGCCTTGTAGACGTTTTTGAGGGTGCCCAGCTCGCCCACGGCCAGGATGCTTTTCATGTGGGCCGGGCCGCAGGCCTCGCGGAAGTCGCGCACCTCCTGGTAGAGGGCTTTCCAGTTGCCGGTCAGAACGTGGCGGCGCGAGATCACGATGTCAATCTCACGGGCCCCGGCGGCCACCGAGGCCTCGATCTCCTGTAGCTTGAGGCGGTGCGGGGTGAGGCCGGCCGGAAACCCCGTCGAGACCGCGGCCACTGGGATGCCGGAACCCTCCAGGGCCTCGACCGCGACGGGCACCATCTCGTGGTAGACACACACCGCGCCGGTGGTGAGCCGCAGATGGGGTATGCCCAGGTCGCGCAGCAGCTCCGGGCGCACCGGCTGACGGGCCTTGGCGCACAGCCGCTGCACCGCGCCGGGGGTGTCGTCGCCCGAGAGGGTGGTGAGGTCTATGGTCTGGATGGCGTGTAGCAGCCAGGCGGCCTGCCACTCCTTCTTGACCGTACGGCGGGTGGGCAGGGTGGCGGCCCGGCGCTCGATGGCGCTTTTGTTGACCAACGCGCCCTCGAGGGCGCCGGGGTCGAAGGGGGTGCCGGGGTTGCGCTCCGGCAGCGGATGGGTGTGGGGGAGGGTCGCGGTTGCCATAAGATGGCCTCGAGTACAGCCGATTATAGCGGTTTTCGCACTGACGGAACCTAAAAAGTTCCGGCAGCCGTTCCAGTGGGCTTGGGTTGGCGTACAATACCTGTAACGCAACCTTTCACGATGCGGTGTGCAGAGCAGGCCGACGGATTGGAGGACATTCGGCTCCCTGCGAACTGCCATGCTGGTAGTGCTCAGGTTGTCTCGGGTTCGACCAAAGCTCCGGGAGGTGAGAGATGGAAACCTTAGAAATCTCGAAATGTCCGGTTTGTGGCGAGTTGGTCGAGGTGGCCGATGCCAGGGCGGGCCTCGAGGTGGAGTGCCCTGAGTGTGGGGAGGTACTGCGGGTGGTCTCGGTGGCGCCGCTCAAGCTCTACTATGCCTTCGACCCCGACGAGGAACCACTGCCCGAAGAAGAGCACCGCCTGCCACCTGTCTGACCCGGGGCGCCTCATCGCGGTTCCCACATTTAGGCTGCGCGCCGTGCGGCGTGATTTACCCAGTACAACGTTTTTTGTTGTACTGGGTATTCGGGGCAACCGCTCTAAAGAGCCTATTAGGGAACAGTCCTCCAGCACGGAGGATTTTCTCCTTTCCGAGTGGGCAATCTGTCCCAACGGATGGGCGCATGATGGATGGAGGAGGCGGGATGCTCGAGCTGCTCAGAGAAAACCCATTGTTGTTGTTCTTGGTGGCTGCGATTGGCTATCTGCTGGGCCAAATTCGCATCGGCAACTTCAGCCTGGGGGTTTCGGCAGTGCTATTTGTGGGGCTGGCTTTTGGGGCGCTCTCGCCGGAACTTAAGCTGCCAGAGTTTGTCTATTTATTTGGCCTGGTGCTGTTTGTCTATACCATTGCACTGGCCAGTGGGCCGGGTTTTTTTGCTTCTTTTGGTAAGCGCGGACTGCGTTACAACCTGCTGGTGGTAGGGGTGGTAGGGGTGGCGGCGATCGTGGTTGCAATTGTCGGTTCGCTATTTGCTTTGAGTGGTGCCTTGCAAGCAGGGTTGTTTGCGGGATCGCTGACCAATACCCCGGCCTTGGCCGCAGCGCTGGAAGCCATGAAGGGGCGGGGTGCTTCAGAGGTGGTGCAGGGGCTGCCGGTAGCGGCCTATGCAGTGGCCTACCCGGTGGGGGTGATTGGGATGCTGTTGGCCTTGCACCTGGCTTGGCGGTTGTGGGGCAGTAAGGAAAAACTGGAGGAGAGTGAGGCCGGGGGACTGGTTTCCCAAACCGTGGAAGTGACCGAGGCCAAGGTGGTAGGTTGGACGGTTGAACAGCTGACCCGTGCACATCAATGGCGGGTGGTCTTTGGACGCTTGCAGCGTGCTGGTGAGCAGCAGGTGATTGCTTCCGATACCGAGCTGCAAATAGGTGATCGCTTGAACGTGATTGGCACCGCAGACGAACTGAAGCGGGTGGTCGAGACCCTGGGTAGCGCAGTGCCTGAGCGACTGGAAGAGGATCGCCACGCGCTGGACTTCCGCAGGGTTTTCGTGAGTAGCCGGGAAGTGGCAGGGCGTAGCTTGGCTGAACTCGAGCTGCCCCAACGCTTTGGCGTGGTGATTACCAGGGTACGCCGGGGCGAAGTGGAGTTTTTGCCAAATAAAGATACTACCCTCGAGCTCGGCGATCGGGTTCGGGTGGTAGGTCCCAAGAACCGTATTCGCGAGGTGAGCCAATACCTGGGCGATTCATACCGGGCACTGGCCGAGGTGGATGTGGTCAGTTTTAGCCTAGGAATTGCCCTAGGGCTTCTGCTGGGTAGCCTGCCCATTCCCCTGCCAGGGGGCCGAACCTTCGAACTGGGTTTTGCCGGCGGGCCGCTGGTGGTGGGTTTAGCGTTGGGTGCGCTGGGGCGTACCGGCCCCATCCTGTGGCAGATTCCCTTTAGCGCTAACCTGACCCTGCGCCAACTGGGGCTGATCCTGTTTTTGGCTGGAATTGGTACGCGCTCTGGCTATGCTTTTGTGCAGACCTTGGCACAAGGGGATGGTCTGCGATTGTTCTGGATGGGTGCCTTGATTACGATGGGGGCAGCCTTGCTCACGCTCTGGATTGGCTACCGCTTGCTCAAGATTCCCTTGGGCGTGTTGGGAGGCGTACTAGCAGGGCTCCAGACCCAGCCTGCCGTGCTGGCTTTTGCGTTGGAAAAAACCAACAACGACCAGCCCAACCTGGGCTATGCCACCGTATATCCCTTTGCGATGTTGCTGAAGATTTTGTTGGTGCAGCTGTTGTTGCTGAGCGGTTAGGGTGGTTTCAAGAGATAATACGCATTTCGGCAGTATCGTTCACTTTGGCAAGCCTAAACGATACTACCGAAATGCTTTTCTACTCCCTTCGGTCGGCTTGAATCCTTCACCTCTAACTGCGTCCAACGGTGAAGGATTCAAGCGGAAACGGTATAATACCGGCTTCACAGAGATACGCATCAAACGCTTCAATGAGGTACGGCTCTGTGAAGCCTAGTGAACACCCCTTGCTACGCTCGGCGAAAAGCGTATCCACGGGTGAACAAACCCGTCAGGGCTCTGTCCCAAAGGGGATCGTCCACTCGGTCGGGATGAACAGTCTCCTGAATATATACTGTTCACCCAAACTCGGTATGAGACCGGTTAACGCCAAGCAAATACACATTCCAAAGGGGGTTCGCCAAGAGATGGAGTCTATATACCAACTGCTCCAATACGCATGGGCAAGTTGTGCCTTACCAGATGGCCAAGGCCCTGGTAGGGCCACCCGAAGCGCCTTTGTGTTTAGGGCCACCCACAATGATCATGGCTCCACTTGGGCGCACCGTAGACAGGCTGGCCAGGTTCTCGAGGCCGTACTTGCCCGCACCCAGCAGGGTCACGTGGCTTTTGAAGTCCTTAGAAGCCCCAAAATCCAGCGAAAGCGTGTCTACCCCTACGCCCACAATGTTGCGCTCGCGTACCAAAAATTCCGCAGCAGCCGGGCTGAAGCCGGGATAGTGTTGGACGTTGGAACTGTCGAGGTTGACGTAGGCCTTGGCATCGCCTACCCGGCTATCCCAGCCCGAAAACATGGCCACAAAAGCCCCGCTTGGTAGCCGTCCATGGCTGCGTTCCCAGGCCAGGATGTCATCTACGGTGACCTCGGCGTCGGGGTTGCGGTCGGCCTTGGCTTTGATGTTGATCACGGCCAGGGGGGCAATCAGGCGGTTTACCGGGAGGGTCTCGGCAGTGGCTGCACCGTCCACAAAGTGGGCCGGGGCGTCCATATGGGTGCCGGTGTGCTCCCAGATTTCCAGGGTGTTGCCGTAATAGCCATCTTTCTTGACCGTTACCACCTCGGAAATTTTCATGGGGCTGGCCCCTGGGAACATGGGGAAGCTAGGCGAGACCACGTGGGTCAGGTCGGCCACGTTGCTGAAGGCTCTACCGGCGACCTGGCTCTGCGCCTGGGCGCTGGCTGCGGCAGCTACGGCCAGGCCGGCAGCTACACCAAAAAAATCGCGGCGACTGAGGCTTTTTTCGACTAGACCCATTACACATGGAGCACACATAGTGACCTCCCAAGGACTCGAGCTTGCCAAAGCCTGCGCTTAGGAAATACTCGAGTGGTTTGAGTTTATTCTTATCGCAAAAAGAATTTCAAGATATACCCATTAAGACCGATTACATCAGCACTATGTGCTTTTTTCCCGTAGAACATAGCCGACGCCGCGCAGGGTCTGGATCAGGCGGGGTTCACCTTCCGCCTCGAGTTTCTGCCGGAGTTGTTTGACGTATACCTCCACGATGTTGGCGTCGCCAAAAAAGTCGGTGCCCCAAACCTGATCGAGCAAGATCTGCTTGGAAAGCACCCGCTCGGGCTGGCGCATGAAGGTGTGTAGCAGACGAAACTCGAGCCCGGTTAGCTCGAGTTCGCGCTCCCCCCGAAAAACCTGGTGGCTCTCGGGATGGAGTCGCAAGTCGGCGTAGCGAAGCTCGGCGGAGCGGGCTTGGCTTTGCCTTAGACGGGCCTGGATGCGGGCCAGCAGTACCTCGAAGCGGAAAGGCTTGATTACATAATCTTCAGCTCCAAAGCCAAACGCCTTGATCTGGTCATCTGGGGTATCTCGAGCCGTAAGCATGAGCACGGGCAACTGTGCATCCACCGAGTGCAAACGGTGCAATACCTCGTGTCCATCAATACCTGGCAGCATCAAATCCAGAATTACCAGATCGGGTGGGGTGTCACGGGCTATATGCAAGCCTTCTTCGCCCGAAGCAGCCGTTGCTACGCTGAACCCTTCGTAAGAAAGCCCGCGGCGCAGCAGACTGGTAATGCCAGGATCGTCGTCAATGACCAAGATGCGCTTCATCTGCTAGTAGTTTAGTGGGGTTTGCGATGTGATGGATTGAATACAGCTCGAACGGCCAGCGACCAACAATCAACAACTGAGTATGCGCTAGTGGGGTCGTGTAAGGAATTATGTGTAGAGGTTTGTGTAAAAGGGGGGGTACCAGATGAGAAGGGAGGTACCCCATGGATCAGGATACCCTACAGGTGATTTTGCGCGAAGCGGTGAGGGAAACAGCAACCGAGGTCTTGTAGATTCTGCTGGATGCCGACCGGGAGGCCTTCTTGCGGGAACAGGGGGCGCAAGAACGGCTACTACCAGAGAAAGCTGGAAACCACCCTGGGCCCGGTGGAGCTGGCGGTTCCCCGTGACCGGGAGGGGCGGTACTTCCCCTCTACACAGACTGCTGCACATCAATCTTGACACTACCCTCAAAGCAACTCCCAGATATTAGGGGAGCCAAATCCATCCCGGGAATTTAGTTACCGGAGCACTTTGTAAACCTATGCTTCTTTTTTGGTTATGCTAGAAGCGTTTCTCCAGGGAGAATGTATGGTCATTGATCTGCGCGATCCGGCCTTTGTGAACAATCCCTATCCCTTTTACGCCCGTATGCGGAAGGAGTCACCAGCCTTTCTTTTGCCAAATGTGAACGAGGGGCGGGGGATGTGGATGTTTACCCGCTATAGCGATGTGGAACTCGTGCTCAAGGATTTGCGCTTCAAGAAGGATACCCGCGCCCTGCGCCCGGATGAGGGTGGCCTTCCTCAGATGTTGAACTCCGACCCGCCTGACCACACCCGCCTCCGGGGACTGGTCAGTCAGGCCTTTACCCCTGCCCGTGTGCGCGATCTCGAGCCCCACATTCAGGACATTGTCCAGCACCTCTTGGAAAGGGTCAAGGTACGGGGGGAACTGGAGTTAATGACCGACTTTGCCATGCCGCTTCCCGTCATCGTGATTGCCGAACTGATGGGGGTACCGATGGAAGACCGCGAGCAGTTCCGCGAGTGGTCTACCTGGTTTGCCCTGGGTAATGATGCCATCTCGGCCAGCCTCGAGACCCGCCACAAAGCCCAGCAGGGAATCTTGGCTCTCACCGAGTACTTCCAGCACTTGGTTGCCCAGCGCCGTGCCAACCCTCAGAACGACCTGATCAGCGGCCTCATTGCCTCCAAAGATGCCCAGGACAAGCTCAGCGAGGCCGAGTTGCTGGGTACGTGTGTATTGCTGCTCATCGCCGGGCACGAGACCACCGTGAACCTGATTGGCAATGGTTTGAATGCCTTGTTGTCAAACCCAGACCAGCTCGAGCGCCTGCGGCAACACCCTGAGTTACTGGAAACTGCTATCGAAGAGTTGCTGCGGTACGATGCCCCAGTGCAGCGCTCTACCTTCCGCTTTGCTGGTGAAGGGGTGGAGGTGGCGGGCCAATGGATTGAAACCGGCCAGCAGGTCAGTGCGGTAATCGGTTCGGCCAATCGCGACCCCGAAATTTTCTCCCAGCCCGACAGGCTTGACCTAGGCCGCAGCCCCAACCGCCACCAGTCTTTTGGTCGGGGCATTCACTTCTGTTTAGGTGCGCCGCTAGCTCGTCTGGAGGCTCAAATCGCCTTTCAAAGCCTTTTACATACCTTCCCCAGGCTGGCCTTTGCAGACCAGCCAATCTGGCGCACCGCCACCATGTTCCGGGGATTGGAGCATTTTCCCCTGGCTTTTGCCTGAAACCTAAAGGCTAGACTGCTTTGGCAGCCTCCCGAACTTCGCGCACAAACTGCTGGGTTTTATTGTCTAGGTCGTGCACAGCCCAGGGAATGGTCTTGGCGTCCGGCCATCTGTCGAAAAGGGTATCCAGCCATTGCAACAGCAGGTCGGGGGTCATGGGCCCCGAGGACTGGTAGTGCGTGTCGGCGTTGCTTAGCGTGACCTTGCCCAGGGCCTCGTAGTGGCTGGGGGAGGTGTGCTTGACGATGATGCGGAAGGTATCGCCCGATTCTTGCCCAACGCACTCGAGCACCTGTTCCTCGGCCAGACTGTTGATTTTATGTAGCGTAATCATGCCCTTATGGTACGGGGCGGCAGGGCTGGTTTCCAGTGCCATTTGTCCAAGGCTCAAAGTGAAAAAAAGGAGGCGGCTATCTTGCTAGGTACCCCACATGAAGCTTTGCCCCTTGCCCGCCGCAGCAAACCGTGTATTTGCGCTTCCCGCGAGGACCCCAGAATGAGGAAAAATCTGTGGTGAGGTACTCAAGAGCACCGACAGCCGCCGAAGTGGTGGGTGTTTTAGGAGCCCTTTATACCGTTTCCGCTTGAATCCTTCACCGTTGGACGCAGTCAGAGGTGAAGGATTCAAGCCGACCGAAGGGAGTAGAAAAGCATTTCGGTAGTATCGTTTAGGCTTGCCGAAGTGAACGATACTGCCGAAATACGTATTATCCCTTTACCACAATGTTGAGAAGTTTGCCCGGCACATAGATTTCCTTGACCACTTCCTTGCCCGCAATGTGCTGCTGCACGTTGGGCAGCTCCCGTGCGGTGCGCTTGATTTCCTCTTCGCTGGCCTGGGTACTGACAGTGGCTCTGCCGCGCAGCTTGCCGTTGACCTGTACCACCAGCTCGAAGCTATCGGCCACCAGGGCGGCTTCGTCCAGGCGGGGCCAGGGGGCCTTGAACACCGAGTCGGTATGGAACTCGTGCCACAGCTCCTCGGCCAAGTGGGGGGCAAAGGGGGCCAGCATCTGTATATAACGTAGCACCGCCTCGCGGTAGACCGGGGTGATGCCCTGATCCTTGCGATAGTCGCCCATCGCATTGAGCAACTCCATCAGGGCCGCGATCGCGGTGTTGAAGCGCAGGGCCTCGATGTCCTCGGTCACCTTCTTGATGGTCTGGTGCATTTTCTGGTAGAGACTCTTGTGTGCACCTTCCAGCGCGTTGGGCTCGAACACCTCGCCCTGGGACTTCAGCTCTACTAGGTTCTCTGCTACCATGCGGTACACCCGGTTCAGGTAGCGCCAAGCGCCCTGTACACCTTCCTCGGTCCAGATCATCTCGTTTTCGGGGGGCGCAGCGAACAGGATAGTGACGCGGGCAATGTCGGCTCCCTGCTCCCTCACAAAAGGCCCTACCATCACGCCGTTGCCCAGGCTCTTCGACATGGTAGCCGCCTTCCAGAAGTGGGTGGTGCCGTCCTCGTGGGTGCGCAGCTCGGCCCCGCTCTTTTTGGCTTCTTCCAGGGTGAGGGTCTCGGGGATTTCCAGCTTGGCCCGCCGCTCGGGGTTCTTGAACTGAAGGGTCTGCCCGCTGATCTCCACCTCGCCCACATCTGTCCAGCCCTGCACCATGCCCTGGGTAAAGAGGCCCTCGAAGGGTTCCTCGGCCTCTACCATCCCTAGGTCATGCAAAAACTTGGTGAAGAAGCGGCTGTACAGCAGGTGCAGGATGGCGTGCTCGACGCCGCCGATGTACTGATCTACTGGCATCCAGAAGTTGGCTTTCTCGGGGTCGAAGGGCTGCTCCGGGTTTTGGGCGTCGGCGTAGCGCAGAAAGTACCAGGACGAGTCAATAAAGGTGTCCATGGTGTCGGTGTCGCGTCGGGCCTTGCCGCCACACTGGGGGCAATCACATTCGTAGAACTCGGGGTGCGCGGCCAGCGGGCTTTTGCCCTTGGGCCGGATGTCGTCCACATCGCGCAGGGTAGGCAACTCGACCGGCAATTGCTCGTAGGGTACCGGCACCATGCCGCAACGGTCGCAGTGGATCATCGGGAAGGGAGTGCCCCAGTAGCGCTGACGGCTAATCAGCCAGTCGCGCAGACGGTAGTTGACCTTGCCCTCGCCAATGCCTTTTTCTTCCATCCAGGCGATGATCCGCTCCTTGGCGTCTTCCGTGTAGAGGCCATTCAGGAAGTCGGAATTGATGGCGGGGCCGTCCTCTAGGTAAGCCTTGCCACTAAAGCCCTCCGGGGGTTGAACGGTGCGGACTATTTCCAACCCAAATTTCTCGGCAAACTCCCAATCACGCTCGTCCTGGCCGGGCACGGCCATAATAGCCCCGGTGCCGTAGCCTGCGAGCACATAGTCGGCAATCCAGATGGGGATTTCCTTGCCGTTGGCGGGATTAACAGCGTAGCCTCCAGTCCAGACCCCGGTTTTTTCGCGTTCTTCCATCTGCCGCTCGACTTCGCTCTTCATGCGGGCCGCCGCCACGTAGGCCTCCACGGCGGCTTTCTGTTCAGGCGTGGTGATGAGCGGTACCAGCTCGTGCTCGGGGGCCAGCACCATGAAGGTAGCCCCAAAAATGGTGTCGGGGCGGGTGGAGAAGACCCGAATCTTGGCCGGGTGGCCCTTCACCTGGAAGTCGAACTCGGCGCCCTGGCTCTTGCCAATCCAGGCCCGCTGCATGGCCTTGACCTTCTCGGGCCAGCGGGGCAGTTTGTCCAGGTCGTTCAAAAGCCGCTCGGCGTAGTCGGTAATCTTGAGGTACCACTGCTCGAGCTCGCGCTTTTCCACCAGCGCCCCACTGCGCCAGCCGCGCCCGTCAATCACCTGCTCGTTGGCCAGCACGCTTTGCTCGACGGGATCCCAGTTGACGTAGCTTTTTTTGCGGTAGGCCAGACCCTGCTCGTACATCTTGAGGAAGATCCACTGGTTCCATTTGTAGTACTCCGGCGTGCAGGTTGTGACCTCGCGGCTCCAGTCGTAGCGGATACCCATTAGGTTGAGCGATTCGGTGGACTGTTTGATGTTGGCAAAAGTCCAGTCGGCAGGCGAGACCCCAAACTTGAGGGCGGCGTTTTCGGCGGGCAGGCCGAAGGCATCCCAGCCAAAGGGATGTAAAACCGAGTAGCCCTGTTGAGTACGGAAACGAGCCAATAGGTCGCCCATGGTGTAGTTCTTCAGATGACCCATGTGCAGGTCACCTGAAGGGTAGGGGAACATCACCAGAATGTAGGCTTTTTTGCCGCCCTTGCCCTCGGTGGCCTTCAAAAGCCCAATCTTGTCCCAGTATTGTTGCCATTTGGGCTCGATCTCGTGGGGGTTGTATTTGTCGGTCGTGACCATGACGCTTCTCCAGTTCTCAATCGGTCATTGTATTGGTTGGAGGTTCAAAAGAGGAAATAATCGGCCAAAGCCTATGCACTGAGGTCTAGTGGGGAAGCCTCCAGAGGTCAAGAAAAACCCCCTTCAGCGCTGAAGGGGGAGCCTCCCAGACATGGGCCTCCCCTAAGGTAGTTCTAGATGGATAAACCGCAGCATGGCTTCATGATAGCACGGAAGCACGGGCAGCTCCCGTCACGGAGGAAATACCGCTGGTCGGCACCTGCCTGCCACAATTCAACCTTAAGATGAGGTCCGGAAGACTTAACGCTGAAGTGCTCCGTGCGGTGTGGAAGCGAATTGTTGTATGTAACGTTATACAAAATCCAGATGCTATGTTCATATTTGGACATCCACCGCCGTAGGATTTGCCTACACTATCCCTTGGTAATCGTTGAGTGTAGAAAGGAATGTCTCGATGCAAAACCATGCTCCCTCCAGGACTTCCCTCAGCCCGCAGCCGGGTTTGATGTACCGGGCGATTCTGGTGATGGACTCGAGGAACGTGCGTACCTCCCTGCGGAACGCAACCCAATCCAGGGTGGGCTGGTCGCAACTGTATCAGGCGGGGCCTTACCATCTGGATTTGAGCCTCAGGTGGGATCCTAAGGGGGCCCGTTTGGTGGGGCAGGTGATCTCGAGGGAGCGGGTTTCCTTTGAACAAGCCCAGGTCTGCTTGAAGCAAGAGGTCGAACAGGTGCAAAAACCCCTGGATTTGTCGGGGCGTTTTAGCCTGAACCTGGGGACGATGGCGGACTGTGATTTGGAACTGCACATCCAGGGTGCCGTGATCTGTTTGGATGGGCTCAAGCTGAGCTAGTGGTTTGGTAAGTTAAGGATTGATATGCAGTGAAGTTCCCAAAATGAAGCGCTCAAAGCAACTTCCAGATATTAAGGGAGCCAAATCTATCCCGGGAATTAAGTTACCGGAGCACTAGTGCGGTTCTTGGAAAGAACCCAGCAACTCTCAAAAGTCAAAGCTGTGCCCAGCTCGGCGTGTGTGGACGTTCTGCCCAAAAGGTGGTGTCGCAAATGGGGTGGTAGGGTTTTCTCCCATATGCTTTATTTATGCAGATTACCGTGCTGGGTATGGGGCTGATGGGCCGTCCGATGGCCCGGACGCTGCTTTCCAAAGGCTTTGCGGTGGTGGGCTGGAACCGCAGTGTACTTGATGCAGAACGGGTGAAGGGGATTCCACGGGTGGGTTCGTTGGAAGAGGCGGCCAGGGCCGAGGTGCTCCTGCTGATGCTTTCTGATTCCGGGGCTGTGAATGCGGTACTGGAGCAGCTCGAGCCCTACCTTCAGCCGGGTCAGACGGTGCTGGACATGGGCTCCTCTGACCCAGAGCACTCCAAAAGGCATGCCCAGCGCCTGAAATCCAAAAACATCGGCTGGGTGGACGCGCCGGTCTCGGGCGGGCCCGAGGGGGCTTCGAGCGCAACGCTGGCCATCATGGCCGGAGGCGACCCTTCCGACTACGAGCGGGTGAAGCCTATTTTACAGGCGCTGGGAAGACCTACTTATGTGGGCGAGGCGGGGGCCGGGCACACGGTCAAGGTCATCAATCAGCTGATGGTAGGCCTGTACATCGAGGCGGTGGCCGAGGCGATTGCGCTGGCGGAGCGCCAGGGAATAGACCCGCGCAAGATTCAAGAAGCCCTGCAAGGCGGCTTCGCCGACTCGAAGGTTTTGCAGATACATGGCAGCCGCATGATTGAGCGAAAGTTTGTACCGGGCGCACGGGTCAGGACCCAGCTCAAAGACCTGCGCCTGGCGCAAGGGCTGGCAAAGAAAGCCGGCCTCGAGCTCCCCCATCTGGAAAGCGCCCTGGGTTTTTATGCCGAGCTCGAGGCGGCTGGCGAGGGCGACCTGGATCATTCAGCCTTGTTCAAGCGCCTGCTTTAGTAGAGTGGTCGAAACAGTGGTGTTCCTTAGGTGAATGGCGGCTGCGCCGCTGTCCCGAAAGGAATCGTCCCGCTTCCGCTCTTGCGCCCTACCGGGGTTGTACCCCCCGCTGCAAAAACTCGTTGCTGTAAAAAGCTGTAGCGGGTAAGTTGGTTCTGACGCGACCCGTCTGCTTGAGCAGGTTGAGACCGCTCTGCCAGCCTTGGGGGTTGGAGAAGCCCAGCCCGTTCTGACGGGTGTAGGCCGACTGGTAGAGCCGCAGCGAGACTTCCAATACTCGGTACCTGTCCTCTCCGAGGCTCGGTACGTACTTCCTCGAGGCCTCGAAAGCCTTGCGTGGTTCGCGCAGTGTAAAGGCCATGGCTTCCTGGGTGGCTTGCACGAAGCGTCGGGCTAGGTCGGCGTTTTCTAGCACACGGTCGGTCGAGATCACGCCCACCCCTGGGGAAAGGTTGTACGGGCCCGCCGGGATTACGTTGAGCTTGATGCCCCTGGCTTCCAGCACAATGGGCTCATTGTTGACAAAGCCCATGGCCACGTCCACCCGGCCCGTCACGATGGCCTCGGCCTGGGTGAAGCCGATTTGCTCGATCTTCACATCCGACTCACGCAATCCAGCCGCCCGCAGCATGGCCTGGAGCGAGGTGTAGGAGGTGCCGAATAGGCCGGGTATTCCAATGGTCTTGCCGCGCAGGTCGCGTACCGAGGTGATATTCTTCTCGGCTCGCGAAAAGAGGGCATTGGGTACACTCTGGTAGAGGGCCAGCAGGTACTTGAGCGGGGTTCCCTGTGCCCGCAGTGCGATCACATCCTCGGCGTCGGCTACCACAAACTCGAGCCGTCCTTGGGCCAGTAGCGGATAGAGTTCCGACGAGAAGCCGTGCTGGAACTCCACCTCGAGACCCCGCCTGGCATAGATACCCTCGACCACACCCGCGTAAAACGGGGCAAACTGCACATCAGGCAAATAGCCCAGCCCCACCCGAACCTTCTGTGTCTGGGCCAACCCCAGCGACAGCAACACCGCCAGCACAACGATCCATTTTTGCATTCGATTTCCTCGGTCAAACGTGCTCCATGCGCGGTCGAGGCAGGCACGAACTGCACCCGACCCACTGCTTTTGCAAACGTTGTATGAGGGATTATGAAGTGTTACACATCCCGCTTCGCCCAGGCACAGGACACCTGGGCTTCACCCCTTCTCTCATCCGGACTATCACCGTCGGCTTGCGATTTTCACGCAATCGGGCCTGGATGTACCGCAAATTTCCAGGCTTCGCGGGCTTTAGTGATCCGAGTGCTTGCGCAAGGGTCACCATTTACCGCCGGTGGGGAATTGCACCCCGCCCTGAAGGAATCGGGCCCTCTGGGCCCGAAGCTAGTTTAGTCATAAACCTGGGGCTTGCAAAGTGAAGCAAGCTGGATTTTGATGGACGGGTGCGCCTAGAACTACAGAGTCTGCTGGAGCTTGCCAACGAGAGCGTGCGGGCACGGGGCGAGGAGCTCTTTTTGCGGGGGGCGGTGCTCGAGGCCGCCCGGAGCCGGGGCCGCTTGCGGGCGCGGGTACAGGGGAGCGCCCCTTTCCCTTACCGGGTCGAGATTAACCTGAGCCAGGGCGGGTGGGCCTGTACCTGCCCCTATACCTGGGGGCCGGTGTGCAAGCACGTGGTGGCGGTGGCTTTCGCTGCCCTGGAAGCTCCCGAAATTTTCGCCAGGAAAAAGCTGGGCAGGCGCGCACCTGTGAACTTGCAACCTATGCTCGAGCTGTCCGACGACGAACTGCTGCGCTTCTTGTGGCAACTGGCCGAGGTGCGCCCTGAGCTCATGCACGAGTTTGCCTACAACTTTATGCAGCGCTTTGAGTGACGCTACGCCGAAAAGAGCCCTGTGCCTAAACCAGTTGGGTGGGACTTCAGCCTACTCCATTTTGCCTTTGATGTTGCGCAGCCGTTGCTCTTGTAGACGCTTGCGGCTCGTGGCGGTGTCGGTGAAGACTTGTTCTCGCAGGGCCTCGAGCTCGGATATCTCACCCCCGAGGCGCTCTGCCACTTCGGCTGGGGCGGAGGTGAGGTGTAGGAGGGCGTCTTGCAGGTACTTCTGGGCCGAGAGCGCGTCTCCCCGATCAATGCAGGCCATGGCCTGTTCGCGGGCCTGGGTGGCCTCGAGGCGGGCCAAGAAGGCCAGTACCCGCGGCTCCTCGGGGAGGGTGAGATAGGTGTCGTGGGCAACCTGCGGCAGCACCAGGGTTTGCTGGTGGGTCTGCGACTGGCCGTCGGTATCGAGCCAGTCGAAACGCAGGGTGAGGTGGAGCGGCGTGACGGCGGGCACCTCGGCGCGCAGACCCAGCTCCAGCGGCATTCCGTCAATCAGGTTGGGCAGGCGGTAGCGGCCCGCTTCCTGGGAATAGGCGTTGAGCATCTCGAGGTGGCAGCCAGGGGCTTCAACCTGCAAGGTGAGGTTGCGGGCAAAGGTGGCTGCAAGGCCCGAAAGCTCACGGGCGAAGATGCGCGGAAGGTCGGGGGTCGCCTCGATGAAGTAGAAGTTGCCCTCTCCCCGGTCGGCCATGAGCGCCAGCAGGTCTTCGTTAAAATCCTGGCCGATGCCCAAAGTGGAGGTGCTTACCCCCCGCTGGGCCAGTGCCGCCACGTGCCGACCCATCTCCTCGGGATCGGTCAGGCCCCGGTTGGCCAGGCCGTCGGTAAAGAGGATGACCCGGTTCAGGCACTCCTTCTGCAGGTGGGCCGCTACCTGGGCGCTGCCTTCCATCCAGCCCCCAAACAGGTTGGTGCTGCCCCGGCTGTGAATCTGCTGGATCCGTTGAAGCCAGGGGAGTTTTTCCTGAACCGGACTCGAGGGCCAGACGACCTCAACCTGGTCGTCGTAAGTCACCAGGCTGATGCGGTCGCGCGAGCCGAGTTGTTGCACCGCAAAGGCGGCGGCCTCGCGGGCCTTGGCCATCTTTTCCCCGCCCATGCTGCCCGAGCGGTCTAGAACCAGCGCCAGGTTGAGCGGGGGGCGGGTGGATAGGGTCTGCTCGGGGGCCTCGAGGTGCACCAGGAGCTCGAGCTTCTGAGTACGGTCTTTGGGGGTAGCGGGCTTGCGCGTAATAACTTCTACGATGGGGCGCATGGGTTCCTCCTTTGGGGCTAGAGATGTTTGAGGGCCTGTTCGATTTCCTGTAAAAGCCGCTGCCACTCCACTTTGCTGCGCGGTGGCCGGAAGCGCGGGCCTACCAGAAGCTCGAGGCCTTCCCTCAAGCGCAGGCGTTGCAGCGGCTCAGGCTTTGACAATGGGGGCTCGGTGCTGGAGCTGGGCGGGGCGGAGCGAGCTCGGGGGGTTAGGTTCTGCCCGAGCTGGGCCAGATAGGCCAGGGCCTCGTTGGTAGCCTCGGGGCGATTCAGGCTGAGCTGGATACGGTTTTCCAGAATGGCGACCAACTCCTCGTTGGACTTGCCCCCTAGCTCGCCGGCCAGCAGTCGGAGGCTGTAGCCCTCGCTCATCAGCTTGCGTACTACCAGCAACTGCAACAGATGCCGCAGGCCGTAGCGGGCCTCGCGCCATTGCCGCTCGGGGCTGTCCAGCAACCCTTCGGAAGCATAAAAACGCACGGTGCGGGGAGAGATGGCTTCCAAGCCCTTGCCTGCTTCCTGCGGCAAGACCAGTGGAAGCAATGCGTTGGCCTCCTCCACGAGCTCTTCTAGGCTCCACTGGGCATTTTCGGGATAGCGGGATAGAAACGGGGCCATGTCTGAAGCCTATCAAAAACAGTATAAACTGTCAATGACACCTATTGAAGAAATAGAGTTATCGCCTGCGGTAGCGCAGCACGTAGCTTTCTAGCAGGGCTACCAATCCGTACATGGTGATGCCCAGCAGTACCGTGACTGCCACCGCCGAGAAGGAATTTGCGTAGTTGAAGTTGCGTTGCTCGGTCTGGGCCAGGTGCCCCAGCCCGCCGCCGCCCAGCACGAACTCCGCAACCACCGCGCCGATTAGGGCCAGCGAGACGGTCAGGCGCAGACCGCCCAAAATTACCGGCAGCGCGCCGGGGAACTCGAGCTTCCCGAACACCCCCCAGGCACTGGCCCCAATGGTCTGGAACACCTCGCGGTAGGTGCGGTCTACCTCCCGTACCCCTACCATGGTTGAGACCAGCACCGGGAAGATGGAGATGAGGGTGGCAATGGTTACCTTGGAGCCCAGCCCATAGCCAAACCAGATGATCAGCAAGGGGGCCACGATGATGGTTGGGATGGCCTGGAAAGCCACGATGAAAGGGGAGAGCAGACGTTCCAATGAATGCTTGCGCCCCATTGCGTAGCCAATTGGCAGGCCGATGGCGAGCGAGGTGAGGATGCCCAGCCCAGCGGTTTGCAGCGTTAAAAGCGCATTTTGTACCAGCAGTCCGGTGTTTTGGATCATCGCTTCCCAGACTGCTATGGGGGAGGGCACAAAGACCGGCACCCTTGCGGCCATAATGCCCCAGGCCAGGAAGAACAGCGCTAAGAGCCCCAGCACGCCGAAGATTTCCCAGGGTGGGGGTAGGGGTTTGAGCGACGGCTCGATGAAAGTGGAATCGGCCACGCCCAGCCGCTCGCGCAACTCGGCCTCCAATCCATCGGTAAAAGCCGTGATCCGCCCTTCGTCCTTGGTATCCAGAACCACGTCCACCTTGCCGCCGGTCAGCACCACCACCCGATCCGCCAGATACACGGCCTCGCGGATACTATGGGTGACAAAGAGGATGGTTTTGCCGGTACGCTCGTGCAGTTGTTTGAGCTCGAGGTTGAAGCGCTCACGTACCAGAGCATCCAGGGCTGCAAAAGGCTCGTCCATCAGCAAAACCTCGGCATCCTGGGCTAGCGCGCGGGCAATGGCTACCCGTGCTTTCATGCCGCCGGAAAGCTGGTGGGGGTAGAGCCCCAGGTAGGGCTTCATGCCCAGGTGGGTCTCGATCTTGCCCCGTCCGGTGAGTTCGATGGGAAGCCGAATGTTTTGCGCTACGGTGCGCCAGGGCAGTAGGCGGTAGTCCTGAAACACCATAGCGGGCTGGCCCACCACTTCCACCGTGCCCTGTTGGGCTTTGAGCAGTCCCGCCACCACCCGCAGTAGGGTGCTCTTGCCCCCCCCCGAAGGCCCGATGATGGCAATGAACTCCCCCTTGCGCACCTCCAAGTCCACCCCCTTGAGTACCTCCCGCCCCTCAAACTCCACCGAGACCCCAGCCAGCCGGATGGCTGTTAGGGCCGGGTTAGTTTGGGTCGGGGTGGGTACCGGATGGCTCATGGCCCTAGCATAACGCTCACCCAGAGGCACACTGCATTCGAAAACCCAAAGGCGATGTGGAGCGGAGGGGTGCGTTCCGAGGTCGTTCATGCAATCTGTGATGGCATGGACTGGTGCAGAACAAACCCCGCCCTACCCACCCCTAGGCGGTAGGGGTGGACTTTACGATGCCGGTAGGCTGATTGACGGGCTTTCAACCTTCGGCTCAGCTTTTTCAGCTTGTTGGATAACTTCGAACTGACGTTAAGTTGAGGATTGATACGCATTTCGGTAGTATCGTTCACTTCGGCAAGCCTAAACGATACTACCGAAATGCTTTTCTACTCCCTTCGGTCGGCTTGAATCCTTCACCTCTGACTGCGGCGGGCGGTGAAGGATTCAAGCGGAAACGGTATGATATGCCGTGAAGTTCCCAAAATGAGGCGCTCGAAGCAACTCCCAGATATTAGGGGAGCCAAATCCATCGCATGAATTAGGTTACCGGACCGCCAGTGCTGCTTGGTTAACAGGATCGTACACCCAGGGTTTTCGCCTATCACGCAGCACCGATCGCCCAGAGCTGATGACTCAAGAAGGTTGCTCGAGGTTGTGATAGCGTTTTGTCGTCAGCGGTTGGATGATTGCTTTTTTCATATCGTGTCGCTCGAGCGGTCGGTCAATATTTTGGCCAGAACGGCCCCCGCCAGCAGAATCCACATGGTTAGGTAAAACCCGGCCAGGGCCAGCAGAAAGCCCGCAATGGGGCCATAGATCAGCTCGTACTGGGTGCGGGGCAGGAGCAAGGGCAGCCCCAGGCGCACGCCCTCCCAGGCTAAAGCCGCCAGAGTAGCCGCGGCCATAGCGGCCAGCACCCTGGGGGTGGGGACGGGCAGCAGCATATAAGTCAGGAAAAAGAGCAGCAGCGCGCCTAGAATGGGCACCACCACCTCCACCCCGTTTCGCAAAAAGCCGAGCTCGGCGGGTAGGTAGCGTAGCAAAAAGCCCATGGCCAGGCCCAGCAGGGCCAGCAGAATCAGGGCCAGCCCCAGCAGCAAGGGGGCCAGCAGGCCTGCGATGCGCCCGCGCAGGACGGCCAGCAGCGCCGCCGCCCGCTCAAAAGCCCGCTCCGGGGGCTTGGCTTTGGAGGTAGGTGCTGCGGGGGTGGCCAGGTCGGGCCGTGGGGCGACCCCGCCAAAGATGATGCCCAGAGCGTAGGCCAGAGCGGCAAAGAAATTACTGCTGGCCCACAGCAACACCAGCAGGCTGGCCAGCGTGAGGGGAAAGGCCCCCCGAGTCAGAAAGTTCACCACGGTCTGGGCCAGGTCGGGCTGGGTGGGGAAGAGCAGCACCACCAGCTCGATGAGCCGCACCAGCACCGCGCTGCGCAGGCCCTCGTTGCCGGAGAGCACAAAGCCAAAAACCCCGGCCAGCAGAATCAGCAAAGGCATCAGGCTAAACAGGGCATAGTAGGCCAGCGCCGCCGAGAAAAACGGGATGTGCGAGCGTGTATAAAGCTGGTAAACCTGCCCAATAATACCGATTAGGCTCATAGCTGATCCCAGAGCAATGGATGGGGCCAGGCCGCTTGCGCGATTCCGGCAAGGCCGCGTGGGTGGGGGTCACGGCTGCTCGAGGCTCGAGAATCCTGCCCAAGACGCTGGCCAATATTTGCTAAATGCTTCACCACAGATTTTTCCTCATCCTGGGGGCCTCCGCGGGAAGCATAAATACGAGCGGGTCAACTTAGTCGCGCACCTGCCCGCTGCCCAGGGCCACAAACTTGGTGGTGGTGAGCTCCTTGACCCCCATGGGGCCATAGGCGTGGAGCTTGCTGGTGGAGATGCCAATCTCGGCCCCCAGGCCCAACTGAAAGCCATCGTTGAAGCGGGGCGAAGCGTTCACCAGCACCAGCGAGGCATCCACCTCCCGCAAAAAGCGCATGGCGTGGGCATGGTGATGGGTGCAGATGGCCTCGGTGTGGTGCGAGCCGTAGTGGGCGATGTGCTCGAGCGCCTCTTCCAGCGAGTTCACCACCTTTGCGGTCAGAATCAGATCCAGATACTCGGTCTGCCAGTCCTCGGGGGTGGCCGGCCTGGCCGGGATGAGGGCGCAGGTGGCCTCGTCGCCGCGCAGCTCCACCCCAGCCTTCTGCATGGCCTGGCCCAGCATGGGCAAAAACACCGGGGCGATGCGCTGGTGCACCAGCACTTTTTCCAGGCTGTTGCAGGTGCTGGGGCGCTGGGCCTTGCCGTTCAGGGCAATCTGCACGGCGCTTTCTAGATCGGCGCTCTCGTCCACAAACAGGTGATTGACCCCCTCGGCGTGGGCCAGCACCGGCATCCGGGCCTCGCGCTGCACCAGCTCGATCAGCTCCTTGCCGCCCCTGGGGATGATCAGATCCAACAGGCCGGCCAGGTGGCACATCTCCAGGATGGCGCTGCGGTCGGTGGTGGGCACCAGTTGGATGGCTTCCCTGGGCAGCCCGGCTTCCTGCAGGGCGGCTTGCATCAGGCCGACCAGGGCACGGTTGGAGTGCCAGGCCTCCTTGCCCCCCCGCAGCAGGATGGCGTTCCCGGCCTTGAGGCAGAGGGCGCTGGCCTCCACCGTGGCGTTGGGGCGCGACTCGTAGATGAAGCCAATCACCCCCAAGGGAACGCGCATCCGCCCCACCTGCAGGCCGTTGGGCCGGATTTGCAGGCCTTCAATTTCGCCGACTGGGTCGGGCATCTCGGCTACCTGCTGCAGGCCGGTTCGCAGGTCGCGCAGCACCTTTTCGTCCAGGCGCAGCCGGTCGAGCTTGGCTTTGGAGAGGCCCGCGGCCTGGGCGGCCTCGAGGTCCTGGCGGTTGGCGGCGAAAAGGGCCTCTTGCTGGGCCTCGAGCTTCGCTGCTATAGCCAAAAGTGCGGTGTTCTTGGCCCTGGGCGAGGCCGCCGACAAAGCCCGCGCGGCGGCCCTGGCCGCCTGGGCGTATGCCTTGAGTTCGGGGGAGGTGACCATGGTCATTCCAACATATCACTCGAGCTCCGAGGCTAGGGCAAAGTAGTCGCGGTGGATGGCCTCGTCGGTGTTTTTGTAGCCCAGAATGGCCTCGATGTCCTTGGTTTTGCGGCGCTTGATGCGGGTGAGCTCGACAGCGCTGTAGTTGATCAGACCCACCCCGATCAGGTTGCCCTGTTCATCCAGGCACCGCACCGCCTCGCCCATCCCAAACTGTCCGTGCACCTCGAGGATGCCCGCCGGCAGGAGCGAGGCCCCGCCCTGGCGTAAGGCTTTCGCTGCCCCGGCGTCCACCACCACCTCCCCCTGGGGCTTGGGGAGCTGGTACAGCCAGAGCTTACGGCCGCTGTAGCGGCGCTGGCCCCCGGCAAACAGCGTGCCCACCGGCGCGCCCTGCAGGGCCTCGGTGATGCTTTGGGGCCGGGTTCCGGGCAGCAGCAGGGTAGGAATCCCGGCGGCCTGGGCTTTTTCGGCGGCCAGCAGCTTGCTTTTCATCCCGCCGGTGCCCACCCGGTTGGGGCTGTCACCGGCCATGCGCAACACCCCGGCATCCACCCGCTCCACGTAGGGGATGGGCCGGGCCTCGGGGTGGGTGCGAGGGTCGGCCTCGTACAAAGCCTCGATGTCGGAGAGCAGGATCAAGAGATCGGCCCCTACCAGCGAGGCAATCAGGGCCGAAAGCTGGTCGTTATCGCCAAACTTGATCTCCTCCACCATTACCGTGTCGTTCTCGTTGATGATGGGCACGATGCCCCACTCCAAAAGCGTCTCCAGGGTCTGCCGGGCGTTCAGGTAGCGGTGGCGGTGGGCCAGGTCTTCGGCGGTGAGCAAGACCTGGGCCACCTTCAGGTCGTACCAGCTAAAAGCCTGCTCCCACAGGAGCATTAGGGTGGGCTGCCCGACGGCGGCCAGGGCCTGTTTGCCGGGCATAGATCTGGGCTTTTCGGTCAGGCCCAGCTTTTGCATGCCGGTGGCCTGGGCCCCCGAGGAGACCAGCACCACCTCGCGCCCCTCGGCCCGCAGGGCGGCCACCTGGGCGGCAATGGCCAGTTGGTGCTGCCGCCCCTGGGGCCCGCTCAGGACGGCGCTGCCCACCTTGACCACAATGCGGCGGTAGGTTTGGACGCTTAAGGGATCGCGGCCTTGCATAGTCCTGCGTTATCGTAACGCTTATTGGGCTATTTCTCACTTGGCTAATAAGCCTGGCGTGTTGACATAGGTGAATCATGCGTGCCTGGCTTGTGCTGGCTTTGTTATCTTTGGCTGCTTGTACCACCTCGCCTTCGGTGCCTGGCCCCGGTCTGCCTTCGGTCTCGGGCGAGGTCACGATCCTCAAGGCTGAGTGGGGCCAAAGTGTGCTTAAAGCCGATCTACGCCTAGTGGCGGGTAAACCGGCTCTTTTGCGCGTACATCTCATCGGTGACCGCGATGGCTTGCCGGGAAGTCTCCGGGGGGAAGTCTTTCAGGGTTCCAGCCGGCTGGGGGAACTGACCTTTACCGGCCCCGCAACCCTCCCCACCACCATCAACCCTGCCGAGCTGGCCCAGACCTACCGGGCCACGGTTCCAGCGAATTGGGTGGTAGTTGGGATGGAGGTGCGTTTGCAGGCCGACCCGAGCAACCAGATTGGCGAAAGCAACGAAGCGGATAACCGCCTGACCCTCAAACCAGCGGTGGGTATCGGTACGGTGTTGCCCCTGACCCTGGTTCCGGTGGTTCAGCCCGGCCAGACCAGCCAGCCTACCCTTCCCAGTGTGGATTTGCTGAGAGATATGCTTCCGGTGCGCGGGGTGCAGGCCACCACCCGTGCGCCTTTCAGCTATGGCAGTGCTCTCAGCAATGCCAGTGGGGACTGGAGCAGTCTGCTCAGTGCCCTTCGCAGCCTGCGCACCAGCGACGGTAGTAACCGCTACTACTATGGAGTGGTTCGGGTGGGTTACACCAGTGGCATCGCTGGGATTGGCTACATTGGCTTTCCAACCAGTGCGGGTTGGGATTTTAGCAGTTCCGCAGCCCGGATCATGGTGCATGAGATCGGGCACAATCTGGGTCGGGGGCATGCGCCCTGCAATGTAGAGGGCGAAGTAGATTATCCCTACCCCGGAGGCTTAATTGGCACTTGGGGCTACAACGTAGCCAGTGAAACCCTATACAATCCAGCCCAGTACAAAGATGTGATGAGTTACTGCTCGCCGCAGTGGATTTCCGATTATATGTATGAGCGGATGCAGACCTTTCTCGAGGCCCGCCCCCCCAGTACTCAGTCCCAGAGCCTGGGTGCGGCGCAGGAGGTGCTCTTGATTAGCGGCCGCATTCGAGGGGGTCGGGTGGAACTCAACCCCCTCACGACCATACACGCCGTGCCCGAGCTACCCCGCCCCGGTGCCTATCGCTTGCGCTTGGACACAGAGGGCGGTGTGGTGGAGGTTGCCTTCCAGGCCGAACCGGTAGAAGCGCCCCACGGCCCCGGCCAGCCCCCAGAAGATGCTTGGTCGGAAGCGCACTTTAGCTTTAGCCTGCCCCACCCCGGTGCGGTGCGGGGCCTCGAGATCACCCAGGTAGGCCGCCCACTCCTCCAGCGCACGGCGGCGCCACGGGTGCAGGGCCAGCGCGCTTCCTATGTGCGGTTGCTCGAGCAGGGCAGCGCGGTTTCCCTTTCCTGGGACAGCAGCGCCTACCCCTATGCCTCGCTGGCCCATCTGGGTAGCCAGCGCACTACCCTTGGGCTGTGGCTCCAGGGCGGCAAGGGCACCCTCTCGACCGAGGGATTGGAAGCGGGGGGGAGGCTCGAGGTCACGCTCTCAGATGGGATTAACTCGGAGCGACAGGAGTTCGCAAGGTAGGGGGTCTATGCCGCCAGGCGCTCGAGCTCGTCCACCATGCTCCCAAGCACCGCAAACCCCCGCTCCACCGGCTCGGGGCTGTTCATGTCAATCCCGGCGATTTTCAGCGCGTCCAGCGGATACACCGAGTCGCCGGCCTTGAGGAAGTCCAGGTAGCGTTTGGCGGCGGGCTCGCCCTGTTCCAGTACATCCTTGGCCAGGGCGTTGGCGGCGGCGATGCCGGTGGCGTACTGGTAGACGTAGAAGGGGCTGTAGAGGTGGGAGAAGTTCATCCAGCCCGCACCCAGGCGCTCCTTGTCCAGCTCCACCTCGCCGCCGTAGCCCTCGGCGAAGAGTTCGGCCAGCCGCTCGATCAGGAAGGGTGCGGTGAGGGCCCCACCCTTCTCGATGCGCTGGTAGAGCTCGAGCTCGAAACGGGCTAGGGTGGGCATCACAAACAAATAGCGGTGGAAGTTGCTAAAGGCCTCCTCCAGCACCGCCAGCTTGTACTCGGGCGTCGGGGCCTCGCGCAGGAGCATGGCCCGCACCATGGCCTGGTTGAAGTTGGAGGCCACCTCGGCCACGAACAGGCTGTAGCGGGCGTACACGATGGGCTGGGTCTGCCGGGTGAAGTAGCTGTGCATGGAGTGGCCCAGCTCGTGGGCCAGGGTGCTGAGCGAGAAGAGGTCGTCCGACCAGCTCATGAAGATGTAGGGGAAGGTGCCCTTGAGCCCCGAGGAGAAGGCCCCGGCCCGCTTGCCCTGGTTCTGCCCCCAGTCCACCCAGCGTTCCTCGAACAGGCCCCGGCGCATGGGCTCCACGTACTCCCGCCCCAGGGGTTCCATGCCCCGGCAGATGGTCTCGGCGGCCTCCCAGAAGGTAATCTTGGGGCTTGGCACCAGGGGGGCCGGCGCGTCGTAGATGGGCACGTCGTAGCTTCTGAGCTGGCCGCCCAGGGCCTTTTTGCGGATGCGCCAGAAGCGGTGCCAGGTGGGCAGGTGGGCCTGGAAGGTGGCCAGCAGGTTGTCGAAGACGGCTTTAGGGATGTTGTCGCCGCAGGTGCGGCTTACCGCCAGGGCCATCTCGAGGCTGCTGGCATAGCCGCGGGTGCGGGCCTGGAAGGCAAAGCTCTTGACGCTACCCTGCAGGGTGGAGGCCAGGGTGTTTTTGAAGGCCAGATGCCCACCGGCATAGGACTCCCAGGCGGCCCGGCGCACCTCGGGGCTCTCATGCACCAACAGCTCGCCGATGGTGCTGTGGGAGACCGGCAGGGTCTGGCCCTGGTACTCCACCGGCCTGAACTGCATATCGGCATTGGTGGCCGCCGCAGCGGTGGCGCTGTGCCCGCCCAGGGGGTCGGAGACGGCGGCCAGCACGGTTTCCACCTCGCTGCTGCGCACGTGGGGCCTGCGGGCTTGCAGGGCTTCGAAGTAATGCCGGTAGACGGCCAGGCCCGGTTCGGCCTGCATGAAAGCCTCGAGGGTCTCCTTGGGCAGGCTCAGCAGCTCGGGCTCGAGGTAGGCCCCGGCGGCGGCCAGCGCTGCAACCACGGCGCGGGCCTCGCCCACCATGCGCATGAAATGGGGGTTGGTGCCCTCGGTCGAGAGCTGCAGCGAGGCATACTGGGCCACCTTCATGGCCTCCAGCATCCGGGTGTGGTAGGTCTCCAGGGCTTGCAGCAGCACCTGCGGCGACTCGGCCAGCCGTCCGGCGAACGGCCTGACCGCCTCTACGCTTTGGGCGGCTTCTTCCAGGGCCGCCCGCCATTCGGCTTCCGAGGCAAACAGGGCCTCGAGGTTCCAGGTCTGTTCTTTGGGTAGCTCAGCACGTTTGGGTAAGGTACTCATCCAGGGCATTCTAGCTGACCCGCCGGTCAGTTGGCTAGAAACTCCCGGAACCACCTGCCGGAGTCCTTCAGAACGCGCTTCTGGGTGGGGTAGTCCACGTACACCAGCCCGAAGCGGGGCCGGTACCCCTCGGCCCATTCGAAGTTGTCCAGCAGGCTCCAGTAGAAATACCCCTCCACCGGCACCCCCTCCTGCTTGGCCCGCAAGACCTGGGCTAGGTGATCCTGGATGAACCGGATGCGCTGGGGGTCGTGCACCTGCTCGCCCTCGAGTTTGTCGGGGAAGGCCGCCCCGTTTTCGGTGATGATGATGCGCCGGACGCTCTTGTAGGCCGCAAACTGCTTCAAGAGCCGGTAGATGTTTTCCGGCCAGACCTCCCAGCCCATCTCGGTGAGCTCCCCGCTGCCCCGCTCGGCGTGGGGGATTTCCCTGCCCCAGGTGCCGGGGCTCAGCAGGTCGAAGCGCACCAGTTGGCGGAAGTAGGTCTGTAAGCCGATAAAGTCGAAGTCGAAAGCCAGCCGCTCCATGTCGCCCGGACGGATGTAGCGCTGCAGCGCCAGCAAAAAGGGGGTGGTTTTCCAGGGGTAGCCCAGCCCCAGGGCGGGCTCGAGGAACAGCCGGTTGGCGATCACGTCGTAGTTGGCGGCGGCCATACGGCTGAGCCAGGTGGGGCCCGCTGGCTGCACATAGGAAGCCGAGAAGGTGGTGCCGATCTGGGCGTCCGGCACATGGGCCCGCAGAACCCGCCCCCCTTCGGCCTGGGCTAAAGCCACGTGGTGGACGGCCGGCAAAAAGTTGCCAAAGCCCCTGCGGCCTGGGGCGTGGGTGCCTTGCAGGTAGCCCAGCACGGTGAACACGGTGGGCTCGTTGAGCACCATCCAGTGCTTGACCTTGTCGCCAAAAGCCCGGCTGCACACCTCCACGTACTCGCTAAACCAGCCCACAATCTCGCGGTTGGTCCAGCCGCCCCTGTCCTCCAGCACCTGCGGTAGATCCCAGTGGTACAGGGTTACCCAGGGCTGCAGGCCCAGCTCGAGCGTCCGGTCTATCACCCGATGGTAGAAGTCCAGCCCCTTTGGGTTGACCGGGCCGGTTCCACCGGGCAGAATGCGCGGCCAGGACAGCGAAAAGCGGTGCACCTGCATGTTCATCTCCCGGATGAAGGCGATGTCGTCGTGGTAGCGGTGGTAGAAGTCGCAGGCCAGATCGCCGTTCTCGCCGGTTTTGATCTTGCCGGGGGTATGGGAGAAGCTGTCCCAGATGGAAGGGCTGCGCCCGTCCTCGTTCACCGCGCCCTCAATCTGATAGGCTGCCGTAGCCACCCCCCACAGAAAGCCAGGGCCAAAGTTGCTCTTGCTATAGTCTGTCACGGGTTCAATCTACAAGAATTGCCGTCCACTTTGGCAGTATGTTGAGTTGCTTCACAGGCAAAGCAAGGCTCGAGCGGTTCCTAAAAACCTTTGTGCTGGTTAATACAGCCCTGGTATAGGGTATGGTGAGCACTATGGAGATCCGGCCAGAGCGGCCCGAGGAATATGCCATGGTGGAGCGCATCCACGAGCGGGCTTTTGGGGGAGCGCAGGAGGCCAGGGTGGTGGCTTTGGTCCGCCAATCGCCTGAGTACATTCACGAGCTTTCACTGGTAGCGGTTGTGGAAGGGCGGCCCATCGGGCACATCCTGTTCAGCTATGTGGGGTTGCAGGATACTCAGGGTGTCATGCGCAAGGTGGTGGTGCTGGCACCGCTGGCAGTTCAGCCTGAATTTCAGAACCTGGGCGCAGGAAAACGACTGGTAGAAGAGGGCTTGGCGCGATTGGATGCCATGGGTGCGCCGCTGGTAGTGGTGCGGGGCCACGCCCACTACTACCCCCGGTTTGGCTTTGTGCCCTCGGTACAGATGGACATTCGACCCCCATTTGATATTGCGCCGGAGGAATACATGGCCAAGCGGCTCTCTGGCTATACGCTGCAATACAAAGGAATTGTGCGCTACCCGGTAGCCTTTGCCGAGGTGGGCTACCCGGTGGAGTTCGGTTTATAGCGGAACGATCTGCACCCATGCCCCGTTGGGGTCGGTGAGGGTTTGGGGAGGGCGATTTTGCAGGGCGATTTCATAAGCGAGCAGCCCGGTTGAGTGGGCCGGCGCGGTGCGACCCCTGGCCCACAGGTTGATGCCGATGTGGTGGTGGTAGCCGTCGGCGGCCAGGAAACGGGCGCCGGGGTAGTCCCCCTGCGTGAGTTCCATACCCAGACCCTGGAAAAAAGCCTGCGCTTTGTCTAAGTCGCCCACATGCAGATGAATATGCCCCAGGGTGGTCTGGGGGACGAGCCCCCGACCGGCCTTTGCTTCGGCCAGGAGGGCTTCCAGCTCGAGCCGCTCGGAGACCATAGCCAGGCGATCTCCCCGAAAGGGCCACTCGGCGCGGGGACGGTCGCGGTAGAGCTCAATCCCGTTGCCCTCGGGGTCGGCCAGGTAGAGCGCCTCCGAGACCCCGTGGTCGGAGGCCCCCTGAAAATGGGGGTAGCGGGCCTCTACCAGCCGCCGGAAGACCGCAGCCAGGGCGACCCGGCTGGGGAGCAACAGGGCAAAGTGGTACAGCCCCAGGGTGGGCTGGGGGCGCAGCGGAGCACTGGGCTCATGCTGCAAGGTAAGGGTGAAATGGCGGCCTGGAAGGGCCAGCTCGGTCTGCGGCCCCTGGCGCTGGACGACCTCGAGGCCCAGCAGATCGCCGTAGAAGGCCAGTTGGCGCTCGAGGTTCTGCACCCGCAGGGTCAGGGCGGTGAGGGCCAGGGTCTTGTGGGAATCATGGGTCATGACTTTATGATATGCAAAGTGCTATAAAATGTAAAGTAACAGGGGACAGGATTCGGATATGCTGTGGAGATGCGGGTTTTTGTGACCGGGGGAACCGGTTATTTGGGGAGTACGCTGCTGCGGCTGGGGTCGGGTCGGCCCTGGGTTTTGGGTGCCAGTTACTGGAGCCAGCCGCCCGGGATGCCGGGGGTGGCGTGGGTGCGGCTGGATGTACGGGATGCGGCGGAAGTGGAGCAGGCCCTGGAGGAGTTTCGTCCCGAGGTGGTCATCCACACCGCCTACAGCAAGGCCAGTCCAGCGGCGCTCGAGGCCATCACCGTACAGGGCACGGTTCATGTGGCCCGGGCCTGTCGGGCGCTTGGGGCCCGGCTGATTCATCTCTCCACCGACCAGCTTTTCGATGGCGAAAACCCGCCCTATGCCGAGTCGGCTGCGCCCAACCCCCTCACCGAGTACGGCCAGGCCAAGCTCAGGGCCGAACACTGGGTGCAGGCGATACTCCCCACCGCCACCATCGTCCGCACCTCGCTCATCTGGGGCCTGAACCCCCTCGACGTGACCAGCCAGATGGTGTTGGAACTGGCCGATGGCAAGCGGGAGGGTGGGCTTTTTAGCGACGAGTACCGCTCCTTTGTGTACGTAGAGGATCTGGCCCAGGCCCTGTGGGAGCTGGCGGGTCTGGAGTATGCGGGCCTCCTGCACCTGGGGGGCGCGGAGGTGCTGAGCCGGCTCGAGTTTGGGCGGCTCATCGCCCCCTTCCACGGACGCGACCCGGCCCGACTACCTGCCCAGCGCCGCGCCGAGTTTCCCGGCCCACGTCCCGGCAATTGTGCACTGGATAGCTCGCTGGCTCAGTCCCTGCTCCAGACCCGGCTGCGCGGGGTGCGGGAAGTGTTGCGCGAGCTTCAGTCCTAAAACAGCCAACGAGGCCTACCATCCCAGCAGTTTGCGTTATCCTGAGCCTCATGTTGAAACTCGGTGTGGACTTTGGGCTCTCCAATACCGACGTGGTGCTGGTGGAAGGCGAGACCATCCTAGCCAACCAGATCATCAAAACCGGGCCGGCCAGTGCGGAAGCTCTAGCGACGGTGCTACAAACCCTGGGGGTTCGACCCTCCGAGTTGGGTGCCATTGCCAGCTGTGGAGGATTGTCGCGCACCTTGCCCGACGCCTTTGAGGGTATACCCATCCAGAAAATCGGTGAGGCCCAGGCGGTGGGGCGCGGTGCGCTGGCACTGACGGAACTGCAGGAGGCGCTGGTGGTCTCGGCAGGCACCGGGACGGCCATGATTGCCGCAAGGGGAGCCGACTGCCAGCACTTCACCGGCTCGGCGGTGGGGGGTGGGACCTTGCTGGGTTTGTCCAGGTTGCTGCTGGGAACCTCCGACCCCCTCGAGGTGGCCCGTCTGGCTGAACTGGGCAACCCCAGCGGCGTGGACTCGACGCTGGTGGATGTGATTGGGGGAGGTATTGGGCACCTGCCCCCCGATGCCACCGCGGTCAACTTTGGCCGATTGGTGGACGGAACCCACCCGTCCCGCGAAGACCTAGCGGCGGGGCTCATTACCCTGGTTGGGCAGGTGATTGCCATGATTGCCCTCAATGCGGTGAAGGCCGCTGAGCTACCGCAAATTGTGATTGTGGGACACCTGCCCGATTTGGCGCCTATGCGCAAAGCCTTCGAACGGGTCTGGTATTTTTACCAGATTGACCCCAAGCCCCTCATTCCCCCTATGTCCGGCTGGGCGACGGCGTATGGGGCAGCGCTTTGCGCACAAACTACGCAGGGACGTTTGGTATAAAAAGCATGTCGTAAACTGAAACCATGAAACCCCCCGAGGGCTTTTGGGCCCATTTAGAAGACGACAACAACTACGACAACCTCAAGCTGGTTTTGTCGGATGGGGTGGGGGAGGAAGTGCTGTGGCTGTCGGCGCTCGAGCTCGCCGGGGGCCTGGCCCACCTGGAGGAAGACGATCTGCTTGACCCCAACGCGTCGGCCTGGTCGCACGAGGCTGTGGAGATCCCCGAAACCAGGGTTTCCGCTTATGGCCTCGCCCAGCACCACCCCCGCCTCGAGGGGGCCTACCGCGCGGCCCAGGTCGAGCTCTATAGCACACCGGGCCTCCTGCTTTTGCGCCGGGTAGTAGAGGACGGGGGCGATATACTGGAAGTCACCACCCCCAACGGCTCGGTCTACACCTTTGCTTACGACCAGGTTCGCGCGTACCTGCGCCCGTTGTTGCCCCACTGATACTGTTTCCGCTTGAATCCTTCACCGCCATGCGCAGTCAAGGGTGAAGGATTCAAGCCGACCGAAGGGAGTAGGAATGCGTATGAGGCAGACCCGCTATCTAAAAAAGGAACCGACCGATACTGGCTATCGGTCGGTTTGCGCGCTATAGAGCTAGGGCTGGGGGAAGAGCCCAAAAGTGGCGAGCCAGTCCAGGTCGTCTTTTCTGTCAATACGATAGACGCCGCCCGTACCGGCGCAGTTGCCGTTGATGCCAAAGGAAGTGACCCCGCCTATCACGTTGGAGTCCCCAATGAAGTTGGGGCCACCCGAGTCGCCAAAGCAGGTGCCGCCGGTGCTGGCATTGTTGGACAGTAAGATGGAGAAATCGCCAGTAAAGCCCGTGTTGATCTGAACCAGGTGCGGCCGTGCCAGCATGCGTACACGTGCGGCTTCGACAAAGACCGGGTTGATTCGTTGCAGGCCATAGCCCACCGCGGTAAAGGTGGTGTTTTGCAGGCCGCGCTGCCGGGCCAACCGGTCGAGCACGTCCTGTCTGGGCAGGGCGCCGTACTGGCTCATCGGCATGGGTCGGTGGGCATCGAGTACGACCATCCCCAGGTCGTAGCGGAAGAAAGCGTTGGGGTCGTACTGTGGGTGGGTGTAGGGCGTGCCACCGGTCTGGCCGGTGAAGGGGAAGCCATTGCCGGGCCTGCCTGCGTCTACGTCGGCGTCAAACCAGATCTCAACCTTGGCGGCGGGAGGTTCTGTGCAGTGGCCGGCGGTGAGGAAAAGCGTAGGTGACATCAGCGTCCCGCTGCAACGCCACAGCGGGTTTCCATTCGCGTCTTGAGCGACCATCAAGCCCACGTAGGGGTGGCGGTTGCCGTCGAGTTCACCGTAGGTGATTTGCGAGGAAACCCCTTCGCTCGAGGCGCTCTGCATGGAACTTCCACACGCTGCAAGGGCCAGAGCCAACACTGCGAGTAAGGCCAACCGAACGAGCTGCTTCATACGACCTCCTGATTTGTTGTCCCAAACATGGATGGGCTCATTTAGCATAAATCCACAATGCTCATATTAACGAGAAATTACATCATTACCTGGTGTTACAAGCCACGCCTCCAGAGCGAATGCAACCGATTCGTACCGATTCGTTAAGATGGGCCCATGCGCATTACCTCGACGGCCAACCCCCGCATCAAGGCTGCCGCTGAGCTCAAAGAGCGCAGGGGCCGAGAGCGAACGGGTATGTTTTTGATTGAAGGCTCGCGCGAGGTTGAACGGGCGTTGGCGGCGGGCCTCGAGGTCATCGAAGCCTATTGCAGCGAGCACCTTAGCCCCGAAGAGGCCCGCACTGTTGCCGATTTAGCTCGAGTCGAACGCTTGGTGGTTCACGAACTCTCCGAAGCAGCCTTAAAGAAAATCAGCAGCCGCGAGCACCCGGCCGGGGTGGTGGTGGTGGCCCGGATGCCCCGGCCCTCCCTCGCGGCCTTCCACCCACCCAAAAACGCCCTGCTGCTGGTCTCGGTGGGGCTGGAGAAACCCGGTAACCTGGGGGCCTTGCTGCGCTCAGCCGACGCCGCCGGGGCCGATGCGGTGCTGGTGGCGGGTGGGGTAGACCTCTACAGCCCCCAGGTCATCCGCAACTCCACCGGGGTGGTGTTTTCCCTGCCCACCTTTACCGCCCCCGAACAGAGCGTGCTGGACTGGCTGTTGCAGCACCATATTCCCATGGTGGCCACCACCCCCCACACCCACCAAACCTACTGGGATGTGGACTTGCGGGGGCCTGTGGCGATTGTGCTGGGCACGGAACACCAGGGATTGAGCCAAAACTGGCTCGAGCGGGCCGCACTAAAGGTCAAGGTTCCCATGCAGGGCCAGGCCGACAGTCTTAACGTCTCGGTAACGGCAGCCCTGATGCTCTATGAGGCCCTTCGCCAGCGTAGCGGTGGTAAAGTTTCGCCATAATGCGCATTATTTTGCTTGCACTGCTCACTTTTCTACTGACCGCCTGCCCAAACAGCCCCGTGCGGTTGGATTTCAACACCGACCCGCGTATCCTGCGAGGCCCGTGGGTAGGAGAGGTGCTGCCAACCCCAAAGATGTATGGACTGCGCGCGCTGAGTGCCGATGGACGCACAGTCTATGCGTTGCAGGGAGATGCCTTGGTGCGCCTGGACCCCGACTCCGGCGAGGAACTTGACCGGCGTGCGCTGGGCCTTTCTCCAATCGACAAAACGATAAAAATCTACCCCGATGGCGAGGTCTGGGCCTACAGTTGGATGTCTGGTTTGCAAATTCAACGCCCGGATGGAATCGTTTTGCCACCCTGGCAGATCAAAGTGAAGGCTATTTCCGCCGACCGCAGTCGGGTTTTGGAGCAGGTCTCCGACAACCGCTACGCGATCTTTGAGCTGAATAGCAGCCAGCGGGTGCGCGAGATTGCCCTGCCGCAGAACTTCTCCTTCGACCTGTTTGGTAACGACCCCCCTCGAATAGATGCTGTGAGCCCTGATTTGCAACGACTGGCCTCGGGTTGGGTATTCCGCGATGGCCTGAGCGTGAAGGCAGAGGTGAGACTATACGACCTTGATCTGAACATTCTGCGAACCTGGGTAATTAGGAGCGGGGTGTTTGAGACCGGCCCGTTTGCTCGTCCAGAGTTGTCCTTTTCTCCAGACGGAAGCCACCTGATTGGGGTTTTGCCGGATGGGCGGGCCTTTTACTGGCGACTGAGCGACGGCACGGCGCAGGTCTTTCAAGGCTACCCCGATCGCTCGCATTCTTTGGTGGCCGAGAGCCCGGATGGCCGGTCGAGGGTCTTTCTGAAGAACCCGGACTACTTTGGTAGGAAGGCGCACGACTATACGACCTCGAGCTACGAGGTGGTCTGGTGGGAAGCTGGACGGGGCGTGTGGGCCCGGCAGACCGTGCACGATGTTTGGTACGAGCTTTATGCACACGCGATGGGAACCTAGAGCCAGGTCTGGCTATCCAGTACCTCCGGCCTCATGGTGAGCCTCGAGCCCACCGGGGTGCGCTGGCGTAAGGAACCCCGCCTGATGCCCTTGACGCTCGAGCTCACCCCCACCTATCGCGATGACAAAAGCTATACCTTTGTGGGAGCGGCCAAGCTCGGCGACACGCTGTATTCCGTTACCGGTAAAGGTTTCATACCCTACGGTGGCTTGATCACCCAAGCACTGCCTCCAGACTCCCTGGCCTTTGCCGCCTCTCTCGAGAATGGCTCGGACGAGCCGCGCTACCTGGCCGGGCAGATTCAGCTAAGTCATACCTTCGTGTGCTACCTGCAGTCTACCCTTCCACCCCCGCCATCCTGAGCAGAAGACGGCTGCGGATGAGGTTGTGCACCAGCAGAATCAGGTTCACCCGCGCCAGGAAACCTGCAAACGACCGGGCC
>NZ_JBBINI010000035.1:0-37263 GCF_037443965.1 Meiothermus sp.
CACCCAGACGTAGGTAGCCACCAGGAGGGTTTCTGCGTCAAGATAGTACAGGGGGTGCTCTCTGTGGGTTTCCATAGCACCCCCTCTTTTTTACATCCCCTGGGGTAGGTCAAGTAGCACACGAAGGTATTTTTCAAGGAGCTCGCGTTGTCGGTCGTGCCCAACGAGAGGTTGATGATGTGAGCACCTGATTCGCTCGCATGTTTGATGGCACCGATGAGGTTGGAGGTTACGCCGGAGCCGTTGGGCGAGAGGGCACGGATGGGGAGGATGGTGGCTTTAGGAGCCACTTGCAGCACCAAACCCGCCACCGCAGTTCCGTGGCCATACATGTCTCCACTCACTTCTTGGGGGTTGCCGTCACCATCTACAAAGTCTCTCCACTCGCTGCTGGGGGCCAACCGTCCGGCGAACATGGGGTGGTTGAGGTCAATGCCGGTATCAATCACCGCCACCTTGATGCCCTGGCCAAAGTTGCGCGCAACCGCCTGACCCTGAGGCACTTTTGTAATCATGAACTCCAAACGATTGTCGTTTGGCAGCACGGGGATCGAACTGGTGCCGCCGGCCCAGCTATTCCAGCCCCCGGCCCAGGAGTTCCAACCCCCGGCCCAGCTATTAAACCCGCCCGCCCAGGAGTTGAAGCCTGCAGCAAAGAGCTCCGGTGCAACAATGGGCACATCGGCCTCGAGGACCAAATTTTGCAACGAGACCTCAGGCTTCGATAGCTCCGCCGCGGCTTGGCTGCTCAGCTTCAGGATGGCCTTGTCCTCGAGCCAGGCAATCACCTCGCCGCCGTACCGCTGGGCCAGGCTTTCCTGGCTATCGCCGGCACGAATGGGCACCGTCAGCAGGTAGCCCTGGTCGCTGGGCGGGAGGGCGGTAGGTCGGCTCACCCCGCCGCAGGCCGCCAGCAATATCACCCCCAGCAGGGTTAGGGCTCGGTAGAGCCAGATATGAATGGAATGGCGTTTTTCAGGCATATGGATCACTCCGTGAGAGTTCTTGCTGAGTCCAAGCCTAGGGAAAAACGCGCAGGTCAAGTGCGAATAGAACCGTTACTTACCAAAGACGTAACGCCCATCCAGGAAAGTGCTTCCTGGAAGCGTTTTAGGAAGATGGCGTTATGTGCGTTACGGGAAAAACGGATTTGTATTAAGACCCTGAACCAGGGTTTATAGATTTGTTGGGCTGGCAAGCAGGTTCTGGTATTTTCGGGGGCGTTTACGCGAATCGCGTGTGGCTTACCCCTTCCCAACCGAGCGCTTGTGCAAAGGGTTATCGCGGTTCCCTCTATTTTTGCCGCTAACGAAAACGAGAATGCGTCTGGGCGCAGACGCATGTTTTCGAGTTACCTAGCAGCGAAAAACGAGTTCGGAACAGCTTTTTTGACTTTTGAGGATGGCTGGGTTCTTTCCGAGAAGCGCTCTACAACTTGATTTACCGCGTAGCCCTACAGAGTTCTGAAGAAAAGGCTTGTGCCATGAGCCATAATAGGAACACATGTTGCCCTACCTCCGACTTTCGGGTTCTCCCTACGATCAAGGCATCGCGCAAGGAACCGCCTGGGCCGAACGGATTGCCCACAACCTCGAGCTCTACTTTCGCCGCTTCGAGGTGGAGTGCAAACTACCGCCTTTCGAAGCCCGCAGCCGGGGGGAACGGTATTTTGCAGCCATCCAACAACAGAATCCAGCCTATGCAGCGGGCCTCGAGGGCATCGCGGCGGGGTCGGGGCAACCCCTGGTAGATATCGCCACCCTCAACGTGCGCTACGAGATCGTGTACTACCAATTCGCCCAGGACACGGCCCCGGTTTATCTGGCCCACGAAGCCCCCAACGGCTGCACGGCTTTTGCCCTGATGCCCGCCCACAGCGCCGACGGCCACCTGTGGCTGGGCCAGAACTGGGACTGGATGGAAGGGGTACAGGGGGCCTTGCAGCACATCACCGAACCCGACGGAACCCGCATCCTGGCCTTTACCGAGGCCGGAATTTTCGGCGGCAAGATCGGGCTCAACTCCCACGGTCTGGGCCTGTGCATCAACGGGCTGGTCTCGGTGGGCGACAACTGGGCCGGGCTGGGCAAGCCCTTCCACCTGCGCACCTACGAGGTGTTGCGGCAAAAAGCCCTATCGCAAGCCAAAGCCGTTATCATCGCCAATCCCCGTACTGCTTCGGGTAACTTTTTGCTGGGGCAGGGAGGGCAGGCAGTGGATTTGGAAGTGTCGCCTATGGGAATCGGAATTTGGGAGGAAGAGCGTCAACTGGTGCACGCCAACCACTACCTCGCACCCGAGCGCTTTGGCATCGAGGTGCCACCCATCGAGTGGCTCGATCGCTCGCACCACCGGGCCGAGCGCCTGGGCCTCCGGCTGGGTGAGGTGGAAAAACCCGGCCTGGAAGACCTAAAAGCGGCCCTATCCGACCGGGATGGCGCACCTTATGCAGTCTGCCGCACCGCCAGCCCGGAGGAATACGCGCTGGGCGAGCCCTACCGCACCATCGTTTCGGTGATTATGAACCTGGGAACAAAGGAGCTCTGGATCTCCGACGGGCCCCCGCACGAGAACCCCTATGTGCGCTACCAGGTTTAGCCAAGCGCATCCTCCAGGGGATTAAGAAACCGCACCCCCTCCAGCACTGCCCCCTTGGGAAAGTCCTCCGAAAGCACCAGGGGCACCTGGTACAGCCGGGCCGTAGCCCAGACCTGGGCGTCGTAGTAGCTGAGCCGGTGCTGGGTTACGCCCCGCAGGGCCTCCAATACCACCGGCGCGGTGAGGGGAAGCACTGGAAAAGCCAGCATCAGCCGCTCGATCTCGAGCCCCACCCGTTTCGGGCTTAGGGGCGGCTCGAGGCGGCGCAGGGCCACGCTGGCAAACTCGCTCAGGGCCTGCACTGGCAGGGCCGCCCGGCCCTCCTGGGCCAGCGCGAGGAGCACATTGGCGGCCTGCTGCTGTTTGCGGGGGTCTCGAGCGTCCAGGGGGTAGATCAGGAGGCTGGTATCCACCAGATAACGATATTTCACGTTTTCTCCCGCTCCCAGCGAGCCGCGCGGGTGTAGGCCTCCTCGCGCCTGAAGCGCCATTCTGCCGGTAGGCGATGCTGTTTGGAAATCTGCTGGGCCTCCCTCAGAAAAGCCCCCAGGGCCTCCACATGGCCGGGGAGGGGCGCGTCTCCATCTCGAAAAAACTGGTCGAGGGCCTGCCGCACCAGCTCGGCTTCGGAAAGGCCGGTCTCCCGGGCCCTTTGTTTGAGAAGCTGCTCGTGCTCGAGCCGCAGGTAGAGCTGCTTGCGCACCATGACTCAAATTATACATTATATACATCACATGGTGTTTGATGGGTAGGCCTGTGGAGCCGGTATGCGGCGCTAAAATAACGGCATGGCCCGCATCCAGGTTGCCCAGGGCGACATCACCGAGTTTGCCGGCGATGCCATCGTCAACGCAGCCAACAACCAGCTCATCTTGGGAAGCGGGGTGGCCGGGGCCATCCGGCGCAAGGGCGGCCCCAGCATTCAGGAGGAGTGCGACCGCCACGGGCCCATCCGGGTGGGCGAGGCGGCACTCACCGGGGCCGGCCAGCTACCCGTGCGCAAGGTAATCCACGCAGCGGTGCTGGGTGACCAGCCCGCCACCCTGGACACCGTCCGCCGCGCCACCCAGGCCGCCCTGGGCCTGGCCCTGGAGCACCAGCTCTACCGGCTGGCCTTTCCCCTGCTGGGCACCGGGGTGGGCGGGCTGGGCGTGCCCCAGGTGGTGGAGGTTATGCTGGACGAGCTCGAGGCCGCCCCCGACCCGCTGGAGATCACCCTGTACGGCTACAGCCAGGCCGACACCGAGGCCATCCGGCAGGCCCTGGCCCGGCGCCGCTAGCCCCCTCGCAGGCCGCGAAACAGCCGGGCGGTGTTGACCGCCGCTGTGGCGTAGATCAGGGCCCCTACAAAAAAAGGCAGCCCTAACAGCCAGGGGGCCACCTCGGGCTTGGCCACCGCTGAAAAGAGAAACCCGCCCAACAGACCCCCCATCGCCACCGTCAGGCTTTGCAGCCCGGCCAGCGCCCCTTGCAGGGTGCCCTGCGCTTGCGGCGAGACCTCGCGGGTCAGGAAGGACTGGATAAGGGGCTGGCCCAGGTTGCTCAGGGCAGCCAGGGTGATGATGGCGTACATCATCCAGCCCTGGGTGGCCAGGCCGTACAGGGTGAAGGAGAACAACCCCATGCTCTGGGCCAGGGTCAGGGCCCGGCGCTCCCCCAGGCGGGCCACCACGGGCCGAACCAGCCCGGCCTGGACAATCACCCCGCCCAAGCCCACCAGAAACAGCGAGAAGCCCACCTCGAGCGGCTTCCAACCAAACTTATAGGCGGTGTACAGCACCCACACACTCTGCAAAGCCCCGAAGGCCAGAAAGATGAGCGAGAGGCTCAGGGATAACCCCCGCAAGATGGGGGTTTTCCGCAAGACCCCCAGGGCCACAAATGGGTTGAGCGAGCGGGCCTGGGTGTTGCGGTTTTCCGGCCTGAGCGACTCGGGCAGCACGAAGTAGCCATACAAAAAGTTGAGGAAGGCCAGCCCCGCCGCAAAGTAGAAGGGCAGGCGCAGGTCAATGTTGCCCAGTAGCCCGCCCAGTACCGGCCCTAGCACGAAACCCATCCCAAAGGTGGCCCCAATCAGGCCAAAGTTGCGGGCCCGCTCTTCGGGCTGGGAGATATCGGCAATATAGGCGTTGGCGGTCGAGAGGCTGGCCCCCAGCGCCCCGGCGATCACCCGCGCAGCAAACAGCACCCAGATGGACTGGGTGAGGGCCGCAATCAAATAATCTACGGCGGTGCCCACCAGCGAGGCCAGCAGTACCGGGCGGCGCCCGTAGCGGTCGGAGAGCATGCCCAGGATGGGGCCAAAGGCAAATTGCATTACGGCGTACACCGCAAAAAATAGGCCGTTGAGCCGGGCCCCCGCCTCCACGCCACCGGCCAGGGTCTCGATGAGCTTGGGCAAGACCGGAATGACCAAACCCAGGCCCATCACGTTGATAAGCACCGAAATCAGGATGAAGGGAATAGTGGCGTTCTTCGACATGGCCGCGCCATTATGACACCCGCAGCCTGGGCGGATTGGAAGCGCAGGCTCATCTAGGCGATAAGCTAGTAAGCGTGCTGCTGAAGCATCTGGAAGATACCCGTTCGGTTGCCCACCGGCTCGCGCAAAGCCTGCCCGAGGGGGCGCTGGTGCTGCTCACGGGGCCCATGGGCGCAGGCAAGACCACCCTGGTGCAGTTCATCGCCCAGGCCCTGGGGTTCCAGGGCGAGGTGACCAGCCCCACCTACACCCTGATTCACGAATACCCCAGCCCGCAGGGCCTGATCGTGCACATTGACGCTTACCGCATGGCCGACCAGGAGGAGCTTTTTAATCTGGGCCTGGAGGACTACCTGCCCGAGGCCCGCCTGGTACTGATCGAGTGGGGGAAGCCCGAGGTGTTCCCGGACAGCCTGGAGATCCGCCTGACCCCCACCGAGGATGGGCGGAAGCTCGAGCTCATCCCCCACGGCCACGCACCGCTCCCGAAGCTGGCCTGAGCATCCCACGGGCAGCCTCGCCCCTGAGCCCGTCGTAGCCAACCAAGTTTTACTGTTCAAAAAGCTATTTGCCCCCCCAGAATGAGGAAAAATCCGTTTTGGGGCACCTGGCACCCAGTAGGGCTCTTTTTGGACGGATGACCGATTGGTCATATAATACGTACGACCCATCGAGGTTAAAGGAGGAAGTCCATGCAAAAGGCCCTAATCATCCTGATCGCTTTGTTGGGAGCGGCGCTGGCCCAGGGTCAGGTCACCATCACCTACTGGCAGTACGACTTCAGGAGCAAGGTTGAGGCGGTGAACGAGCTGATCAAGAAATTCGAGGCCGCCAACCCCGGCATCAAGGTGCAGCACCAGACCTTCCCCTTCGATGCCTACCAGCAAAAAGTGGCTTCCTCGATTCCCGCGGGCCAGGGGCCGGATGTGGTCAACCTGTTCTACGGCTGGCTGCCCACCTGGGTCAAGGCCGGGTATCTGCAACCCATGCCCGCCGAGTACATCAAGGTGCTGGATAGCGAGTTCTCGAGCCTGGCCCAGGCCGCCAAGGTAGGGGGCAAGCTCTACGGCATGCCCACCGCGGTGCGTTCGCTGGCCCTGTTCTATAACCGCGACCTCTTGAACGCCGCCGGCTTCAAGAACCCGCCCAAAACCTGGGACGAGTTCCTGAGCATAGCAGCCAAGCTGACCGTCAAAGACGGCAACAAGTTCACCCAACTGGGCTACGCCATGGCCCCCGACGGGCAGGACCACCACCTGGTGCGCGAGGTGTTGATCCGGCAGTTTGGCGGGCGGCCCTACTCCGACGATGGGCGCCGGGTGCTTTATGGCGATGCCGCCGGCCTCAGGGCCTTCACCTTCTACACCGACTGGCTCAAAAAGTACAACGTGGGCACCCTGGGCAACCAGTTCTTCCCCGGCAACAACGCCTACCGCGACGCCTTTATCGCTGGCAAGGTGGGCATGATTTTTGATGGCTCTTTCGCCATCGGCACCATCCGCAATGGGGCCAAGTTCAACTGGGGGGTGGCCGAGCTGCCCCTAGAAAAAGCCGGGGGTCGCAAGGTGAACTACGGCTCCTTCTGGATGCACGGCCTAACCCCCCTGGCCACCGGGCCCAAGCTGGCGGCCTCGCTCAAGTTTCTGGAGTTTCTGGTCTCCGAGGAAACCCAGCGCTACTGGCTCGAGAAGGTGGGCGAGCTGCCGGCCCGCAAAAGCCTGATCAAAGACCCTAAACTCACCCTGGACAGGGTCTTTGGCCCCTTCGTGCTCTCGCTGGCCTATGCCAAGGCCACGCCTTTTGTGGATGAAATTGGTCAGCGCAAAGTCATGACCGATGCCATCAACCGGGTGCTCCTGGAGAACAAAGACCCCGCAGAGTCCTGGCGCATGGCCGTGGCCGAGGAGCAGAAGCTGCTGGATGCCTTCTGGAAGTAGCAGGGCTGAAACCCTGCAATACCCGACCCGGGGATTCCTCGCCCAGCGGTGAGGAACCCCCGACCCTCCCAAGACCGAACGCCCGTAAGGGATCTCAGGCTTCAAAGCAGCCCCTTTGAGTCCGGAATGGCATTCTCTTATGAGACCCTCTGAACCTGCCCGACGCGGCGTATCGCTGGCCCACCGTGAGGCGCTCTGGGCCTTGGCCTTCCTGGCCATCCCGCTGGCCTTTTTCCTGTTCATCCGCATCTGGCCGGCCTTCCAGGCCCTATGGCTCTCACTCTTCGACTGGCACGCCGACCCCAGCAAACGGCCTTTCGTGGGGCTGGAACACTACCATCAGATGCTGGATGACCGGCTGCTGCTCAAAGCCCTGCAAAACACGCTGGCCTACACCTTGCTGGGCGTCCCACTGCAACTGCTGTTGGGGTTGGGGATTGCCCTCCTGCTGAACGCAGTAACCCGGTTTCGGGACGTGTTCCGGGCCATCTACTTTGCGCCCTACGTCACCCCTGCGGCCGCCATTGCCTGGGTGTTTAGCTGGATGCTCTCGCCCAATTTTGGCATCGTCAACGAGATTCTGGGGGTGTTTGGCATCCCGTCCCAGCCCTTCCTGACCAGCCCCTCCCAGGCCCTGGCCACCGTGACGATGGTGGTGGTGTGGCAAAACCTGGGTTTTCAGGTGGTGTTGTTTTTGGCGGGCCTGCAAAACATCCCACGCGACTACTACGAGGCGGCCCGCATAGATGGGGCCAGCAACTGGCAGCTCTTCCGCCACATCACCCTTCCGCTTTTAAACCCGGTGATGGTCTTCTCAGCGGTGATCGGCACCATCGGCTTTTTGCAGCTATTCACCCAGGTGGTCAACCTCAATTTTACCGACCAGGGCGGGCCGCTGGGCTCCACCCTCACCCTGGCCCTGTACATCTACCAGCAAGCCTTTGCCCGGTTTGACCTGGGCTATGCTGCCGCCATCACGGTGCTGCTGTTCGTGGTTATCCTGGTCATCACCCTGGTGCAATTGCGGCTTTTGTCGCGGCGGGTGGAGTACTGATGAAACGCCTGTCTACCTTCCTAATCTATCTCCTGCTAACCCTGGGCAGCCTGGTGATGTTCTTTCCGTTTGTGTGGATGTTCCTGACCTCGCTCAAACCCTTCGCCGAGATTTTCGAGCTCCGGCTGCTGCCCCAGGCCCCCACCCTGGACAACTACCGCGAGGTGCTGTTCGATACGCAGTTCCCCCGCTGGTTCCTGAATAGTCTGATTGTGGCACTCATCACCACGGCCTCGGTGCTGTTCTTCGACTCGCTGGTGGGTTATACCCTGGCCAAGCTGCGCTTTCCCGGCAAGGGGTTCATCTTCGTGCTGATCCTTTCAACCCTGATGGTGCCCACCGAGATGCTGATCATCCCCTGGTATGTGATGAGCACCGAGTACGGCTGGAGCAACACCTACTGGGGTTTGTTGTTTCCGGGCATCATCAGTGCGTTTGGGGTGTTCTTGATGCGGCAGTTTTTCGAGACCCTGCCCACCGATCTGCTGGATGCCGGGCGGATAGACGGGCTAAGCGAGTTTGGGGTGTTCTGGCGCATCGCTTTTCCGCTGGTGCGTCCGGCCCTGGCGGCTTTGGGCATTTTTACCTTTTTGGGCAACTGGAACGCCTTTTTGTGGCCCCTGATTGTGGTGCAGACCGCCGATATGCGCACCGTGCCGGTGGGGGTGGCGCTGTTCTCGAGCGAGGCCGGCACCGCCTGGAATCTGATTATGGCGGCCAGCAGCCTGGCGGTGCTGCCGGTGTTGCTGGTCTTCCTATTCTTCCAGCGGCAGATTATCGAGGGCGTGGTGCTGACCGGGGTCAAGGGTTAGGGCCCTCCAGGGCGGGCGACAAAAACAGAGGGAAGCGCGATAGGATGGGTTTCCTGGTAATCTGGACTGGATGAAGGAAAGCCTGGGCCGCAGGATACAGCGGCAGTACCGCACGCATCTGATCAGCTTTGCCGCGGGGGTGCTGGTGGGCGTGATGTTCGCCGACTGGCTGCGGAGCATCGCAACCGTCCTGTTCGTGCTGGGGGTGCTGGGGGCGATGTACTTGATCTGGGTCTACTTCGATAACCTCAAGAAGCGGTGAGCCGCCTTATGGAGCTGATGACGCCCGCCCCCATCCTGGACACACCCCCCGAGCACCTGCCCACCGGTAACCTCGAGGTGCACGTAGAAGCCAGCCCCAAAGCCCCCTCCATTGCGCGCATCGGGGTGGCCTCGCTGGGGCTCAACGGCCTGCTGGACTGGGTGGGGGAGCCGCTGCTGGAGGTGTCCGGGCAAGGCTGGCAGGTCTCGCGCCTTGCAGACTGGATTCCCTGCTGGGAGAACGACTACCTCAAGGTTACGCTTCTGGCCCCCTGGGGCGAGCGGGGGGTGGCCCTACACATCGAACCCCGCCTACCGGGGCCCATTCAAGTAGCCGGCAATTTGGAATACCTGGGCCTGCGGCGCTTCCGGGAGGAGCTGCTTGACTGTATCTTCCGCAGCGGGCACGATGCCTGGACGGGGAGCCATGTGCTGGAAGCCCGCGCCGAGCGTACGTTGCTGGCCCTGGGCCTGCAAGCCGACCCCCCGCCCCGCCGCCTGGACTGGGGCCCGCAGTTTGTGCTCGAGTGGGAAGCCGGCCCGGTCACGCTCTACCTGGGCCTGGCCCCCGAAAGCGATGGGGCTCGCACCACCGCCCTGCACCTGCGGCGGGTGGGCTGGGAAAACCTGCTGCGCAAAACCCTGCACAAGCTGGCCCTGCTGAGCACCAATTACGCTGGCCCCCTTTACGAGGTCTACCGGCGGCACCTGATCTTCAGCTACTTCTACGCCCAGGCCGATACCCTGGAAGGCGAGCCGGTCTTGCTCACCTCGAGGAGCCCACACTACTACGTCTCGGGGGCCTACTGGGCCCGCGACGCGCTGTTGTGGTTTTTCCCGGCCCTGCTCAAGGCCGACCGCAAACGGGCCAAGGAGGTGCTGAAAGCGGTTTTCCGACGCTACGCCCGCTGGCCGGGCGAGCACGCGCAGTACCTGGGCGGGCCGCCCATCTACCCCGGCTTCGAGCTCGACCAGGCCGCGGCCTATCCGCTGGCCCTGGCGCGCTACCTCGAGGCCACCGGCCCCAACCCCGAGCTGGTGGCCGAGTTGCGTGAGCCCCTGACCTGGGTGTTTGCGCGGGTGGCCGAGGAGAAGCACCCCTCCCTCCCCCTCTACCGCACCTTCCTCTCCCCCACCGATGACCCGGTCAGGGAGCCCTACCTGACCTACGACAACGCGCTGTGGTGCGTGGCGCTGGAACGGCTGGCCCCCTTCTGGCCGGAAGCCGAGGCGCTCAGGCTCGAGGCCCGGGCCCTGCGCGAGACCCTCTACCGCCAGGCCGAGCGCAACGGACGTTTCGTTTTCAGCTTTGAGCCGGGAGGCACCCACACCTTCGCCGACGAACCCGCGGGCAGCCTGCTGCTGCTCCCGCACCTGGGCTTTTGCAGCCGCCAGGACCCCATCTGGCAGGCCACCGCGCTCTGGGTTCTGGGAAGCGACAACCCCCACCACTACAAGGGGCGCTTCCCCGGCGAGGGCTCGGCCCATTTTCCCTTTCCCTCAGGCTTTGGCTTAGCCAACCGGATTCTCTCGGGGCTGATGCGGCCGGCCGGCGATGCGCTCATGGTGCTCGAGCAGGCCCCCCTCGACCAGGGCTACGCCTGCGAGTCCTTCGACCCCGAGACCGGCCAGGCCCGCACCGGGGTGGGGTTTGCTGCGCTGGCCGGCTTTATTGCCTACGCATTGGCCGCGGGCAAAGACCCCAAAGGGCCTACCGTATAGCCAGCCAGGTCAGAAGCAACAGAACACCCAGGCCCGTCAGTGCCACGGTCAAGGCCGCGCTGCGGGTTTTGCGGAAGTACAGGGAGAGCACCAAGCCTGTAAGGGCCACCAGCAGCAAAAACCCGCCCGAGAGATCAATCAGCCAGGCCCAGGCCGGGCCAGCATCGCGCCCGCGGTGCAGGTCGTTCAGGACAGCTACCGGCCCCTGGGCCACCACCTTGAGGGTATAGCTGCCGTCGGCCCGGCTAATGAAGGCATCGGCGGCATAGCCGGGGGCGCGGAAGCTGATGGAAGCCTCCTGGTCGTCGGCGCGGGTGTCGTTCACCTGCCCCCGTAGGCCGTGGGCAGCCCGCAAGGCCTCGGCGGCTTTGAGCCAGTTGACCTCCCCCCCTTGCTGCCAGCCCTGGGGCAGGGTGCCTTGGTAGGTGTGGATGGTCTGGGCATTGCCAAATACCCACTCGGGGTGGTTGAGGGTGATGCCGGTAGCGGCAAAAAACAACACCACCAGCAGGCTCAACATAGAAGCGTAGAGGTGCAGCCAGCGGGCCAGGGTATAAACCCTCGAGCGCAGCGGTTTTTTTACCCTTTCCGCCGACACCTCAACCCTGCCGATCATAGGAAAGACTCACCTCCTTAAGCTCGCCAGCCACGTTGTAGCTGCGCTTGAAAGGGGTCTGGGCCAGGGTGACTTTTTCACGGAACAGCTCGTAGGGGCCATGCTCGCGCACCAGCTCTATGCACACGTAATAGTCGCCCTGATTAACCAGGTTGCCCTTGTCGTCCTTGCCATCCCAGCTCAGGGTGTAGCGCCCCGGCATCCGGGTAGGGCCCGAGACCGCCTCGGTGGGCTCGTTGCTGCGGTACCAGCGCCGGAGTTCGTTGAGCCAGCGCGTGCCCTTGCGGGACTGCTCAAACCAGACCGCCAGGGTGCGCACCGGCAGGCCCTGGGCGTTCTCGAGCCAGACCGCCACATAAGGTGCGCGGTAGCGCGTACCCCCTCCCACAAACTCGAAGGTAATGTCCAGCTTCATACCCGCCCAGCGGGCCTGGGCCAGGCTTTTACCAGCCCACAGGGTGAGTACAAAACCAATCATCCAATACACGAAGTTTCGGCGGCTGATAAAGGAGCGTTTCATCGAATCACCTCGGTTCTTTGTTGTGCAAAGCGGGGGTTGGTATGGGTGCGCCCGTTGGCCTCCACCAATAAGCAGCCCACCCCAAATACCTCGGCCAGGGCCAGGCTCAGCATGGGCTCGAGCACACAGAAAGCCGTGGCCAGCACATCGGCGGTGGCTGCATCTGGGGCCACCACTGTGGCCTGCACCACCTGGGTGGCGGGCCGGGCCGTGCGGGGGTCGAACAGGTGCGCCCCCCGCTGCGAGCGGCCACTGGTGGCCACGCCCTGGTTGCAGACCGAGAGCCGGGCCAGCGGTGGGGCGTTGTCGGCCCCGGCCCACGGGTCGGCCACCCCAACCCGCACCGGCTGCGACCCGATATGCCGGATCTCCCCGCCCAGGTTGAGCAGCACCTCTTCGGCCCCCTGCGCTACCGCGGCCTGGGCCGCGCGGTCGGCGATATGCCCTTTGGCCAGGGCGTTGAAGGTCAGGGGCAGCGCGGTGAGTTTATGGGCTACACGGCCCTCCAGCCGCCACAAGGGGCCCCGGAGGGCCTGGCGCAGGGCCTCGAGTTCGCCTTCGGTGGGCTCCGGGTTTTGCCTGTATAAAGCCTGTATAGCTGCAGCCGCCGGGTTGAAGGCCCCGTGGGTATGGGCCATCCAGCCCTCGGCGGCGCGCAGCAAGACATGAAGTTCCGGCGAAAGCTGGGCTACGCCCTGGGCCTGCCAGCGCGCGAGCTCGGAGTCGGGCGAAAAGCTACTGAAGATGCGCTCGAGGCGCTCAATTTCGGCCAAGCTGGCGGCCTCGGCAGCGCGGGCTTGCCGCGGGCCCAGGGCTCGCACCTGAAGGGTCAGGGTCGTGCCCAGCACCCCCTCGTAGTGGGCCTGGTACAGGTATGGGTGCAGTTTGAACAAAGCCAGCGGCATCACAGGTTCCCCTCTCCGCCGGGGAGTATCCCCGTGCAGCGTAAGTTTTAGACAAACAAATGATGGGGTTTCGGTAAAGGCTAAAGGTTCAGCCCAATATCAAAGGTAGCGGCGTAGCCCGAGCCGCTCTGGGTCAGGTTGAGCAGAAGCTGGCTCCCGCCGTTGCGGTAGATGCCGTCGTTGGCGTTGCGGGTACGGGTACCGGACTTCGCATAGGGCGGGTTGGCAAAAATACGGTCGCTCAGGGCATCGTCGAAGAAGAGTTGCGAGGTGAAGTCGCGGTTCTGGTAGCGGATTTTGAAGTGGATGTGCACGGTGCGGCCCGGATACCAGCCGGGGTAGATGGTGGTGAACTGGGCCACCCCCTGGGCATCGGTGATCTGGTGGCCGCGCAGCCACTTCTGCCCGCGGGTGTCGGCAAAGCGGTCCTGCACCCCGGAGTAGAGGCCCTGGGCGTCGCACTGCCAGATGTCCACCATGGCCCCCGGCAGCGGGGTACATCCGCTGGCCGAGACCCTCGAGACCACAAAGCGCAGGCTCAGCGGCACCCCCGCCTTCACGATCCCGCTGGTAGGGTCGGAGCGGATATCGGAGCGGTTGAGCTGGACGTCCACGAAGTAAGGCCCCTCGGTCAGGGCTGGGCGCACAATGCAGGAAGGCAGGGTGTTCTGTGCATCGGCCTTCTGTCCCAGGAGGCCTCCTACCCCGGCCAGCCCGCCCAAGCCCAACGCGGCCAGCACCTTGCGGCGGTTCAAAATCGTTCCAATCGGTTTATCGTCGTTATCCATCCTGGCCCTCCCTTTTTTCCAACATTTTCCAGATAAACGGTGGCAAATGGGTTAGGAAGGCGGGACAGCCCATCCCGCCCGCACCTACCCACCTAGGTTTTTCTTGAGGGTCTCGAACTCGTCCTGGCTAATCTCGCCCCTGGCGTAGCGCTCGCGGGCAATCTCCAGGGCCCGGTCGGGGGCCGGGGCCGCGCCGGCTTTGCTTGCATTGACGGGGCTGCGCAGCAGCCGCGCAATCAGCACCGCCACCAACGCGATCAGGCCAATTAACAGCACAGCCCAGAGCAGATCGTCCACTATGCCCCAGCCATAGTAACCAAAACCCTCCCATCGCCCGCGGTGATCAATCATCCACATCGTGTTCCTCCCATAAGCAAAAATGCTGTTCCGGGTAAACCTTTGCTGTTGTAAAAGAGGCGTGTGGCCAAAACTTCAACCACACGCCCCATTGCAGTGGGGCCTAGCGCCCCCGCCCCCGGGGGCCATCCCAGTCGCCCCGGCCCCCCAGGCCCATGCGCAGTTGCACCGGCTGGGCCACAAAAGCCTTGGCTACCGCCTGGCTGCTGGCTTTGAGGGTATTGGCTTGCTCGGTGGTGAGACGCTGGGCCTGCACGGCCTGGTCAATGGCCTGGTTGCGGGCGGTGACCAGGGCCGCCTCGAGGGCCGCGGGGGTCTTGCCGAGGTCGGTCGCCACCTGGGCCAGGGTCTTGGTGCCACCGCTCAGCACCGCCAGCTCGGCAGGGGTAACCCCCAGGAACTGGGCCGCGCTGTAGTAGAGGTTGCCCATCAGGCCCTTGGGGGCCATCATGCGCTGCATGGCCCTGGGTTGTGCCGGGGCGGGCTGCTGGGGCGCCGGGGTCTGCTGGGCAAAGGCGCCCGCTACGGCCAGGCTCGAGACCACCAACAGGGTTTTCAAGGTCTTATTCATATCTTCTCTCCTTTTCGGAAAGCCGTTTCTGCTTTCCTGTGCAGGAGTGTGCCGCGAAGCGGTTACGGAGCAGTTACGAGTCGCTGAGAGGGTTTCTCATGAACAATAGAGCACTCTTCATAATCCTTGAGCCTATCACCAATTTGATTGCTGTGTCCTGCACAGCACAGTGGCCTCCCATCCGGGAGGCCACGTCTGTGAAGAGTGCGATAAGCCTACCCTCCACCGTATTTGTGTGGGTGATACAGCAGAAACCAGGCTTACCTTCGGCTTTGGATCTGTGACCAAGCTTATAACCCGACCATAACCCCTACAATGCATGCTATAAACATGCGGTTACTGCTGGTGGAAGATGAACCCAACATTGCCCGCCCGGTCTTGCGGGCTTTAGAGGCCCAGGGGCATCAGGTGCGCCATGCGCCGGATTTGGAGAGCGCCCGCAACCTCTTTGTGGAGGCCGAGCCAGATCTGATGTTGCTGGATGTGCGGCTGCCGGAGTCGGAGGATGGTGGTTTTATCCTGGCGCGAGAAGCTCGCAACGCAGGTTATAAAGGTCCCATTCTGTTCATGACCGCCCGCGACGCACTGGCCGACCGAGTAATGGGGCTGGACGAAGGCGGCGACGACTACGTGGTCAAACCCTTCGATTTGCCGGAGTTGCTGGCGCGGGTGCGGGCTCTGCTGCGACGGGTCAGCGAGGTTAGGAGCAGTCGCATTCGCCTTGGCCTGCTGGAACTCGACCTCACCAGCCGCAGTGTGCGCTGGAATAACCAACCTGTAGACTTGAGCGGGCGCGAGTACGCGCTGTTGGAACGGCTGGCGCTGTTCCGCGAGCGCATCTACAGCCCAGAAGAACTGATGGATTTGATCTGGGGCGAGGAGGCTTCGGATGTGGGCGTGGTCAAGGTCTGCGTACATCACCTGCGCAGCAAGCTGGACAGCAGCGTGGTACGCACGGTTTCGGGTGGATACAAATTGGGGCTCGAGCCATGAGTCTGCGGCTGCGGCTGGCGCTCTTTATCGCAGTAGCGATTGCCCTGGCACTGCTGGTTCAGGGCTTTTTGGGCTATGCCAGCTTTGAGCGCTTGCAGATGGGCAACCTCGAGCGCGAGTTGGATGCCTACCTTGGGCGTGTCGCCGGGCAGATGGAGGGCCGCCGAGGCTCTACGCGCATGCCCCGACCGGATCGAGACGATAGTGGCCTCCAGTTTTCCAGTCCCAACCTTATGGAGCGTTTTCGCCTCGATGATTCCAGACCCATCCCACTTAATCCCACTCAACCCGGCTCGATTGCTCACGCACGGCTGGTACGGGAGGGCCAGGTGTTGCGGGAATGGGGCAGCTTCCCCAGTAACGTTCCATTGTCCTCTAGCCCGGAACCCCGGCTGGAGGATAACTGGCTTTTTCGCAGTGTGCGGCTGAGCCCAGAGGTATACCTGCAAGGAGCCGTGGAAGCCAGCCAGGTCAGGGCAAGCCTCGCTGGCTATCAACAAACCGTATTGTTTACCACCCTAGTGGTGGCTTTGCTGGGCGCGCTCACCGCCTGGGTGCTGAGTGGGCCGGCCCTCAGGCCCTTACAGCACCTGCTGCAGACCACCCGCCGCGTGGCCGACTCGGGCGACTTAAGCCTGCGGGTGCCGCCGGAGGGCAGTGGGGAGTTGCGCCACCTGAGCCAGACTTTCAATCAGATGCTCTCGCGGCTCTCGGCCTTCCGCCAGCGCGAGACCGAGTTCACCCGCAACGCCGCGCACGAGCTGCGCACCCCCCTGACCTCGCTGCGCTTGCAGCTCGACGCGCTACAGCAGGGGCTGGCCTCGCCGGAGGAAACCCTATCGGTGGTGCGGGAGGAGGTGGAGCGCATGACCCACCTGAGCGAGTCGCTCCTGACCCTGGCGCGGGAGGGGCGGGGGCAGCGGGTCGGGCTGGACTTAGCACAGTTGGCACAAGAGGTTACACAAAAAGCAGGCGTACCCTACCAGGGGCCAGACCACCTGGAAACCTCCGGAGATCCCTTTCTATTGCGCCAAGCCCTGGAAAACCTTCTGAGCAATTCGCAGAAGTACGCTCCCGATGCGACCATTACGGTGGAATTGGGGCGTTCGACAGACAACCAATTCGCCATCCTGAGCGTAAGCGATACCGGGCCGGGCATGACCCCCGAAGTTCTGGAGCGCGCTACCGAAGCCTTCTACCGAGCCCCCGGAACCCGCATCTCTGGCAATGGACTGGGGCTGAGTGTGGTGACACAGGTTGCAGAAGTGCACGGCGGACGGCTGGTGCTGAAAAACCTCGAGCCCAGCGGCCTGAAAGCCGAGTTGTGGATCAGGACGGGGCCGCAGGGCTGAGCGGCAACTTCACCTCGAAAACGGCCCCGCCTTCAGGTCGGTTGCGGGCTACTACGGTTCCCCCGTGCAACTCCACCAAGGCTTTGACGATGGACAGTCCCAGCCCGCTACCGCCGGTGGCCCTCGAGCGCGAGGCCTCGGCCCGGTAAAAGCGGTCGAAGACCTTGTTCAGGGCCTCCGCGGGGATGCCCGGGCCACTGTCCAACACCCGAAAGCGGGCCTGCGCGGCCTCAGCGGCCACCTCGAGCCCAATCCACCCCCCGGCCGGGGTGTGGCTCAGTGCGTTTGAGAGCAGATTCCCGATCACCTGGGCCAGCCGGTCTGGGTCGGCCCGTACCAGGACGGGCTCTTCGGGTAGCCGCCGCTCGAGCGTAATCTGCTTGGCCTCCAGAGCCGCCTGAAAGGTGGCGGCCATCCGGTCGGCCAGCTCAGCCAGGTTGAGGGGCTGCAAGGTCAGGTTGAGCCGCCCCGCATCGGCCAGTGAAAGGGTGCGCAGGTCTTCGACCAGGCGCGAGAGCAGCCGGGCCTGCTGGTGCAGCCGGTCTACCTCGCTCATCTCCAGGGGCATCACCCCATCCTGGATAGCTTCCAGACGCCCCTGCATCACCGTCAGGGGGGTGCGCAGTTCGTGGGCGATATCGGCAATCATAGCCCGGCGCTCGGCCTCGAGCCGCTCCAAAGCCTCGGCCATCTGGTCAAAGTTGCGGGCCAGCCGGGCTACCTCGTCCTCACCGGGCTGGAGGCCCACCCGGGCCCCCAGGTCGCCCTGGGCCAGGCGGCCTGCAGCATCGGAAATGGCCTCGATGGGCCGCGCAATCCGCCGGGCAAAGACCAGCGCCAGCAGCACCCCCAGGCCGGTCGCGGCCAGGCTCGCAATCAGCAGATTCTGTTGCAACCGGGTCTCCAGGTTGGGCCGCCGCAGGCGGGGCGGCGGCTGCACCCGAATCTCGGTGCCCGAACCATCGGGCAGGCTCAACACAAAGACCGGGTTGGGGTTCTCGGGGTCGGGGTTGGGCTCGAGCCGCACGCGAATCTCCTGGCCGGAAAGCAGCACATCGCGCAGCTCGGAGGGGAAGCCCAGCGCCGGCAGGCGGCTATCGCTGCGCCGCAAGATATCGCGCACCTCGGCGGGCAGTTCCCGGAAGGTGCGCTCACGCTGGTAGGTGTTGAGGCCCACCGTGAGCAGGCTGGTCGCCACCACCACCAGCGCCATCAGCAGGCTTAGCCGAACCTCGATACGATTGAAAAAGCGCATAGGTTTTCAGGGGGCGCGCCTATTCCGTCCAGAGCCGGTACCCCACCCCCCGCACGGTCTCCAGAAGCCCCGCGCCCCCGGCGGCCTCGAGCTTCTTGCGCAGGTTTTTGAGGTGCACGTCCACCACCCGCTCCAGCGCGTCCGAGTCGGGCAGGGCGGCCTCCAGCAACTCGGCCCGGCTGAAGGCCCGGCCAGAGGTACGGGCCAGGGTTTCCAGCAGGCGAAACTCGGTGGGGGTGAGCTCGAGGCGCACCCCTCCCAGCCGGGCCACCACCTTCTCGCTATCAATCTCCAACGGCCCCACCCGCAGAACCTCTTTGGGGGCCTCGGGCAGCACCACCCGCCGCAGCACCGCCTTGACCCGGGCCACCACCTCGCGCGGGCTGAAGGGCTTGGTCACGTAGTCGTCGGCCCCCAGCTCCAAGCCCAGCAGCTTGTCCAGGTCTTCGGCGCGGGCCGTCACCAGAATCACCGGGGTGTGGCCGTTGCTGCGGATGCGGCGCAGCACCTCGAGGCCGTCCATCTCCGGCAGCATGATGTCCAGCAGCACCAGGTCAGGCCGGGCCGCTCGAACCAGGTTCAAGGCCTGCCGGCCATCGGAGGCCCGCTCGGTGCGGAACCCCTCCCGGCGCAGGTAACCCTCCAGAATCTCAGCGATCTCCGGCTCGTCTTCCACCACCAGTACCAGCGCCATCAGTTCTAGTGTATCGGCTGTGGACGACATAGGTATAGCGTGGCAAAGCCCTGTGAAGGATTCGGGTGTCCTTTGTGTAGATTTGAAAAAGACCTCCAAAACTGGAGGTCTTCGGACTGAATAAACCCGGTTATTCGCTCGGGTAGTCTGGGGTAACCGCTACCGAGAGTTGGGCCAAGGCTGTCCGCAGGCTGTCCTCAAATTCAGCCCCGGAGAAATAGACCAGCGCTTCTTTGTCCGAGCCGCTCAGGCTGGCGATCTGAGCCGCAGCGCGCTCGAGGGCTTGCACCTCATCCTGGGGCAAGGCTTGGCGTATGGCCTGCACCACCTCCTCTGCCTGGGCCGGAGTAAAAACATAGGACAGGCCGCTAAGGGCATCGTAGAGCAGCCGAGCCTGTTGCGGGTTCAACGCGTCCAACTGCACCTCCTGGGGCAGCAAGCTGACCCATTGCACCAGAACCGCCGATGGATCGCCCTGGTCAATGCGCACATCTTGAGCAGTAGCAAAACCAAGGGCCAGAGCAGTGAGGCTAGCAATCAGGATGGACTTCTTCATACTGTTCTCCTTTCGACCTCGGAAGGGCCTAGGCCCGTTCCTGAAAGGAAGTATGCGCGAGGGGTGTGTAAGAACCGGGTGGCTCGTATGTAGACAGCATTAAGTCGGCCATCAAAAAAATTTGCCGTTCTGGAGCAACAAACCAATCCATGGCTTCACGCAAAATACATATCCAGACCATTCAGGCAGCCCTCCAAACCCACTCATTTTTGGCTACCGAGGCGCAAACCCAGCCGAGCCCCCTCCCCCGGGTTGGTGCGATAAGTGCGCTCTTTGCAAAACTGACCCCCAGGTCAATAATGGGCTCTCGTGACACTGCCCCCTGGTGAACCGCGTCGCTCGCAAACCCTGGCCATCTGGGAGGGTCTGCTCGCGATTCTATTCATCAACTGGAGCACCGGCATGGTCATGACCGGCTACGCCTTGTGGCTGGGGGCGCCCCCGGTGGCCCTGGCCATCCTGGGGGCGCTGCCCATGGTGGGGCAGATGGCCGCGCCGCTGGCCCTCTTTTTCCGGGGCAGCCGAAAGGATTTGAGCGCCAACCTCTCGGTGTTTGGGCGTGGGCTGTTCGTGCTGGCTTTGTTCGTACCGCTGATGCCCGAAGCCTGGCGCATCCCGGGTCTGCTGACGATTGCTGCCCTCTCGCAGTTCATCCTGGCCCCAGTCAACGTGCTCTGGACAAGCTGGATGGCCGATCTGGTGCCAGATCAATTACGGGGCCGGTACTTTGGGCTGCGCAATGGGGTGCTGGGCCTGGTGGGCACCCTGGGCAACCTAGCTGCAGGCAGCCTGATTGATGCGACCGGCAAACCCTTGGGTTTCTTGCTGGTACTGGGAATCGCGGTAGTGGCGGGCGTGAGCGCTACTTTTATCTTGCGGCGACAGTTTGAACCCCCATCGGTGAGCACACCACCTCGCTTAGCAGAATTCGTCCAACCCCTATCCGACCGGCGCTTCCGGGGGTTCTTAGGCTTTGTGGTGCTATTTTTGGGCGCGGTGAGCGTGGGGGGACCGTTTGTGTTTCCGCTGTTTCTCGAGCACGCTCGCATGACCTTTACCCAGGTGGGCCTCTGGACGGTGATTGCCGCAACCTGTGGGCTGGTGCTAAGCCCTTTGTGGGGCCGTCTGGCCGACCGCATTGGACACTGGCAGGTGTTATTGTTCAGCAGCAGCGTAGCGGCGCTGGTGTTGCCCCCGCTGTGGCTGGCAGGGGGGCCAGGGCAACTACAAACCGTTTGGATCTCGGCTGTCTGCGATGCGCTGGCCTGGGGGGTATCGGTACTGCCCTTACCAACCGTAGCCCTGCAAAGCGCGTCGCCGGAAAAGCGCAACCTCTATCTGGTCTGGTACTGGATGGCCTTTGCGGTGGGGGGGATTCTGGGCTCTTTGCTGGGCGGGGCGCTGGGCAACCTGCACGCACAACTCAAGCTGTTTCCCAGCCCCTACCACCTGCCCATTCTAGTCTCGATGGGGCTGCGGATGGTGGCGGTGTATTACCTGTGGTGGCGGATTCGGCGCGACAAAAGGCGGGCTGCGGCGGTTAGGCCATAGCCAAAAGAAAAGGCCGCGTGACTGCGGCCTTTGAAGAGGGCTTAGGGCTTACTCGAGGCCCGACAGTTTGCGGTTTTTAGCGATGTAGTCGTGCCATTGCTCAGGCACGTCCTCTTCGGGGTAGATGGCCGAGACCGGGCAGGCCGGCACGCAAGCCCCGCAGTCAATGCACTCGTCGGGGTGGATGTAGAACTGGTCACCGCCGTCGTAGATGCACTCCACCGGGCAGACTTCGACACAAGACTTGTCCTTGGTGCCGATACAGGGTTCAACAATCACGTGGGGCATGGCTTTTTCCTCCGTTGGTTGGGCTTGGGCAGATGGGCAGAGCCGCCAAACTGGTCTTTATTCTAAGGAATTTTGCAAGAAGTCAAGAGGCCCCGCGCCACCCGCAGGTGCTATTCTGAAAGCGTTTGGCCTACAAAAGGCCTGCAAGACCAGCAAAACTGTTATGGATACTGGCCTGAGCCTAGACCCCGTCGAGTTTTTGAAAGGCGCCCTGGAGATTCCCTCGGTCTCGGGGCAGGAGCGCGCGGTAGCCCAATACCTGGCCGAGGGTATGAAAAAACTGGGCTACCACAAAGCCTGGGTAGATGAGGCCGACAACGCCCGTGGCCAGATTGGCTCGGGGCCGCTTCAGGTGGTATTGCTGGGCCACATAGACACTGTGCCAGGAGAAGTGCCGGTGCGGCTGGAGGGGGAGAAGCTTTTTGGCCGCGGCTCGGTGGACGCCAAGGGGCCCTTCGTAACCTTCATTCTGGCTGCTGCCAGCCTCCCGCCGGAGGTCTTGCAGAAGCTCACCGTCCACCTAGTGGGAGCCACCGAGGAAGAGGTGCCTAGCTCCAAGGGTGCCCGCTACGTGGTGGAAAAGCTCAAACCCGATTTTGTGGTGATTGGCGAGCCCTCGAGCTGGCAGGGCATCACCCTGGGCTACAAGGGCCGCCTGCTGGTGCGGGTGCGCCGCGAGAAGGACAATTTCCACTCGGCCCACCACGAGCCCAACGCTGCCGAAGAACTCATCAGCTACTTTGTCAGCATCAAGGCCTGGGCCGAGGCCATGAATGGGGGTCAGGGGCCGTTCAACCAGGTGCAGTACAACCTGCGCGACTTCCGCATCGAACACCCCGACAACCGCCAGCTCGCCGAGATGAAATTTGACCTGCGCTTGCCCCCCCGCCTTTCGGTCGAGGAGGCCATCCGCCACCTTTCGGCCTACGCCCCTCCCATCCTGGATCTGGACTTCTCCGGACGCGAGGTGCCCTATGTGGGCCCCAAGGACACCCCCCTCACCCGCGCCCTGCGCATCGGCATCCGCCAGGCCGGGGGCGAACCGGTGTTCAAGTACAAAACCGGCACCTCCGACATGAACATCGTGGCCCCACACTGGAAGGTGCCGATGGTGGCCTATGGGCCGGGGGACTCCACCCTCGACCACACCCCCAACGAACATGTGGAAATCCCCGAGTTCCTAAAGGCCGTCGAGGCTTTGCGTATCGCACTTACCTGGCTGGCTAAGTAGCGCCAGGATTTCGACGCGCTCATTCGCCCCCTACTTTGGCTGGGAGACCCCATCCCACCTGCCTTAGCGCCTCATACACCCCAATCCCCACCGCCACCGCCAGGTTAAGCGAGCGCCCGCCCCTGCCGGGCATGGGGATGGTCACGCCGGGAAAACGCTCCAATGCCTCGGTGGGCAGCCCCCGGCTTTCCGGCCCAAACAACAGGTAATCGCCGGGTTGGTAGCGCACCTCGGTATACAGCCGCGACACCTTGCTGCTAAACGCCCAGACCCGGCGATCCTGGGGCAAGGTTTCCAGAAAAGCCTGCCAGGAATCGTGCAGAAGATAATCTACCTCGAGCCAGTAGTCCAGCCCGGCCCGCCGCAGTTTGGCGCTGCTCCACTGGAAGCCCAGTGGACGAATCAGGTGCAGTTCGGCCCCGGTGGCTGCACAGGTGCGGGCAATGTTGCCGACGTTCTGGGGAATTTCGGGCTGGTAGAGCACCACCTTGAACATAGCCCGACTTTATCGCAAGTGCAGGCTGGCCACCTACCCCGGTGGAAAAAGCACAGAAAACTGCTTGATTAAGCTCCCAGATCTCAAAGTAACGGAAATTTGAAGTTAAAAGTAACGCCATGGTGTGCGTTTTGCACCCAGTTTGCCCGTTAACCAATGCTAAGTTCGTGGGAATGGCCGAGGCGCATCCCGAAATTGGACTCATGTTGTTGGCCACCGTCGCCGGTTTGGTGTTGTGGTGGCTGGCCAAGCGAGAGCCTGTGTGGCGTTGGGCCTGCCTAGGAATGCTGGCCTGGGGGCTCCACAATGGGGTCTGGCTGCTCGAGCGTCTCTATGGCCTAGAGAACCCCTTCAACCCCTCGGACATATTGCTGTTGATCGCGGTACTGGCCTGGTCGGCAACCCTGCACCAACTGCGACCCGCCGAACGGCCCCGCCTGACCCTGACCCTGGTTCCGCTGCTGGTGGCTGCGGTAGCCAGCACCCTCTACGCGCCCCCCACCCGCTTTTCTCAGGTGGTCTTGCTGACCGACCTATTGCCTTTGTTGTTCGCTCTGCCCCTGCTGGAAGCAGCCTTGCGAGGCCAAGCCAGCGAGGCCCGTCTGGTCTGGGGCCTGGGACTGCTGCTCAAGGCTTCCGGCGGCGCGGCCCTTTTCTGGTTGGGCTGGCCTCCGGCTGGGTTTGTGTATTTCGCCTGGGCCCTGGGCTATCTTCTGATCGGTTGGGGAGGGTATCTCGAGCTTCGGGACGGGCGAATCGGTAAGGTGTTGCTGGGGCTGGTTCTGGTCAGTCTGCTGGGCAGTCTGGTGTTGCTGGGGATGGGGCTGGATCAAGCCAACCACCGTTACCTACCGACCACCCTGGGTCTGTGGGCTTATGCGGTTTTGCTGGTGCTAAGTGGAATTGGTCTGGTGATTTATCAGCGAATTAGCAATGCCGAGCGACAACTGGAGCTGTGGGTCAACTTGCTCGAGACCCTCTCCACCAAGGCCCAATCCACCCAAAACCTTACGCCCCAAGGGGTGCTGCAAAACGTGATGGACGGGCTCAAGCCCCTTTTTGGCAACCTGGTGGGGCTGGAAGTGCGTTCCGACGTGACCATCCGGGCAGGACAGAGCGGCCCCTACGTGCACACCTTCGAGCTGGCCCTCGACACCCCTACCGAGGGACGGCTCTACTTTTCTGGCCCACCCAAAGACGAGCGTGGGCTGGAGGCCCTGGCCCCCCTGCTCACCGAACGGCTGCGGCTCTCCCTGGCCCTCAACGAATGGCGCAGCAAGGCCTACACCGACCCGCTCACCGGGCTTTTGAACCGCCGGGGTTTTGAGCGCCAGATGCAGCGCCTGATCCGCCGGGCAGGAGAGCAGAGCAAACCCATTACCCTGGCTCTGCTGGACATTGACCGCTTCAAACGGGTCAACGACACCTACGGCCACCCGGTCGGCGACGAGGTGCTCAAACAGTTGGCCGAGCTGATGCGCCAGGCCAGCCGGAGCGACGACCTGGCGGTGCGGCTGGGCGGTGAGGAGTTCGGTCTGGTGCTGTTCGGAGCCAACCTCGAGGACGCCTATCGGGTGCTGGAGCGCATCCGGGGTGAAGTACGGGCCCTGCACATCAGCCCCATCGCCTGGCGGCTGAGCATCTCGGCTGGCCTGGCCGGCGGCGAAATTCCCCCCTCGATGGCCACTGTACAGCGCTGGCTCGAGCAAGCCGACCAGGCCCTCTACGAGGCCAAGCAAGCCGGACGGGATCGGGTCTACCCTGTTCAACCCTCCAGCCAGTTCCTGGAGGATTTGCTCGAGCTTTAGGGTTGGTGAACCAAACCAAGAACGCTTTGGTTACCACGCAGGATGTGCACCTGCACCCCCTCCGAGACCAGACGATTTCGCTTTCGCAAAAGCTGCTGCACCCCGTCTGTCATGCCAAATACCCTGCGCCCCCTCTCCCCCGGCCATAGAAAAAACCCTTCGGGCAAAGCCACCAGATGCACCTGGGATGTCCGGGCTCGAGCGCGAAGAGCACCTTCCAAAACCTTGGCCGAGGCCAGCATGGTTACGAGAATTAGGTTGATACCAGGATCCGGGTCGGGTACCGGCATAGGGTTCTGCTGGGGCCGGGCTCGGCCCAGCACAGCCAGCAGCCGCTGTTCGTGGGTAGCGCCCAAGCCTACCGGTATAGCTTTGTCTCCCAACGATAGCCCCACCGCTAATCCCTCTTCGAACGCTGCCCGTAGCAGGCTGGCCGCTAGGCTAGCGGCATGCTCGAGGTAGACTTCTCCTATTCTGCCTTCCCCCTGCAAGTCCAGGTGTAGCCAGATTGCACTGCTCTTGACCCGCTCGAACTCCCGCATCATTAGCTGTCCATACCGGGCCGTGGCCTTCCAGTGCAGGTGTCGAAGCGGGTCGCCAGGGGTGTAGGCCCGCACACCCACAAACCGGGTGGCATCCTCCATGCCCCCCTCGGCTGGGTGACCATCGGCCAGAAGGGTGCGCTTGAGGTGAGGAAGCAATACCGGGTGTACCTCAGGGTAGACCACCACCGTACCGCGCTCTAGGCTGAGGTGCACCTCGCGCTCGAGCACACCCAGCAAATCCCGCACAAAAACCCGGACACCGGGTAAGTGATACTCCCCACGACGTCGCGCCAGCAATAAAAGTTTGTCCTCCAGACGCCATCTCCCCCAGACTATGGCCCGTCCGCCCCAGGCCATTACCCCCAAGGGGGCCGACCCATCCCCCTCGAGTCTGGCATAAAGTGGAACCCAGGTCTGGAGCACCACCTGAACCTGGGCCTCGGCCTTCTGGCCCGAGAATAAAAAAGCCTTAGAGGTTACAGTGCACCGGGCTCGAGTCCACCGCGGCCCCAGCAACAACAGGCAAACCACCAACAGCGGTAGCAGCCAGATCCACATCGTTCAAGCCTCGACCGGAACCGGAAGGCTTTGCAGAATTTCCTCCAGTACCCCCTCGGCTCTGGCCCCCTCGAGCCGAGCCTCGTAGTGCAGCAGCAGGCGGTGGGCCAGCACCGGCACGGTCGCCCTTTGAATATCGTCCGGTATCACAAAGTCACGCCCTGCTATGGCTGCTTGGGCCTGGGCAAAGCGCTGTAAAGCCAGTGCCGCCCGGGGGCTTGCCCCCAGCAAGACCCGGGGGGCCTGCCGGGTGGCGTGCACGATGGCCAACAGGTAATCCTCGAGGTCGGGCTCGAGGTACACCTGCCGAACCTGCTGTTGCAACTGCACAATCTCCTGTACGTTGGAAAGCGGCTCTAGGGCGGCTTCCGGGCTGGCTTCCCGCAGGCGGCGCAAAATCTCCCGCTCGGCCTCAGGTTCTGGATAGTGAAGACGCAGGCGACAGATAAAGCGGTCGAGCTGAGCCTCCGGAAGGCGGTAGGTTCCCTCCTGTTCGATGGGGTTTTGGGTGGCGATCACCCAGAAAGGCTGGGGCAGGAGATGGGTCTGTCCCTCCAGGGTAACCTGGCCCTCCTGCATGGCCTCGAGCAGGGCCGACTGGGTTTTGGGGGTGGCCCGGTTGAGTTCGTCGGCCAGTAGCACACCCGTAAAGATGGGCCCCGGACGGAAGCGAAACTCGCCATTGTGGTAAATGTAAACCCCGGTCAGGTCGCTGGGAAGCAGGTCGGGGGTCATCTGTATGCGGCGGTAGGACAGGCCCAGGCTGCGAGCTAAAGCTCGGGCCAGGGTGGTTTTGCCCGTGCCCGGCACATCTTCCAGGAGCAGGTGTCCCCCCGCCAAAAGGGCTGCCAGGGCTTGCTGAATCACCTCGGCTTTGCCCACAATAACCTGTTCTATCTGCTGCTCAATACGCTGGTACCAAGATGCAATCATAGGGGTGGAAACCTCCGGGATATCTCCTCGGCCAGGCGGCGGGCCTCCTGGCCATGCTGGGGCAATGGTTTACCTCCATAACGTACCCGCTGGTAGAGCTCAAGCAGTCGAATTAGCGCACCTCTGACCTGGGGCTGTCGGGCCGTAACATCCTCCGCAAACCGGGCTGGGCTCGACGAAGGGGGCCTTGGCAAACCCAATTCTTGCATGCGCTCCTCGAAACTTCGGTAGGCCTCACGGATGGGGTCTTGCAGAGCGCTACGGGAGGAGTTTGGGTGGTTTGGAACCGGTTGGGTGGGCAGGTCGCCCGTTTCGGATTGTTTTAGCTGCCACACCCAGTAAAGCATAGCCAGCAGCAAAAAGAACCCCGCCAAAGCCATCAAGAAAGCCAGCAAATATCCGGTTTCGGTAAAGCCGGGGGGTACACCGCGATCCTGCCATTCCGCTACCGGATTGGCAGGCAGTCCCTCCCGGCCCGGCCAAACCCAACCACCCCCTAGACCACTTCCCCGCAGCCCCGAGAGCAGCAAGGCCCAGGTAAGGGCCACCGCCAGAACCGGCAGCAGAAAGGAGCCCCGGCCCGCCACACCCTTGGCCCTATTTCCCCAGAAAGTCAGCACCAGCACCAGAGCTACCATCAGAAGCATCGCCAGGTGCAACCCATCCAAGGCCCGGTTCAAAAAAGGCAACCAGGGCTCGAGGGGCGAGCCAGCCGGGCGTACCCAGCGCACCGCAGGCCTCGAGGCCTCGGGGGCTTCCCAGATGGTGGGGGCCGAAGGTGTCTCGAGGGGTCGCATCTGCTCGATTGGAGCTGCAGGGCCTGGCAGCCGCAGTTCCAAATGACCCAACCCGAGCACGAAAAGGGCGCCACAGAGTCCCAGGGCCACGAGACCTGCCGGGTTCCACCAAAACCCGCGCCCGATGCTTTGGGCTTTGGACCACTCCCAAACCAGCCCCCAGGCCAGATGTAACCCCAGCAGCACAGCCAAAACCAAACCCGAAGGGTAGAAAATCAGCAATCCTAGACCTGGCCATAAAGCCCTGCGCTCCTGCCGCAGCATCTTGCCCACCATCACACCAAATATCCAAAGTAATGAGGTGGTTTGGAACCAGTTATTCCAGGCCTGTTCCCAGGAAGCCGAGGAAGTGAGAAGGTACAAAAGACCCGGAAAAGCAGAAAACCACAGGAAGCCATCCCGGTAATGGCTACGCCACAAGAGCACAAATAGCCCCATTCCCAACAGCAGCCCTAGGCGCAGTTCCGGTGCGACCACACCCAGTAAAACGCCCCCCAACCCCACCACCAGTGCCCACCGAGCCAACAGCTCACTTGATCCTGTTTGTCTGGAAACAAAAAAACCCTTAGAGCCCATAGAGATTGATAAGCGATTTAAATCTACACCGAATCTTGACCTATTCTAGGCCTTGACGAGCAAAAAAAAGTGCTATCCTAACGCACGAAAGGAAAATTTATGAAAGTTGCCGTTGTTTTGACCATATTTTCGGTGTTTGCAATTGGGGCGCTGGCTTGGTACAACGCAGCATCCCAGCCCGAGCAAACTGCATGTATGCGCATTCGGGACTGCCACTTCCCCGAAAAAGGCCCTCTTGTCGGCATTCCGTCCATCTGGGGCTCCAAAGTGGTAAATATCTGAGTGTGTTTGCACGGGTTGTCTAGCTTGCTATACGATGGCTGGTTTTATGTCGTCTGGGGGTAACCCGGAAAAAATCAGTGGCAAAAAAGAGGGGCAACACAGCCCCTCTTAATGAGCTATACAACTTTATTTCCGCAGCAGCCGCACCACCTCGACCAGCTGCGCCGGCGTGGGGGGCTCGAGGTCGGTTTGGCACTGGGCCAGGTAGGCCTCGAGAATCTCTTCGCCCACTGAGTCCAATGCACTGCGTACCCCACTCAAGAGGGTCAGGATATCCTTGCACTCCCGGTCTTCCTCGACCATTTTTTGCAGACCGCGTACCTGCCCTTCCAGGCGGCGCAAGCGATGGACGATTTTGGTTTTATCGCCGATTTCTGCGGTCATGGTTGCTCCAATGGTTGTTAGCGTGCGACCCTGAACCCGCGTGCATACCAGGCCTGGATACCGCCAGTGACCAGGTTTAGATCCCGATATCCCTTGGACAGCAAGTACTGCACGGCAACCCTGCTGCGGTTCTGGGTGTTGCACTTGATGTAGACCACCCGATCTTTGGGGACTTTGCTCCACCAGCTCTCGATTTGTTGCAAAGGCCAGTTAACTGCTCCAGGGACATGCCCTTCGGCATATTCCTGCGGGGTGCGCACATCAATTACAAAAGTTTTTGGGTTGGATAGGGCGCGGTTCAGGTCATCCACCGTCACAATTTTGAAACCCTGGGCCAACCCCAACGAGGCCGCTAGAAAGACCACCAGGCTGGCAAGGGTCTTCATGCCATCACCCCGGCGCTGGCCTTAATGGCCGCCTCCACGAAGACCCGGTCGGGCTGCCCGCCCAGGATGCGCTGCTGGACTGCACCGCTGATGATGGTATCGGGCACCCCCGAGATGTTGTAGCGCCTCGAGAGCAGAGGGAACTCGTTGGCCTCTACCCCTTCGGCGATAATGTTGGGGTTGTGGTAGGCCAGCTTGTAGGTCGCCAGCACGGCCTGCGGGCAGTAAGGGCAGGTAGGGGTCACGAAGGCCTGCATGCGTACCGGCGAGGCAACTTTTTGCAGGTCGGCCTGCGACTTTTCACCCAGCTTGCTCTCGCCGGTGCCCAGCATCAGCAAGGTTTCGATCAGGGTGCTGAACTCGTAGCCAGCCGGTAGCCCCAGAAAGCGGATGTTGTTGCGGTTCGAGCCTTTTTCCCGTAGCAGAATGGTGGGCGCATAGCTCAGGCCCAAGGCCTGGGCCTCAGGGTCAGCGTGCAAGGAACGTTGTTCCACGCTCAAGTTCTGGTTCAGGGTCGCCACTTCTTTCAGCAAGCCCAGGGTTTCGTCCTGAAGCCCCACTTCCTGCCCCGGTAGTTCAATGCCTGAAGCCGTAAACACGACCAATTCCACCGCCGTTTGGATGGGGGCCAGCATCTCGCGCACCTGGGCTTGGATTTTCTCGTCTAGAAACATGATTTCTCCTTCAAGCGGGGTGTTTATACCCCCACCGGTATATCCCCATCATACCCCCAGGGGATATATTTCGCAAGGGTGGTTGACCTCTAGACTAAAAGCATGTGGGGTTGGTTCAAAAACCTGCTGGGGTTGAGGGCCAAGGTGCCCCGGATTAAGGCCTTGGAAGCCCAGGAAAAGCTCAAGGCCGGGGCCCTTCTAATTGACGTGCGCACCCCCCTCGAGCGCAAACTGAGCAAAATACCGGGCTCCCAGGGCCTGCCGCTGGCCGAGCTGGCCCGGCGCTGGGAAAGCCTGCCCAAAGACCGGCCCATCATCTGCTTTTGTGAGAGCGGCAGCCGCAGCCAACAAGCCGCCGAGTTTCTGGCCGAGAGGGGCCTCGAGGTCTACAACCTAGCCGGGGGAATTTCAGCCTGGCAGGCCGCGGGGCTACCGGTGAAGAAGGGGGATTTACAGCGTTAGGCTGTCGGTTTCAAACCCCCAGCTTTTCCGCCAGGGCCCGCACCGCCTGAATGGTGGTGGGCGGCCCGTGCCCCACGTAGATCTTCTGGGCCTCGAGGCCGGCGATCTTCCCCACCGTGCGCCGGGCCTGTTGGGTATCGTGGTTGACCATGACCGGGGGAACCCAGGGGCCTCTCGCACCCACCCGCAGGGCATCGGCGGCCAGCAAAACCCCCTCGCGTAGCAGGCCAATCTGCCCGGGGGTGTGGCCGGGCAGGTGCACCACCTGCCAGCCCATCACTTCCGCGCCCTCTTCAACGGGTGTCAGGGCCTCTTTGGGCAGCGGCTTGGGGCTGTTGGCAATCCGGTCGCCCAGCCAGGGAATGGGCGGAAAAGGTGGGCGGCGCGCTTCCCCGCTAATGAAGGGGATGTCGAGCGGATGGGCATAGATGGGCAGCCCGTAGCGCTCCCAGAGCATCCAGGCTCCGCCCACGTGGTCGAGGTGGTGGTGGGTGAGCAGCAGGGCAGCAGGCTTCACACTGCCCAAATAGCGCTCGAGCCTGCGCCGCTCGCCCGGCATCCCCGAGTCCACCAGCAGCGGGCCTTGCGGCGTGTCCAGCAAGTAGGTATTGGCCACCAGCGCAAAGATTTTCATTCGTCCTTAAGCCTACTACCCGACGCATAAGGCCATGGGCTAGTCCAGCCACTCCGACAGCTTCTTGCGCCAGCTCTTTTTCTTCTTGTACTTGTAGGGCTTGAAAAACCCGCCCCGGTAGTAGGGGTCGTAATGGGCCGGGTAGTAGGGTCGGCCATAACCAGAGCGCTTGGCCAACAATCTCCCAGCCAGCAAAGCCAGCAGTTTGAAAAGAATTTTCTTCATCGCGTCTTGTCCGCTCCTTTCACCATGCAAAAACCACCACGGGTTTTTGCCGTGGTGGTCTCGCTGAAGTTTGCTTCGACTTGTCTTGACCGAGGGTTTTAGCCCTGTACTGACGGCCCCGACACCCGCGTTTGCGGTCAGCTACTCCCCAACCAAGTCTAGGATAGCAAAGCCAGCGCAAACCTGTATGAGGGAATTCACACCCGTCGGGTGGCCGCCTTGACCTCGAGGCCCATCTCGGCCAGGGCAACCCGGATGGCCGCAGCGTCAATGCCGGCCTCGCGGTGCATGCGGGGAATGGAGCCGTGGTCGTAGAACACATCCGGCAGGCCCAGCACGCGGATATCGGGTTTCAATCCGAGCTCATTGAGGGCTTCCAGCACCGCGCTGCCAAAGCCCCCCATCTTCTGGTGGTCTTCGGTGGTGACCAGCTTGTAGCCTTCCAGGGCCAGCGCCTCCAGCATCCCCTTATCCACCGGCTTGAGGAACCGGGCGTTGATAACGCCAATCTCGGGATGGTCCTGGGCGGCCTCGAGGGCATACTTAAGGGTCTTGCCAAAGGCCAGGATATAGGCCTTGGAGCCCTCCTTCAGCACCTCCCAGCGGCCCCACTCGATCTCGGGCCAGGCCCCCTCGGAGGCTTTTTCCACGTTGTCGCGGGCGTAGCGGATGGCGATGGGCCCGCCCAGCTCCAGGGCCTTCTTAAGCATGGCCCGAAGCTCCAAAGCATCCTTGGGGGCGGCAATCTGCACATTGGGCACGGTGCGCAGGTAGGCGATGTCGAAAACCCCGTTGTGGGTGGCCCCGTCGCCCCCCACAATCCCGGCCCGATCCACCGCAAACACCACCGGCAGGTTCTCGATGGCGATGTCGTGGATGATCTGGTCGTAGGCCCGCTGCATGAAGGTCGAGTAGATGGCCAGCACCGGCTTGAGGCCCCGCAGGGCCATACCCGCCGCCACCGTGGCCGCCACATCCTCGCAGATGCCGGTGTCCAGATAGCGCTCGGGGTGGGTCTGGGAGTACTTCACCAGCCCCGAACCCTCGCGCATGGCCGGGGTGATGACGAAAAGCCGGGGCTCCCTATAGGCCAGCTCGGTTACCGCGTCGCCGAAGGCCGCCGACCAGGAGTAGCCTTTGCTCACCTTCTCGGGGTTCTGGGGGTTGAAGCCGGGCGGCCCGTGCCAGTAGATGGGGTCTTCCTCGGCCACCCCATAGCCCTTGCCCTTCCGGGTCACGATGTGCAGCAGGGTGGGGCCGTCGAGTTCTTTAATCTGCTCCAGAATGTGAATCAGGCCCGGCAGGTCGTGCCCGTCCACCGGCCCCACGTAGCGGATGCCCCAGGCGTAGAAGGGGTTTTCCTGGTGCAGCATCAGCTTGGCGGCCTCCTTGGCCCGGTCTACCAGGTTGAAGAGCCGGGGCGAGATGCCCTCCAGCACCTGCTTGCCCCACTTCTGGGTGTCCTGTACCCATTTTTTAGTCTGGTACTCCTTGAAGTAGCGGTTCAGGGCCCCCACGTTCTCCGAGATGGACATCTCGTTATCGTTGAGAACCATCAGCAGCTTGCTCTTGCGCTCGCCAATCACGTTGAGGGCAGCCAAGGCCATCCCGCCGGTCAGGGCCCCGTCGCCGATGATGCCCACCACGTGGTAGTTTTCGCCCACCGTATCCCGGGCAATGGCCATGCCCAGGGCGTTGGCCAGCGAGGTGGAAGCGTGGCCCACCGTAATGGCGTCGTGCTCGCTCTCCGAGACCTTGGTAAAGCCCGAGATACCTCCTTCCTGGCGGATGGTGTGGAAGACCCCCTTGCGCCCGGTCAGGATTTTATGGGCGTAGGCCTGGTGGCCCACATCGAACAACAGGCGATCCCTGGGCGAGTCGAACACCCGGTGCAGGGCCACAATCAGCTCCACCGTCCCCAGCGAGGAGGCCAGGTGGCCGCCGTTCTGGGCGCACACCCGGATAATCTCGCTGCGCAACTCCTCGGCCAATTGCAGCAGCTCTTCTTGCGAGAGGGTTTTTAGGTCTTGCGGTTGGTTGACCTTTTGCAGAATCACATGTGCCTCCCAAAACGATTGGGCAAAGGTACGGCTACTGCCTACATCTTGCCCTCAACTTTAGTGGTTTGTGAACCTGGTGCAGTACCCCAGGGAACAAAGGCGCCTATTTGAAATTGCGGTCAATCAGCGAAAGCCCACCCTGGTCGCTGAAGTTCACCGAGCTGAAAATTTCCCCTACTCCCGGAAAGAACCACAGCTCGAAATTTTCCCGCAGGTTGGTGTTTCTGGGGTCGCGGTATTCCAGTCCGATGCGGAAGACTTCAAAGCTCCCCGCTGGAACAGTAACATTGGATTTACCCAGCACGCTGTAGGTGTACTCCAGCATCCGGTCGCTGACCCTGGTGACTTGGTTGTTGGACCGCAACTCAATGACTTCGCGGGTCTGTCCGCCCCAGCGTGCGCCCACCGTAAGGCTGGCCTGGGGCGGATATTCCTGGATGGGCGGGGTGTAGCGGGCTACCTGGAGTCGGTCAAAGTCCTCGATACCCAGAAGCCGTACACCACTGGCATCCACCTGGCGGTAGTAGGAGCGCTCCAAACCCCGCCCACTCAGCCGATAACGAATGACCGGCTGGCCTTCGAAGGTGGTCGGCCCAATGATGGAGAGGCGCACCGGAGGGTCTCCAATGGAAGCCCGTGGCGGCAGGTATACCCAGTCCAGTCCTGGCTGCGAGGGGTAGAAACCCACCTGCCCCTGGATGAGGGCGGTGTTGGTCTGGGGTTCGGTGGGGCGCGGCGCACAAGCTGCCAACAATAGTAAAATGGGCACAAAGATTCGTAGCATCGCCCTAATTTACCCTTGATGGGAAGCGGGTGGATGTAAAACTTCGCGCAATTCGATTAAGAACTGCGGTAACTCGGTCAGGGCTGGGGGTTCCTGGGCTCCCGAAACCAGCACCAGTTCGGCTGCTAGACGCTCGAGGTACTCCACGCCACGCTGGAAGCTTTGGTTTAGTTCGTGGTGGCGCACCAGCAGGCGATCCCGGGTGGAGCCTTCGGTGTTGGGTTTGGCCAAGAAGCGCTCGAGTTCGGCTAGGTGCGGCAGCAATTTGCGCAAATCCCGCCCGTACTGCCGTACCTGTTTAAGCGGCTCGCGCAAATGGGGCAGCCCCTCCCCCTGCTGCTGGATTTCGGCCAGGGCCGTGTCCAACCGGTGGGCCTGTTCACGTTGGGTCTGCGGCAAGTTACGGCCGGCGCCAAAAGCCCAGACCAGAAGCCCCACCACCAGCAGCAGCAACATCAACTCCGCTAAGGCAATGCCTGCCATGGTGCCTTAAGGATACGCAGCCACCTTCCAAAAGTGCAAAACCGCCTACGCTGTAGGCATGCCCTGGCAGTATGTGCCGCTGTTGCATCACCTAGAAGCCCTCTACCAGATGCCGCGCAACCCAGAACGCTTCCGAGCTTATCTAGCTAAGATGTTGAACGCCCAGGGCGACGATTTGGATCTGGTGCCGCTGGTCGCGGCCAATCCGATGGCCAAAGAACACGCGCTGGAGTATGTGCAGCGACTGCTGGCAATGGATGCCGAAGCCCTGGCCCAGACCGCGATGGAGGAGGCCACTGGACAACTACCCCCAGTTCAAACCCACCTCAAGGTTTCACTCACGGTTCTAGACGATGCCAAGGGGGGTTGGACCAACCGTTTCACCACAGCCAAGGGATGGTGGGGCCACTCGGAGCACGAGCTACAGAACACCCACCGCTATGCCTGGGTCTCGATCCCCTGCTGGACTTCCGAGGAACCCTCGCCCGAGTACATCCGTCAGCAGACCCGTCTCTACCTTTATCGGTGGGTGTGGCTGTACCACCAGCCCCTGCCCAAAACCCTGCGCGAGATTCTGGTCTATGAAGGCCAGGCCCTGGCCTATGCGGGTGTGGCGCAGCGGCTGGATGCCGAGGAGTTGGCGTACACGCGGGCCGTTCTGGAGCCCCACCTGGACAGCACCCTTTACCCCACCCTGCTGGTAGCCCTGGAAGGCGACGTGGCTGCCAAAGCCCTGGGCTATGAGCCCCTGGGCCTCTCACCCAAAGCAGGGTTGGCCTTAGCTTTGGCCGAGGCAACCATACCAAACACCGGCTGACACCCACAAAAAGTGTCTCCATAGTTGAAATGCGAGATCCGGTCCCCAAAGATCGGTGGGGAATTGCGTCAGGTACGCCTTGCCGATTCCGCTGGTTTTGCCAATCTACCCTGGCGCAACTAAAAGCCCCCGATTTTCTCGGGGGCCTGTACCCTTCGATGCACTGCTGCCTTTACGCCATCCCCAGCTCACGCTTGAGGCGGGCGAGGTCGTCCTCGACTTCTTTGCTGCCGCCCAGGCTCTCGAGCTCTTTCTCCACGTTGCTCTTGTCCATCTCCGAAAGGGCCGCGTGTTTGTCTTCCATGGCCTCGATGCGGCGCTCCATATCCTCGAAGGCTTCCACCGCGCTGTGGGTATCCACCTTAGACTCGAACCGGCGCACCGTCTCGGCGGCCTCCACGCCTTTCTTGCGGGCAATGAGCAGGGCTTTCTTGGCCTCAGACTCCTGGATTTTGCCTTCCAGGGCCTTGAGCTGGGTGGTGAGCTGATTGACCAGGGTCTGTTGCTGGGCCACCTGCTGGGCAAAGCCATCGGCTAGGGCGTGGGCCTGTTGTTTGCGCTTGAGCGCCTCGCGCGCTAGGTCTTCCCGCTCGCCCTTAAGGGCCTCGGCGGCTTTTTGTTCCCAGGCCCGCACCTGTTCGGCGTAATTTTGCTGGTCGCGCTCGAGCTTCTTCAGCTCAGCCATGGCCTCGGCCACTTCCATTCGGGCGTCGCGCAGCGTAGAGCGCATATCCTCCAGGGCCTGCTCGATGATTTTTTCGGGGTCTTCGGCCCGTTTAATCAGATCGTTGATGTTGGCCCGAATCAGGCGGGAAAGGCGGTCGAGAATACCCATACTTGTTCCTCCTGCAACCCAGTGTAGCGCACTCCCCAGTTACCACCAAGGCCCAACCAAGCCAAAAATAAAAAATCCCCTTACGGGGCTTTTTGTTTGCAACCGACCGCCTCCGGCAAAAGGAGTAAATTGTATGACGAAGGAGTTTCAATCCCCTTACGGGGCTTTTTGTTTGCAACTTCAGTCTCGTTCATCCGCTTCCTCCTTGGGTACATAAATAACCCGCTTATCCATCTTTACAGCCAGTTCTACGGGCACGCCCATAAAGCACTGGTACAGCCCAATGGAGTCTTGGGTGTTGCTGTCCTCAATCCGGCCCGACATGATGTTGTCACTCATTGCAAGCAACACGATGTTGAGCGGTTCTGTGAACACCTCTAGGGCCAGCTAAGACACAGCGGTATGCCAGTATTCGTCACTAGGCACTTCCCGCAAAAACGTCTGCCCATCACTGGAACGGAAAATTCGCACTGTCACGATGCACCTCCTTCGGGCTCCTGACGGTTTCAATCCCCTTACGGGGCTTTTTGTTTGCAACCCGCCTCATTGAGGCGGTAACCATGGCTACCACTGAGCCCGTTTCAATCCCCTTACGGGGCTTTTTGTTTGCAACTAGTGTCTGATATTGAGGTGCCTGTTGCGAGCGATTCTAGTTTCAATCCCCTTACGGGGCTTTTTGTTTGCAACAATCGTCGCCGTTGGGCTGGGGCTGACTGTCTACGTGTTTCAATCCCCTTACGGGGCTTTTTGTTTGCAACGTATACGGCAGAGACGTGTTCGAGGTGGCCGCGATTTGTTTCAATCCCCTTACGGGGCTTTTTGTTTGCAACATGGCGGAGTTGGAGAAATATTTAGATGTAGCCCATAAGTTTCAATCCCCTTACGGGGCTTTTTGTTTGCAACACATGTGTTCGAGGCCGGCGAGACCAGGCACACCACCTCAGTTTCAATCCCCTTACGGGGCTTTTTGTTTGCAACGTT
>NZ_JBBINI010000036.1:0-32300 GCF_037443965.1 Meiothermus sp.
TCACCCGTCCGCCACTAACTGCAAAAACAGTCCGTGCGACTTGCATGTCTTAGGCATACCGCCAGCGTTCACCCTGAGCCAGGATCAAACTCTCCATAAATGCTCGCCATAAGGCGAGGATTTGAGTAGACCTGTATCAAAGGTCTTGATTCTCGTTTAAAACGTCCGAGAAACGACGTGTGAATCGTGTTTTCTGCTGATCTTTCTTTGTCAAGATTCTCGGCCACCTAGCGGCAGCGCAACGAGAAGTGTACCGACTACCCCCAAAGCTGTCAAGCCCTACTAGGCGCGGGGGCTTGGGCGCTCGGACAAGTTCATCTGTGCAGTGCGTAGTTGCAGGGCCCTCAGCAGATCGGTTTTGCTCAAGATGCCCACCAGATTGCCGCTGGCGTCGGTGATGAGGAGCCTCGAGAATCCCTGTTCGGCCATGCGTTGCAGGGCGGCGAGGGCTTCGGTGTCTTGGTTTACCTGCAAGGGGGGGCGCATCCGCTCGAGCACGCGGGTCTGGGGCGAGGCGCCGTGCAGGTCTTCCAGGCTGATCAGGCCCAGGAGCCGCCCCTCCTCCACCACCGGGTAGCCCACGTGCCGCTCGAGCATCATCTTTTCCAGCAGCTCGGCCACACTCAGGCTGGGGGGCACGCTTGAAATCTCGCGGGTCATCAGGTCGCGCGCCCAGAGGCCCTCGAGGGTGCGGTTGAGCACGGCCTGTTCGCCTTCGGCGCTGGCCGCCATAAAGACGAAAAAGGCGATCAGGACCATAAAGAGGTTGCCGATGAACAGGCCCAGCAAGCCCAGGGCAAAGGCCATCACTTTGCTCACTGCGACGGCGGTACGGGTGGCCTCGAGGTAGGGTCTGTAAAGGGCCAGCAGGCTGCGCAGGATGCGCCCGCCGTCGAGCGGCAGGGCCGGTAGCAGGTTGAACAGGGCCAGGCTCAGGTTGATGAAGCTCAGGTAGCCCAGCAGAAACTGTCCTTCGGCGGCCTCCGTGGGTACCAGCCCGCGCAGCAGACCGAACAACCCTGAAAGCAGTACGCTTACGATGGGGCCGGCAATGGCAATGACCGCTTCGGCCCCGCGGGTGCGGGGGATCTGCTCGAGCTGGGCCACCCCACCCAGGAGCCAGAGGGTAATCTCGCGGGTCTGCACCCCATAGGCCCGTGCCGTGAGGGCGTGGCCTAACTCGTGGATTAGTACACTCAGAAAAAGGCCCAGGGCGGCCAGCAGCCCCAACAGGTAGGGGGTAGGGCCTTGCAACAATTCGGGCGGTGCGCTGATTTGCAGCAGCCGCAGGTAGACCGGAAGCTGGCTGCCAATAAGAAAGGCCAGAAGGGGCAGCACAATCAAAAAACTCAGGTCGAGTGAGACCGGAATGCCCAAGAGGCGGAAGGGAAGCCGAATGGGTTTGGAAAACATCTCGCCCATTCTATACCTCGAGTAAAAAACCCTATGTGAGATGGTTTTTGTATCGGTTGGGTTGGCTTTAGCCTCGAGACTGCCGATCGCGTTTCCCACAGTTACTCCGCACCGCGTGCGGCGTAATTTACCTAGTACAGCAAAAACCGCTGTACTGGTGCAAGCACTAGGGTATTCGCGTGAACCGCCCTAGCTTCTCACGCACGGGGTGGCCCGACCTTCTACCCTAAGGCCATGACCGATGTGGTGGTAGTTGGCGCTGGGTTTGCCGGAATGACGGCGGCCAGGGAGCTACTGGGTCGGGGTTACCAGGTGGTGGTGCTCGAGGCCCGCGACCGGGTGGGGGGCCGGGTCAGGGCCGGGCAGGTGGCTGGACTGAGCGTGGATTTCGGCGGCACCTGGCGGGGCCCTACCCAGACTGCGCTGGACGCTTTGGCCGCAGCGTTTGGGGTGGGCATGATTCCGCAGCATGCCACTGGACGGCGGGTGCTGGAGATTGGGGGGCAGCGCAAAACCTACCGAGGTCTGGTTCCACCCATTGGTCTGCAGGCTGCATGGCAGGCCGGAACAGCGATTTCCAACCTCAACAAGATGGCCCGGAAGCTGCCACCAGAGGCCCCTTGGCAAGCCCCAGAGGCCGCAGCTTGGGATGCCCTGACCGTAGCTGATTGGCAAGACCGGGTCTCATCCGAGGCTACCCGGCGGGTGTTTGACATCGCTACCCGGGCCATCTTGTGTGCCGAGCCGCAGGAAGTTTCGCTCTTGTATTTTCTCTCCTACATTCGGGCCGCGGGTTCTTTGGAGGGGTTGGCCGAGGTCAGAAACGGTGCTCAACAAGACCGGATGGAAGGGGGCATGCACGGCTTGGCTCAGAAACTCGGCGAGTCGCTGGGCGCCAACCTGGTTCTCTGTGCTCCAGTCGAGTCCATTGTGCAGGAACCCGATTTGGTCACGGTCTGCGCCGATGAAAGACGCTGGCAGGCCCGGCGGGTGATTGTGAGCGTTCCCCCGTTGTTGGCTGCAGAGATTGCCTTTAGCCCAGCGCTGCCAGAAAAACGCCAGAGGCTCCAGCTTTCGATGCCGATGGGTTCGGTGATCAAGTGCTTTGCTGCTTATTCCAAACCTTTCTGGCGAGAAAAAGGCCTTTCTGGAGAAGCTATTAGCGATAGTGCGGTGGTGAGTCCGGTGTTTGATGTGAGCCCACCGGACGGCAGGGTGGGCATTTTAGTGGGCTTTATAGATGGTGCGGCGGCCAAAGTGTGGAGTGCCCGAGTACCGGAAGCGCGCCGCGCTGAGTTTTTGAACTGCATGGTGCGCTTCTTTGGTCCAGAGGCCGCCCGCCCGCTGGATTATGCCGACTACGACTGGACCACCGACCCCTGGAGCCGGGGTTGCTACGAGGGCTACATGCCGCCCCAGGTCATGACCCGCTACGGTGAGGCCCTGCGCGAGCCGGTGGGCCGCATCCACTGGGCCGGAACCGAGACCGCCACGGTCTGGACAGGGTATGTGGAGGGGGCGATTCGTTCCGGGCAGCGGGCCGCTCGAGAGGTGATCGCGGGGCTGTAGGCCGTTCATCGGTCGTTCACTGGGCATGGCGCATCCTTGGAGCACCAACGACAACCAGAACGGCCCCTACGACTACGAGTCGCTGCGCGGCTACATCGCCGAGGGCGTGCAACCCGCCAACAAGACCTACATCTACCAGAACGCCAACTTCGCCCTGTTCCGCATGATCATCCCCTACCTGTGGAAGGGAAGCTTCAAGCTGCTCGACCCCGACAGCTACACCGAAAAGCTCGCCGAGATGTACGTGGAGTACGTGAGTGAACACGTCCTGAAGCCGATGGGCATCTTCGACGCCGGTTGCAAACCCGCCGGCTCCGCCCAGACCCTGTTCTACCAGTTCGGAGAGGACACCTCGGGCTGGAACCCCAGCGACTGGACGCTGATTTGTGGCGGCGGGGGCTGGAATATGTGGGCCAGGGAGCTGGCGGCCTTTCTGGCCCACCTGCGCTACGGGAACGTGCTCTCGGCGGCCACCCGGCAGCAGGTGGACGACGAGCGGCTGGGCTGGAAGGTCAAGGTCGGCGATCACGGCGACTACCTGACCCACGGCGACGACCTGTGGGACGCCAATTCCTGCACCCGCGGCATGACCGGGGCCATCATGGACTTTCCCAACAACGTCTAGGTGGCCCTGCTGATCAACTCCCGCAACTGCAACCTGCCTAGCAAATACGACATCCTGAGAGATGCCTACGACGGCGCATGGATTGCGGAGTGAACCTCGAGCCCGTCCAGGCTCCCGCTCGCGCGGGGATCTTTTTGCGAGTAGACTCGTGGAATGCTCGAGGCCGCAGACGCAAGCAGCACGGGCCCCTCCCCTTCCTCTTTCCTCCTGTTTCGCTCACTGCTCATCGCCCATTGCTCATTGCCCGGCACCCCCGCCTTACACTACGGGGGTGAAGCTGGTTCTGGTTCCCACCCCCATCGGCAACCTCGAGGACATCACCCTGCGGGCCCTCCGGATGCTGAAAGAAGCCGAGGTGGTCGCCTGCGAGGACACCCGCCGCACGGGCATCTTGCTCAAGCACTTTGGCATTTCCAAACCCATGGTACGCCTTGACCAGCACACCGTGCGCAACGCCAGGCGGCTCCTGGACGGCTACGAACGGGTGGCCTACGTGACCGATGCGGGTACTCCAGGCATCTCCGACCCCGGCGCCGAGCTGGTGGCGCTGGCCCTCGAGGAGGGCTGGCAGGTGGAAGTACTGCCCGGTGCGACGGCCCTGGTTCCCGCCCTGGTGGCCTCGGGTTTGCTCACCGCTCGCTTTGCTTTCGAGGGGTTCTTGCCCCAGAAAAGTTCCGAGCGCAAAGAGCGGCTGAAACAAGTTCTAATAGGCCGCACAGTGGTGCTCTACGAAGCCCCCCACCGTTTGCACGATACCCTCAAAGACCTCATCAAAGTCTATGGCCCCGAACACCCTGTAGCCATCGCACGTGAACTCTCCAAACTCCACGAAGAAATCTGGCGCGGCCACCTAGGCGATGCGCTGGAATATTTCACAGAACCCAGGGGAGAGTTTGTGCTGGTGTTGGGGCCCAAGGAACCCAGCGCCGAGGGTCGAGGGCCAAGGGTAGAAGAACTGCTAACGCAGTTCCAGGGGCAGGGGCTAAAAGGCAAAGAGCTGGTCAAAGCCTTGACCGAGGCGGGGATTCCCCGCAACCAAGCGTATGAACTAGCCCATAAGCCAGATGCGTCGAAGTAGAGCGCACGTTGTAATGGCGAAGCCTCGCCTCTCGGTAGCTTGATTCTAGCCTCTTGTACGGAATGCTGGTCACCCCTCAGTTCCTTCGGCGAAGACAACATCTTCTATCCCGGAGCCGTGCCTGTAGGGTGGTTTTCAAGCAAACCGTGCGGCTGGTGACGTTGGAAACCGCTTCCGCGTGGCCTCGAAAGCAGGAGGTCTTTGGTGACAACCATCCCTAAAAGAGCGCGATTGGCTGTATCCGGATGACACAAACACCCCCTTTCTGAGTAAACTAACAGGCAGTTTTTGGCTTTCGGCCCTTGGGTCTGTGCAGGGCAGGTTTCTCTTGTGGAGTTTAGTTTCGATGAAGCGAATTGCGGTTTTTACCAGTGGAGGCGACGCACCCGGCATGAACGCGGCCATTCGAGCTGTGGTGCGAACCAGTGTGGCCCACAGCCTAGAAGTGATCGGCATCCGGGGTGGCTACCAGGGCATGATCGAGGGCGACTTTGTGCCGATGGGGCCCCGCGACGTGGCCAATACCTTGCAGCGGGGGGGTACCATCCTGCTCACCGCCCGCAGCAAAGAGTTTATGACCCCAGAAGGCCGGGCCATAGCGGCTGAGAATCTGAAGAGGGCCGGCATAGACGGTGTCATCGCCATTGGGGGCAATGGCACTTACGCTGGCGCGGCGAAGCTGCTGGCCGAACACCACATTCCGGTGGTGGGCGCGCCCGGCACCATTGACAACGACCTCTACGGTACCGATTACACCATTGGCTTCGATACGGCGGTGAACACCGCCCTGGATGCCATTGACCGTATCCGCGATACCGCGGCCAGCCACTCGAGGGTCTTCTTTATCGAGGTGATGGGCCGCCATGCGGGTTTTATTGCGCTGGAAGTGGGCATTGCCGGTGGGGCTGAGGTGATCGTGCTGCCCGAAGACCCCATCAGCGCCCAGGGCTGCGCAGAAGTGATCGGGGGCTCGGCGGCGAAAGGGAAGAAGTCCTCGATTGTGGTGGTGGCAGAAGGTGGGTACGAGGGTGGTGCGGTGGCTCTGGCAAACGATGTGCAGCAATGCTCGGGTATCGAAGGTAAAGTAACCATTCTGGGCCACATCCAGCGCGGCGGCAGCCCCACCGCCAAAGACCGGGTGCTGGCCAGCCGCCTGGGAGCCGCTTGCGTGGAAGCCCTTCTAAGCGGGGCCAGCGGGGTTGCGATTGGCGAAGTTAACGACGAAATTCGCCTCACCCCCTTCAAGGAAGCCATCGAGAAGCGCAAGGACATCAACCGTAAGAAGTACGAACTTGCCAGGGTGCTGGCTTTATGACCGTTATTTGTCTTACATCACACCTCTAAAGTTCCGCCAAAATAGCAAAGTATGAGCCAAAACCTGGAAGTCGCGACCCTGGGCGGTGGGTGTTTTTGGTGCCTTGAAGCCGTCTTCGACGAGCTAAAAGGTGTGGTGGATGTGGTTTCGGGGTATTCGGGGGGGCATGTGCCCAATCCCACCTACGAGCAGGTGTGTAGCAAGCAGACCGGTCACGCCGAGGTGGTGCAGATTACCTTCGACCCCAGCGTCATCTCGTACCGGGAGGTGCTCGAGGTCTTCTTCACCATCCACGACCCCACCACGCCCAACCGCCAGGGCAATGATGTGGGGCCGCAGTACCGCTCGGTGATTTTCTATCACTCCCCGGAGCAGCAGGCCGTGGCCGAGGAGGTCATGCAGGCTTTGACCGAGGCCAGGGTGTGGGAAAACCCCATCGTGACCGAGTTGATGCCGTTCGAGCGGTTTTACCCTGCCGAGGACTACCACCAGGAATACTACAGGCGCAACCCCTACCAGCCCTACTGCGCGGTGGTGGTGGGTCCCAAGGTGGCGAAGTTCCGTAAGCAGTACTTCGACCGGCTCAAGCACGCGGTTTGAGCGGGGTTTAGGGTAGACTCCTGGGGCATGGCTCGAGCGACGAGGAGTAAAAGCAAGCATTACGTGGTCTGGAAAGGCCGACAAACCGGTATATTCTCCTCCTGGCCCGAAGCCGAAGCGCAGGTTAAGGGGTTTGTGGGTGCAGAGTACAAGGCTATCGAAAGCCTGGACGAAGCCAAGCGGGCTTTTGCAGGAAGATACCAAGACCACCTAGGCAAGAAAGCTACGCAAAACCGACTTTTGCAAGCGCCCCCACCGATTACGCCCAGCTACTGTGTGGACGCGGCCTGTAGTGGCAATCCGGGGCTGTTGGAATACCGCTGTGTAGATACCACTACCGGTGAGGAAATCTTCCACCAGGGGCCATTTGTCCAGGGAACCAACAATGTGGGGGAATTTTTGGCGATTGTTGAGGCCCTGACGCTTTGTAAAGAGAAGGGCCACACCTGGCCGATCTATTCTGACTCGGTGAATGCGATTTCCTGGGTGAAAGCCAAAAAAGCCCGCACCAACCTGATTCCAAGTGGCCAAAATGCCGAGTTGTTTGAGCGCATTGTCCAAGCCGAGACCTGGCTACGTTCCCATACCTACCCCAACCCGATTCTCAAATGGCAGACCGATAGCTGGGGAGAAAACCCGGCAGATTTTGGCAGAAAGTAGACCACGCTAGGGCTAATGGGGAACTTGTGGCAGCAAAGCCGCTTTGAGAACCGGGTTGCCAGAAACCCAGTCGAACAAGGGACGGGCGAAGGGACTGCTTACGATGCCGTCTTTGACGCCAGTGGGCATCTGCTCGGAAGGATAGCGCATGGCTCCAGTAGAAGCCACAAACTCGCTGGGTAAGCTAACCCAGATGGTACAGGCTAGAAACAGCCCCCACACCAACCCTCCGATACCTCCTATCACCCCCTCGGCAGTGGAGGTTAGGTGGGTGAGCGGGACGAACTGGGTAGCATAGGCCATGGCCAGGCCCAGGGCCAGGGCCAGCAGAGGTAGAAGGTAATTAGGAACCAAAGGAGCTACCACAGGGGCCAGCAAAACGTACAGCACCAGGGCTGGCACCACAGCCAGGGTGAAGGGGGCACCTTGGCGTATACCCAGTGCCAGGGCTGCCGAAAAAACAAACAAGGCTATTAGATCAAGCCAGCTTAGCATCAACCCGAAGTATAACCGCCCACGACCTGGGAGGCAGGCTATTTCAACCCGGACGAGGGCGGGATGGCCCGTTATGAACTCATTTGCGAATACTGTAACCGGTGCTCTCGAGGGCAGCGATGATGTTTTGCATGAAGCCGTCGGTCTCGAGGTCGGTCAGGGTGCGCTCGGGGTGGCGGAAGGTCAGGTGGAAGGCCAGGCTTTTCTCACCTTCCAAGAGCGGCTTCCCCCGGTACACATCGAAGATTTCCAAACCCACCAACCGTTCGCCAGCGTGGGCGCGGATGAGCCGCTCGAGCTGGGCATAGGAGGTGCGCTCCGGCACCACCACTGCCAGATCGCGCATAGAAGCTGGATATTTGGCGATATCGGAGAAAATGTCGGGGCCTTTGCTGAGCGGAAGGGCCAGCTCGAATAAAAAAATCTGGGGCTGGTTCCCCTCGGGACGGGCCGCGGCCCCGATGCTGCCGGGAAGCTCGAGGGCCGCCGCAATGGCCGGGTGCAAGGCACCGATGTAGCCAGCCTTCTGGTCGTTCCAGTAGACGGCCCCGCTGATGCCGGGGTGCAGGTAGGGCTGGGGTTCCGGTTCGACCGTCACCTTGCTGCCCAGGTTGCGGGCGGCTGTTTCCAGGAGACCCTTGAGGGCAAAGAAGCCTCCCCCCAGGCCTTTTTGCCAGAGGCCCGGAACCGGGTCGCCGCAGAGCAAGGCCGCAAGGTGGGTGGTCTCGGTCTCTTTGAAGACGTTGCCCACCTCAAAAAGCAGGAAGGGCCCCTGCTCTCCCTGGGCAAAGGCCGTTTGCAGGTTTTTGAGCAGGCTGGGATAGAGCGCGGTGCGTAGGGCGGTGCGGTCTGGGGTCTGCGGGTTCTGCATGAACACCGGGGGCGCGGGCGCGCGCATCTGGGCGCACTCTTCTGGCGAAGACCAGGCGTAGTTGATTACCTCCTGGAAGCCCAGCCCCGCCATGACCTGCTTGAGCCGTTCCTGGGCTTCGTAGGGTTCGTCCACACCGAGGTTGTCGGGATGGGGGAAGAAGCTGGGCAGGGTGATGGGGATTTGGTCGTAGCCTACGATGCGGGCTACCTCCTCGACGAGGTCTTCCTCGAGGGCCAGGTCTACCCGGTAGCTGGGGGGCGTCACCTCGAAGGCCTCGGCCTGGGAGGCCGGCTGCACAGCGCACCCCAGGCGGCACAGAACCTCGAGCTGCTGGGCCTGGTCGTAGGACATGCCCACTAGGCGGGAGGTGTAGGCCGGGCGGAACAGGATGGGCTTGACCGGCGGGGTGTGGTTGTGGTCAATGCGCTCCTGGGCGACCTCGACCCCGGCTCCGATCCAGGCTTGCAGCAATTCCAGGCAGCGGTCGGCGGCCCGGATCTGCCCGTCTGGGTCTACCCCGCGCTCGAAGCGGTAGGAAGCCTCGGTTTTGAGGCCCTGGCGTTTGGCGGTGCGGCGTACCATTACGGGGTCGAAGTGGGCCACTTCCAGGGCCACTTCGGTGGTGCTCTCCTGAATCTCGTCGTCGGCCCCACCCATCACCCCGGCCAGCCCCGCAGGGCGGGTCACACTGTCGTCTTTGACGGTAATCAGTAGGTCGCGTTCGTCCAGCGTGCGTTCCTGCCCGTCCAGCGTGACCAACTTTTCACCTGCCCTGGCCCGGCGCACCACCAGCCCTTCGCGGATGTAGCGGGCATCGTAGGCGTGCATGGGATTGCCGAGTTCCAGCATGGTGTAGTTGGTGGCATCCACCACGTTGGAGATGGGGCGCATACCCGCGGCGTACAGGCGGCGTTGAACCGCCAGAGGGCTGGGCCCCACCCGGATTCCTCGCGCATAGGACAGGGTGAAGCGGTCGCAGCCCTGGGTGTCCTCGAGCCAGACCTGGAAAGGCAGGGTGATGGGGGTGGTTCTGGGCCGGGGGTTGGGGTGGATCAGGGTCATGCCGAGGGCGGCCAGGTCCCGCGCCACGCCGTACACCGAGAGCCAGTCCGGGCGGTTGGGCGTGATCTCAATTGCGATAACCTCGTCCGGGCCCCAGGCCTCGGCCAGGGGGGTGCCGGGGGGCAGCGCGTCGGGTGTAAACTCCATCAGGCCGCCGGCGTACTCACCCACCGCCAGCTCCTTGGGTGAAAGGGCCATGCCAAATGACTCCACCCCCGCGATCCTGCGCAACCCCAGCTCGGTTCCATCGGGCAGTACCGCGCCCGGCAGGGCCAGGGCCATCCCCACACCCGCACGGGCGTTGGGCGCGCCGGAGACCACCTGTACCTCCTGTCCGATGTCCAGGGTGAGCTTGCGCACCTCCCGGCCCTCGAGGTTTTCCACACGCAGAACCCTGGCGAACACAATTTTGGGGTGGGGGACGACCAGCGGTTGAATGAACTCGGTTTCGATGCCCAGCCCGGCCAGCAACTCCTCCAAGCGCGCGCTGCTGGGGGCCTCGGGCAGGAATTCCTTGAGCCAACTGTAGACGATTTTCATCGGTACCTCTGGTAGGAACTACTGCTTGAACTGCTTCAGGAACGAAAGCCGGTTCTGATAGAAGTAGCGAATATCCGGGATGCCATAGCGCAGCAAGGCCAGCCGCTCGACCCCCATCCCGAAGGCCCAGCCGGTCATGCCCTGGTAGGCCCTGGGGAGGCCCTGCTTTTCGCGGTAGTCGTCCACGGCCTTGAACAGATAGGGGTGTACCATGCCGCTGCCGCCGAGCTCGAGCCACTTCTGCCGCTCGGGCCACCACATAGCAAACTGCGCGCCGGGCTCCACAAAGGGGAAGTAGGTGGGCTGAAAACGGGCCTTCCCCTCCTTGCCAAAGAGCCCACGGGCCAGCTCGGTGATGGCCCCTTTGAGGTCGGCCATGGTGATGTCGGGCCCCACCACCAGCCCCTCGAGCTGGTGGAACATGGCTTCGTGGGAGGCGTCGGTTTGCTCGTAGCGGAACACCCGCCCCGGAACCACGATTTTGAAGGGCGGGGTGTGCTCGATCATGTAGCGAATCTGCATCCCAGAGGTGTGGGTGCGCAGTACCGCCTGCCCCAGGTGGTTGACATCCTCGCCCAAAGGGCCCTGAATGGTAAAACCTTTCCTCTCACTGCCTGCTGGTGAGGCCTGGGAGGGATCGCCCAGGCTGGCCCAGAAGGTATCCTGCATATCGCGGGCAGGGTGCCACTCAGGCATGTTGATGGCATCGAAGTTGAAGAACTCACTCTCGACTTCGGGGCCTTGCACCACGCTGTAGCCCATGCGCCGGAAGATGCCCAGCAGTTCGTTGATGATCAGGCTGGTGATGTGCAGGCCCCCGGAAGGAAAAGCATAACCGGGGAGCGAGACGTCCAGGGCCTCTTGCTCGAGCCGCGCTTGCAGGGCTTGTTCTTTGAGCTGGGTTTCGCGGGCCTCCAGGGCACTTTCCAGGGCCTGTTTCCACTCGTTCAAGACCCGGCCTTTTTCCTTGCGCTCCTCCGGCGATAGCTGGCCCAGGGTTTTCATCTCCTGGGTGACCAGGCCATTTTTGCCCAGATACTGCACCTTGAGGCTCTGCAGGCGCTCCAAGGTGGGGGCCTTGCCGATTTCGTCCAGTGCTCTCTTAACGTCCATTGGGCCTCCAAAAAATCCCGACGCGTCTAAAAACGAGGGGCGGCACACAGGCCGCCCACGAGAGAGTATTGCGTCTCCCGCGGGCTTACCTAAAAAACCACCTCCCGGTCATAACCGTGGTCAGCCTAACCGTGGTCAGCCTACCACTAAATGGCGATTCCCTCAACATCCTTTTTCTGGCCGATGTGTTCTGCGCTTCACGCCCAGCTATACAGAAAAGCGCCCATTACGCCGGTCGCTACCGCAGCAATCATCAGGAGGGAGTACATCTGCATAGACAGCGAGCCTCGTCCACGCAGGTAGCTCCACAGGGCAATTTCCGCCAGACTCAGGGCCATGATCGCCAGCCCGGCTTGCTCGAGACCGCTCATGCGTCCAAGCCTATCCCGCCCTCACGGTTGTCTTCACCTATCTGTGCCACACTGGGCCCGATGACCTACGAGGCGTTTGTAGAACTGGCCGACCGCTTGTGGGAGGAAATTCCGCTCGAGTACAAGCAGGGTTTGCAGGGTGTTCATGTTTTTGAACACCTCAAGCCCGACCCCGACGAACCCGAACTGCTGCGCTTGGGGGAGTACCACGACCCCGGCTACCCCTCGGTGCTGGGAGGCTATGCAGGGATTGGGCGGCATATCGCCCTGTTTTACGGCTCTTTTGCGGCGTTGGCCGCCGAAGACCCCAACTTCGACTGGGAAGGTGAAATTTGGGAAACCCTGCTGCACGAACTGCGCCACCACCTGGAGTCGCTGGCCTGGCGGGACGATCTGGTACAAGAAGACATGGAGAACCTCAGGCGGTACCGAGAAGGCCAGTAGGCTACGCTGCTGGCAAACAAAAACCCCCGGATGGGGGCTTTTTTGCTTGGGTAGTTTTATCGGGGAATTTGTAGTTTTTGCCCCACCCGAATCAGGTCGGGGTTGGCAATGTTGTTGGCTTTGGCGATCTTCATGTAACTTTCGCGGGAGGCATCGCCGTAGAACTTCAGTGCAATGCCCGAGAGGGTATCTCCAGCCTGTACCGTGTACCATTCGTCGGGAATGTTGACTCCGCCCTGCTCGGCGGCGAATTTGGCCTTGGCCCCCTCCACCACTTTCAGCCCGCTGGCCTCTACCTCGGTGGCCCCGGCCTGTTTGGCGAGCTGTACGGCCAGATTGAACTCGTGCTGGCTGTCAACCGCGCCTTGCAGCACCACCCCAGTGCCCTTTTGCAGCACGGCGATGGGGTCGTCTTTGAGTTCACCATTGGCTTCTAGGGTAGCCAGCACCTTTTTGGCCAGCTTGCTGGCCTCGGTGGCCTTGCGGATGGCCTCCTCTTCGGCGGCGATGGCGGCATCGGAGACCTCTTGCTGGGCCACGATCACCCCGCTCAGATCCACTGACTTGACCCCCTTGACGCCCTCTACCGTGGCTTGCAAGAGCGACAGGTGGGGTTGGCGGGGAACCGCACCGCTAATCCGAACATTCCCCCCTTGTTCCTGGATGTTGAGGCCCAGCCCCTGGAGTGGGGGCCACTGGTTAATAGCATCCTGAACTCGAGCAGACAATGACTTTCCAAACGGCCACATAATCTACCTCCAGTTCGGAGTATACCCTGGCAGTGTAAAAGGATTATGCAAAGAGTAAAGGATAGAAAGCCAAGGGTTCCTGCTTCCGAGGCCATGAGGCCACGCAGTAGCAATATTCTAAGCCACCGGCTGGGCGGTTTATTTGAAAACTGCCCCTAGTGGTTTGATAGGTTAAGGATTGATATGCAGTGAAGTGTCCAAAATGAAGCGCTCAGAGCAACTCCCAAATATTAAGGGAGCCAAATCCAACCCAGGAATTAAGTTACCGGAGCACTAGGCAGGCTATCGGGTGTTGGATACTAACCCAGCTCGAGGCTGCTCAAATCGCCCAGTACCAGCTTGTGGGCTTTGGGCAGGCTGTTGCGCTTGGTTACTTTGGCCCCAACCCCCAAAATGCACTCATGGAGTCGCAGGGGCACATCCTCTACTACCGCCCCATCTTCCAGAATGGAGAACTCTACCTCGGCCATGCGCACGCTGGCGTTGGGCCCTACCGAGGTGAAGGGGCCAATGTAGGCTCCTTCAATCATGGCGTTCTGGGCGATGTGTACCGGGCCCAGTACGGTACTGTTTTTGACCACGGCCCCCTTCTCAATCACCACCCGGCCCGTAATCTGGCTGTCGTGCACGTGCCCTTCAATCACCGGGGTGGGGCTTTTTTGTTCCACCAGCAAGAGCCGGTTGGCATCCAGCAGGTCGGCGGGGCGTCCGGTATCTTTCCACCAGCCCGCAATTTCTTGTCCCAACACAGTATGGCCCTGATCCATCATGGCCTGGATAGCGTCGGTGATCTCATACTCGCCCCGGGCGCTGGGCTTGAGGTTGGCAATAATCTCCATGATGGTTGGACTGAAGACATACACCCCCGCCACCGCTAGATCGGAAGGCGGGTCTTTGGGCTTTTCCAGCAGTTTGACGATTCGTCCCTGATCCAACACCGCTACCCCAAACTGCCTGGGGTCGGGTACGCGCACCAGGGCAATCACCGCGCCTATGCCGGGCTTGAAGGCGTCTACAAAAGGCTTGATCCCTTGTTGAAAAAGGTTATCGCCGAGGTAGAGCACGAAAGGGCTCTGGCCCAACCATTCCTTGGCGGTGCCGACCGCATGGGCGATACCCAGAGCTTGCTCCTGCACGATATAGGTAATCTGAACCCCGGGAAAATCCTTCAGGGCTTGCCGGATATCTTCCTGGGTATCAGGCGAGACCACCACGCCCACTTCGGTAATGCCTGCTTCAAAGAGGTTTTCGACCGCGTAGTAAATGATGGGTTTTCCGCCCAACCGAATGACCGGTTTGGGCCGGGTATGGGTGAGGGGACGAAGCCTAGTGCCGCGCCCGGCAGCGAGAATCAATCCTTTCATGCTGAGGCTCATCTTAGCAGTATATCGAGGTGTGGGGCTGTACAAATGAGTAGTGCAGTGACAGTTGGTATGGCAGCGAGTTGATAGTAATTTGTAAACGATTACGAAATGTCCTCGACAATTCCCCGGGAAGAAAACAGCCTCTTCTCAATTAATCATCATTCAGTTCAAATGTTCTAGGGGTTGACAGCTCTCCGAAAGGTCGGTAAACTTTGCTTACAAAAATACTGTAATCGCTTACAGAGTGTCCTATGGACAACCGCCGTATGCCTACTATTGGAGATGTGGCCCGCTTAGCCGGGGTTTCCACTGGAACCGTGAGCCGGGTTTTGAACCAGCGTGCGGGGGTACATCCCCAAACCCGTGAACGGGTAATTGCGGTGATGGAACGGTTGGGGTATGTGCCCATGCAGGCCGCCCGCGAATTGACCGGGCGCAGCGATACGGTGGGGATTTTGCTGGCCCCGGAAGTGCGGCGTTACATTCCCTATTTTGTCTTGTTGTTTGAGCACCTGACCGAGGCTCTTTGGCGGGAGGGCATGCGATTGGAGGAGACACCCACCGATGCTGCTGGTTTGCCCCTGACTCCCGCACGTGGCTATATCCTGTTAGGAGCCCACGATCACGACCCGCGCCTGGAAGCTCTCCAAAACGCCAAAATCCCCCATGTCTTGATCGGGGTATATCCCGGGGCTTACTGGGTTGCGCCGGACGATGAAGGCGGAGCTTATGCGGCCACCCGGCACCTGCTCGAGCTCGGCCACCGCGAGATTGCCCACCTGACCGGAACGCCTCAACACCAAGTGGGGCGCGAGCGCTTATTGGGGTACCGCAAGGCGCTGGAAGCTTATCGAGTGCCTTTTCAGCCACACCTTGTGCTGGATGGGGATTTCTCTACCCTTATGGCCTACCGGGTGGTGCGCAAGGCTTGGGAGCGGGGGCTGCGCTTTACGGGTTTGTTTGCTGCCTCGGACGAGATGGCCGTAGGCGCTGCGGCGGCTCTGGAAGATGTGGGCCTGCGGATTCCCCAGGATGTTTCGCTGGTGGGCTTCGACGACTTGCCCGAGATTGGCGAAGCGATTACCACTATTCGACAGGACATCAAACAGATTGCTGGGGCAGCCGTTCGGTTGCTCAAAGAATCACTGGCTGGCGGTATGCCGCACGGGATGCGGGTGCCGGTTCAATTGGTTGTTCGGGGAACAACCAGCTTGTGGGAGGTGAAAACCGCCTGAGTTGTAGAATGGGTTTACATTACATTTCAGGCCCCTCGAAAGGGAAACATCAAGATCAGGTTTTACTATCTTCGGCTCGAGTAAATTTCGCTCTTAGTGGAGGAGGAAGTCATGAAGCGATGGTTGGTAGCAGGTCTAGCTTTAGCGCTGGGGATGGTCTCGGCGCAAACCGTGGTGCGATTGCAGGGCTTTGGTGGCAACGATACCGCCATCATCAGCAGCTTGATCCGCGAAGTGGTGAATCCAGCGCTGCAAAGGGATAACATCCGAGCGGAATACCAGGGCATCGAGGGCGATTACCGCGCTGCGCTCTTAAATGCGCTCTCGGCAGGCACCGCCGCCGACCTCTTTTACGTGGATATCTTCTGGTCGGAGCCCCTGTTTGCTTCGGGCCGGGTGGAGCCCTTGAACAAATACTTCACCCCGCAGGAGCTGGCTGTTTTCAACCGCAACCTGCTGAATGCTTTCACCTTGCGCGGCAATGTCTACGGCCTGCCCAAGGACTTCAACACCCTGGCTGTGCAGTTCAACCGCGATCTCTTCGACGAGGCCAAGGTGCCCTACCCCAACCAGACCGACACCTGGGACACCTTCAAGGATAAGCTCAAGCGCGTGCAGGCCGCCGTTAAGGATGTGGCCGGGCTTTGCGTGGTGGCTGACCATGCCCGCTTTGGGGCCTTTGCCCACGCTACCGGCTGGCGTCCCTTTAATGCCCAAGGCCGCACCGTGTTGGACGCAAACTTCCGCCGTGCTTTCGAGTGGTACACCAGCTTAGTCAAGGATGGGGCGGGTAAGTATGCCCAGGACCTGGGTGAGGGCTGGACCGGAGGCTGCTTTGGGGCCGAACGGGCCGCAGTGGCTATCGAGGGTGCCTGGATTGGGGGCTTTCTGCGGGACAAGGCACCCAATATGCGCTACGGCACCACCCTTATTCCCCTTGACCCAGTTACCAAGCAGCGGGGCAACTTTATCTTTACCGTTTCGTGGAGCATGAACGCTGCTTCACGCAACAAGGAGGCGGCTGCCAAGGTACTTCGTCAGCTCACCAGCCCCGAAGCCCAGAACTGGATTCTCTCCCGTGGCCTGGCCCTGCCCAGCCGCAGCGCGCTGGCCAACAGCCCCATTTTCCAGCGCCCTGGCAAGGAAAACGAGCTGAACCGGGTGGTTTTCCAGGGCTCGACCAGTATGGGCGGGGCGGTGCTGCCCTTCAAGTTTGGTTCGCTAGACGGGGGAGAGTGGATGCGTCCCATCAATGAAGCCTTGCTGGCGGTAATTACGGGCAAGAAGTCGGTGGATCAGGCCCTGGCTGATGCCCAGGCCGAACTCAACCGTTTGGTGCGATAAACCAGCCCAGCGTGTGGAACTGAGCGCTGCGTCAGGCCTAGCCGGTGGCGCTCAGTTCCAAAAACACCTTCGCGCTAGAAATAGGATGTATGTGGCACAGCCAGAATCGAGGTTGCGCCAATACAAGCTTAGATAGCCAAGGGGTAGGCATTTCTGGCGCTGGCGCATCTCAAAGGGGTGACGCATGTTAAGGTCGCAACGAACAGAGGCGCTCTATGCCCTCTTATTCTTGGCTCCTTTTTTGATCCACCTGGGTGTTTTCTTTGTATTTGCTTTCGTTCGCACGCTGGGGTTTAGTTTTACCGACAAGACCTTAATTGGGCAGTCCTATCAGTTTGTTGGCTTTACTAACTTTGTGCAGTTGTTTCAGGATCCACGTTTTGTTGCCGCTTTGACCCATTCCATCAGTTTCATGCTGGTGGTGACCACCCTACAGACCTTTCTGGCATTGAGTATGGCGGCCATCCTCAATCAGCGCCTGCGGGGGATCACTTTTTTCCGCACCGTGTATTACATCCCCAGCGTGCTTTCTTCGGCTGCCGTGACGGTAATTGCAATCTGGTTCTTTCAAAAAACGGGTTTCCTCAACACGTTTGTTGGCTGGATTGGTTCGGTGGCACCGGTGTTGCTCACCTTTCTGGCTATCTTTGTACTGGCCCAAGTCATACAGGTGGGCTGGGAACGTATGCGCGGCCTGCCTGTGGCCCTTACCGACCCGGCCCTAGCTACCATTTCGCTGGCGATGGGGCTGGCATTGACCTGGGTCTTGGTGGCATTGGGGGTAGTAGCGCCAAGGGAGGCCCAACCGCCGGAGTTTACCTGGTTGACCAACTCCGACCGCTTTTTGGGGGTTCCTATTCCGTTGTGGAGCATTATCATGCTCAACACCTTTACCACCATCCCCACCCTGATGCTGATCTTCTTGGCGGGCTTGCAAGACATTCCCAAAAGCATTTACGAAGCAGCGGCCATTGATGGAGCCTCCCCCTTGCAGCAGTTCTTTAGCGTGACCGTGCCCATGCTGCGCCCGGTGACCTTTCTGGTGATTACCCTCTCGCTTATTGGCACTTTGCAAATGTTCGACCAGGTGGCCCTCATGGGTGATGCTGCGCCGCTAGACTCCATTATTGTGCTAGCCTACTACGTCTACAACAATGTATTTAGTGGAGAGGGTAGGGTGGGGCTGGCCTCGGCAGCAGCCATCATTCTGGCGGCTTTGACCTTTGCGATTGTGCTGTTGCAGCGGGCTTTGGGAATTTCGGAAAAAGCGCACTAGGAGGAGCTATGGCAGCGCAAGTAATGAAACCAGCGCGCAAACTAGACGAGCGCCACTTGGCCCGACAGCGCTGGACTAGGGCCGCCTGGATTTATGGTGCCATGCTGGCACTGGCGGTTTTCTTTATTGGACCGTTTTATGTGGCCTATCTGGGTAGTTTGAAAGACAACCCGCTCGAGTGGCCCTTCCGCTACTCTTTTGCTCAGACCCAGCCCAAAAACTGGGTGGCGGCTTGGCGGCTGGGGCAGTTGGGCGCGGGAAACCCCTGGACGGGTGGGTTTGCGCCGGGGGCCAGTATTCCCTTCCAGGTCAGTTATTTTGTACAAGAGGGTCAGGAACCGGAAACCCCCGTTGTGACAGTTCCGACTCGGCGGGCCGGGGCTGGCCTAGGAGCCATTTTCGATGAGGTGCAGGCTGCTCGGTACGCCAAGGTCTCGGAGGTGCAGGAGGTGAACCGCCGTTCGGCAGTGGTGGGGGGTCAGCCGGGCCAGATTGTGACCTACGCCTTCACCATCACCTACGAAGGCCAGGGGCCTAGAGCTGCCCGCTTGCCACTGGATGTGGAGGCCCCCAGAGGCCAGCAGTACTACGCGGCCACCCTCGAGCCCAACCGCCTCGAGCGCCGCGGACGGGTGGCGAGTTGGGACAGCGCGACACCGGGCTTCTTTGGCTATACCTTCCGCAACTATGTGCGCGTTTTCAACGAAGCCCGCGATCCCAATACCGGGGCCAGCTTCTTTTTGCGCTGGACGCTCAACACTTTTCTGGTTGCGCTGGCAGTAGTCGTAACCACCCTGCTCTTTGCCTCGCTGGCCGGATATGCGCTGGCCCGGATGTACTTCCCCGGTAAGAACTACCTATTCGCTTTCGTGGTTTTTACCATGACTGTGCCGGCCCAGGCCATCTTCATCTCCAACTACTTGGTGCTGCGCGATCTGGGTTTGTTGGGCAGCCTGTGGGGTATGATTGTCTGGAGTGCGGTGGGGGCGGGAGCGGTCTTCATCATGAAGCAGTTTTTCGAGTCCATCCCCCGCGAAATTGAGGAGGCTGCCCTCATTGACGGGGCCAGTCCCATTACCACCTTTTTCCGAATCATCATTCCCATGGCCACCCCGGCGCTAGGCGCCCTCACCATCCTGACCTTCCAGGGCATGTGGAACGAGTTCTTCAAAGCCGCAGTGGTACTATCGGGCCAACAGACCAACTACACCCTGCCTCTGGGCCTTTCTTTCTTTCGCAGCGCCTACGGGGTGGCGGGCGACTGGGGCTTGATGCTGGCCAGCGCCTTCCTTTCCATGATTCCCATTATCATATTGTTTGTGGTGTTCCAGCGCTACTTTGTGGAAGGGGTTTCGACCAGCGCTTTGAAGGGCTAGTGGTTATTAGCTGATGTGGCTGATAGCGATGAAGGCAGAAGCTATCAGCTATGCCCTATGGGCTATCCGTGAGGTTCTGCATGTTGCCGCTCAAGGAAGATGACACCTACGCAGTTTTGTCTGACCAGGGGATGGCCGATAAGGACGAGCGTGGCTTCTACCGCCACGACACCCGCTACCTGGCCCGTTATGTATGGGATCTGCCGGGTTTCAGCCTGCTGGTTTCCGAGACGCCGCGCCCGGATCGCTTGGTGCAACATTGGGGTTTGATCGTGGGCCCCGACCAACTGGTGGGTGTACGGCGGGAATTGCAGATTGTGCGGGGTGGATTTAGCGAACACCTCGAGCTTGAGAACACCTCCCTAAAGGCCCAGACAGTGGAAATTGCCCTCGAGGCTGTCGCCGATTTTGCCGATCTGTTCGAGGCCAAAGGCTGGCATAAGGTCACCCGCAAAATCCAAGGTTTCGAGTACATTGCCGAGGATGGTCTGCGGGTGGCTACCCATCTCACCCTGAACCCCCTCCCCACCCCGCTCTCCGCCCAGGATTTGGCCAGGGAAACCACACACGCTGGAAGCGGGGAGACCTTCAAATGGAGGCTCGAGCTAGCACCCAAGCAAAAGGCCAGCCTGCACCTGAAGGGCCGCTTCGAGAGCCCCTTCGAACCCCACACCCCACCCCTGCCCAGCTATCAGGACTGGCAGCAACGCTTCCCCCTGCAGATGGAAAGCGGACGCAGCCAGCGGGTCTTGGAGCAGGCCATCACCGACCTACGGGCCTTGCTCTTCTCCCTGCCCGAAGGGCTGTTCCCGGCGGCGGGGATTCCCTGGTATGTCTGCCCCTTTGGCCGCGACTCCCTGCTTACGGCCTACATGATGCAGCCCTGGGCGGGTGAGGTGACCCAGGGGGTGCTGACCTATCTGGCCAAATACCAGGGTACCGAGATCAATGCCTTTCTGGACGAGACCCCTGGCAAGATCATCCACGAAATGCGGGTGGGGGAGCTCTCGCGCACCGGAAAGGTGCCCTTCACCCGCTATTACGGCACCGTAGACGCCACCCCGCTGTTCGTGATCTTGCTGCATCAGTACTGGAAAGACACCGGCGATATGGCTTTTGTACGCCAGTTGCAACCCCACTGGGAGGCGGCCCTGGCCTGGATGACCACCTACGCCGACCCCGACCAGGACGGCTTTCTGGAGTACGCCCCCAACACCCAGAAGGGCCACCTGGTGCAGAGCTGGAAGGACTCCTTCGACTCGCAGAGCCACCGCGACGGCTCGCTGGCCCAGGGGGCCATTGCGGTGTGTGAGGTGCAGGGCTATGCCTACAGGGCCTACCAGGGTGCAGCGGAGCTGTACCGGGCGCTGGGCCGGCTCGAGGGGGCCGCGCACTGGGAAGCCAAAGCCCAGGCCCTCAAGGCCCGCTTCCACCAGGCCTTCTGGCTGCCGGAATTAAAAACCTACGCGGCCGGCTTAGACGGCCAGAAAAAACCCATGGCCATCCTCACCTCCAACCCCGGCCACCTGCTGTGGAGCGGCATCGTGCCGGAGGAGGTAGCCCCCCAACTGGTCGAGACCCTCTTCTCCGAGGCGCTTTTTAGCGGCTGGGGGGTGCGCACGCTGGGCGTGGGGGAGGTGCGCTACAACCCGCTCTCGTACCACAATGGTTCGGTCTGGCCGCATGACAACGCGCTATTGATTGGGGGACTGGTGCGCTACGGCTTTTACGAAGAGGCCCTGCGGGCCATGGAGGCCCTCTTCCGCTTAGCCATGAGCCAGCCCGACTGGCGCCTGCCGGAGCTGGTAGGGGGCTACCCCAAGCACGAAGGGGAGCCGCCGGTGCCCTACCCGGCTTCTTGCAGGCCCCAGGCCTGGGATGCGGCGGCGGTGGTGTATATGCTGCGGCTAATTCAGGAGATTGATCGGCAGCGTGGGGTTAAGGGGCTTTTGCAACTACGAAAGGTCAGGGTCTAGCGCGGCCTCCCGTGCTTGTTTGGCTCAACAGTTAGGCCGGGCAGTCTGGGTAGCACGCCCGCGAAACAACCCCTAAGCGGGATGGGCAATGGGAGTGTTGAATTTTCATCGTATGGGGTTAGACTTTCAGGTTATGCGCCTACTCGCCATCTTCGCCCACCCCGACGACGAGTCGTTTTTCTGTGCTGGTACCTTAGCCAAGTACGCGGCTTTGGGGCACGAAGTGCACCTGATCTGCGCCACGCGCGGGGAGCAGGGCCGAATCCGGCATCCGGCCATTGACGCTTCGCTGTATCCCAAGGGGGAGGCTTTGGGTAAGCTGCGTGAAAAGGAGCTCGAGGCCGCCTGCGCTGTTCTGGGCCTGCGTCCCCCCATCTTTCTGGATTATCAGGACTCGGGGTATCCGCTCGAGGTCGCCCAGGCCAACCCCAGGGGCTTCATGCACCAAGACCTGCAGCAGATCGAGGATGTCCTGCTGGGGTACATGGCCCAGCTAAAGCCCCAGGTGGTCATTGGGTTCGACCCGCAGGGCTACTACGGCCATGCCGACCACATCCACCTCCACCGGGCCACCCTGGGGGCCTTCTGGCGGATCGGCAATGTGATGCCCGAACCGCCCAAGCGGCTCTTTTTTCCGGTACGCACCCAGGAGCGGGTGGCCCAGACCAAGTTCGACCCCGAGCGCTATGGGGTCTCGCCCTGCTCGGTGGCGGTGCGGGTGGATGTGCGTCCCCTGGCCCCGACCATCCGGGCTGCGGTGCTGGCCCATGCTTCGCAGGCCGGGCCCGAGGAGAACTTTTCTCAGGTGCTGCTGGACTGGCCGGGCCTGCTGGAGGAGGAGACCTTTGTGCTGGGCGGATTGCGGGGGTCTTTCCCGGCTATGCCGGTAGATGATTTGCTGGCCGGATGGTAGCCCAAAGCGCGGCTGCCGACCCAATTTTGAGCTGGAAGGTGAGCGCCTTGGCGATGACAATGAGCCGGCGGGGCGACTCCGTTTTGTTACTCGCTAGGAATTCCACACTGCGAATGCTAATCTCGGACTTTGATTGCCTGCCATGATGGACTACCGCCAAGTTCTGCAACGGCTTTCCTTCCTGCCCGATCTCTACCTGGTGGGCGGGGCGGTGCGCGACATTCTGCTGGGCCAGACGCCCGAAGACCTGGACTTTGCCACCTCGGCGCCCCCGGAGGAGGTGATGCGCCTGGCTAAAGCCCAGGGCCTGGGGGCCATTCCCACCGGCCTCGAGCACGGTACGGTCACCATCCTGATTGACCACCACCCCTACGAGGTCACCACCTTCCGCCGCGATGTGGAGACCTATGGGCGCAAGGCCAAGGTGGCCTGGGGGCAAAGCATTGAGGAAGACCTGGCCCGGCGCGACTTCACCATTGGGGCCATCGCCATGGATGCCTCGGGGCGGGTGATTGACCCTTACGGCGGGCAGCAGGACCTCGAGGCCGGCATCTTACGGGCGGTGGGCGACCCGGCCCAGCGCTTTGGGGAGGACTACCTGCGGGTGATCCGGGCGGGTCGGTTTGCGGCGCGCTACGGCTTCCAGGTCGAGCCAAAAACCCTGCAAGCCGCGCGGGCAGTAGCCCCGGAGGTGCTCTCGCACGTGGCCATCGAGCGGGTGACCGCGGAGTTCGACAAAGCCTTCCAGAACGGTACCCCCAGCCGTTTTCTGCGCTACCTCTACGACCTCGAACTCCTGCAACGCCTGATTCCCGAGTTCGAGGATACCCACCTGCTCTTGCAAAACCCCCGCTGGCACCCCGAGGGCGATGTGCTGACCCATGTTTTGCAGGTGGTGGATCGGGCCCCACCGCCGTACCGCTGGCACGCTTTGCTGCACGACATTGGCAAGAAGGACACCGCGCGCTGGAGGCCCGAGGGCTGGTATAGCTTTTATGGGCACGAGCGGGTGGGGGCCGCACTGATACCCCGCATCGCCCGCGACCTGCGCCTGCCCAACCATCTGCGGGAGGAGCTGGTGGTGACCACCGCTTTGCACATGGTGCCGGTCTTTACCAAGCCCACCCCTGCGGCCATCCGCAGGTTTCAGGCCCAGGCCGGCCCGCACCTGCCGGCCCTGAAAGCCCTGTACGAAGCCGATGGGGCCGGGCGCCGGCCCGAAGAATCCTGGAAGTTCTTTGAGCCCCAGCCGGTGCCGGTGCAGCCGGTGCTGCTGGGCCGCCATCTGGTCGAGCGGGGCCACAAGCCAGGGAAAGTTTTTGGCCGGATGCTCAAAGCCGCCTACGACTGGCAGCTCGAGACCGGCGAGACCGACCTGGAAAAGCTATACCGGGCGGCCCTGAGGGCTTTGGAGAGGGAAACCTGACCCTATTTTTTAGGCTATGCTGGGGGTATGTCGGTTCCTGTGGTCTTGCTACACGCCTTTCCCTATAGCCCGGCCATGTGGACAGGGCAGCTCGAGGCAGTCAAAGGACATCCGGTTCTGAGCCCCGACATCCTGGGGTTCGAGAGCCTGGAAAGTGCAGCCGCCCACGTGCTGGTCGAGATGGACAACCGGGGCTGGCAGAAAGCGGTGTTCGTGGGGCTTTCCATGGGGGGCTACGTGATTTTTAGGCTGTGGAACCTCGAGCCCGAGCGCTTTGCAGGGATGGTGCTGGCCGATACCCGCGCCACCCCGGACACCCCCGAGGGGGTTCGCCTGCGCTTAGAGCAGGCCGAGCGCATCCGCCGGGAAGGGATGCAGTTCTTCCCGGAGGCCACCCTCAAGGGGCACCTGGGGGCCACCACCCACGCCCGCCGCCCTGAGCTGGTGGCCCGGATGCGGCAGGCCCAGCTCGAGGCCGACCCCGGCCGGGTGGCCAAGAGCCTCGAGGCCCTGGCAGCACGGCCCGACTCGGTGCCGCTGCTCTCCAGCATCTCGGTTCCGGCCCTGGTGCTGGTGGGCGAGGAGGATACCCTCACCCCGCCCGCCGATGCCCGGCAGATGGCCGCCCAGATTCCCGATAGCCGGATGCTCCTTCTGCCCGAGGCGGGGCACCTGGCCAACCTCGAGAACCCCAAGGCTTTCAATACAGCTCTAAGGGGCTTTCTAGGTGAGGTGATGGGTTGAACGAGGAGGCGGTGATCAGCCTAGCAATGGCTGGAAAGGGTGCCGGTTTCCCGATCAGGTAGCCCTGTACCAGGTCGCAGCCGGCCTGCCGGAGCCACTCGAGCTCTTCGGGGGTTTCGATGCCCTCGGCCAGTACCTCCACGCGACACACCCTTATTACGGCAAGCCAAACAAGCCTGAAGCTCAGTGGGTTTGGCTGAGCGAGAGGGCCAGCACATCCTCGAGGGCCAGGGGGGACTGGGTCTGAAGCCGCGCTCTCAGCGCTTCGGCGGGCCAGATTTTGCCCAGTACACGACCCAACTGGGCGCGGTAGGGGGTCGGCTGATTGGAACAGGTTTGGAGTTTCTTCCAGGCGGCTTCCTCCTGGCCCAACCCCAGCAAGGCCTGGGTTTCCAGACCCAATTTCCAACTTTGCACCCCGGGATCCTGCAAATCCCCAATCTGCACTACCTGGGCCAGCGCTTCGGCCCACTTCTCCTGTCTTGCCAAGGTCTCGGCATAACCCAGACGGGCCTGGGCCTGGAAGTAGGGGTCGTTTTGCCGCAGATAGCCCTGTAGCATCTGCTCGGCTTTGGCAGGAGGCAGCAGCAGGGAAAGCTTGAGGGCCACATCAATCGCCAGGGCGGTGTAACGGTCACCCGGCAGTTGTCTGCTGGAGAGCTCTTTTTGTAAGTCGCGCAGAATCTTCTCGCTATCGGGGGCTTTTTGCCCGCCCACGTAAGGGGGCAGATAGGGCAACCCACCGGCCCGCACCCAGTAGGCCACGGCAATGCGGTACAGGGTGCGGCGGTGGCGGTAGTGGGCTTCCTCAGGGCGTTCGCGCACCTCGCGCAGGTAGGCCTCGGCCTCGGCCAGCAGGGCCAGGGCTTCCAGAGGGCGGCCTCGAGCCAACTCCAAGACGCTGGCCTCGCTCATGGCCCGGGCCCGGATGAACTCGTCGGAGGCTTCGCGGATAGATTGATACAGGTATTTTTCTGCCTCAGCAAAGTTGCCAATGCGCCGTAGCGCCGTACCAAACCGGGCCCGCACGCGGGCTACCTCTTCGGGGGGTGCCCCGGAAGTTTCCAAGGCTTCCAGGCCCTGCCGCATCTGGGCTTCGGCCTCGTAGACCCGTCCAATGCGCAGGAGCAGGTCGCCCGACTGGTAGCGGGCCCGCCCGACCAAAAGGGGGTCGTGGGCTACCTGGCGCAAAGCTTCCAGGGCCTCCTCGAAGCGGCCCGCGTCCTTGGCCACCAGACCCTGCCAAAGCCGCACCCGGTCTGCCAGGAAGGGCTGGATGGGCAGGGAAAGGGCTTGTTGCACATAGGCTTCGGCCTGGGCATAATCGCCCTGCCAGCGCTCGACGGCAGCCCAGACCAAAAGCCCCTCGGCCCCCACGTCGCCCGACAAGGTCTCGGGCGGGGGCAAAAGCTGCAAGGCCGCCGGAAAATCCCCCGCATCCACCCTGGCCTCGGCAGCCTTGACCCTGGCCCAGGACTGGGTGGCAGGGTCGGTGGAACTGGAGAGCACCTCGAGGGCCTCCAGCGCCTCGGGATGGGCGTACTGACCCAATACCGCGCGGTAGCGCACCACTGCCATGGCTAGTTTTTCCCGCTCGAGGGTGGGCCAAGATTGCGACTCTGCCCAGAGCGTGGGCAGCAGCGACAGCCGACTGGGGTCTTGCGAGAGCAACTCCAACAGTTTGTCCACCCGATGGGCACCCCGGGCGTGGTGCAGCAAGCGGAATAGATCACCCTTGAAGAAATCCAGTGCCAAGGTGTGCAGTTTTCGGGCTTCTTTCTCCGGCACGACGGGCAGCAAGGTACGCAGGGCCGGGCGAACCTTGCCCTCGCCCATCGGGGTTAGCAGGGCTCGTTCGGCCTGCGAGAGGTGCTCGAGCCCTTTGTTTAGGGCCTTTTCCAGCAGGGCCACTGGAATACCAGGGTCGGCATCGGGGGAGAGGATGGCCAGCGCTTGCAGCATGGGGCGCAGGGTGGTGTCCTGGGCCAGGTTGTAGCTGGCCAGGGCCGCGGGGGTGCTGCCGTGGGTCTGGGCTGCTTCCAGCAGTACCAGCCGCGAAAGCTCGGCAAAGTTGCGCCCGGCCTGGTTCACCAGGGCCTCCACCCGTTCGGGAGGCAGGTCGGGTAAACGGTCTTTCACGTAGCGGCGGGCCTCGGCCCGGCTGGGGGCCGAGAGCGGATGCCAGGCTAGGTTGGGCGGGGGCTCGGAAAGCCCGGCCAAGAAAGGAATGGTCAGGCGGCGCAGCAGCGGCTCCACCCAGGCAGCCAGCCCCACCGGGTTGCCCTGGGCGTCACGCAAACTCAGCCCGCCGATCTGACCCTCTTTTTCGGCCCGTAACAGCAGGGGCTTGCCGTAAGCATTGAGGGCCTTGGCGATGTCGTTGCGCAGTTCATCTTGTAGAGCCGCTTGCAGGGCGTAAGGCTGGGTGGGCGAAAGTTGCGATAGCATCGCATCCAACTCCACGTCCAGTTTCTCAGCCAACGGATAGAGGTGTTGGGCCAGTTCTCCACCCAGATTCACCATCAGGCAATCGGGCACGGCCCGCTCGACCGCTGCCAACAACACCCCCTTGCCGGTCACGGCCCCACCCACCACCACCATCTGGGTTTTTTCACCTTGTTCCAAGGCCCGCACGAAACGTCGGAATAGCCTGCGCTTGTCGCGCCCCAAAGCCCGCCGGGCCGACTCGAGCGCCAACTCCGAGGGCAGGGTGGGGGCTTCCAGTCCCGATTCGGTGTACAAATCGCTGATAACTTCGAATAGCCGCAGCTTCTCTTCTGGGCTACCCAGGTCTTTGTACAAAATGTTGCGTACCGTCCCGGCCCGTCCCCCACGCTCGGCCACGGCGGCTTCCAGCCAGCGTAAGCTTCCCTTTTTGCCGCGGTGGTCGCGTCCGCTCAGGTGCGGGCGCAGGGTCTCGAGCTGGGTTTGCCAGAGTGTACTCACTTCACTCACAGTATCTACACCATACCGAGGGGTAGTGTAAGATGCAAGCAAATTACAGTTTTTACTGCACCAACTCTACTTCCAGGTTTTTGTTTCTGGGCACATTAATCAGTGCGCTGAAGGTACGGTAGCCGGGAGCTTCGACCTGCAAAGTGTAGTCGCCGGCCTCGAGCAAGAAGCTCGAGCGCCCCAGACGGCTGCTGGCGATCTCGGTGGCACCTTGGAGAATGCGGGTGGTGGGGTTAGGAACATTTACGCTCACGTTGAGGAGACAAGGACAGGCCGGCTCGATCTCGCGCACGCTGCCCGAAGTGACGGGCGGGGTTGGGGCGGGTAGGGCCGGGCCGGGCTCGGCAGGGGATGGTGGGGGCTCGGTTGTGGGCTGGGATGGGCCGGTCTCGGATGGGGTAGGAGTTGGTTCAGGGGCGGTCTCGGTAGGCAGCGTGGGGGTGGTTGCGGGGTTATCCGGCGCGCTGCCAGGAGGTGTGGCGGGGTCGGTTTGAAAGCTGTTGAGCGGGTTGGGGATGGTACCCGAGGTGAGCAGGTTGGGGCTGCTGCTGTTCAGCAGCACGATGCTGCCAAAGCCAGTGAGAGCCAGCAACACGGCCAGACCGGCACTCCAGCTTGCCAGGCGGCTCCGGAGGTTCAACAAGGCCCAAACCAGCAACAGCACCCCCAGCAGCCCCAGCCCCCAGAAGACTGCTGTGCCGTACTGCTGGTGCAGCCAGGCCCCGCCCAGCCCAGCCAGGCCCAGCACCAAACCAAAGCCCATCCAGGCCAGCCCACCGCGCGGCAGGCGGGTGAGGCCCCAAAGCAAAGAAAGTACGCCCAGAATGCCCAGAATCCAGAGTAAGAGTGCGTTCATGCCAGCTCCTTTCGCGTGTACCTCGAGGTTGCCTGCTCTAGACTCTAACACCCCACAGCACAGGCGTTTTGTAACGTCGGTGGAGTAAGCCAAACGTCCCGAGGCAGAAGCCGCGGGCAACGGTATACTTGAGCCACTATGAAGATTGTACGGTTCGATGCGGGTCAATGGGGGATACTGGAAGGCGAGACGATTCACGAAACCGACGGCCCGGCGGGCAATCCCACGGGCCGTCATTTTGACCTGGGGGGCGTGACCCTGCTGGCCCCGGCCACCCCCACCAAGATTGTCTGCGTGGGGCGCAATTACCTCGACCATATCCGCGAGATGGGCCACGACTTCGGGGGGGATCTGCCCAAGGAGCCGGGTCTGTTCCTAAAAGGCCCCAATACCCTGGCCCACCCGGCCAACCCGGCCCGTCCCGAGCGCTCGGGCGATGTGGTGCCCTACCCCAGCTTCACCAACCTGTTGCACTACGAAGGGGAGCTGGCGGTGGTGATTGAAAGCCGTATGAAAAACCTACCCGAGAGCGAGGCCCTCGAGCACGTGCTGGGCTACACCTGTGCTCTGGACGTTACCGCCCGCGACAAGCAAAAAACCGACCTGCAGTGGGTGCGGGCCAAGTCCGCCGATAAATTCTGCCCCCTGGGGCCCTGGCTGGTGACCTCGCTCGAGCCCCAGAACACCACCCTGCGTACCTACGTCAACGGCGAGCTGCGCCAGGAGGCCCACACCAGCCTGATGATCTTCCCGGTGGCTAAAATTCTCTCCTACATCAGCCAGTTCATGACCCTCGAGCCCGGCGATGTGGTACTGACCGGTACCCCCGAGGGGGTGGGAGAGCTGAAGCCCGGCGACCACGTGGAGGTCGCCATCGAGGGAATTGGCGACCTGCACACCCGAATTGGGCACTAAGGCCCTGCGCTGGAACCATCCTTGGCGGCATACTGAATCCAGGGTGCTTTGAGCACCGGAGCGTTGCCACTCCTGGTGGTGCTACTGGGAGCAGCGGAGGTATATTTGCCCAAACCCGAGATCCTTCTGTTAGTCGTCAGCACTTTACTGCTGCTTAGTGTCCTGGCTACCAAGCTGGGTGGGCGGCTAGGGGTACCAGGGCTGCTCTTGTTTTTGGTGATCGGTATGCTGGCCGGGAGCGATGGGCCGGGGGGTATTTGGTTTGACAACTACTACATTGCCCAGCTAGTAGGTACGCTGGCCCTAATTTTCATTCTATATTCGGGCGGTCTTTTCACCCGATGGAACAGCGTGCGCCCAGTGCTAGGGGCTGGTCTGTCGCTGGCTACTTTTGGTGTGTTCTTCACTATGCTCCTAACGGGCGCGTTTGCTCACTGGGTGTTAGACCTGGGCTGGCTCGAGGCCCTCTTACTGGGCGCGATTGTTTCCAGCACCGATGCCAGTGCGGTGTTTGGGGTGTTGCGCGAGCGGGCCGTGCGCCTGCGCAAGCACCTACGGCCTCTGCTCGAGTTCGAGTCGGGCACCAACGACCCCATGGCGGTGTTTCTGACCATTGGCCTGACCACCCTTCTGACCCGTCCCGAGATGAGCGCCTGGCAGGTTTTGCCCATGTTCGTCCAGCAGATGCTGCTGGGCTTGCTGCTGGGTTATGGCCTGGGGCGGGCGGTGGCCTGGATTTTGCAAAGCATCCGGCTTAGCTTCGATGGGTTGTATGCGGTTCTGTCGGTCACGCTGATGCTTCTGGTGTTTTCGCTCACTGCCGTGCTGGGCGGCAGTGGCTTTTTGGCGGCTTATGTGGCGGGGGTGGTGGTGGGCAACAGCGACTTTCCCCGCAAGACGGCGCTGCTGGCTTTTCATGAGGGCAACACCTGGCTCATGGAGATTGGAATGTTCCTCACCCTGGGCCTGCTGGTCTTCCCCTCACAGCTTCCCTCGGTGGCGGTAGGGGCCATTCTGCTGGCGCTCTTTCTGATGCTGGTGGCCCGGCCTGTGGCAGTTTTCCTAAGCCTGCCCAATCGTCGCTTTGCCCTTAGCGAGAAATTCTTTGTGGCCTGGGTGGGCTTGCGGGGGGCCATTCCCATCGTGCTGGCCACCTTTCCTTTGCTGGCCGGGGTCGAATCGGCGCAAAAGATATTCAATGTCACCTTCTTCGTGGTGCTGTTTTCGGTGCTGGTACAGGGCACCACCCTGCCCCTGGTGGCCCGTGGGCTACGGGTGCGCGCCGAGGATGAAGCAGCGGCCTCACCGCCTTCTGAAGCAGTAGGTAGCCGCTAGCCTGCAGGGGCACTTCTTCAGCTTGTGGGAGGCTCGGCATCCACAAACAGGGTCTTGGCCTGGGTATACAACACCTGGCCGGGGGCCGCTTTGCGAGGCCGCCAGACGTGTTTTTTGGGGGTATAGTCCACCGGTACATTTTTCTCGCCCCTGGCCTTGGAGTGGTGGGCGGCGAACTGTGCGGCGTAGAGCAGGTCGGGCAGGGGCGCACTGCGGCCCTGGGTGCGCAGGATCACGTGCGAACCGGGGAGGCCCTGGGCGTGGAACCAGAGGTCTTCGGAGTGGGCCATGCGGGTCAGGAGGTCATTTTCTTTGCTGTTGCGCCCTACCCAGACTTCGAAGCCGCTGGGACTCACCAAGCGCAGGCCTAGCTGGGGGCCTTTTTCTCGAGTTTTGCGCTTCAGGGCCTGCAACACCTGGTGGGAGAGTCGCTCGAGCTGGGCGAGTTCCCGCTCGAGCCCGGCGATCTGGGCCTCCAGGGCCGGTATCTGCTCCAGGGCCCGCTCGGCGTTGGCCTCGAGGCGCTTGGCCCTGGCATAGAAGCGGCTGGCGTTTTGAATGGGGGAGAGCCCGGCTTCCAGGGGAATTTCCACCATCTGGCCGGAAAAATCTTCCAGCTTGGCCTTGGGCCCCGGCGGAAGCTGGTGGCCGTAGGCCATCAGCAAGTCGCCCCAGTTGCGCAGGCGCTGGGCCTCCTCCAGGCGCTCCAGGGCGTTTTGATAATCGCCCAGGCGGGCCTGTAGGGTTCGGATCTCCCGCTGGAGGGCTTCTCGCAGGGGTTTGCGCAGGGCCTCGGCCTCCTCGAGCGCCCACGCAGCCTGCATCTCTGCAACCGGATTGGTTTGTACGGCAGGCTGCTCGACCAGGCTGTGGATAACCCTGTGGATAAGTGGCAGGTGCGCGGGCTCGAGCCGGGTTTGTGGGCTCAGGTGTGCGCGCTGGCAGAGTTCGGCCCCCAGGGCCTTACCCACTCCGTCCAGGTTTTTGATGAGCTGCTCGAGGGGCTGGCCCACAAAGGGCTTCAGCTCGTCTTCCTGCAGGGTGCGGGGGTCGAGCTTCTGGTAGGGCGGGGGCGGGGTGTAAAAAAGCCCGCTCCGCAGTTCGCGGTAGCGGTTGATGGCCGGCGTAACCGGGCGGTCTATGCCGATAATCCGGCCCTCGAGGTCCAAAACCATCAGGTTGGCGTTGCGGCCCGTGAGCTCGAAGACCAGCCGGGTGGGGGCGGTGTCCACAAAGCCCTTTTCCCCTTCAAACTCCAAGAACACCACCCGGTCGAGCTTGAGCTGTTCAATTTTTAGCAAGCGCCCCTTGCAGCGGGCCTCGAGGAGGCGCTGAAAAGGGGTTTTGGCCTCGCCCGCCACACGATCCGCCTCCACCGCCAGGGCGGGGTGGGGTGGGCGGTAGCGCAACACCAGATTGCCCAGCCCTTCTAGGAGCAGGGCGGCGGTGCCCTCGTCGGGAAATGCCCAGCCCAGGCTGCGCCGGGGTAGCTGGTGGGCCAGCTCCCGTAGTACCCCATGAACTAGCAAGCCTTCCACGCTCAGGAGTCTAGCGGACTCCTGACTCCACGCCCACCCTGGTTGAGCACGTGGGTATAAATCATGGTGGTCTTTACGTCCTTGTGCCCGAGCAACTCCTGCACGGTGCGGATGTCGTAACCATTCTCCAGCAGATGGG
>NZ_JBBINI010000037.1:0-31072 GCF_037443965.1 Meiothermus sp.
CCCCCGCTGCCACCGAACCAGTCACACCCCCTGCCGCGGAAACCACCCCCAGCGCCCAAATGCTGCGGGTACAGGCCTGGCAGCGCCTGGTCGAAATTGGCCCGGTGCAAGATGCCGCCCAGACCCTGAGCGAAGCCTGGCGGATGGAGGTGGGCGTGTACCCCTTGCTATACCGGGCCGTAGACAAAGCCCTGTCGGACACCCAGACCCCTTTACGCCCCACCAAGGGCCGCCTCGAGGGTGACCAACTCCAAAGTTTGCGGGTTGCTCCAGCCCATTCATTGCGCGGCGCGCTAGACTCGCTGAATATGGCCTCCGACCCCGCCGAGGGGCTGGTGGTGCTCTCGCTGGTGGACAGCGCCTTCGATCAGGTCATCTTCCCCGGCCTCTCCACCCTGACCCTGGGCCGAACCAGCGGCGGCCATGCTTTGCTCTCGCTTTCGGGCAATATGCAAGCCGATCAAGCCGGAAAGCTCTTGGAGCGCATCGCTTATTATCTCGAGCGTCCCATCCTGCTGGCCTGAACCGTTCTATTTCTCAAAGTCGGCCAAGGGCCGACCTTTTGCCTTGAGCTTTTCTGAATCCAGGAAGACCTGCCTCAGCCGTCTGGGTAACATGGAGTTGATGAATCGCTTCCTGAGCCTCTTGGTCATTCTGAGCATCTTTACCCTTACCCCGGCACTGGCCCAGTTTGGCAGCTTTGTCAGCATTCGCGCTGTGAGTGGGCTGGGCTTGGCCGCTGGCTACGGAACCATTGGGGCCGAGGTCGAGTGGCTCGACCCTTTCACGGTGGTCTATCCACGTGGCAGCGTGGCCTATATGGTGGGGGGTGGCGTATGGTTGGGCGGTAGTGTAACGGGCGGCAGCTTGCAGGCAGGGGCTGCACTGTACGCGGGCCCAGACCGCGATGGGTTTTTTGGGGCATTTCGCGGTGGCGGGGCCATCGTAGCCGACAACGCCACCAGGGTGGGCACCCTGTTCGGTACCCTCTCACTGACGGGGGGCTACCGCTTTGTAACCGGGCCATTGGAACTCGGCCTCGAGGGCGGCCTCTTCTTCGCCAGCACCGACATCAATGCCAATCAGAGCCTGCTCTACATCATCCCCACACTGGCCATAAGCGCGGGTTTCCGTTTTTGAGAAAGAAAATACCAGTGCAGCCTTGCTTAACTTCGCTTAAGACACAATAAAACCCCTATGCCCTATCCGAGCCCTGTAGTATGCTCGAGGTATGAGAAGAATTGCCTTGCTTACCCTGCTTGGAAGCCTCGCTTTGGCTCTTTCTAGCTGCATTATTGTTGTCGATTTACCGGTATCTAACTTCCGTTTTGACAGCAACTGGCAGCGCAACACCGATCTTCGGTACGTCTTCTGTACCAACAAAACCACCCAGATGCGTTACAAATTCCGTGCACCAGACTCTTCGGTAATATCCAGCATCCAAGAGAGGTATGTGGGTTTGGCATCTGGAGATACCCTCACCCTCAATCGCCCCATCACCGAACTGACCCGTGATGGCAACGACCTGGTTTTTGTTGGCATCGTGAATTTTGGCCAAGGTCTAGTACCGCAGAGCCTGCCCGCCGGCGTCAGCCAGCAGTCCATCGTCATCACCCCCATCACGCCTCCTCCCTCCAACACTGGTGAAACTACGGTCACGGTCACGGTTACGACCATCAGTGGTAGCCAGTACTCCGGCTCCTATGTCTACGAGGTCTACTCCAACTGCCCCTAGAAAGGACTTTTGAATCTTATGCTTCGCGCTCTTTTGCTTCTTTTGTTGGCTTTGGCCCTTTCATCGTGCATTTTGCTGGTGGAAGACGAGCCCCAGCGCCCCGTCCAGCCAGTACAACCGGTAACGCCGGTCACCCCCGTGCAGCCCAGCATCGTTACCCCCAACGCTGGCAGCTACACCTACCGGTGCAGCGGGGGTACGCTGGTGGTGAACTACCTAGACAGCAACAATCTGCGGCTGTTCTACGATGGGGCCTTCCAGAACCTAGGCGTGGTGCGTCGCAGCCCCACTTTGCTGTTTAGCGGCGGGGCCTACACCTGGGAGTGGACGGGCAGCCGTGGCACCCTAACGGTGCGGGGCCAGGTGGTGCTGAGCAACTGCGCCCTGTAAAAAATCACATGAGCGGAGGCGGTATGAAAAAAATCATCGGTATATTGGGCCTGGCTTTGCTTTCTTCGGCCTTAGCACAGCCTTTGCGTCCCCAAAGCATTATTGTGAATCCCACCCCCCCGCAAGACCTACAGGTGCGGGTCTGGGTGGATAAAGACCCCAACAAAACCGGTAATCCGGTCTATCAGTTTGGCGAGAACATCCAGATCTCGGTGCAGGTCACGCAGCAAGCCTATGTGTATCTCTTTAGCGTGAGGGCTACCGGCGAGATTAGCGGAATTCTGCCCAACGCTTTTGAGCAGCAAACCCTGCTACGGGCAGGCGAGGTACGTACCTTCCCCGGCCCCGGAGCCCGCTATACCTTTACTGTGGATGCCCCAGCAGGTCAGGATCGGGTACTGGCAGTCGCCAGCCGCCGCCCCTTGAATGTCTCGGAAATCATCAACATCCAAACCGGCGAAGCCCTCATCCAGGGCGAGAGCAACCTAGCCAGGGCCCTCTCGATCGTGGTCACCCCCATCCCCACCAACGACTGGGTAACCGACGAAGCCTATTACATTGCCGGACAGCTCTTACCACCGCCACCCACCACCGGCACCCTTTCCGTCAGCAGCATCCCCAGCGGGGCCCAGGTGCTGATCAATGGGAGCGTGGTAGGGAATACACCCCTGTCCATCGAGTTACAGCCGGGCAACTACAACCTCGAGCTGCGCCGCAGCGGCTACAATACCCTGCGTACGCCCTTCACCATCCAAGCTGGCCAGGTTACGCAGCTCAACCTTCCACTGATTGCCACACCGCCGCCCACCGGTGTTCTGGCAGTAGACAGCAACCCCAGGGGCGCGCAGGTGCTGATCAACGGCCGGGTGGTGGGCAATACCCCCCTTAACATCACCCTCAACCCCGGCAACTACACGGTGGAGTTGCGTCGAAGCGGCTTCAGTCCCTTCCGCACCAATGTCACCATTCAGGCAGGCCGTACTTCTCGAGTTTCAGTCAATCTAGTCAGCATCGCTCCACCCCCACAACCCGTCCAACCAGTACAGCCTGTGCAACCTGTCCAACCCGTTCAACCGGTGCGCCCACCCTCTGGCTCCTTCACCTATACCTGCCAGGGCGGTACAGTGGTGGTGAACTACATCGGCAACAACCAGGTGCGCCTGTTCTACGATGGCGCTTTCCAAACCTTGCCCCTGGTTCGCACCAGCCCCGGGTTGGTTTATTCCAACAACACCTACACCTGGGAAATCGGGCAGCTTGGGCGTTTGATCGTACGGGGTCAGGTGGCTTTGTTCAACTGTAGAATCTGAAACCGCTACGCCCAACTCCTTCCCAGTAATTCCCATATTGTGGGAACCGTGATGGGAAGGAGTTTGGTTTGACCGCACACCAGGTAGTGCTTGCCAAAGAACTGCCCGCTGGAGGCCTGGGCATGCTCCTGTCTAAAAGTTCACGTGCTAGGCTGGTTGATCTGGGCGATGAACCCCGCCGGATGGCGCAAAAAAGCCATGTGGGTACGGGCTGCTTCGTTGAAGAAGGGCTCGGTTTCGTAGCGGTAGCCTTGGGCCAGCAGCGCCGAACAAGTGGCCTGGATATCGTCTACCACAAAGGCCAGGTGCAGCAGCGAGGGCGCAGGCTGGCCCGCAACCTGAATCAGCTCCAAATCTACGCCGGTGGCCGGGTTGGTAACGAAAGCTGTAGGCATCCCGTTGGCATAGTGCTTTCCGCGCCGACGCAGGGTGAAGCCCAGGGTGGCGAAGTGCTCTATTCCAGCTTCGACATCGTGTACCGCAAGGGCAACATGATCGAGCTTCATGGGTCTAATGCTAACGCATCCGGCTGAGGGCTGTGGAACCCATCCTGCCGCCCTTGGCCATTCATGCTTTTGCGGATTAGTTTACAATCTTTATCAGCTTTTATTTCATGATAGAGACCTATGGACTGGCTCACACAACCCTGGCCCTGGTACGTGGCCGGCCCCTTGATTGGCCTGACCGTGCCCCTGCTGCTCCTCATCGGCAACCGGCGCTTTGGCATCTCCTCCTCGCTGCGGCACGTGTGCGCGGCGCTGGGCAGCCGGCTGCCCTTCTTCCGGTACGACTGGCGGGCCGAAAGCTGGAACCTGGTCTTCGTGCTGGGCATCGCGCTGGGGGGGTTGGTGGCGGGGGTGCTCCTGGCCAACCCCAACCCGGTGCAGCTTAATCCCCAGACCGTGGGGGCACTTCAGCAGATGGGGGTCTCGGCAGATTCAGGCTTTCTGCCCAAAGAATTGTTCTCCTGGCAGGCCATTGGGCAGCCTGCGGTCTTCTTGTTTTTGCTCCTGGGCGGCTTTTTGATTGGCTTTGGGGCCCGCTGGGCGGCGGGGTGCACTTCGGGCCACTCCATTACCGGTCTGGCCGCGTTGCAACTGCCCTCGCTGCTGGCCACCCTGGGCTTTTTTGCTGGCGGCCTGGTCGCGGCCCACTTCATCCTGCCCTGGGCCCTGGGCCTCTTGAGGTGAAGCATGGCACTCCCGGTTCGTGACGAGTTCGAGCTGCAAAACAAAGCCCGCACCCCCGGCGCGGCAGGCCTGCTGGCATATGGGCCCTACCTGCTGGCCGGGGCTTTTTTTGGTGTTGTGGCCATCCGGAGCGAGATCGCCTCGTGGTACCGCATCTACGAGATGTTCCGCTTCGAGTCGTTTCACATGTACGGGGTGATTGGCAGCGCGGTGGCCACCGCGGCCCTCTCGCTTTGGCTCCTGCGGAAGCTGGGACTGAAGTCGCGGGACGGCCAGCCCCTGCAGGTGCAGCCCGCAGATCCGGGGCGCTACCGCAACCTGCTGGGTGGGGTGGTGTTTGGGCTGGGCTGGGGGCTGGTGGGGGCCTGCCCCGGCCCCATCTACGCGCTGTTAGGCAGCGGCTATGCCGGGGCCCTGGTAATTCTGCTAGGAGCGCTGCTGGGCACCTATGTGTATGGCCTGGTGCAGCGCCACCTGCCGCACTAAGGGCGCTGCTCCCAAAGCGCCAGGGCTTGCTCGAGGAAAGCCCGCTCCTGCTGCACCTGCTTTACCGGGGGCAGGCTGGCCAGGTGCCGCTGCTTTTCCTGTAGTTCAGCCCATAGCAACGGATGCCGGGCCTTGAGCAGCAGCGGCCCATAGCGCAGGGCGGCCTCGAGCGGCAGCCCTCGGTAGGCCGTGCAGGGCCCCCGCACCAGGGTAAGGATGCTGTAGCGCCAGAAGCCCTGCACCATCTGTTCGTTGACCAGAGCGTAACCAGCTTCCAGCGCCCAGCGGCGCAGGGGCAGGGCGCTGTCGTTGGGCTGGAGCACCAGCCGGGGTGGGAGCCGCTGGGGGTGGGCCGAGAGGATCCGAACCATCAACCGGGCCCCCATCCCGCACAGGCTTAGTGAGTCGGCCTCGCCCGGCTCCAAAGGCCCCAGCCCGTCGCCCAGCCGCACCTCCGCGCTGAGGCCCTCCAAAGCCCGCCTCGAGTTCTCCCAGGGCCTCTTGTGCTTCTCCACCACAATTACCCGCTGCACCCGCCCCTTAAGGAGCAGGTAGCGCGGCAGCAGGGCGTGATCGGCCCCGATGTCGGCGTGGGTTGGGGCGCTTATTTCCTGGGCGACCGCCTCTAAGCGGGGCTCGAGTTGATATAAAATCTGCGCGTGAGTAGCGGGTGAAGCGCCACTCACTTGCCGCGCCACCTGGCGCGTGCGAGGGTCACTTTCTAAACCTTTTGGGTCATCCATACACAAACTTGGCATTAACGGTAAATCCAGGCATAGGCCATTAGCAGCGTTACCAGCGTGAGCGGCAGGCCAAAGCGCAGGTGCTCCCCAAAGCCCAGGCGGTAGCCCTCGCGCCGGGCCGCCTCGGCCACAATCAGGTTGGCCACCGAGCCCAACAGGGTCAGGTTGCCCGCCAGGGTGGAGGCCGCCGCCAGCAGCAGCCAGCCCTGGGTATCCCCAGCCGGAATCAAGGGGTACAGCAGCAGCACCGCCGGCACGTTGGAGATGAGGTTGGAGAGCAGCACCGTTACCCCCGCCAGGCCAGGGGCGGTGGCGGCCAGGGGCTCCAGCAGGGCAAGGATGCCCAGCTCCCGCACCGCCGCCGTGACCATGAAAAGCCCTGAGAACATCACCAAAAGCTCCCAGTCCACCCGCATAAAAAAGCGCTCCGAGCGGATGCGACGGCTCCACAGCAACAGCCCTGCGGCAATCAGGGCGGCCTGGGCCAGCGGGTAGCCCAGCACAAAGGCGGCCAGCAGGGCCAGGGTAATCCAGACCCCTTTGAACAAAAGCGCCCGGTTGAAGCGGAAGCGCAAGGGCGGCAAAGGCGGCAGGGGGGCCCTCGAGCGCACCGCCGGATACAGCGCGTACAAAAGCCCCACCTGCACCGCCAGGCCCACCAGGGCCACCGGGGTCAGGGCCGCGGCAAAGTCCAGGTAGGTAATCTTGGACAGGCTCCCCACCACGATGTTCTGGGGGTTGCCGGTCAGGGTGGCCACGCTGCCCAGGTTGGTGGCCCCGGCCAGGGCCAGCAGGTAGGGTACGGGCGGCAGCCCCAGGGTGCGGGTGAGGGCCAGCACCAGCGGGGTAAAGAGGATGGCGATGGTGTCGTTGAGGAACAGCGCCGACAGCAGGCCGGTGCCAAACGTGAGCCAGACCAAGAGCCCCAGCGGCGAGCGGGCCAGGTGCACCAGCCCGTTGAGTGTAAGCTGGAAAAACCCGGCATAGGCCAGGTGGGTATTCAGCACCATCACCCCAAACAAAAACCCCAGGGTATGGGGCTCCAGGGCCCGCCAGGCCTGCTCGAAATCGAGCACGCCCATCACAATCAGAAAAGCGGCCCCGGTGAGGGCGATGGCCGCCCGGTTCATGCGGTAGCCGGGCCAGTAGCCCAGGCCCAGGCCCAGGTAGGTCAGGCCCAGCACCAGGTAGGCAAGTATCTCCATGCCGTTCATCCCAGCCCCCTACGATTTTCCCATACGCTTGCTAGGAGCAAACCACAAGGGTGTGGGGAGCCCCCGGTCAGAGGCCCCCCATGCCCAAACCCGTATCAAACCTTTTCGATGCGCCGCTCGGCCGCCTGCAACACCTGTAGCAGGGCCTGGGCCTGCTCTAGCCGCTCGATGAAGTAGCTCGAGCCGGTCTCGCTCAGGGCCAGGTACTCGCCGTATTCGTCTATGCGCACCGCTACCACCCGCCGGGTCTGGACGAACATCTGGGCCCAGGGCAAGTATTCTTCGGTTCTGCTCATACCCATCAAAAATAGCGGAGAAAAGCCAGTAGCCATGTCGAAATTCGACACTAAAATGACCTCGAGCGTTTCTTAGACCCAGTAGTCTAAAAATATCGTCCCAGGTTCGGACTCACGCGGTATGCGCCGGAAACCCCACCCGTTCAGCGTGCACTCAACCAGGTGGGGCTCTGGGGCCAGAACTGCCCCAGCAGCTCCCCCAGCCCCACCAGGCTACCGGCCATCACCAGGGTCAGAATCAGCCAGACCGAGATCACCTCGCCCACAGCGGGCGAATCGGTGCGCCAGAACCGGGGCTGTCGTACCAGTTGAGCAGCCATAAAAGCCGCAAATACCGCGAATAGAAACCAAATCAATCCAAGCATCTTGTACCCAGGGTAGCAGCCTTGTAAGGGGGTGCCTGTGTAAAAATACCAAGGGAAGTTGGGGCCATGAAGGACGCCAGTCTGCCCATCTATACCGTTCTGCCCGCCTTGCGAAAAGCCCTGGACACGCACCGCACGGCCATCCTGCAAGCCCCGCCCGGGGCAGGCAAGAGCACGCTGCTGCCGCTGGAACTGCTCAAAGAGCCCTGGCTCGAGGGCCAGAAGATCTGGATGCTACAGCCCCGCCGCCTGGCCGCCCGCAACGTGGCGGCCCGCATGGCTGACCTGCTGGGGGAGCCGGTGGGCCAGACCGTGGGCTACCAGGTGCGCTTCGAGCGGCGGGTGGGATCCGCCACCCGTATCGAGGTGCTCACCGAGGGCATCCTGACCCGCCGGCTACAACAAGACCCCGGCCTGGAAGGGGTGGGGCTGATCCTCTTCGACGAGTTCCACGAGCGCAGCCTCCAGGCCGATCTGGGCCTGGTGCTATGCCGCGAGGTGCAGCAGGCCCTGCGCCCAGACCTGCGCCTTCTGCTGATGTCGGCCACCCTGGACGCAGAGGGGCTGGGCACGTTTTTGCAAGCCCCTGTCCTGACGGCGGAAGGGCGGCAGTACCCGGTAGAGATCCGCTACCTGCCCAAGGACCCCGAGGGCCCCCTGCCAGGGGTGGTGGCCGGTGCGGTCTCGCGGGCGTTGGCCGAGCAGGCGGGCGATGTGCTGGTCTTTTTACCGGGGGTGGCAGAGATTGCCCGGGTGGAGCGGCTGCTGGCCGGGCGCCACCCCGAGATAAAAATCACCCCGCTCTACGGCGACCTGCCGCTGGCTGCCCAGCAGGCCGCCATCCTGCCCGACCCGGCGCGCCGCAAGGTGGTGCTGGCAACCTCCATTGCCGAGACCAGCCTGACCATCGAGGGCATCCGGGTGGTGGTGGACGCGGGGTACTCGAGGCTGCCCCGCTTTGAGGCCCGAAGCGGCCTCACCCGCCTGGTTACCGTGCGGGTCACCCGCGACGCCGCCCAGCAGCGGGCCGGGCGGGCCGGACGCCTGGGGCCGGGGGTCTGCTACCGCTTGTGGAGCCCGGCCACCGATGCACAGCTACTGCCCCAGCGCCGACCGGAGATTCTGGAAGCCGACCTGGCCTCGCTGGTGCTCGAGCTGGCCCGCTGGGGGGTGCAGGAACCCTACGCCCTGGACTGGGTCACACCGCCCCCCGCCGGGGCCCTCCGGCAGGCCCGCGATCTGCTGGAGGCCCTGGGGGCGCTGGAAGGCCCCACCCTGACCGAGCGGGGCAAGGCCCTGCTCGAGTGGCCCACCCACCCCCGGCTGGCCCATTTGCTGCTGGAAGGCCTGGCTTTGGGGCAGGGCGCCCTCGCCGCCGACCTGGCGGCGCTGCTGGAGGAGCGCGACCCCCTGCCCCGTGAAACCGGGGCCGACCTGGGCCTGCGCATAGAAGCCCTGCGGCACTGGCGCCAGACCCGGCAGGCTTTGCACGGCGCCGAGACCGGCGTGCTGTCCAGGGTGGAGCGCCTCAGCCAGGAGTGGCGCAAACGGCTGGGGGTGACAACCGACAACCGCCCCCCCGACCCATACACGCTGGGCCTGCTGGTGGCCCAGGCCTACCCCGACCGCCTGGCCCAACTGCGCGAAGGCGACCGCCTGCGCTACCGGCTCTCGGGGGGGCGCGGGGTGCGGCTGGGCGAGGACGACCCCATAGCCGGCACCCCCTGGCTGGCGGTGGCTCATCTGGACGCCGGCCAGGAGGAAGGGCGCATCTTTCTGGCCGCGCCGGTCGAGCCCGAACGCCTGGCCCCCCTGGCCCGCCCTGTGGAGCATATCGCCTGGGACGCCCGCAACGGGGTTCTGCTGGCCCAGCGCGAGCTGCGGATTGGGGAGGTGGTGCTGGCCAAAGAGCCCTTAGAGCACCTCGAGCCCGCCAAGCGCCGCGGGGTGCTGTGCCGGGCAGTTCGCAGCGAGGGTTTGGGGCTTCTACCCTGGACGGAAGCCCTGCGCCAGTGGCAGGCCCGCGTACTGAGCCTGCGCAGTTGGCGGCCCCAGGAAGGCTGGCCCGATGTCTCCGATGCCCACCTGCTGGAGACCCTCGAGGACTGGCTGGCCCCCTGGCTGGACGGGGTCTCGCGCCGCGAAGACTTTGGCCGGCTCGAGCTCCAAAGCCTGCTGGGCGGGCTTTTACCCTGGCCGCTCCCAGCCCGCCTGGAGGCCCTGGCTCCTACGAGGCTCGAGGTGCCCAGCGGCTCCAAAATCAAGCTCACCTACCACCCCGACGGCAGCCCACCGGTGCTGGCCGTCAAGCTACAGGAGCTATTCGGCCTGGCCGATACCCCCACCGTCAACGAGGGCCGCACCCCGGTTTTGCTGCATCTGCTCTCTCCCGCCGGGCGGCCCATCCAGGTGACCCAGGATCTCAAGAGCTTCTGGAACCACACCTACCCCGAGATCCGCAAGGAGTTGCGGGGACGTTACAGCAAGCACCCCTGGCCCGAAGACCCCTGGAATGCTGAGCCTACCCGGAAAACCAAGCCGCGGTGAAAAACACCTACGGCCCGGCAGGCTCTGGTTCCAGATACCCCCCACGCACCGTCGCACCAACCACCATGCCCGCCGCCACCAGCACCAGGTTTTTGATGATGTACTGCCCCTCTAAAGTGGGCGCATAAGGAAAACGGGTAAATACCTCTGCCGGAAAGAAGAATACCGGCAAGAGCGTGCCGACCATCTGCACAGCCATTAGCAGCAAGGTAGCCCGCATCGCAAGGCTGTGTGGGCGCGCAAAAATCAATCCAAGACCGATCAGGCTTTCCCATGCAGCCAGTATCAGAAGCCCCCAGGCAGGTGGGATCAGCCCGAAAGAGAGCACCTCGATGGTGCGGCTTGCAAGGTCCTGGGCCGGGCTGAGCCCTGGAAAAAATTTCAGCAGGCCGAACCAAAGAAAAACCACCCCCAGGCTCACCCGCAGCATGCCCAGGCTGTTGCGGGCCAAAAAGCGCGTTATTCTGCGGTCAAGGCGGTCGAACAGGCGGGGTATTCGTTGAAGCCTTTCCATGCACCCAGGATGCTATGGGTTATATGGACTTTTGTCCCAAACAGGGGTCGCCTCAAAAATTTGCTACCCTAAAAAAGAAACATGGACGATAAAAAACTCAACCCCCTCCGCCTGATGCTGCTGGCCGTGCTAATCGGATATTTTGCCTTCCTCTTCACCCGGCCCCAGCCTGAAGAGCCGCTGGTGACACAGATACCCACCCCAACACCCGCAGCAACCACCACCCCCGCCCCTGCCAACTGCCCGGGCCAGATCACCCAAGTGGCCCAGGGAGCCAACGAGATCAGGCTGACCATTACCGGCTCGGCTGAACGCATTTTGATTTACACCAACCAGGGCAACATCACCGCCTCTACGGTGGAAGCCGGTAGCGCCGGTGAGTACCGTATCCGCACCCCTGGCCCGGCCACCGCCGTGCAGCTCGACGACTGCCCGGTGCTCAACCTGAGGTGACACTTCTAAGGCATCAAGATTGGCACTCCACATTACTGTTGTTCTGCACCTGGCCGCCTTCAAAAAAACGCCCGGAACGCTGGGGGGGAAGAAATGCCAACGTCGCGTGAACTGCTACCGTGGGGGGTGCTGGCTGGTGGGCTATACCTGGGCCTGGGCCGCTTGAAAAATCTGCGCGAGGGGCAGGGCTGCCCCAAGTGCGAGACCGCCCAGGCCGTGGTCGCCTTTGCCCTGGCCGCCTGGGCGGGGTGGGAGCTGTGGCAGCAATACCAGATGTGATAGGCTGGGAGTATGAAGCGTTCAGCCCTCAAAACGCCCAAATCAAAAACCATTGGCCCTAACCCAAATTCTTGGGCAAATGATTTTGTTGTCGTTGAACCTGCTAACCCACAAAAAAGGCCCCTGCCCCCGCAAGTCAAACTGAAAGGCAAAAAAGGCTCGCTTGAGTATGTCAAAGAACAACGACGTTGAGCTTGTTGTCTTCGATACAGGTGCGCTAATCCAAATACACACTCAAGAACGCTTCAGTCACTTGGCTTTATCGCTTTACCAAGAAGCCAAATACATTGGAATTTGTAATCTGGTTGTGCCTGAGATAGCTGGTGCAACAGGAGCCATGGTTCGAAACAAAAACCTGAGTAAGCTTGATAGAAAAAAAATACAATCTTTCTTGCTAGATAACTTGGAAAACTGGCTAGTACTTCCAGTTTCGAAAACGGTTTGTCAAAAAGCTTTTGACCTATGCCAAAAGCACCCCCTCAAAGGAGCAGATGCCGTACACCTGGCCGCCACCTTAGCTATGCAAACTTTCCGGAAGCTGCGGTTTTTTACTTTGGACAAAATCCTATATCAAGCTGCCAAAAAAGAAAAAGTCCCGGTTGTAGCCATTCCGGAGTTTGAGCGTGGCCGGTAGACAAACCTTCCGCATCCTCATCGTGGGCAAGTCGGGTTCGGGCAAGTCCACCCTGGCCCGCTCCATCATTCAGCGGATGCAGGGCCGATACCGGCACCTGGTGATTGTCAACCGCAAGCGCGAGTTCGCCGAGCTGGCCCAGGGCCGCTACACGGTAGGGGAGGAAGGCGACCCCTGGGCCGCGCTAAAAAAGCACAGCCGGGTGATCTTCCACGTGACCGGCTACGACCCCCGGCCGTTCCTGGACAGTCTGGGCCAGGCCATCATGCGCCTGCGGGATGTGCTGCTGGTGGTGGACGAGGCGCACCACTTCTTTCCACGTGGGCAGACCCCCAAAGGTTTGTTCGAGGTGTTGACCGGTGGCCGGGAGTACGGCCATAATTCGATATTCATCACCCAAATGTTGCAAGGGGCCACAGGTGGGATTGAGCCGGTGGTGCGACGCCAGGCCAGCCACCTGATCACCTTCCGGGTATCGGAACCCAGAGAGGTGCAGGCTGTCGGGGATATGTTCCCCGAGCTGGGCGAGCGGGTGCGCACCCTGGCACGCCCTGAAAACGGTTTGCCGCCCGAATATGGCATCAAAGACCTTGACCGCGATTTTTCCGGCCTGGTGCTGCGCACCCCGGCAGGCTCGGCGTTTATGCGTCTGGATTAGCCGTCTGGATTAGCCGTCTGCCCTAGCCTTGATTTTTGCTGTACTCCCTCCCAGCCTGTGAGCTAGGAGGCATATGGCAGAAAACACGCAAGCCAACGATATGCGGAAACTGGCTACTGCCAGCAACCCGCTCCAGGTGGTGCAAAACCCCATTGTGGTGAACACCAGTCTGGGGGTGCTGGGCGCCTACTGGGCCAGGAAAACCGCATACACCCAGCGCCGCGACATCTTTGGCTGGGCCGACCGCAAGGATGGCCGGGTGGTGTACTGGGAGGTAGGAAAAGACGGTAAGCCCATTGTGGGCAAGGAGCACAAGAACGCCTACACCAACCGCATTCTCTTCAACCTGGCGGGTGTGGTGCTGGGCACCGTGCTTATCAATAACAACCTGATCGAAGACGCCACCGCCGACTACATCGGCCTGGGCGTAGCCGCCGGTTCGTTCGCCAACCTAGTGATGACCATTCTTCAGATTGACTAAGGAGCAACCATGCAAGAAGCCTTTGAGCGTATCAAGCAGATCAACCCTTCCGCCCGTCCCATCACTGTGCTGTTTACCAGCCCGGAGTTTGCCGCGTACACCGGCCGCCAGCGCGTCAAAATCGGTATTTTCACCGTGCCGCGTGGGGCAACGTGGGTGCTGCCTAATCCATTGCCGCTAATCGCCAAACTTTATGACAACGCTGGCAACCAGATTCCGCCCGACTCCGACCTGATCATCGCCAAGCGCAGCCGCCCGGATGACCACCCCGAGTTCATCGCCAAAATTCAATATGCGGCCTACTACGACCTGACCGAAAGCCAGCAGCGTGACGCCAAATACTACCAAAACATTTTGCAAACTTTGGCCCCTCTGCGGGTGGGTGTTCAGATCAACGGCATCAAGTTTCGCCAGGAAGAGCTGCTGGAAATCTATGTGGAGTCTACCGCTACGGTAAACCTAAGCCAACCGGGTACCCGCCTCGAGCTGCCCGCCGGGGTGGATAACTCCAACGTGTAAGGGGGAATGATGGGCCTCTTTGAGCAACTGCGCGACAACATCAGCCGGGGCCTGGGGGCCCTGCAAGGCCGCCGCCCGCAGCCGGTAGCTGCGCCCCAGCCCACCCAGGTAGCCGCCCAGGTTGCAGCCCAGCCGGATAGCCCCTGGGTTACGGCCTGGCTGGACGAGGAAGACTTTACCGCTGCTGGGCTCCCTTACCGCGCCAATGAATGGTTCAGCCTGGCCCAGTTCCGGGTGCCCGAAGACCGTCAGGTGCAGGTACGGGCCGGTGAGCGCCGTATCCGCATGTATTTGAAGGGCTTGGCCGTCCGGGCCGGGAGCAACTACGGAGCCCCCACCAACCGCAACGTAGTGGTGCCCAACCTGGTGCAGACCAAGCAGGCCGCGCCCACCCTGCCCAGCCTGTTCCACCCCGAGGTGGCAGTATGGGCCAACGTGGGAGGTGTGTGGACAAAATGCCCGGTGGTGGCCATCAACTACGGCACCGGCACCATCACCTTTGAAGAGCCTGCTGGCGTGACCGGCACCGATGCGGTGGAGATTTACTACACCCACGGGGATGGCCAGTTCCGCTTCCGGGTGCTCCGCGAGCTGGGCGGGGTGGATGACGCTGCCGCCACCACCTTTAACGGCAGCTTCTCGGCGCTGCACACCCTAGAGCAAAGCAACCTTGAAACTATGTGGGCCTGGCCCAACGCAGTCAACCTGGTGCCGGGTATGCGCGTCAGCCTGGAGGTGTACACCGCCAGCGTACCCATGGTGTGGAATAGCCGCGCCGGGCACTACCTGCACATCTACGCCGAAAGCCGCCGCCTGAACATCATGGATCGGAGCCGCCTGGTGAAGATGGCCGAGCTGGCCGCCCGCAACAACCTGTAGGAGGCCCCATGAGCTTTGGCGTAAACAATGCTTTGGCCAGCCCCTACACCAACGTGGCGGCCGGTAGCTACGATGCCATGCCATTAGCTGCTGACGGCCAGAAAACGCCGGACTGGCTAGCATTCATCAATGACCTGGCCGGTGCCGCCGATGTGATTTATGGCATCTATGAGCGGATTGACTACCCCACCTGGAAGCGGGCCCAAGATCAACTTGCTATGGAACGGGAACGCCGCCTGGCCGAAGAAGCCCGCGCTACACAGCAGGGGGTGTCCACCACCCCCCAGCCCTGGGTCTGGGTAGCCCTGGGGGTGGGTGGGGTAGCCGCCGTGTTGCTGATTGTGAAGCTGGCGAAGGAGTAAGCGGTGGAGCCACTAACTGCAATTCTGGGCCTGGCCGGTGGACTGCTTAACTGGGATGCCCGCCGCCGCCAGACCGATGTGGCCTGGGAGGCCCTACGGGTGGAGAAGGAGCGTATCGAGGCCGACATCCGGCTGGGAATCGCCACCCTCGAGGCCAAACAACGCCTGGCCCAGATCGAGGCCGAGATGCAGCGCATTCTGGCTCAGCAGCAGGGGGACACCAACCGCACCCGTGCGTACTATTCCTTCGCCAAAACCCGCGCCTTTAGCGGGGCCCTGGTGGCCATCGCCGGGGTGGCCCTGCTGGCCGGTGCCTTCTACCTGGCCGAAAGGGGGGCCACATGAGCAACGCCGCTATCGCCCTGGGGGTGGCCGGGGTGGCCGTGGTGGGGGTGGGCCTGGTGCTGGCCAACCAGAAAGCCGAAGCCGAAAAGAAAGTATCCGAGCTGGCCCCCACTGCCCCACCCGGAACGGTGCAGGCCCCAAACATCCCTACCCACACCACCCAGCCCAGCGAAGAGCAGCAAAACGCCACCCTGCTACAACTTTTGAGTTCGTACCGCTCCGACCTGGCCCGGTTGCAATCCGAGCGCCTGAGCGCAGAAATAGAGCTACAACAGGCCGAAGTGGCAGGTGCCACTGCCTGCGAAGGGTACGCACAAGACCCGGAGTTTACCTACCGGTGCAACGGCTTCCCGGTATGCGGATGGAATGAGTGGTGGGAGCTGACCGGCCAAAAAACCAACCAGACCGTGCTAGGGCAGTGCAAGGCTGCCGTTAGTGGTGTGGGGGGCCTGTACGAGCGCACCATTGAACTGAGAGGAGAGAACAACCGCCCCCGCTGGGAAAGCCTGATGGCAATTATCCGCCAGGGCCAGGCCCAGGCCCAAACCGTCGCCGCCCGCTACCAGATGGCCCGGCAAAAAATCGCCAGCATTGACGCCCAGATCGCTGAGGTGCAAAAGAAAATCAGCGACCTGAACGCCAAGGGGGTGTATTGATGGACGTTGCCGCCTGGAAATCCATAGCTGAACTAGGCATGGGCATGGTGAGCTTAGTGGCCCTGGTGGTGATTTCGTTTCGGCTGTTGGTCATCATTGGGGAGATGCACAAGGAGGTGCGCCAGATTCGCCTGGAACTGCACCGGGCCATCGGCTATATGCAGGCCTACCTTTCACGCCAGGGCTTTCAGTTTCGCAAGGAGAATAGCGAATGGACGGAAAAACGATCCTAATCATCGCGCTGGCCGCCGGGCTGGCCTTCTGGCTGGGCACCCTGGCCAGCAAAAATACCGGCACGGAGTACACCCACACCGGGCCTGCGCCGGTGGACACCGGCGACACCGGTACGGTATCCCAGCGCCCGGATGACCCCGGAGGTGTGCTGTGGACATGAAACTACTGCTAGGTGGGGCCCTGCTGGTGGGGGTAGGGGTGGGAGTGTACGCCTTGATGCAAAAGCAATCTGCGCTTGCCCCAGCACCATCACCCTCCCCCACGCCGGCACCCTTGCCTAACGGGCCTATCGCGGATGCTGGGATGATGTGCGCCCAGGTAGTAACCCAATGTAGTGACGGGAGCTATGCGCCCACCCCATGCGATTGCAAAAGCCGAGGTGGGATCGCCAGGCCACGCAATGCCGCGATTTACCCATCGGACGTGGTTGCATGAAAGATGTACTCACCATCGCGCTACTGGGCGGCCTGGCCCTGGGCGGTTACTGGCTGATGAAGCAAAGCCAGCCTGCACCATCTGCAACCACCCAGCCGCAACCCGAACCACAAACCGGAAACTCTGATGTGGTCAACGCACCCAGCCCCTTTGGCTATAGCGTGGGCGACCCCTGCAAACGCTTCCCCTGGCTGTGCAACTTTTGAGTCACGAGGCACTATGAACATGACTGACTTTATACCTCCTACCCAAACCTGGATCGTCTGGGCTGTGCAGGCCGCCCTGGCCGTGGGGGTGATCTCCCTGCTGGCCGGGTTGCTGGTGGCTGTGGTCAGCAAAATACCCCTTCTAGGCCCGGTGCTAGCCAACATCATCCGGATTATTGGCGGCAACTACGAAAAGTGGCTGTCTGAGCGCCTGCCCAAAATGGCCGAACAGGCCGTGCTGGCGGTAGAGGAGCGCTTCCGGAAATCCGACCTGCCGCCCGAGGTGCGGGCCCAGGAAAAGATGCATCAGGCCGTTGAACTGGTAGAGCAGATGGCGCCCGGCGTAAACCGGAGCGTGGCAAAAGCTTCCATTGAAGCGGCCCTAACCCGGATGCGCAGCGCCTATATGGAGCAGAAAGCGAGGTTGAACTGATGAGCGCAAACCTGGAATTTTCGGACGGCTTCAAGTTTGGGCTTGGCTACATGACCGCTGCCCTGGTAGCCCTGGGTGTGGTGGCGGTGCTGGGTGCAGTGCTGGGAGTAGCCGCCGGTGGAAAGCAGCAGTAACGCCCCCACCTTCTGGGAGTCCTACCGCAACGGGGTAGGCCTGGCCCTGGGCCTGGCCACCGTGTACCTGCTCATCCTGGCCTTGCTGGGATGGCTGTTGAGCAAGCAATTAGAAGCACCGCAAAAGCCCAAAGAGGTCAACCCGTCATGTTCAACTTCCTGGCAAACCTAAACCCCAATGACCTTCTGGCCGCACTGGACGAGCTACGAACCAGCGTGGCACAGATGAAGTGCATAGACGACCGGCTGGCCGCTGTGCAGCGGATGCTTGAGTACGAGTTTGGCTCGCCGGTGCGCGACCTGCCCGCCCACGACCCGCGCAACCTGCCCTTTATTGTGCAGGTGCCCAGTGGCCGGGTGGAACTTGCCGCCGGGCTGGGCAAGCTGGCCACCAGGGGCCATATCGCCAACATTGGCGACAACCCCGCACATCTGTTTTTTGAAAACCAGGGCAAGCGGGTTGGGCCCTACACCCTGGTAGCAGGAGCGGCGCTAGACATCAGCTTTGCCCTGGAGGCCCTAGATGTGCAGGCCGACACCAGCGGGCCTACTATGGTGCAGATTTTCGCGCAATGATCAACGCCAACGCCCAATCCTACAAACGCAGCAGATACCGCGTCCCGGAGGTAGCCAAAGCCGCTGGCCCCCAGCAGATGGGGGTTACCGGCGATGGCAGCTACCTGACGCTGTTTGGCCGCAACTGGGGCGCAATACTGAACAAGAAAACCAAACAGGCCGAGCTTTACCGCGAAACCCCCACCGGCTGGGAGCAGGTGCCCATCCCGCCTATCGCCCACCCCACCCGTGAGTGCCGGCACCTGGCCTTAGCCTTCGACCAGAGCGCCCGGCATGTCCTGGCCTACGAGCGCAACGCCGAGATATACATTCGGCAATGGGACGTTCTATCAGGCGAGTTTGTTTACCAGGGCCCCTTCGCCGGGGTTGACCCCGTGCTGATCAATGACGCTGAGGCCAACTACTATGTGCCCGAAAGCGACGTGCTACTGCTGTATCTGACTCCGGATCGGCTGTCGCTCAAAATGCGGGTGCAGCGGCAGCTATACGCTATTGAGCACCATATTGAGGCCTACACCAGCCCCAAAACCCTTGACCTGGTGGCCCCCCTGGGCTACCAGTGGCAGGCGGAGGGGGATGGCCTGAATGTGCGATCTGATATTTATCCTATATTCCTGCCATCCGAACTTTTGACCACCATCACCGCCCAAGCCCCCGCTACCGGCAACCTTCGCCCACTGGTGGTGGTGCGGGATGTGGGAACCGACAACCTCACCACCATCACCGCCCAAGCCCCCGCTACCGGCAACCTTCGCCCACTGGTGGTGGTGCGGGATGTGGGTACGGATGAGCTAACTAGCGTTACTACCCAGGCTCCCACCACCGGCAATTATCGTCTGCTGGTAGCCGTTGTTGATTTAGGTGCCCCCGATAACCTGACCACCATCACCGCGCATGCTCCACAGGTAGGTAGTTATGTCTGAGATCATCTTGCCCAAAATCGTTGTACGCCCGCGCATCCCACCTTTTGCCAATTTTAAATTGGCCCTGCAACCGCAAGAAATGCATTGGCAAATTCTGGCAAATGGCCGGGTGGTGCGGGAGGCCGAGCAGCCCTGCCATAATGTCGTACTGGACAACAGCAAAGAGCTGATAGCCACCTTGGGCATATTTGAGCAAAGCAGTTATGCCGTAGTGGGTACCGGCAGCACCGCCCCAAGCACAAGCCAAACTGGGTTAATCAATGAAGTGGTTCGTACCAATGCTGGGGTGACCGGCAACCCAGATACAATAACCGAAGTATCCACTGGTGTGTGGGAAATCACACGCTACCGGCAATTCACTGCCGCACAGGTAGGAGGATTAAACCTGACCGAATGGGGATGGAGCGGCAGCGGGACGGCTGGAGGCAATCTGATGAGCCGCGAACTGTTTAGGGATGGATCGAACAACCCCATTACTCTGACTTTGGATAACGATCAACAACTAAGGCTCATATATAAAGTGCGGGTAACGGTAGGGCCTACAGCTCCACAAGCCGCAAGCATCAACATTTCAGGTTTGGGTGTGCGTACAGGGAATCTTATTTTGTTCCGAAATAACGTAAACACCAATCTTAATCCAGTTGACGCCTTGTCGAGAATGGCAATAGGCATAGTCAGTCAAAATATCGTTTTCGGCAGCAATATTTATGGCTTAGATTATAACGATCCAAGTGGCCCATATATTTTACCCAACTTAGGCTATTTTGAAACTAGCTGGCAAAGCTATGTGGCCAACTCAAAAATGCGAAAACAAAACAACTATGTGGCACAACCTAACGACATTGTTGGAACGATAAGGTGCTTTGGCATTACAGATCTGATTGGTATTTCACAATATCGTACTAGACTGCTTTTTCAGTTTGATGGTGGACAAGAAATTGAAAAAGACAACCTGCACGAGCTGACCATTGAGGGATTTAAGGTTGAATGGACATGATTCCGACTGCCAGTACCCGTGCGCGCATTGCCCCGCTGGCCCGGCCACTGGTGCCGCTGGAGCTGGCGACAGACCCGCCCACCACCAACCAATGGTGGACGCTGCACGGGGGGGCCAGTGCAGGAGGGGGGCGGGTGAGCTATAGCGATCTATATGGGTTTTTGTGGTATGTAGGCAAAAATGGATTTACTACGTACAACCGAAACCGAAAAGGACTTAGAAGAACAGTGAGGGGGCTCGAGGATGGCCTGGGCAAAACTTCTATCTAACCCTTGGGTATGCGGTGTGGTGGGCCTGGCGTTGGTGGCCAGGCCCAGAAGCGCCGGCCTGCAACCTGGGGCTAAACCTGCCCCCACCCCCACCACCGGGGCCGGGTGCGGCTACCCGCAGGTCGGTCTTCCGCCTGCGCCAGCCAAGACTGTCGCCGAGCTGCAAAACCGGGTCTGGCGGGCCATCCTGGACTACAACGGCAAGGTGAACGACACCGCCAACGCCATGGGGTTTGTGCCGGACATCATGGGCAAAACCTACGCCAAGTATCTGGCGGAATACCTGGTGGAATCGGCCACCAAAAACAAAATTCCACTGGATTTGCTGGTGGCCCTGGCGCAGGCCGAGAGCGCCTTTATCCCAACTGTAACCTCCAACCGATATGAAGCCATCGGCTGGACGGATGAGGCCATCCGCAAAGCGGTACAGAACCAGTGGGCCATTGGGCCGCTACAAGTAAAGCCCATGGTGTTCACCGAGGTGGGCTTGACTGCCCCTATCCGCTGGCTGGGAGATCCGGTGCCCTGGCGTCACCCTGCCCGTTTGCGCGATGCTGTGGAGGCTGGGGCACGGTACTTGGCAAAGCAACAGGCACGATTTGGCACCTGGTGCGCCGCGCTGCATGCCTACAACCTCGGGCCCACTGCTTATCAGCGGGGCAGCCGCAACCATGCTTATGTAGAAAAGGTCATCCGCTGGGCCAATGGGTACACCGAACTGAGGACGTGATTGGACGATGGCATCTAAAATAAGGTGTAAATAAGGTGTCAAAAACTAACCCCAGCCTTTAGCAAGCCGAGGTTTTAGCGTTCTGGACTGGTGCGCCCGGCAGGACTCGAACCTGCGACCTAAGGTTTAGGAAACCTTCGCTCTATCCAAGCTGAGCTACGAGCGCGCGGGGCTTGCCCAATCAAGCAACCCAGATTGTAGCACCTGCGGGTGAGGACTTCCACGCACCAACCCCCATCTACCGACGCGCCCATCCCCACAAAGCGCCCACAATCGCCACCGCCGAGACCAGGTGCATCAGGTTAAGCGTCCACTCGTTGGCAGGGTCGGTCGGAAGGTTGAGGGGCCCCCGCAAGGAAACCAGCAAAAACGCCCCCGACAGGCCTAAAAACAGCAGCCAGGGGTTTGGCGAGAACCGGGCCAGCACCTTCAGCAAGGCCGCCGCGGGGAAGGCCGGAAGCAGGCTGGCCAGCACCACCGGCCCCACCTGCAGCGGTACCAGGGTGCTCGAGCCCGGCGCCGTCGTGACTTGTAGATTCACCCCCAACCCTTCGGCAACCACGAAGACCAGCAGGTTCCCCACCACCGAGAGCACCCCGCCGAGGAGGGCCGCCGGCCAGATTTTTCTCTCCACTACCCTGGGCCTGGTTTGTTGCAACTGCCTGGACATCCGCCCGCCTCCAAGCGCATGCTAGCCGAAAGGCTGCGTACCAAAATGGGCTTGGGCATATTTGCCACCCTATAATATCCGCGTATGCCCGATTTCGAAGCCGTGGTAGGGCTGGAAGTCCACCTGCATCTCAAAACCAAAAGCAAGATGTTCTGCGGCTGCGATGCCAGCTATTTTGGCGATCCGCCCAATACCCACACTTGCCCGGTCTGCCTGGGTCTGCCGGGGGTGCTGCCGGTGGTTAATGCCCAGGCGGTGGAGTACGGCATCCTGTTCGGGCTGGCCCTGAACTGCCAGATTGCCCCCTGGACGCAGTTCCACCGCAAGAGCTACTACTACCCCGACATGCCCAAAAACTACCAGATCTCCCAGTACGACCTGCCCATCGCGGCCCACGGCTACCTGGAGGTGGAGGGGCAGCGGGTGCGCATCAAGCGGGTGCACCTCGAGGAGGACGCGGCCAAGTCCACCCACCCCGAGGGGGCCCCCTACTCCCTGATTGACCTAAACCGGGCTGGTTCGCCCCTGATCGAGATGGTCACCGAACCGGACATCCGCACCCCCGAGCAGGCCCGGATTTTTCTCTCCCACATTCGTTCGATTGCCCAGACCCTGGGGGTATCCGAGGCCAACCCCGAGGAGGGCAAGATGCGGGCTGACGTGAACGTCTCGGTGCGGCGGGTGGGGGAGCCGCTGGGAACCAAGGTCGAGATCAAGAACCTGAACTCTTTTCGCAGCGTGGCGCGGGCCCTCGAGTACGAGATTCGGCGCCAGCAGGAGATCTTCCGCAGCGGGCGCAGGGTCGAGCAGGCCACCCTGGGCTTCGACGAGGCTGCCGGCAAGACCTACGTGATGCGCCTGAAGGAAGGCGAGGCCGACTACCGCTACTTCCCCGACCCCGACCTGCCCCCCATCGTGGTGGACGAGGCCTGGCTGGCCCGGCTCAAAGCCGCCATGCCCGAGCTGCCCGCCCAGAAATACGCCCGCTACGTGGAGGCCGGGGTGCGCCCGTACGACGCCGAAATCCTGGCCTACAATCCCTCGCTGGCCCGCTTCTTCGACCAAGCCCTGGCCCACTACCAGGGCAACCCCCAGACCGTCGCCAACCTGCTCAACGCCGATGTGGCCGGTTATCTGAACGAGCGGCTGGTGGAAGTGCAAGAGACCGCCCTCACCCCCCCACACCTGGCCGCCCTGGCGGGCCTGTTCGAGCGGCGCGAGATCACCAACCGGGTCTTGAGCCAGCTACTCCCCGAGGTGATGGAAGGGGCCGACCCCATCAAGCTGGTGGAGGAACGCGGCCTGCGCGCGGTTGCGGACGAAGGTGCGTTGCGGCCCATTGTGGAGCGGGTGGTGGCCGCCAACCCCAAGGTGGTGGAGCAGGTCAAGATGGGCAACCTCAAGGCCGCCAACGCCCTGCTGGGCCCCATCATGAAGGAGACCAGGGGCACCGCCAAAGCCGACGTGGTCAGGAGGATGCTGGGCGAGATGCTGGGGGTTGAGCTATGAATTATCGGGACGCCGGGGTGGACATTGACCGCAAGGCGGGCGCTCTGAAGGCCGCCGCCAGCAAAATCAAGGAAACCTACACCCCCGAGGTGCTGCGCGGCCTGGGGGCCTTTGGGGGGATGCTCGAGGTCGCCTGGCTCAAAAACCTGGCCGAGCCGGTGCTGGTGGCCTCCACCGACGGGGTGGGCACCAAGACCCTCCTGGCCGCCCAGACCGGACGCTACGGCGGGCTGGGCTTCGACATCGTGAACCACTCGGTCAACGACCTACTGGTGCAGGGGGCCCGGCCCCTCTTTTTCATGGACTACATCGCCAGCGCCCAGCTGGAAGCCGAGGTGCTGGCCCAGATCCTGGCATCGCTGGCCGAGGCCTGCAAGGCGGTGGGAATCCCCCTGCTGGGGGGCGAGACCGCCGAGATGCCGGGGGTCTATCAGGAGGGCGGCCTGGATCTGGTGGGCACCATTGTGGGTGTGGTGGACAAGGCCCAGGTGGTGGACGGCTCCAGGGTACAGCCCGGCGATGTGCTGCTGGCCCTACCCTCCTCGGGGCCGCACACCAACGGCTACAGCCTGGCCCGCCAGGTGTTCGCAGGCTGGAACCTCGAGGAACCCCGGCCCGAGCTGGGCGGGCAGTCGCTGGCCGAGGCCCTGCTGGAACCCCATCGCTGCTACCTGAGCGAAGTAGAACTGCTCCAGCGCGAGGGCCTCGAGATCCGCGCCATGGCCCACATCACCGGCGGGGGGGTGTTCGAGAACCTGCCCAGGGTGCTGCCGGAGGGGCTGGGGGCCGAGATTCGGCGGGGCAGCTTTCCTGTTCCCGCCATATTTGACCTGATTCAGCGCGCCGGACAAATCGCCGAACAGGAGATGTACCGAGTGTTCAACATGGGGCTTGGTTACATTTTGGTCCTGAGTTCAGACATGGCTTCTGGAGCCAGGACACTATTACCCCAAAGCTACCCGGTAGGCTATATCATGGAGTCGTCAGGGGTTAAGGTTGTCTGAACCCTGAACCACCCTATGAAAGAACTCTGGCTGGTACGCCATGGCGAGACCCCCTGGAATGCCGAGGGGCGTTTTCAAGGGCATTACGACGTTAATCTCTCCCCGCAGGGCCTGCACCAGGCCTTCCGGGTGGCCGAGCGCCTGGCCGCCTGCCGCCAGGGCTTCGATGGCCTGTACAGCTCCGACCTACAACGAGCGGCCCTCACCGCCAAGCCCATCGCCGAGGCCCTGCGCCTCACACCCAGCTACGACCCCCGCCTGCGCGAGATTTACGCCGGCGAGTTGCAGGGGCTGTTGCGCAGCGAGATGGAGCGGCTTTACCCAGAGTTCCACCGGGCCATCCAGCGCGACCCCTGGAACACCAAGCGCCCCGGCGGCGAGAGCATGGCCGACCTGGCCGCGCGGGTACAGGCCTTTATCGAGGAGCTACCGGAAGGCCGGTTTATCGTGGTGACCCACGGGGGGGTCATCCGGGCCGCGCTCAAGATTGTGCTCGGGCTCGAAAACGGGGCCTGGCGCAAATTTCAAATCCAGAACACCTCCATCACCCGCCTGCTCTACCCCGAAGGCACCGCTCTCTCGATTGGGGATGTGGGCCACCTCGAGGCCTGGGCCGAGGGGCTGATGGACGAGGCCACGCTCTCGTAGCTACCTCGACCAGCGGATGCTCAGTTCTTCCCCATCCCCCATGGCTTTAGCCAGCAGCTCGATGAGGGCCGGGTCGGCGCCCTGCTCGCGCCAGGTCTCCAGTAAATCCGCATTCAGGTAGTAGCCCTGATCCTGGGCGTGTTCCTCTTCCATCTGGGCGACCGAACGAAATCTGGGCTTCGCTAATCTGGCCGATGGGCGCGCTGGTCTCGGCGTTGAACAGCTGCACCATGCCCCTAGTGTAGCAGGTGGGTATACTGCGGGCATGGAAAAGCCCACCCAACTCAGACCGGCCTCCTGGCTGGTGGCCGCTGGCCGCCCAACCGCGCCCGGCGAACCCCTCAATACCCCGCTGGTTCCGGCCTCCAACTTCATCCTGGGGGAGGAGCGGGCCTACGCCCGCGACGACGGTACGCCCACCTGGGAGGCCCTCGAGGCCCTGGTGGGGGGGCTCGAGGACGGGCAGGCCGTGGCCTTTGCCTCGGGCATGGCCGCGGTGGCGGCGGTTTTTGATCAGCTTCCGGTAGGGGCGGTGGTGGTGCTGCCGGACGACTGCTACCAGGGGGTGGTGGGGCTGGCCCTGGCCGGGGCCGAGAAGAAGCGCTGGTCGGTGCGGCGGCTGGCCCTGGAGGACACCGAGGGCTGGGTGCGGGCCTGTGGCGAGGCCGATCTGATCTGGCTCGAGTCCCCCTCCAACCCGCTGCTCACGGTGGTGGATCTGGCCGCCATCGGACAGGCCCCGCGCAAGCCCGGCGCCATTCTGGCGGTGGACAACACCTTTGCCACCCCCCTCAACCAGCAGCCCCTGGCCTTGGGGGCCACGGTCTCGGTGCAGTCGGCCACCAAATTTATCGGGGGCCACTCCGACCTGCTCGGGGGGGTGGCCACCACCCGCGACGAGGCTTTGTGGCAGGCCCTGCGAAAGTCCAGGGAACTCAGCGGGGCCACCCCTGGCACCCTCGAGGCCTTCCTGGCCGTGCGGGGGGCGCGCACCCTGGCCCTCCGCCTGCAAAAAGCCCAGGAGAACGCCCAGACGCTGGCCCTTCGCCTCGAGCAGCACCCCCGGGTGGCCCGCGTGCGCTACCCAGGCCTGCCCTCCCACCCCACCCACGCCACCGCCCAGCGCGTGCTGAAAGGCTTTGGCAGCATCCTCTCCTTCGAGCTGCACGGCGGGGCCGCCGAGGCCGACGCGGTCTGCCGGCGCGTCCGGCTGATCCGCCACGCCACCAGCCTGGGGGGGGTGGAGTCCACCATGGAGCGCCGGGCGGCCATTCCGGGGCAGGAACACCTCCCCCCTTCCCTGCTGCGGCTGAGCGTGGGTATCGAGGACGTCGAGGATCTCTGGGCCGACCTCGAGGCCGCCCTGCAGGCCCTATAACGGGGTCATTCCTTTCGGGACGCTGCTATTCAGCAAGCTGTTATACTCTAGCCTTTGTGGAGAAGACCCTCACCCCCCGCGCCCTGGGCTTTGCCATGCCCGCCGAATGGGCCCCCCACGCCGCCACCTGGACGGCCTGGCCCTACGACGACGAAAAATGGCTGGGCTACCTGGAACCTGTACGGCAGGAGTTCGCGGCCTTTGTGAACACCCTGGCCCGCTTCGAGCCGGTGCACCTGGTAGTAAACGACGAAGAATCCGAACGCGACGCCAAAGCCCGGCTCTCGAGCCAGGTTCGCTTTCACCGCATCCCCCACGACGACCTGTGGCTGCGCGACTCGGGGGCGATCTTCGTCACACACCCCCCCTCCCCCGACCACTTTCCCCCACAAGGAGGGAAAGGGGGGGCTGTGCATCTACCCTCGGTGGCCCCCATCAACTGGGAGTTTAACGGCTGGGGCGGGAAGTATGCCGCCCAGCAGGACAACCAGATGCCCCTGCACATGGCCCGCATTCTGGGAGCCCATCTGTTCCATGCAGGCATCGTGATGGAAGGGGGCTCACTGGAAATCAACGGGGAGGGCGTATGCCTCACCACCCGCCAGTGTTTGCTCTCGCCGGAGCGCAACCCCGGTCTGAACGAGGAGGAGCTCGAGGGTTACTTGCATCAGTTCCTGGGCATTGACAACGTGGTCTGGCTGGGGGACGGGCTGGAAGGCGACCACACCGACGGGCACATAGACACCCTCACCCGCTTCACCTCGCCCCACACCATCGTGACGGCGGTCTGTCCAGACCCCGACGACCCCAACCACCGCCCCCTGCAGGAAAACCTGGAAATCCTGCGAAGCCTGGGGGGTTTTCGCATCGTGGAGCTGCCCCTCCCCAAAAACCCGCTCTGGCTGGATAGCGAAACCCGCCTCCCCCTCACCTACGCCAACTTCTACATCGCCAACGGCGCCGTGCTGGTGCCCATCTACGGCGACCCCCACGACGAACAGGCCCTGGAAATCCTGCGCCCGCTCTTCCCCGGACGCGAGGTGATCGGGCTCAAAAGCCGCTACCTGATCACCGGTGGGGGCAGCTTCCACTGCGTCACCCAGCAGCAGCCCGCCGGTGCCATATGGCCGGGTACAGAACGCTAGAGGAGCCACCATGACCAAGCTAGCCGTTGTTCAGATGTCCATGACCGCCGACCGCGAGCAGAACCTGGCCAAGGCCACCCGGATGGTACGGGAGGCCGCTGCCCAGGGGGCGCAGATTGTCCTGCTTCCAGAGCTTTTCGAGAGCCTCTACTGGTGCCAGGCCGAGCGGGATAAATACTTTGCCCTGGCCAATCCAGCAGAAAACCATCCCTTCATCCCGCACTTCCAGCAACTGGCCCAGGAGCTTGGCGTGGTGCTTCCACTTTCTTTTTTCGAGAAGGCCGGACAGGCTTACTACAACAGTCTGGCCATGATTGATCACAGCGGCGAAATTCTGGGCATCTACCGCAAATCGCACATTCCCGATGGCCCCGGCTATGAAGAAAAGTATTACTTCAACCCCGGCGATACCGGCTTCAAAGCCTTCTATACCCGGTTTGGCCAGGTGGGTGCAGGCATCTGCTGGGATCAGTGGTATCCCGAGTGCGCTCGGAGCATGGCCCTATTGGGAGCAGAGATTCTGCTATACCCCACCGCAATTGGTTCCGAGCCTGCCGAGGCTGGAGGAATAGACACCAAGGATATGTGGCAACGGGCCATGATCGGTCATGCGGTCTCGAATATCTGCTATCTAGGGGCCGCCAATCGGGTGGGCACCGAAGTAGTAGAGGGCCTCGAGCAGACCTTCTATGGCTCCTCCTTTATCGCCGACTACATGGGCAACAAGATGGTCGAGGCCGGTCGCCACGAAGAAACCGTCCTGGTAGCTGAACTCAACCTGGAAGAAGCCCGCACGTTCCGAGCCAGCTTTGGCTTCTTTCGTGACCGCAGGCCCGATCTCTACGGCCCCCTCCTGACCCTGGATGGCAAAACCCGCAGACTATGAGCCTGGGAGGAAATCATGAGCCGATGGGTGCAGGTGCTGGTGATTTTCGGAGTGCTGGCGGTGGGATTTATAGGCGGCTGGCTAGGGTATCAGCTTGGAGCCTACAGCGGTAGAAATGCAATCATCAACAACCTCCGTGGGGAAGCCCAGTACATCCGTGACCGGGCCCGCACAGGTCAACCAGAAGCCAGAGATTTCTGCCGTGCCTACCGTGGTCTGACAGGTGAGCTGAGCGGTGAATATCTTGCGCGGGCTTTGCAGCCATTGCGGGATTGCAACTAGCGCAGGGGTCACGCAGGTAAGCCGAGCCGCCACAGTATCGCGGTTTTCACCATGACTCCGCCATCTTGGTGCACGTTGCCGCCTCGGGCGGGAAGCCCGTCCTGCGCCACGCCAAGGCGCGGCGTGGGATCGTCCCTTGGCTGTACGGGCTCCGGCCCGTCCCGAAAGGGGATCGTCCCGTTGGTGCATGGGCAGTAGCCCATCGCGAAGCGGATCGTCCCCCAGCCAAGTCATTCAAGCGGCCTGTCGCGTTTCCTACCATTACAACGGTTCCCCCAGTATGCGGGTGTTGGCTGAGCCTGTCGAAGCCAACGCGGTTTATTGGCCTGGTTAGAGCACTCTTCACAATTATTGAACCGCTCACAACTCGATTGTTTTTTCCTGCACAGCACAGTGGCCTCCCGGATGGGAAGCCGCGTCTGTGAAGAGTGCGATAACCCGGCACGGTAAACAAGGGCGTACCAGGTATTCGGAGCAAGCTCTCGTGGGAACCGCTCTAGGTAGCTGATGGCTTGGGCCTTTTGTTCTACTATTGTGGCATGGAGACCAGTCGCGACGATCGCAACATCGCTATTGTGGCTCATCTGGCCCCGATTTTTGGCTATCTGATTGCCATCGGGCAAATCCTGATTCCCCTGCTGATCTACATCCTTGGCCCCGACCGGCTGTTCGTAAAGGAACAGGCCAAGGAGGCCCTCAACGCCCAGATCAGCTATACCCTCTACTGGCTGCTGGTGATTCCACTGATGTTCATTCTGATCGGGATTCCGCTGGCTATTCTTTTGGGAATTCTGGTGATCTGGACGATGATTGCCGCAGCTATTGCGGTATCGGAGGGTAAATCTTACCGGTATCCCTTCATTTTTCGCCTGATTCGCTAACTACTTTTTGGCAGCCTTGGCTTTGCCCTCGAGGGTCATGGCGAAACTGCGGGTCATGGTCTTGATGTACTCCACCCGCCGAAAGCGCAGGGCCGACCAATCCACGTCTATGGCTACCTGGCGCACCGGTTCCAGCCCCATTTCTCCCAACACGGCCCAGCCGCTATCCCGGTTGAATTCCCATTCGTACTTTTTGGAGGTGCCCTTGGGGTAGGCAAACCACACCACCGCAGCCCCCGCTAGCTTGGGTACTATGGCCTTTGCAGCTTTGTCTACTTGGTTTTGTTTGGTCGCGAAGATCAAGACGAATGGGATTTTTTGCGCTGCTTTATGGCTATGTAGAATTGTGACGTTTTCAAGGAGGCTCAACTCTTCATCAAATCCCTCGGGCGCGTTCAAAACGACCCGTTCGGTTTGGTCTTTGAGGTTGAGCTTTTTGAACAGGGGGGTCATGGTTGAATTGTATCCGATCTGATTGGATAAACTTTGAGCATGTTTCAGGGCAAGGTAGTGCTGGTAACCGGGGCGGCTCGAGGCATTGGGCGGGCCATTGCCGAGGCATTTGCCAAAGAACAGGCCTTACTGGTGCTGTGTGATGTGCGGCCGGAAGGCCTCGAGGTTGCCAAACAGCTAGGAGCCTTGTTCGTGTATGCCGATATTGCGCAGGCCCTTCACCGCGAACGCTTTGTCGAGCAAGCTACCAAACAATGGGGCGCAATCCATGTACTGGTCAACAATGCAGCTATTGCCGCGCCCGGTTCGGCGCTCAAGGTGGGGTTGGCCGATTGGCAACAAACCTTGGAAGTGAACTTGACCGCGCCCATGCACCTTTCTGCCCTGGCGGCCAGGGAAATGGTGCGGTCTGGAGGAGGTGCGATTGTGAATGTGGCCAGCGTGCAGGGCCTCTTCGCCGAGCAGAACAACGCTGCCTACAATGCCTCCAAGGGTGGATTGGTAAACCTGACCCGTTCGTTGGCGCTGGACTTGGCCTCCATGAACATCCGGGTCAATGCGGTAGCGCCCGGGGCCATCGCCACCGAGAGCGTACTGGAAGCCATTCAGATGTCCGAGCATCCCGAACTGACCCGCCAGGACTGGGAAGACCTACATGCCCTGCGCCGCCTGGGAAAACCCGAAGAAGTCGCCCAGGCGGTGGTGTTTCTAGCTTCCGAGAAGGCCAGCTTTATCACCGGCACCATTTTGCCGGTGGATGGCGGTATGACCGCCAGCTTTATGATGGCAGGTAGACCGGTATAGCAAAGGCTCTATGGCCTACTGTTCGTGCAGCAAAAGCTCTCCGCTGGGCTTTTCGCCTTCATTGCCTTTGACATTGGCCCAGTGTTTGAGGAGTTGATCGCGCGCATCTGCGATGGCTTGCTGGATGCGACCCAGTTCGGTGCGGGAAAAACCGTTGTTGGATTGTAGAGTCAGCGGTTGCAGCAAAAATTTGGCGAAATGCCCCTCGTGTTTCACACAAATGTAGGGCTGCTCGAGGTTGTAACCCGAGTTCACATAGAAACGATACTGTCCCGAACGATGAAGTGTAATCCCTTCGTGTGCTACCTGCAGTCTACCCTTCCACCCCCGCCATCCTGAGCAGAAGACGGCTGCGGATGAGGTTGTGCACCAGCAGAATCAGGTTCACCCGCGCCAGGAAACCTGCAAACGACCGGGCC
>NZ_JBBINI010000038.1:0-30870 GCF_037443965.1 Meiothermus sp.
GGCCCGGTCGTTTGCAGGTTTCCTGGCGCGGGTGAACCTGATTCTGCTGGTGCACAACCTCATCCGCAGCCGTCTTCTGCTCAGGATGGCGGGGGTGGAAGGGTAGACTGCAGGTAGCACACGAAGGTATTACACATTAGGGGGCGATGGGTGGAATGTTGAGGGCAAGGCCGGTAAAACCAACTCCTGGCGTGGGAGAGCTGAGTGTGACCCTCGGAACCCGCGGGGTGAGCAAGGTGTTGTTGGTATCCACCAAGGAAGAGGGTTCAAAAATGTAAATCTTGCCCCGGCGATCTGTTTGCAAGCGTGAAATAGGCCCTGCACCGATTGACTCTTCCGAGATACCCGTTGAAGCGAAGCATGAACGGGCTGGGTCAATTTCCACGTTGTTGTTGGTAGCCACCCACAGGTTGCCCCGGCTGTCGAAGGCCAACGAGGTTGCTTGCTGCATACCGCGGTCTTGTTCACCCGGTGCAGACACCGTTTCAGATCCAACCGTAATGCGAGCGATGATGTAGGCATCCCGTTCACCAATATCCGCGTTATTGCCGCTGAGGGGCACTTTGATGACGCTCTCACGGGAGGCGCTGATGGTGATGCTTCCGCCACCCGAGCTGGGTGGGTTACAGGTGGAGGCGGAGCTATAGCTGTCACTCCCTGCGCCATAGTCCGCAATCCAGAGGGACTGGCCATCGGGCGAGAGGGCCATACCGGTAGGCGCATAGATTGGGCCACCGGGCTGACCGCTGAGGGGGTTGATGCGCAAACGGATGTCCGGCGTAATGCGTGTGACTGCATAGGTGGGGTAGGCTGGGCCACCTGGGGGATTTAATGGGGTCAGAGGAGTGCTTGGGCAGGTCATTTGAGTAGCAGGAATGCGAGCCAGGTAGGGCGGTATTCCGGGGAAAGTACCTCCAGTTACCCAGAGATTGCCAGCACTGTCGAAAGCGATGGCCCGCGGATTCCGAAGGTTTGCTCCAGCAGCATCGAGCACACTGGCAGGTCTACTGATGCTGGCGTTTGACCCAGAGAACTGAGCGCGGTTAATGCAATTGATGACGCCGCCTGGCTCGTTAACAAACCACAGGTTGCCTTCGGAGTCGAAAGCAAGGTCGGTCACGCGGGAGCCGCTGGCGTTGTTCTGGATTACGCTGTTGTCAACTACGTAGTTGGTGTAAGAAACACTTCCAGAGTTGCTGCCTTCCGCCCAGCGGTTCTCTTCTAAATTCTCGCGCCCCACCCGCACAATACGGTTGCCATTGCCCGCGCTCACAAATTGGTATATCACATACAGATTGCCACCGGAGTCAAACTCCATGCCATACACCCCGGCACCGCGCAAAAAGTTTGCGGTGGGGGAGCTGGTAGTCAGATTTCTTGGTGAGGGCAGTATGCCACTGGAGAAGTTCGCATCGGCAGCAGCCCAAGCCGCATCGGCATCGCGCACCAGCCCCGGAATATCGTAGGGTGGCCCACCCGATGCACTGATGGTCCAACCCGAGTTATTGAGCGAGCCATTACCCCCCACAAAGAAGTGACCACTGAACGGACGTACCGATAGAGTTACGGTTACTGAAGCACTGGGATTGTCCGTCGTGGTGGTAACCGAGGGGGCATCGGAGATCAAGTAGGAATCCAGATAGGTTCCGCGCCGCACCCCAGTGGCGCTGGCGTGGATGGAAGTAAAGGGCAGGTTGTCGAAGCGGATGGGTTGGGGGGAGCTGGATGTGACCGTGCGGGTTCCAATCACCGGGCCAGAGGCCGAGCCAGCGCGCAGCGTAAGGGTGAGGCTGTCGCTCGCAGCCAGGTTCTGCAACGTCACCGCCACCGAAGCACCTGTGGCCACATAGCCGATGCTCACGTTCTGGGTGGCCTCGTTGTCGAGGGTGAAGGGATTGGCCGCTGCCGGGCTAACGGTGATGGTGGGCCGGTAGGTGACGCCGTTGATGGGGCCCACATTGCTGGCCGAGACCGTATACAACCCCACCACCTGATTGGTGAGGGTGGTCTGGCCGGCGGTGTTGATGGCGGTTGTACCGCCGGGGCCAGTCACGTTTACGTCGGGCACAAAGCCAGAGATACCCGGGGGCCCCTGTACCGTCACCGCGATGGTTCCAAAGCCCAGACCAAAAGCTATGTTAACCGTTCTTTCCTGTCCAGCGGTTACTACCACCGACTGGGTCGCCTGATTGACCCGGTAGTTGGAAGGCGGTGTTCCCGCTGCTATGGTGTAGGCCCCCGGAGGTAGGTTGAGGGTACTGACACCCACGGCATTCACGCTGGCAACAGGGACATTGGAGGCATTGCGGACTTCGACACTGGGTACGAATCCAGCCACCCCTGGGTTGACGGTAACGTTGACACTGAGCTTGCCGGTAGAGGCTTGATAGTTGACGTTGGCAAGCACTGTCGCGCCTGCTTCCACTACAACCTTGCTCGAGCCCGCCCGGTAGCTGTAGCCATTTTCTGCAATCACCTCGCCGGGCTCGAGGGTGTATTCACCCGGGGTCAGGTTGGTGAGCGTGGTCTTGCCCAGGGTGGTGATGGAAGTGGTGCCATCCGGGCCCACCACACTCAGGTTGGGGCTCAGGTTCACCCCCGGAGGCGCCCCGACCAGCACCTCCAGGGTTCCTTTGGCAGGGGTCTGGGGCGTGCAGCCCGCAAGGGCGAGCACCAGGAGGCCCAACACCCCACCTACCCAGATAGCCCAACCGGAATGCTTCTGATTATTGCGTGCAGCACGGCGCTTACACATCTTGAGCCAAAAATAGCATGATAATTTCCGGTGCATCATCAGTAACGAATATCGTAACGTTTTGTACACCGAACAATCTCCGTCCTGGTCTGCTTTTCTTGGGTTTCAGGTTTACCCCTCGGGCCTTAATTTTACGGGTGTACGTTGGGCAGACTGCTCGGGTGGGGCAGGTGGACGGCGACCCCAATCAGGCCCACCCCCACATCCCCCACGCTCAAAGTGCGCTCGAGCCCCGTGCCCCGGAGGTTGAGGGTGTTGGAACCGGTATAGGTATCGTTGCTACCCACATACCCCCGCACATCCAGGCGGTAGAGCTTGCCGCGCCGGTCGGTCAGGCCCAGGGCTGCTGCGCCGGTATCGGTGGGCAAAATTTCCACATTGTTGTTGGAGGCTACCCACAGATACCCGGCCCGGTCGAAGGCCAGTCCAAAGGCCTGTTGCAAGCCCCTGTCCTGCCCAGCCCCAGGGCCGATAGTCAGGCGGTGGCTCACCACCGCAGTCCGCCACCAGGCGCCGGGGGTCAGGTTGGAGCCCGCCAGCGGAACCCGCAGCAACGTCTCGGGGGTGGCGTTGGCGTCGCGGTAGAGGTCGCCACTGCCCCCCGAGTTACCCCCAAAATCGCCAACCCAGATCGCTCCGCCACCCGGTTCCAGGGCCACCGTAACCGGCTTGACGATGGCTCCGTAGCCGTCGCTCGCACTGGCCTGGCTGATGTCCAGCCGAATATCCACCCAGGTGCTCAGGTTGGACTCGCTCAGGCTTTCATTGCCACCGTTGCAGTCGCCGTTGGCATCGTAGGAAATCCGACTGGCATTGAGGCGGTTGAGGTACGACCGCTTGACCGGGGAAGTCTCGCCCGAACGGGGCCCCTGGTAGCCCCCCGAGGAAAACCACAGATGGCCTGCGGGGTCGAACACCAGCGCGTGGGGTATCAGGAACGGGCGTTGGTCGGCATTCTGACCGGGGGTGTTCAGCACATAGCTGTACAACCCCGTTCCCGGCCCCCAGATGCGGCTACCGGCTCTGGCGATGCTGGGGGGAGCCGCCCGCAGCTCGCTGGCCTGCACACAGGCCAAGAGGCCCAGGTAGTCGTTGACCACCCACAGGTTGCCGTTGGCATCGAAGGCCAGGTCGGCGGGTTCGTTGCCGCTCACCACCATGTTGGGGCCGGGCGTAACCTCTGCGGGCCAGCCCCAAACGCTGCCCTCGATGCGGGTATTGCCGGGCGCGGTCTCGGAGAGCTGGTTGTTGCGCAGGTTGGCCTCGCTAATCCGCACGATGCGGGCGGGGCTCGAGGCGCTCAGGTACTGGTACAGCACATACAGGTTTCCCTCACGGTCGAAGGCGATGCGGAAGGGCGCATGCGCCGTTGTGGGCGCGATGAACGGGTTGAAACTGCTCGAGCCATCGGCCAGCCAGTAGGCCGCATTGAGTTCGCCGGTGCCGGTACTCCCCCGGCCCCCGTTGCTAAACTGCCCGTTCCCCGCCACCCAGATGCGCCCGGTTCCGGCCCGCTCGGTCCAGCTCGAGAGGTTGGCGCTGGGCATAGGGTTTGCGGGGCTGGCCTGCACATTCGCTTGGCCTCCTGCAAAATAGCGGTCGGCCCAGCTACCAGGCCGCACCGCGCCGGCCGCAACGCTATAACTGCCAAAGGCCAGCCCCTCGAAGCGCACCGGCCCGTTGCCGGTGCGGGTACGGGTCTGGTTGCCAGGTTGCAGGGTCACGGTGGCAGTGTCGTTGGCACCCAGGCCCGACAGGTTTACGGTGAGGGCGGCATTGGTGGCGGTGTAGCCCAGACTGCTGCTCACCGAACCACCGATGGGCACCTCCACGCTCGAGTCGGTGGCGGTGGGCTGCCAGATGACACCGGCGGCGCTCACGTTGGCGGCGCTCAGGGTGTACCTTCCTGCCGGAAGCTGGGTGTAGGACTTGCTCTGGTTGAGGGTTTCCAGCACACTCCCGTCGGGCCGCCGCACCACCATGCCCGGCGCAAAGCCTTCCACGCCGCTGGGGGGGGTAATGTTTACGCTCAGGTTGCCAAAACCCTGGGCGTAGCTCACGCTTGCGCCCACCTCCTGGCCCGCCACCACCTCCACACGCTGGGCCGACTGGGCGAGGCTGTAGCCGGGCGGGGCTGCCAGCGGCGTGAGGGTATAGGTGTCGGGCTCGAGGTCCAGCACTGTGCTCTCCTCCACCTCCTGCACCCACCCCTGGCTACCCTCCACCCGCACCCGCGGGGTAAAACCCCCCACTGGCGGCAAAACCGAGAGACTAAGGTTCAGTTTGCCGGTAGCTACGGCATATTCGACCAACACCCGGCTGGTCTTGCCCGCTATCAGCAGGCTGTTGGCGTTGGTGTTGGCAGCGGACGAGGCTGAAGCCAACTGACCGTCCACCACAATCCGGGCCCGGTAGGTATAACCGCCCTCAAACGCAAGGGCGTTGGCGGTAATGCTATAGGTGCCGGGGGGTAGGTCGGGCAGGCGGGCCGGGCCAGGGGCCGTAAAACTGCGGCTAAAGTCGGGGCCGCTAACCCGCACGTCGGGGCTAAGGGCAGCAGGGGCTAGGATTTCAAGCTCGAGCACCCCCTTGGTGGGCGCAGGGGTACAGCCAAAAAGTGCCAGTGAAAGCAATCCAAATGCGCCCAAATAGCCAACAAGACGACTCAAAGCAGAAAAAGGCCGCACCCCGACAGGCTAGACAAACCGGCGTAAAGCCTGCGTTATAGGTTTTTTTCAGTTTCCGACAGCCTATTTTCCAATCCATAACCCACCTTGCGCCCGCCCTTTGCCCAATCCGCGCTTGCATAACGGTTTTTGTAACGCAGAACCTCACACCACAAAAACCCCTCGCGCTTTGCGAGGGGCCAGGTGGGTTGAAAGGTTTACTGGTTGGGCCGCACGTACATGGGGGCATTGAGGGGCGCGATGTTGAAGGCCACACCGGTAAAGCCCACCCCGTCCGTTGCCGCGCTAATCCGCACCGCCGGGGTCACATCGCGAGCAAAGGGCAGGGCCGGGTCGGAGCCGCCGCGCGACCCAATGGTCAGACCATAGACCTTGCCGCGGCGGTCCGTCAGAGCCGTACCCGGCAAGCAGACCACGCTTTCGCCCGCTCCAGGTGCGGTAAACCCACAGGGCGGAGTGGTGTCCCCCGAAGTCACAATCACGTTGTTGTTGGTGGCCAGCCACAGGCGGCCCTGCTTATCGAAGGCCATATGGAAGGGCTGCTGCAAACCACGGTCGGTACCCGTGCCCGCCGGGATGGTGATGCGGTCCAGCAAACGGCCCGTTTCCGTGAAAGCATTCCGCAGGGTGGCTCCGGTGGTAATTCCGGCGATATTAATCTGGATGACGCTCTCCTGATCGGCGTTGGCATCTACAAATACGGGGGCAGACTCCTTAACTTGTCCAGTAGGGCAGTCGGGGTCGGGGGTGGTGGGCGGGGGGGTAGGGGTGATGCACTTGTACCGCGCACTGCTCCCGCCGTAGTCGGCCACCCAGAGCGAGTTGCCATCGGGCGAAAGGGCCAGGCCCGCAGGTTTGATGATGGGGCCCCCCGCACCTCCCACATTGCTGATGTTCAGGAGCACATCCGGCGCAACGCGCTGCACCCCGCCCGAGCAGGTCAGGTTGGCGGCATTGATGCGCGAGAGCCGCGCACGGCGGTCGGGGTCGGAGGCCACGGTGTCGTCGGAGGTAAACCAGAGGTTGCCATCGCGGTCGAAGGCCAGCGCCCGCACGAAGGTGTAGGTACGGGCCAGTTCTCCCGTAAAGCTGGTGGGCACGATGAGGGCCTGGTTAAAGCTGGTAATGGTGCTGCCAGCAGCATTCAACTGGGCGTTGGAGACACAGACAATGGCGCTGCCGTTGTCATTGGCAATCCACATATTGCCGTTGCTGTCGAAGGCGATATCGGAGGGCTCTACTTCTTCGTTACCGCCCTGACCACTTGGAACCCCGATGGCCGTTCCAACGATCTCCTTATTTCCAGCCGCCCCTGCTGTTAGGCTACCGGCCCGCAGGTTGGCCTCGCTAATGCGCAAAATGCGAGCTGCGTTACTACCGCTAAAGTTCTGGTAAATCACGTAGGCGTTGCCCTCGCGGTCGAATACCGTTTTGAAGTAGCCTTCGGTAGACGATGTACCGGCTGTGGGCAGGAAGTTGGTGAGCGTTGCGCCCGTGGCAATCGAGGTATCGGCCAGGCTGTAGATAGCGTTCAAGCCATTTGGCAGGAAGGTGCCGTTGCCTGTGATGAACATTTTGCCAGTCTCGCCACGGGGAGTCAGGGGCAGGTTCGGCGCGGTAGCGGCAGGCGTGGTGGATGAAGGGGAAGCCGTTACACCCGCTGTGCTAAAGAAATAGCTATCTACGGTGGTGCCGGCCACGATGGAGGTGGCAGTGGCGGTATAGGTTCCGAAGCGCGGCACGGTAATGGTGGCGCTACGGGCCGTTCCGGTGATGGTGGTGGGGGCGACGGTGGCGGGGCCGCCGGTGAGGGCAATCACCGTGTTGGCCGTCGCGGGGGCCGCAGGTAAACCGGTAAGGTTAACTGTAACAGTTGGGCGGCTGTAGGTGACGGTCGCGGTATCGGTACCGCCGGAGGCAATGTTGAGGGTGGTTTTGGAGAGGCTGGCGGCAAAGTCTTGGGCCGAGGCACCGCTGCCCACGGTAGCTGGCTGGGCAGCCAGGGTGTAGGAGCCAGGGGCCAGGTTGCTAAAGGTGACTGAGCCGTTGTTGCTAAACTGCTGGGTGATAGCCGAGCCACCGCTGGGGGTCAGGCTAACGTTAACGGGAGCCGCTGTGGGCCCGCTCAAAATGCCCGCAATGGTAATGGTAGCCGTGCCAGGGTTGAGGGTAAAGCTCACATCAACCACCGCTTCTTCGCCGGCATTAACCGTTACAGTGGTGCCGTCCACAGCACTGGCGTAGGTTGAGTTGCCCTCGGTCAGACTGGGAACCGAAATAGTATAGGTGTCGGGCGCGACATCTTCGTAGGTGCCCGAAGCCGAGAGCGGTGTGCCCACCGGTGTGCTGTTTTTGCTAATGGTTACACTGGGGGTTAGGGTTGCGGGCAGGCCGGTGGTGTTGATGTTGACCTGGATTTTGCCACTGATGGCTGCATAGTCCACGTTAAAGGTTGACTTTTTGCCCGCTTCCACCTTTAGGGTGGCACCGGTTCCGTTGTAGCCAATTCCATTTGCGACTACTTTATTCACTTCAACCGTGTAGTCGCCAGGGTCTTTGTCTTTGAACTCGGTCGGGCCAGTGGTATTGATGGTGGAGTCGGTGCCGGGGCCGGTTACCCTAACGTTGGGGGTCACGCCGCTGGGGGCATTGACGGTGATCTCGAGAATGCCCTTGGTGGCAGCAGGCCCAGGGCAAGCGGTCAAAATCAGCGACAACGCACCCGCAGTCAGAAACCAAACTGATCGCTTCAATCGCATATGTATCCTCCTGAAGCAGAGGGTAGGCTTTAGGGCGTAATCGCTGCGTTATAGGGGTTTTTGCGATGGGATTGGGCCGTAATTGCTCTTCATAACCTGATTTAGACAACCTCTGCAACCGGCAACCTTCCAATAACGACTTTTGTAACGAAGCACCCTGCGGGCTCTCATAACCCAAGGTGTCTAGAAATTGCGTTTTGGACAATGTATTGGCAACCATCAAAGGAGATGACCCATGCCTCGAGGGCACACGAACCCCGTGGGGGCTGCGTTCTTAACGGTAAATTGAGTATATCGGCCGTTAAGTCTGACCCTAAAAACGCAGGGAGCCACTGGCCAGTCCCTGACAGCATCAAAGTCATATGAGAGGCGCTAAACGCACCTCTCACACGCAAAGCTGGTATTTGAACCTGTAGGTTATCGCAAGAAGGGGGGGGTGTTGGCATCGCCCAGATTGAAGGCCAGGCTGGTAACGGGGAAAGCCGCGGTGAAGCTCTTTTCCACTGTGGTCGAGACTGCCCCCGAACCGGAGATGGCATTGAGGGCAAATACCGTGCTACCCCCCGAGACCCACAAGCGCCCCCTGGCATCGAAAGCCAGGCTGGTGGGGGCCAGGCTGGCCTGGCCGGTAACGGTTACGGTCTTCAAAAAGCTGGGAGTGGTGGCGCTGGCGCCGCTGCTGGCATCTACTTCGATCAGATTGTTGCCGGTGCGGTTGGCAACCCACAGGGAGTTACCAGAGGGGTCGAGGGCCAGGTCGGTGGGCTCGCCAATGGTAGCCGTAACGGTGTAGTTGCGTTCACCAGAGACCAGCTCTTGGGTTAGGGGTGTTTGGGTAGTGGGGTTGAGGTTGGGGCAACTCAGGCTGCTGCTGGCAATGCGGGTCAGGCGGCGGGCCGCACTGGGGGTGGTGACGGAGGCGCCAATCCACAGGTTGCCGCTGCGGTCGAAGGCCAGGCTGGTCGCGCCCGCCACCGCCGCGCCGTAGTAGATGATGCCGGGGGTGTCGAGGGTGTTGTTGCTGGCGCCCGCTTTGGCGGCCATGTCGGCTGCGGAGTAGCAGACCAGACGCCCCGCAGGGGCGGTGGAGGGAATCGAGCCGCCGTTGGTGTCAATCCGGGCCACGCTGGTGGGGTCTACCATCCACAGGTTGCCGTTGGCATCGAAGGCCATATCGGCTGGGGCGGTGAGGTTGCGGTCGCGGCAGGTCCCGCCCGTACAGCCCCCTGTAAAGGAGAAATAGCCGTTGGTGATGACAAAGTCTACCGGGGTGGTGGCCACGGTGCTGGCGGTGGTGGGCGAGAAGCGGGTAATGAGGGTTTGGATGCTGTCGGCAGGGGTACCCCGGACAAGCTGGTAGAGGTTGCCGCTGCGGTCGAAAATGGCCTCGCGGACGGCGGTATCGGCCCTGGACTGGGTTACGGTGGGGCTGGCGGTCTGGAGGCTGGCATCGCTCACATAGGCAATACCGCTGGGGGTGTCGGTTGCACCCACACCCGCTAGGTAAAGCCGACCAGTGGCCGGGCGGGCTGTAAAGGCGTTGGCATCTACCACGGCTGGAGCAGTCGCGTTGGCCGAGAAGCTAGAGAGGCTCGAGGCAATGGTAGAGGAAGTACCCACCACGGCCAGCACGCTGACGCTGTAGGCCTCGTTGGGCACGTTGAGATCCACCGTACCGTTGCCGGTGAGGCTGGTGTCCTCGGTGAGGGTGCCGTCGGCTGCCCTGGCCCGCACAATCACCCGTTGGGTGTTGGCCGGAACATTGCCGACATTGACACGAAGGCCGCTGAGGGCCTGGGTGTAGTCCACCGTAACGGTGATCTTGGTATTGGCGGTCACGGTGGCAGTGGCCGTGTTACTGGTGCCTGGGGTGGAGCCCACCGATACTTTGCCGTTGTAGGTAGTTCCTCCCGCGGTCACGTCCTGGGCGGTAATGGTGTAGTCACCAATATTGGCTCCATCAAATAGCCTGACCCCATCTTGGCTAATGGTTTGGTTGAAGCCTCCGGGCCCGGTTACCGAGACGTTGGGGCTAATGCCGGAGCCGGTGGGAATATTAACCGTGACCTCGAGCTGCCCCTTGGCCTGGGTGTTGGTCGAGGGACAAGCGGTTAGCAGCAGTCCGAGCAGTGCAAGCAGGGGCGTCCAACGCAAGTTTGCCATGTAACTCCTTTCCTTTTGGCCGTGCAAGCCAATGCTCAATCAATTCTAAGGGCTCGAGGGACACGCGAAGGTTCAGATCAGCGTTATGCTCGAGGTTAAGCCCAGTTTCAAAATGGGCCACGCCTTCACACCCCATACCTTGTTGTTTGTGAAAACCCCGACTAGGACTGGTCAGGATACCAGGCTTCTTTGCGCTGAGCGTAGGATTCGGGTGTTAACGTTGCCTACCCACAGAAACGGGAACCAGCGACACCCGTGTGAATCACTGAAGTGACCCGACCTTAGGCCCGGCGCCGCGGTGGGTTTAGCAGGGGTTTAGAAACTAATCGTGGCCTGACCCAGCTTGCCCAGGATCAGCATGGAGGCAACCGTCGCTGCCGTAAGGATAATTAACACCAGGGCCATCCCGATGTAGCGCAGATCGGCTCCCTCGCTTTCAACCTCGAGGGCGCGAGGGCGCAAAGCCAGGTACAAAAGCCAGGTGACCAGAATCGAGCCGATGGTGAACAAGATGGCAAACAGCACTCTATCCCTCCTAGTGTAGGGGCCAGGGCCCCAGGTAACACTGGTACTCGGGGCCTTGTCGGTCTGCAGGCTAGCGCATCCGCCATGCCCCGAGCAAGGTCTCGAGATTTCTATCTAAGCCTACCAAACCCAAGCCATAAGTGGGTATACCCCGCTCCCAACCGACTGCACCCACCCTTGGTCCTTCGAAAATGGGCAATGGGGCTGGCGCGGGGGATTCCCAAGGTGCATAGGCCCTGGATTCGCAGTACGAAAACTCGGGTCGCAATGCCACCTCGAGCTGCCGGGCCTCACGCGGGTCGTCCCAGGGTACCCACTCGCCCTCGGCCACCTCCTTGCGTCCAGGGTAGGCCGTGCCCAGACCTTCCCCCAGACGCACCACCAGCGCCCGGCGGGGGTTGGCCCAGTAGAGCGCCCTGGCAAAGGGGACGGCATGGTCTTCGGAGACATCCAACCCCAACACCATCCGCCCCCTAAAGCGTTGGGGCAGTTGGGGCAGCACCTCCTCAATCATGGAGTTGCTCATCCAGAGCAACAGGGTGTCACCCCCATACGAACCCTCGAGCCAGGCATAAAAGCTGCCAAACTCGTCCACCAAGGTTCGGGTGCGTTCCGCTAGTAGGGATTCAAGCCAATCGGTATGCCCCATGATGGTTTGCACAATAGCAGAATATCCACCTTCACAGGTATATTTGTCGCTAGTGGACAACCTACGGTTTGCCCCAGCCCCCAGGGCGGTGATTGCCCAGCACTTCCGCTGGGAGGTTCCGTCATGGTTCAACATAGCCCAGGCCACCGTGGTAAAGGCTGCCGCACGGCATCCAAACCGTATCGCCCTGATCGAGCCCCAACTGGGGCGGCAGACCACCTTTGCCGAACTGCACACCCAGTCCAATCGTCTGGCCAATGCACTCCAAGCCCTGGGCTTGCAGCGCGGCGACCGGGTGGGGCTGCTGATGGGACAGTCGCTCGAGCTGGCCCTGGCCCACCTTGCTATCTACAAGGCCGGAGCCATCGCCCTGCCCTTATCGCTGTTGTTCGGCCAGGATGCACTCCTATACCGCCTAGAACACTCCGGCGCACGCTTCTTGATTGCCGAACGCACCACGCTACAAGCCCTAAACCCAGACTTGCCCGCAGAAACCAGGGTGATCTACCAGGATCAGATTCTAGATTTACTCCAAGCGGCCCATCCCGATTTTGTGCCGTACCCCACCCAGGCCGACGATCCGGCTATTATCATCTATACCTCTGGCACCACCGGCAAGCCCAAAGGGGCCCTTCTGCCCCACCGTACCCTGCTGGGGCATCTCCCTGGTTTCCGGCTGTTCTGCAACTTTCCAGCGGATCAAGCCATCTACTGGTCGGCGGCGGACTGGGCCTGGATTGGAGGCTTGCTCAACGTGCTGCTGTGTGCTTGGTTCTATGGCTATACCGTGGTGGCCTACCGCACCCAGCGTTTCGACCCCGAGGAAGCCCTGCACCTATTGCAAAGTCAGGGAGTAACCCACACCTTCCTCTTCCCTACGGCCCTCAAGCTCATGCGCCAGTTGGGCCGGGTTCGAACCCGACCCAACCTGCAAAGCATCCACTCCGGGGGCGAACCCCTGGGGGCCGAACTTCTGGCCTGGGTACAAGAAAACTTTGGCCTGCCGGTCAACGAGTTTTATGGCCAGACCGAAGCCAACCTGCTGGTGGGCAATTCCTATCAGGTAGACCCCATCCGACCGGGTTCGATGGGCCTACCATACCCTGGGCATCGTGTGGAAATTATAGACGAAACCGGCCAGCCCCTGCCTCCAGGAGCAGTGGGGGAAATTGCCCTCCACACCCCCGATCCGGTTACATTTTTGGGTTACTGGAAAAATCCAGAGGCCACCCAGCAGAAGTTTTTGGGTTCCTATTTGAAAACTGGCGACCTCGGCAGCAAAGACCCGGATGGCTATCTGTGGTTCAAAGCCCGGGCCGACGACCTGATCAAGGCAGCCGGCTATCGCATCAGCCCCTTCGAGGTGGAGGAAGCCATCCTGCATCACCCTGCCGTTGCGATGGTTGCGGTGGTGGGGGTGGCCGATGCCCAGCGGGGTCAACGCATCGTGGCCCATGTCAAGCTTCGCGAGGGACAGACCGGCACACCCGCCCTAACCCAGGCCTTGCAAGAAGAGGTGCGTAAGCGGGTTGGGCACCACGCCTATCCCAGAGAAGTCCACTATGTGGACGAACTACCCCTCACCACCACCGGGAAGATCCAGCGTTTCAGGCTAAGGGAGTAATCCGCTGGCCTTGTTCAGTGGCTACTGGCTGGATTTTGCCCCACGTTTGTTGGAAATGGCCCAACCGCCAGGTGTACGGCTGCTAGCATGAAGGCAAAGCTTATGAGCAGGGTTTTTCGACCGGTTTTAACAAGGTTTTTCCACAGAAGGCGGGTATGATGGGAGTGCTGTGCGCTACCTGATTGTTTCGGATCTTCATGGCAACTGGCCCGCCCTCGAGGCTGTCCTCAAGGAAGCCCGGGGCTACGACCAAGTGCTCTTCCTGGGCGATGCGGTGGGCTACTACCCCGATGTGAACCGGGTGCTGGACTGGTTGCGCTCGGTGAATGCCAAGGGGGTGATGGGCAACCACGACATCTGGTTGCTGGAGATCAAGGCCATGCAAATTGAAGGGCCGGTGCTGGAAATTTTGTCCTGGCAAGCCGAGCGCATCAGCCCTGAAAACCGTGAGTACCTCTCCCAGTTGCCCTGGACCGCCGAGGAAGCGGGTGCGCTGATGGTGCACGGCAGCCCCCTGGACCCGCTGGCCTATCTGGAAGAGGTGGAACAAGCCCGGGATGTGTTCAATAAGGTGAGCCACCGCTGGATTTTCCACGGACATACCCATTTAGCCGGAAGCTACCTAAGTCTGGAAAGCACCACCGTGCGCGGTCAGGCCACCACCGCCGATGTAAGCACCCCCCAGGGGCGTTGGGTACGTTACCAACGCTATGCCAACGGCGGCGAACTCATCGTCGCACCCAAGGCCAGGGCCATCATCAACCCCGGCTCCACCGGCCAGCCCAGGGACGGCGTAACCGGAGCGGCCTACGCCATCTGGGACTCCGAGGAGGACACGGTGGAGTTTTTCCGGGCCAAGTACAACCTCGAGCAGGTGCTCTCCCGCCTGCACCACGAGCAGTTCCCGATGTGGCTCTACGAGCGCTTGGTATTGGGCAAGTGATACCGCCTCTGAAGCCGCTCCCCTGCGTGTTGTGGGCAATGCTCGCAAAGGGTTCCGAAGTATGCTGTGTACGAGGCTCGGCACACACCGGAGCCCAGCGGTGTGTGGCTTAGTAGATGGGCCTGAGCACCCCCAACGCCCCAGCGTAATCCTGCGAAGCCTATAGGAATCATCTAGCTTCCAACCAATTGCCCAGGTCGTTTTGACGATGCAAATTCTCGGCCACCATAGAATCCTCGAGCTGCTGCCCAAGCTGCGGGCGCAAACCTTCTTGTTCACCGGCCCGGAGGGGGTCGGACGCCGCACCGTTGCGCGGTGGTTTGCCTACGGCCTCAACTGTGAGCGGGGTTTTCCGCCCTGCGGGCAGTGTGGCTCCTGCCGCCTCGAGCCCCACCCCGACCTGCTCGAGATTGCCCCGGAAAGCGAGACCAAGACCGGCCGCAAAGCCCGCGTACCGCAAATTCGCCTCGAGCAAATTGCCCCCCGCGAGGGCGAGGTGGAGCAAAATCTGCTGGACTGGATCGCCACCTACCCCCGCTTCAAGGCCAAAACCGCGATTATTGACGGGGCACACTGGCTGGGTGAACCCGCTGCCAATGCGCTTCTAAAGGTGCTGGAAGAGCCCCCGGCCTTTTCGCGGCTCATTTTAGTAGCGCCCAGCCGCGAACTGGTGCTGCCCACCCTGGTTAGCCGGAGCCTCGAGCTGAGTTTTACCCCGCTGCCCGAGGCCCTGCTGCAAACCCTGACCCTTGACCCCGAGGTGCTGGCTTTTGCCCAGGGGGCCCCTGGCCGGGTACGCTGGGCGCTCGAGCACCCCGCCGAGTTTGGAAAGCTGACCAGCCGTACCCAGGGTGTGCTGGAAGCCTTGCGGGCCGGGCCTGCCCAAACCCTGGAAGCCCTCAAGCTGCTCACCGAGATGGAAGAGGCCCTGCCCTACCTGGGGCGCCAACTGGGAAAAACCCTCGGGGTCGGAAGCCCCGCTTACCTGGAGGCCCTCGAGGCCCTCAGCCGGGCCCAGGATGCGCTCTCGGCCTATGTGAGCGAAGACCTGGTTCAGACCTGGCTGGCCCTCAAGCTGGGTCGGCTCTAGCTTTACGGCGCCATTCTGCTTTACTCTAGGAATGGATTGTGAGTACTGTGCAGTCCACCCTGGAACGATTCACCGGGTTGAATGCAGACATTCGACCCTTTTTGGGAGGTTTTCATGGAGTGCGTCGGCGTGCGATTCGCGCATGGCCCCAAGGTATACGATTACAAGTTTAGCGATCAGGCTCCGCCGGTGGGTAGCTGGGTGGTGGTGCGTACCGGACGGGGGTTGGAGATCGCCAAAGTACGCACCGAACCCCATCTGGGCAACGCCGTGGGAGAGGTAATCCGCATCGCTACCCCGGAAGACCTGGACAACCATGCCAACCTGAAAAACCGAGGCCAAGAGGTGCAATGGTGGCTCAAAGCCCGCCTGCGCCGGGAAGGTATCCAGGCCAAGGTGCTGGGGTGCGAATTCACCCTGGATGGCAACCACATCTCGGTTCACTACTCCGCCGAGGAGCGCATAGACCTGCGGCGCTGGGTCAACGAGTTGAACAAACTGGCGGGGGCTCGAGTAGAGTTCATTGCCTTGGGCCCCCGCGACCAGACAACTTATCTGGGCACCCTGGGAGCTTGTGGGATGGAGTCGTGTTGCTCCACCTGGCTGCAAGACTTTGCCCAGGTCTCCATCAAGATGGCCCGCGATCAGCAACTACCGCTCTCCCCCGAGAAAATCTCCGGCCCCTGCGGGCGCTTGTTGTGCTGCTTGCAGTACGAACACGACCACTATCAGGAGTTGTTAGCCGACCTACCCCGCAAGAATGCCAAAGTCTGTAGCATCCAGGGCACCTGCGGTAAGGTCGCCAAGCTCAACCCATTGGCCGGAACCGTGGACTTGATTACCGAAGAGGGCAGCTGGGTCACGGTACACAAAAGTGAATTGCAGCGGGATTGATCATAGGGGAAGCCAAACAACATGAAGCAAACGGCCACCTAGTTGCATTCAGGTACTATTTCTTCGGGGTTTTGAATAGTCGTGTGCTGGGCGCAATTTCCGAGCGATTACTAATTTGCCAATTCCCCCCCAGAGATATACCAGAATTACGTAGCTTATGCACTATTTGTGGCTGGAAATAGTTCCAGGTTGTAAACTTCTGAAGTGATTGTGCAGGATTTTCAGGGGGCCAGGTTCAACTATCGGGTGGGTGGGGTAGTAATCAAGCGCCAGCAGGTCTTGCTGTGCCACGAGCCTGCAGGCGACTTCTGGTATCTGCCGGGGGGGCGGGTGGAAATGGGCGAGGAGGCCCGCCAGAGCCTCGAGCGAGAAATCTATGAAGAACTTCAGATGCCAGCGAGAGTAGGCCGGATGTTGTGGGTAACGGAAAACTTCTTCGAGCTCGAAGGAACTCCCATTCATGAGGTAGGGTTGTATTTTGCTCTGGACATCCCCCTCGAGCCCACCCCAGAACCCTTGATCGGGCAAGAGGCCGGTCAAAAGCTATGGTTCCGCTGGGTACCCCTGCAGGATCTACCCAAAATCAACCTAAGGCCCGACTTCCTCAAGGCTGCCCTGAGAGCCTTGCCGGTACGCACTAAACACATCATTCACCGTGGCTAAGTGGTTTGGTGAGTTAAAGATTGATGTGCAATGAAGTTCCCGAAATGAAGTACTCTAAGCAACTCCCAGATATTCGAGGGGCTCCATCCATCCCGGAAATTAAGTTACCAGAGCGCCTGGAGCGGTTCTCGAAAAGAACCTAGTTATCCTCATACCGTTTCCGCTTGAATCCTTCACCGTTGGACGCAGTCAGAGGTGAAGGATTCAAGCCGACCGAAGGGAGTAGAAAAGCATTTCGGTAGTATCGTTTAGGCTTGCCGTAGTGAACGATACTACCGAAATGCGTATCAGAAGTCAAGAACTGTGCTGAACTCGTTTTTTGCCGCTAGGACGAGCGGCAAAAATAGAGGGAACCGCGATAAGATGCTCCTACTGGACGTTGCCGATTGCTCATAGCCAATGGAAGGGCACCAAGAAACGTTCGCCAGCCTTGAGCTAACTCGGCCAAAGACCCTGTAACTCTGTTAGACTTGATGAGTTATAGGGCAATGATTGGATTGTTGGGATATTTTGCGATTTGTTTATTGGAGACGGGGTGGACGGTGCTTAAGCTTAGTCAGGTTCTAACGCGCAGCTTTGGGCTCTTGGCCCAGCATCCGCTGGGGATTGTGTGGTTACTGATCCAAGCCCTGCTGGTCAGCGTTTTCACCCTGGGTCTTTTAGCTGGCCCGATGCAAGTAGGCGTCTACACCGTCCTGATGCGCTATGCCCGCACCGGCGAATGGAGGCCCGAAGCGCTGTGGGGCAACACCACTGGGCACAACATTGCTGCCGGGATTGTCTTTGTGGCCTCGGCGGTGGCGGCTTTCGTGGTGGGGCTGCCATTCACCGTGCCCGACGCTGCCTTGGCCTCGGTGCTGAGCTTCGTGGGGCTTTTTGCCATCAACCTGCTGTGGTTTTACACCTTCCAGATCATGGTGGACGATGACCAGGTCTGGCCCAATGCCATGCGTAAAGGATGGGACTTGATGCAACAGGGCGGGCTGGGCAACCACCTCTTGCTCATCGCCATCCTGGAATCGCTGGTACTGGTCTCTACCCTATCCACCTGGATACCCTTCCAAACCGCGATGTACCTGCTCTTGCTGGGGTTCTCAACGGTGGCTAGAGCGGTTGCGTATGTACAACTGGTTCCGACCAGGGCCTTCGAACCCTGAGCTACGTTTGCGCAAAGTGCCTTACCAAGGAATTTTCCTCATCTTGGGGCTCCGTGAGAAGCGCAGATGAGTTTCAAACAGCAAAACGCTGTTTATTGCGACGCGCAAAGGGGCGAATCTTGCCGTGGGGTACTCAGGGTCAGGGCTGGCCAGTAACGTCAGTTCGAAGTTATCCAACAAGCTGAAACCGCTGAGCCGAAGGTTGAAAACCCGTCAATCAGCCTCACGGCATCGTAAAGTCCACCCCTGCGCTGTAGGGGAGGCTTTAGCGTGAGTCTGCCATGCCACACAGGTTTATTCTGCTTTTCTATCTCCGAACTGACGTTACACTACAGCGCTTCTACAGACCGACCAGTTCGACCAGTGTCCGAACCCCAAAGCCGGTGCCGCCCGCCTGCCCCAGATCGTGGCTTTTCTCGGTGTAGGCCGGGCCTGCAATATCCAGGTGCACCAGCGGCTTCTTAGTAAACTCGCCCAAGAACAGTGCGGCATTGATAGCCCCAGCATAGCGGCTGCGTCCGTGGGTGTTTTTCAAATCGGCGGTATTGGACTTGAGGGCCTCGAGGTATTCCTCTTCCATAGGCAGCGGCCAGACTTTCTCTCCAGCCCGTTCGGCTGCTTCTTGCACTTCGCGCCCCCAGCGTGCATCGTTGGCAAAGAGCCCGGCCACCTTATCTCCCAGTGCGACCACACAGGCCCCGGTCAGGGTGGACAGCTCCACAATGGCATCAGCGCCCTGCTGGTCGGCATAGGTGATGGCATCGGCTAGGGTTAGGCGTCCTTCTGCATCGGTGTTGAGAACCTCGATGGTCTTTCCCGAGAGGCTCGTAAGCACATCGGAAACCCGGTAGGCACTGCCCGAAATCATGTTTTCGGCAGCCGCCACGTAGGCCCGCACCTCCACCACGGGCATGAGCTTGGCAATGGCCCGCATGGCCCCCAGAACCGCCGCCGCACCGGCCATATCGCACTTCATGGTGATCTGGCTCTCGGAGGGTTTGAGCGAGTAGCCGCCGGTGTCGAAGGTGAGCCCCTTACCCACCAGCGCAACCACCCGGCCGGAAGGGTCTTGCGGTTTGTAGGTTAGTTGGATGAATCGGGGTGGATTTGCGGAACCCTGGGCCACCCCGTAAAACGCACCCATACCCGCTTGTTTGATCTGCGCTTCGTCCCAAATCTCCACACCTAGCCCCAGCTCCTGCGCCATTTCGCGCGTGCGCCGGGCCAGTTCTTCCGGGTTTAGCACATTGGGGGGCTCGTTGACCAAATCGCGGGCATAGTTGACGGCCTCTGCCACAATCTCTGCCCGGTCCACCGCAGGCCCCGAGGAACGTGCCAGCCACAGCCGCAGCTTTTCGCCCCGTTTGCTGGCGGAGCTACTGGTTTTGTACTTGTGCCAGCTATACCCCCCCAGCAAAGCCCCTTCGGCCAGCGCATAGCTGGCTTCTTTCTTGCCAAACTTGTCGGATAAGAAGGTCTCGGTAACCGCTTCTTTGAAGCCTAGTTTGGCGATGGCCTGTACCAGCTTGGCCCCAGCTTTACGCACGGTTTCGAGACTAACACCTCGCTTTTTGCCCAGGCCAAACAGCAAGACGAATCCGGGGCCTTCCGATTCGCTGCGACGGGGGCCCAGTGGAACCAGTAGGGTCTCGCCAAACTCGCCTTTGAAAGAAAGCTCCTCCATCATTTTGGAGAGCATTTTTCGATGTTTTTGGTTCAGTTTATGTCCCTCTTCGCTCAACTCACCGCCCCATACCCCCACCACCACCAGCGGTACAGGTATCTCGTCTACAAAGCGCCGTGCAGACTTGAGTGTTAGTTCCATAGCTTGCGAACTATAACACAAAAAGCATGAAAGCTGACCAGTGGGTCAGCTTTTGCGGTGTGGCCTGGATTGCGTGCGAAAGGCTACTTCTTGCACCCAAAACCCGGTGTTCAACTTTGAAGCCCTTGAGGTCTACAAGACCAAACCGTTCATTCTCATTCCGCTCTGACGTGTCGCTGAGCCGATGGGCTAAGATGATTTAGATGAAGTTTCTAGCGCAAGGTTTAGGTCTTTTTCGAAAACTGGGGTTTTTTCTCAATCAAGCAGCGCTAGGGGGCAGTGCGGCCCTCGAGGGGGTCATGATGAAGGCCGCCGATGCCTGGGCGCTGGCGGTACGGCTACCCAATGGCCAGATTCATGTCGAGCGGCACGAGGAAGTTGCCCTGACCAAAAAATACCCCTGGGCCCGGCTGCCGCTCATCCGGGGTGTGGTAGCGCTTTGGGACGCCATGGGCATCTCTTACAAGTCGCTCTCGCGCAGCGGCGAGCTGGCCGGAGAGGAAGACGAGAAGGTCTCAGGGGCGGCCATGTACGGCACCCTGGCGGTGTCGCTGGTCATCGGCCTGGCCTTGTTCGTGTGGCTGCCGGCCCGGCTGGCGGGTCTTTTAGTAGATGAGGAGCGCTTTCGTTTCCTGTTCTATGTGGTAGCGGGGCTATTCGAAACCGCCATCCTGATTGGCTATCTGATGTTTATCGGACGCATGAAGGACATGCAGCGCTTCTTCATGTACCACGGGGCCGAACACAAGGCTATTGCGGCGCACGAAAAGGGCCTCGAGCTCACCGTGGAAAACGTGCGGGCCCAGCCGGCCTACCACCCGCGTTGCGGCACCAGCTTCATCGCTTTTACCGCAGTGGTGGGGGTGTTCGTGTACAGCTTCTTCCCGCCCCTCACGGTGGCCTGGTACTGGATCTTCCCGCGCCTTCTGATGATTCCGGTGGTAGCCGCGGTCTCCTTCGAGGTGCTGCGCTACTCCGCCGCCCACCACGACCCCCTCTCGAGGTTCTTCCGCTGGCTAGGCTTCAAGTTCCAGATGCTCACCGTCAAGGAACCCACCGACGACATGATCGAGGTGGCCATCGAGAGCACCAAAGCCGCCCTGGCCGAGCAGCCCGCCGAAAAACCGGTGGCGGTAGCCTAGCGAATACCCAAAACGGACCAACAAAAGTACAATCAGCCCATGCGCATTCTGCACACAGCAGACTGGCACCTAGGCAAGGTGCTCAAAGGACGGGAACGAACGCCGGAAATTCGGCAAGCGTTGCAGGGGTTGCTGGGGCTGGTGCGCTCGGAGCGCATTGACATGGTGCTGGTCGCAGGCGATCTGTTCGACCGGAGCGTGGTATCCACCGAGGCCGAGGCCGCCGCCTTCGAGTTTTTTTTGGGCCTGCGCGAGCTGAGGGTTCCGGCGCTGGTGATTGCCGGTAACCACGACAGCCGCGACCGTCTCGAGGCCCTCTCGCCCCTGCTCTCCCTGACCGGAGCCACCGTGTTTGGCAACCTACGCTTTGCCGAACAGGGTGGGGTGGTGGAGGCCCTGGGCGCTAGGGTGGCGCTGCTGCCCTTTTTATCGGAGCGCCGACTGGTCAAGGCGGGCGACCTGCTGCAGGGCGACAGCGCGGAGTGGAAGAAAACCTACAGCTCGAGCATGAGCCTGATCCTGAAAAACCTGACCCAGGGCTTCGGGGGCGACCTGAACCTCCTGATGGCCCACCTGACCGTGGAAGGGGGGAAGCTGGGTGGGGGCGAGTTTACCTTTCACACCACCAACAGCTACGCCATCCAGCCCACCGACTTTCCCCAAACCCTAAGCTACGTGGCCCTTGGCCACCTGCACCGCCAGCAGCAGGTGTCCGAGGCCCCCTTGGCCTGGTATGCGGGCTCGCTGATCCAGCTCGACTTTGGCGAGGGCGAGGATAGCCCCAGGGGCGGTCTGATTGTGGAGGTTGAGCCCGGTTTGCCGGCCAAGGTGCACCCCGTAAACGAGCGCTGGGGCAAACCGCTCAAAACCTTCCGGGTCAGCCGCGAGTCTTTGGATCGCCGCTGGGACGAGATTCAAGCGTTTCCCGGTTATGGCAAAGTGGTGATCGAAGGCAAGGGAAACCCCGCCCTTCGCGAACGCCTGTTCAAGGAAATTCCAGACCTGCTGGACGTAGAGTTTCACGTCGCTGAATCGGAGGAGACCGGGCCAACGGCAGTAGCGGTAGAAAAACTTGACTGGGTCGAGGCCTATGCTCAATACCGCCTGGAAGCCACAGCCAGCGAAGCCAGCCCTGAACTGCTGGCGGCCTTTAGACAGATGTTCGAGGAAACCCATGCTGACGTGGGGGTGCATGAAAGGCACTAGCAAGTTGCATAGCTGCGGGCTCTTGACTTCTAGCACTCTACCCTTGTCTGATAGCGATTTTGCCTATGACTGCCTCAAAAAATAATATAAGAGACCCTCGGGCACGCTGGGTGGCACGGCCCATAAAAGATACACCCAGCGCTCCCCAAGTGTGGAGTTTGGCATAATGTATGAGACCCCTAAGATTGCGTATTGAAGGCTTCGGCGCTTATGCCGAATTACAAGAAATCGCCTTTGATGACGTTGAGTTATTTGCTATCACCGGGCAGACCGGAGCCGGCAAGAGCACCCTGCTCGACGCCATTACCTATGCCCTCTACAAGGCCACACCGCGCATCGGCTCGACAGGTCTGAAGGAACTCAAACATCCAGGTATCGAGACCGCCAAGGTGGAGCTCACCTTTGCCATGGGGGAGCAGTCCTGGCGGGTGGTGCGGGTCGTGGGCAAAGAAAACCAGAACCGCCTGGAGTTCCTCCAGGAAAACCAGTGGCGCACCCACCCGACCTCGGAAAAGGTGCGGGAGCTCGACGCCAAGCTGGCCGAGATTCTCGGCATGGACTACGAAACCTTTACTCGGGCCATTCTGCTTCCGCAAGGCCAGTTTGACTTGTTTTTGCGCGGCTCGCCCAAGGAACGCCGCGAAACCCTGATCAAATTGTATGGACTGGAAACCCTCAAGGCCATGCGGGAAAAGGTGGCGGCCCGGCTCAAGCAAATGGGCCAGGAGAGCGCCCGCTTGCAAGGCGAACTCGACGCGCTGGCCGAGGCCGACGAGGAGCGAATTATGGCCCTGCGTGATGCAATAGGGCAGCTCGAGCGTGACGAACGCGACCTGGGCAGCCAGCTACAGAGTGCGGAAAAAACCCTGCGAACCCTCGAGCAAGGCTTGGAAAAATTCAGCGAACTCGAGTCGTTGCGCCGCCGCCAAACCAACTGGCAAAACGAGCAACCCCGCATCAGCGAAATTGCAGCAAAGTTGGCCCAGGCCGAAAAAGCCGAGCGGGTCTGGCCACAATTGGAGGCGCTGCAAGCTGCACAAAACGACCTTCTGCAAGCGCAAACCAGGCTCGAGGCCGCGCAAACTGAGCAGGCAAATCTCGAGGCCGAACTCGAACCGCTGCGCCAAGGCTTTGAGCCTAACCAGCTAGAAGCACTCAAAAGCAGGCTGTCTCAAATTCCCTTGCTGCAAGACCAGGAGGCCCGTCTCAAGCGCTATGGGGGCAACCTAAACCTACGCCATACGGCTCCTCTACCATTTGATGAAGACCGCCTAGACGCGCTGCGGGATGCCGAGCGGCAGTTTGACGAATTACACAAGCGAGTCGAGCGCCACAAACGTATCGCAGCGGCCTTCGAGCAGTTTCAGACCGAGTTAAGGGAATCGCAGCAAACCTATGAGCGGTTGACAGAGGAACTCGAGCATCTCAAAGCCGCTGGTGTGGCCGCCCGGGCCGAATACGAGCGGGCTGAACAGGCCTATGAGCAGGAAAAAACCCGCCAGGGCATCTACCAGTATCGCAGCAAGCTAAAAGTGGGCGAACCCTGTCCCCTGTGTGGACACCCGGTAGAACAGTTGCCGCCTGTCACCGATTTGCCCGACTTGGCCCCAATGGAAACAGCGCTAAAGGCCCAGGCCAAGGCCCTCGAGGATTTACGTGCCGACTATAAGGTCAAACAAGACCGGCGCAAACAACTCGAGGAAGGACTGCCCAAGCTGCTTGAGCAGTTCGATCATCGGCAGCAAGAAGAGGCCGAAGCCAGGGCCGAGCTCGAGCTTGTTCAGGCCCAAGTGCGTGAATTCATCTCATTGGAACAGATCCGCGAAGAACGCACCAAACGTCTTTCTGCGCTGGCTAGCGATATTCGTGGAGTCACCAGTGGACTGGGGGTGGAGGATTATGCCAGGGGCTTGCAAAAACAACTCCAGGCCCTCGAGGCCCAGGCCGGACAGATCGCCAAACTCGAGGCCCGTTTGTCTGAAGCGCAAGGCAAGGTCTCGAGCCAGAGCGAGATTGTGCGGGTTTTGCAGGCCAACCAGGCTCGCCAGGAAACCGCCTCGCTGGCTTTGGTTCGGGAAGCCCAGTTCGAAAGCCCTGAATCTGTTAGGAAAGCCCGTCTGAGCCCACAGGAAGTGGAAGCCTTGCGGCAGCGGAAAAGTCAGCACGAACGCGATGGGGTGGAAATTACCTCGTTGCTCAAAAAATTAGAACAGGAGCTGGGCAGCCAAGAGCCCATCACCATGCTGCAAGTTTCCGAACAAAAAACCGTGGTCACCGGGCTCAAATCCGCCCTCGATGAAGTCAAGAAGTACCTTGGTGCTAAACGGTCTGACCTCGATCGTTTGCAAAAGCTACTCCTGCGAAAGCGCGAAGCCGAAAAGCAAAAAGCTACCTTAGACAAACAAACCGACCTCTGGGAACAACTCGCCAACGACCTCAAGGGCGACCGCTTTCAAGACTTTTTATTGGAGCGCTACCAGTCTGGCCTGCTCTCCCGAGCTTCCGAACTCATCCAGTCACTCTCGCAAAACCGCTACAGCCTGCGCCTCGAGGAAGGCGAGTACAAAGTGCTCGACCGCTGGAACGAGGCCCTGCGCCCAGTGCGTACCCTATCGGGCGGCGAAAGTTTCATGGCCAGCCTTTCCCTGGCGCTCTCGCTCTCAGAACACCTCTCGCGGGGCAGAATCGGGGCGCTGTTTTTGGACGAGGGCTTTGGCACCCTCGATGCCGAAACCCTGGAGCAGGTGGCCGGGGTGCTGGAAGCTCTGCCGACCCAGGGCCGACTGGTGGGCATCGTAACCCACGTGGAAGCCCTAGCCGAACGCCTGCCCGCGCGTCTGGAGGTTCACAAGTCGCCCTCAGGTAGCCGCGTGCGCTGGAGGGATTAGGCCGCGTCGGCCTCCACAGCCCCCCATATGTCGAGAATCCTTCGCAACACCTTCCTGGTCATGGCCGGCACCCTTTCCAGCCGGCTCTTGGGCCAGGTGCGCCAGACCATTCTGACCAATCTGCCGCTCCCCGACGTTCTAAAGGATGCCTTCTGGGTGGCTTACCGCATTCCCAACCTGCTGCGCGAGTTGCTGGCCGAGGGGGCGATTCAAAACGCCCTGATTCCGGTGTTGACCAGCCTCTCTCCAGAAGAGGCCCGCACATTTGCCCGACGTTTTGGGGCTTTTTTGCTAGGGGTTAATCTGGTGATTCTGGGGCTGGGTATCGCTTTTGCCCCCCAGATTGCCAGCGCCCTGCTTTGGCTGGCTGAGCTTTCCCTGGCCCAGCCCAGCCCCCTGCGCGACCCGGCGGTGTTCGAGCAGTTGGTGCTCCTGATTCGCTTGGTGATGCCTTTCCTGCTATCCATCTCGATGGCCTCCCTGTTTTCTTCGATGCTGCAATCCGGTGAACGTTTCGGCATCACCAGCTTTAGCCCCGTTGCCTTTAATATTGGCTCCATCGTAGTGATGCTGTTGTTTCCTAGTAGCGTGGTCGCCCTTGGATTGTCGGTCACACTGGGGGGTGCATTACAAGCCCTGGTACAGCTTCCGGCCCTCAAGGGGTATGGATTGGAATTCAAATGGCACCCGGCTTTCCGGGAGGCGCTTTCGCGTATTGGGCCCTTCGCTTTTACCACCTCAGTACGCCAATTCCTGAACCTGGTCTTACTAGGCATTCTGGCCGCCTACCCTTCGGCGGCAGTAACCGGCTTTCAGAACGGGGAACTGATCTTCACCACCGCACTGGGCTTGTTGGCGGTCTCACCGGCCATGGCCGCCTTCCCCCGGCTCTCTACGCTGGCAGGTAGCGGCGACGTGTCAGCAGCCCGTGAGCTACTACGTCGCATCATGGAGCGGCTCGCAGTACCTCTGGCCTTCGCATCGGCGATGATGGTAGCGCTAGCACCGTGGATCGTGGGGACGCTTTACGCCATTACCGACAACTTCTCCGACGCCAACCGGGCCTTCACTACCCAGACCGTGATGGCCCTGGGCTTTGCCCTCCTCCCCTGGGGCTTGAACCAATTGATGTTGCGGGGCTTTTATGCGGTGGGGCAGGTTGGCCAGGCGGTGGCTGTGACGGTGATGGTAGCGTTGCTCAACACCTTCGGTTACTGGCTGCTGCGCGAGCAGGGTTTGTTTGTGCTAAATCTAGCCACAGCTATTGCGGGTTGGTTGGGCTTGGCGATTTATGCCCGACGCTTACAGGCTTTTCAGATGGTCGTACTAACCGAGGTGTGGGGGATGGTAGCAAAAGCCATACTTGCAGCCGCACCGGCAGGTTGGGTGGCTTACATGGTCGCGGTGCAGTTTGGTATCCCGGCCTTCTTTTGGCAAAACATCCTGCCACTTACCCTGGGCGGGTTGGCCGGTCTGAGCGTGTTTTTAGGGCTGGCCTATGTGCTGCGGCTGCCGCTGAAGCTTCGCTAGACGGAGCGTTTCGGACGGGGATTGTATCAGCTTGCCGACGACTTGGCTTTCTTCTCGTCGCTTTTTCCCGGCTTCAGTTCGCGTAGCAGCGCCAAGCGTAGACGGGCAATTTCCGACTCGAGCCGGTTCTGCTGAATGTCCAACTCATCCCGCAAGCGAATGATCTCCTCCACCCCCGCCAGATTGACACCCAGTTCCTGGGTCAGGCGGCGAATTTCCTTGAGTTTTTCCACGTCACGCTCGGAGTAGAGGCGGGTCTTGCCAGAGGTACGGCTGGGCGCGACCAAACCCTCCCGCTCGTAGAGGCGCAGGGTCTGGGGGTGCATACCTACGATGTCAGCAGCCACCGAGATGATGTAAACCGGCCGTTCTTTCTCGTTGACCTTTTTGCCCTTGCCCTCACTGGGGGCAGGCAGGGCCGGGGGCGTTTTGAAGGCCTCGAGCTTCTCGCCCAGCTCCTGCTTGAGCCGCTCGGCCTCCTCGCGAAACCGCTGCTCGAGCGCCCATAGCTCGTCGCGCAGTTTCATAATCTCCTCCACCCCGGCCAGGTTGACCCCCAGTTCCTGGGTCAGCCGGCGAATCTCCCGCAGCTTCTCCACGTCCCGTTCGGAGTACAGCCGGGTCTTGCCCCCCGAGCGCTTGGGCTGAATAAGGCCCTTGCGCTCGTACAGACGCAGGGTCTGGGGATGCATATCCACCAGTTCGGCGGCAACCGAAATGATGTACACCGGACGGTCTTTTTTATCCATATATAAACAGGGCTAAAAGCCCTTGACGTCTTAAGTATACGAAAATCTGCCAGGTTTTATACCAAATTCGGTTAGTACGTTGGCAAAGGGTCGAACACCCTTCTGGCCAAGGGGGGTGAATTGCGCTTCACAAGGCCACAATAACTGCTTAGGTCGAAGCGTAGCTTTGCGAAGTCGGCGTTGGGCCAGCCTGGGTTATACGCATTTCGGCAGTATCGTTCACTTCGGCAAGCCTAAACGATACTACCGAAATGCTTTTCTACTCCCTTCGGTCGGCTTGAATCCTTCACCTCTAACTGCGGCGGGCGGTGAAGGATTCAAGCGGAAACGGTATCACTCGTGGCCGAGCAGGCCCCGCTTTCTAGCCTCTCGGTTCGCGAGCTCAAACAATAGAACACCAATGCAGAACACCGCCGTTGTCTCGGCGAGAAGCAGTATCCACCAGTAGGCTTCGACGGTGCTGCCTTGCAATAAGTCTCGAATTACCGAAGCACCCAGCACCAGCGGAAACCACTCGAGCTGTGGCAGGTTGGCAATGACCGCCGGAAAAACCAACAACTGCGCCAGCATAAAAAACGTTCTAATCTCCTTGAACAGCAGCGCAAGCGCCCCAGCCACCAGACCCAGACCCAGGGCCGCAATGTAAAACAAGCCGATGGCAGGGAGCATTTCCCAGCTCAGACTAAAGTTGATCTGATTGTGGTTGGTCAGTACCAGAAATAAAATTGCCGTGTTGAGCAAAATTGGCGCGAGGCGGGCGAGGGCCTGCGTTACAAAAAAAGCTGTAAGGCCATGCCCGGACAGCACCATGTTCTCCAGCGTACCGGACTTTGCTTCCCTGCTAATTTGCGCGGCTATACCACTCAGAGCAGACATCGCAAGCAGTCCCAGCAGATAACCCACCAAAAGTCTGAAAATCGTTTCTGGATTCGAGCTTGATACCCCCGAGAGCTGGGCCACGCCTTTGAGCAAGAAGAAAATGAGGCCCATAAAAACCAGGCCCATCACAAACTGCAGCGGATAACGCACCTCTTCCAGCCAGGCGCGCCAGGCCTCGGCACCAAACAAAATAGCCAGCTTACGCACTGTGCGACTCCTTTCGGGCTGTGTAGCTCCTGAATATCTCGGCTAGCTCGACCTCTCGTTTCTCAATGGAGCGGAGCGGCCTGGGGTGCAGTCGCCTCATCAGTTCGTAGAGCTGCTCAGGATGATCCAAAATCACCTCGAGCAACCTACCCGACTCATCCAGCGTATGTTGAAAAGGCAGCTCGGGCAGGCCCACTGGCTCTTTGAAGGTAATCCGATAGCTTTGCAGATCAAACATTGCTAAAAGCTCTTCTTTGGCTTTATCCACCACGATGCGTCCACCCGAAAGGATAGCAACTCGGGTACAAAGCCTCTCAGCAACCTCCAACTGGTGGGTTGTGAGCAGAATACCCTTACCCGCCTTTGCCATACCTAAAATTTGCGCCTCGAGCACCTCTGCCGCATCAATGTCCAGACCCAGCGTCGGCTCATCCAGCAACACAAAAGGGGGATCGTGGGCATAGCCACAGCAAAAGCCATCTTTGACACCATGCCCTTAGACAGCGTTTGCGCTGGCGCGTTTCGCTTTTCCCACAAGCCCAATAGGTCTAGAAGGTATTTGGCTCGCTCCCGGGCCTCCGGACGCCGCATACCCCGGACGGCGCAGGTATAAACTAGGTTTTCGAAGGGCGATAGGCGCGGGAAAAGTACTCGATTGGTGTCTAGCAGGGCTCCCAACTGGGCCATGTAATTCGGCTGCCCAAATCTCAAACCGTTGATGCTTACCGAACCCTCATCTGGAGTCACCAGGCCGCACACGGTGCGAATGGTGGTGGTTTTACCGCTGCCGTTGCGCCCCAGAAGCGCCACAATCTCTCCCGGCCGCACTTGTAAGGAAACGCCCTTAAGCACTTCTACAACATTGCGAAGGGAACGGTATGTTTTTTGAATTGATTCTATTTTTAGCATATAGCCCCAAGTAACTTCGATTTTATCGGTGTGAGGAGAAACTCCTCAGTTAGAACTCACGCTAGCACCATCCAAGTCTACAGAAAAAATGATCCAGCAAAGCTACGAGGTATTCACGAGTTATCACAACCGACCTCCGTTGTATTAGAATCAACAGCCTAGCGAACCAGCAGCTAGCACCCTTGGGTAACCTGGCAAATTATTTCCGCAATAATGCGAATGATGAACTCGCGCATGCTAAATTCACCCCTTTCTGAGGTACCTCGAAGGGAGGTTAGCATCATATTTTTTTGTCAAGTTGATGACCATATTTTGCTGGAAGGCGAACTAAAGCCGGTGCTAGTATTAAATTGTGTCCACTCCACCATTGCTCCTGCTATCTCCCACCCGCCTCGAGGCTCCCTTCCTCAAAGGCCAGAAGTTCGATTTTCACGGGCGCGCGGGGCTGCGCGGGGCGGGCTGGGTCTGGCTCGAGTGCGGCATCGGCAAGGTCAACACCGCTGCCACCTTGGCCGCTTTCGTCCAGCGGCGCCGCTTCCAGCGGGTGCTGCTCTTTGGCATTGCGGGGGCCTATGCCGACTCGGGCTTGCAGATAGGCGATTGCGCCCTGGCCGAGCGGGAGATTCAGGCCGACCTGGGCGTGCGGGATGGGGGCTTGAAGGGCCTGGGCTTCCCCAGCCTGGTGGTGGCCTCCAGGCCCTACCACAACCGCTTTCCGCTGGACAAAGCTTTTACAGACGAACTTAAGAGCAAACTGGGCCTGCCCGGCAAACAGTTCCTGACCCGCGACCTGGTCTCGGAGAACCCCAGCGAGGCCCACCAGCTCGCGCGCAAATGGGAGGCCGACCTCGAGAACATGGAAGGGGCCGCCTTTGCCCAGACCTGCTTGTGGCTGGGCCTGGCCGGGGCCGAGCTGCGGTCGGTATCGAACATGGCCGGCGTGCGCGACAAAGCCCAGTGGCGCATCCGGCAGGCAGTGGAGGGCCTCGAGTACCGCATTCTGCGTATTATTGGGTCATAAGTATCTCCAAAGTTGAAATGTGAGATCCGGTCTCGAAAGATCGCTGGGGACGATCTCCTGTCGGGACTCGCAGATGCTCGTGCACCCAAGGGACGATATCCTAACTCAAGTTGCCACCTATCCTAACTACGCAGAAAATAAAGGCCACTATGAGCTGGACTGTTCTAGTGGCCTACTGCATTATAGACGACCTGCTCAAGACCCTCGGACACCGGGACGACCCCCGCCAGCGTCATTCTTACCCTCTGGATTCTGGCCGCCCTGGCTTTCGCTGGAAAGCATCAGCACGCCCTGATCTAAGCCAAAGCGCAGGGTCTTTTCAGCTACATCCCCTCCCCCACGCCCCGCCCCGGCGTGGCGGGAGCCGACGGCTGCACAGCTTGTCTGACTGGATACCCTTGCTGCTGCCCTTGAGCAAGGCCTTATGGGAGCAACTGTCCTCAGTGGAACACTACATCCTGGATACCTTACCCCTGCCACATCCGCGCACCCCGTTGCCGCCTGGCCCCAGCCCGCGTATACCGCGGCTACATTCCCAGTCAACGCAGCTACTTCCACGGTCTGAAGCTTCACCTGGTCTGCACGGACAACCAGTGGATCAGCGA
>NZ_JBBINI010000039.1:0-30660 GCF_037443965.1 Meiothermus sp.
TCACCCGTCCGCCACTAACTGCAAAAACAGTCCGTGCGACTTGCATGTCTTAGGCATACCGCCAGCGTTCACCCTGAGCCAGGATCAAACTCTCCATAAATGCTCGCCATAAGGCGAGGATTTGAGTTTGAGCTGTTATGCTCAAAAGTTTATGACGTGGAAAACCACGTTGTGGTCGTATTTATTTCCTAACCTGCGCTTTCAAGATTCTCGCCTCACCGTTTGGCGACGCAAAAAAAAGGTTATCAAATGCTTCGGGTTATGTCAATAGGAAGGAACTACCCAACTACCCCCCCGCAGATGTGAGAGGACTTCCCCCTGTGTCCGATCATCCTGGATAGTATTGTGAACTATGGACTTGCTGGTGGTGGTACCTCACCCCGACGACGAGGTGTTCGGCGCAGGTGGAACGCTCATTCAATACGCCGACCGGGGCTTGGAGACCGGCCTGATCACCCTCACCAAAGGCGAGGCCGGGCGAACTTTGGGCTTATGCGCGCCCGAGGCGTTGGGGGATTTTCGTGCAGAAGAGCTGAGGCGGGCCGTAGAAATTCTTAAGGTGGGTCATTTCGAGCTCTACGGCTTTCCCAATGGCCTGCCCAACAACCCGGTAGATGGTGAAGCTAGGGGCCACGGTTTTTCCACCCCGCAAGGGGTGGCCGACCACCCCGAAATTGTTGATTTGCTGCTGTGGCGCTTGGAGGTGCTGCGTCCTAAGGCCATCATCACGTTCGCTCCTAATGGTTCCAACCGCCACCCCGACCATGTAGCCACTCACCAGTTCGTAGTGAAAGCGGTCGAGAGGTCGGGGCAAAAAATTAAGCTGTTTTACTATGCGGCTCCCCAACCCCAACCGGAGTATCTGGAAGGCTGGCTGCCACCCACCCATGTGCGGCACTTGCCGATGGAGGTCTTATTGCAAAAACTGCGTGCCATGGCCCAGCACCGTACCCAAGCACTTTCGGTGCTCAACTTTGCAGATCGTTTTGGCCATCGCCTGGCCATCGAGACCTTTCATCTGGCTGGTTACGAAGGGCCTATACAGCACGAGCTGCTCTGGTATGCCAAGCGGTAGGTGCATAGAGGGGTTGAGCCTCCATGGTCGCTAGACAACTGCAGGGTGTGCCAAGCTAAATTCGGTTGGATTTGGGCGCTGTACCCCGAAGACCGGGGTTTGCCGGAGGGGTAGAAACTCGTTTCAGACGGGGTTCTCTGCATACGCTTGACGCATAGTGCATAGCATGGTAACTTGTGAATATCAGCGGCAAACAGGCCGCTTTTTTTATTTCCTTAGACCAACCTTCTTCTCTCAACAGCAACCCCTCATGAGACCGGGCTACGGTTTAGGTATGCGCCGTTGCATCGCGCTGCTTGCGCTGGTTGGGTTCGGGGTGGCCCAGAGCCTGGGGATTCAGCTTGCGCTGGGCTTTACAACCAATGCACCCACCGATCTGCGGGTGGTCCAGCAAGGCTTTCCCGATGCGGTGGTGGAAGGTGCTCGGTTCGAGGGGCGTGACCTGGAAGGCTTTCCCTACTACACGCTACGGTTGTGGTACGGCAACCCCGGCGGGCTCAGGTACGAACTCGAGCTCATTCACCAGAAGCTCTACTTTGCCGGGGCCGAGCGCAACGGGCAGGTATTCGATCGGTTCAACGTGACCGATGGCTTCAACTATGTGCTCTTCAACCTGGCTTATGCGCTGGAAGCCGGGCCTGTGCGGGTGGTGCCGAGGGTAGGGCTTGGGGTGATCGTGCCGCACCCCGAGACCAGCGTACGCGGCCTGGCCTGGGGCACGGACGGCGACCCCCGGTTTTATCATCTGGGTGGCGTTGGCGGGCAGCTAGGGCTGGGCTTAGAAGCGCCCGTGGGGGTTACGCCGAGCCTCGAGGGCAAGTTTACCCTGGGTTTTAGCCGCATCCAGATTGCACAGGGCTATGCGGAGGGCTGGTTTCGCAGCCTGCATGGAACCTTTGGGCTGGGCTGGCCCTGAAAAAAATTTTGGTAAGAAGTGCATCTTCCAATCGCGTAAGTTAAAAAGCGCCAGTTGCTCGAGGGCCTCGCCGCTGACTCTCAAGAAATATGGGGTGGCTCTATTGTCTTGGCCCTGCAATTACCCGTAGCATTCGGGTCAATGAAGGCCAAGACCCTGGCGCTCAAGACCAACAACCCCCGCCCCTGGCTGTGGCCCCTGCTGCTGCTGGCGGGTGTAACCCTTCCGATTTTGTGGCTCCTGCCGATCTTATGGAACCGTAGCGTGACCCTGGGGATTCTGGTGGCCTTTGTAGCTCTGCCCGGACTGGCCTTAATGGGTGTGGTGGCTTCCTGGATGTTTCGCTGGCCGCAATTGCTGGCTTATGAAGTATCTGGAAGGGGCTTGACCATCCAAACCCACACCGACCCGGTGCAGATTGTGCGCTCGGAGGTGAGGTTGGCTCAACCCGTGGAGTATGCCCTGCGCTGGAACCCCAAGAGTCGGGGCCACCTGCCAGGCTACTACGTGGGGGTCTATACCTTGCCCGAAGTCGGCCCAGTAACGGCCTATGCGGCGCAGTCCAAGGGCTTGGGCCTGCTGCTGGAGATGAAAAGCGGGGAAAAAGTCTTGCTCTCGCCTCAAGACCCTGCCGAACTGCTCAAACTATTCAGGTGAGCACCTGCTGTAGTTCGTTCAAATCGGCCACGATGTAGTCGGGGCGGGGTGGGGTTTGGGGGCGAACTTTACCCACAAAGCCGTGTTCTTCCAGCTCGCTTTGCACCCTTGCCTCGATGAGCGAGGCCATCCCTGAATGCCGGGTTCGTTCGGTGACGGGGATGGCCCGCCAGTCGTCGGGCATGCTTCGCCAGATCCAGACCGCGGTGAAGCCTGCACTGTTGGCCCCCCAGATGTCCTGACTGAGCAGGTCGCCCACATGCACGACGGTTTCGCTTGCCTGGCTACGAACGGGGTTCCAGAAAAGAGGGTCGGGCTTGAGTGCTTTTGAGATGTCGGGGGCCAGCATCAGGTCATAGGTAATGCCCAGCTTGTCCACCAGAATTTGCTGATACCTTGCCAGCCCGTTGGTTGCTACCGCAATCCGGTAACCCTGGGCGCGTAAGGCAGACAGACCGGCGGGTACATCGTGGTAGACCAGCTCATTCTCCGGTACCGCCTCAGAGAGCAGCTTGGAGATGTTGGGAAAGACCGAGCCCAGCCCGAGCTGCTCGCGCACAGCCCGGTGAATATCGCCCCAGTCGTACACCTTGGTGGGGTCGCCCTGGGCCAGGCGGCGCAGGTACTCCGCGCGCAGGGCCTGGCGGATGGTGGGCTCTGCCAGCAGCGCCTCCATGTGGGGCCGCAGCAGGCGGCGAAAAGGCCAGTCGGCCAGGGTGCCGTCGAGGTCGAAGGTGAGCCAGCGCATCGGCTCTAGCCTATCGGTTTAGGCACGGGTGGAAGGGGGAGCCGGCTTGCATTCTGGGGCCTTTTGGCGCAGACTAAGGGTCAAATGGTACGCACCGCACAAGTCAAGGGTTGGTGGTGGCCCGGATAGCCCTGGGACGGTAGCGGTCGTTACCCCTGGGGCTTTCCTCAGGGGATTTTTTTATTGCTAAAGGAGAGCAGATGCCCATCGCACACCTAACCAAGCCCACCATCCCGGTCAAGAAAACCCTGCTGGCCGACCTCGAGACCCCCGTCACGGCCTACCTCAAGCTCTCGGAGAAAGCCAGCCCCAGCTTTTTGCTGGAATCGGTGGAAGGGGGCAAGGCCTGGGCCCGCTGGAGCTTTGTGGGGGTGGGGGCCCGCCACATCTGGCGGCTGAAGGAGGGGGTTTTTACCCTGAATGGCCGGCCGCTGGCAACCCAGGATCCCCTGCGCACCCTCTACCAGGCCATCCACCGGCCCATCCAGCCCGACCCCGACCTGCCCCTATTCTGGGGCGGCGCGGTGGGTTACGCGGCCTACGACCTCATCCGCTACTACGAGCGCCTGCCCAACCAGAAGCCCGACCTGCTGGGCATCCCCGACCTGCTGTTCATCGAGCCGGAGGTGCTGATTGTATTTGACCAGTTCAAGCAGCAGCTCCACATCGTAGCCCCGGCCCTGGAGGACGAGCGGGCCCAGGCCCTGGAGCGCATCGCCTGGGCCGAGAAGAAGCTGAGCGGGCCGCTGCCGGGGGTGCCGGGCGAACGGGCCGGGCGGCGGGTGGAGTTCAGCCAGAACGTCACCCAGGCCGAGTACGAGCAGATGGTGAAGAAAGCGCTCGAGTACATCCGGGCCGGCGACATCTTCCAGGTGGTGCCCTCGCTGCGCATCTCGGCCCCCCTGCAGGTGCACCCCTTTGCCGTTTACCGCGCCCTGCGCTCGGTGAACCCCAGCCCCTACATGGGCTATCTGGAACTGGGCGAGGTGACCCTGGTCTCGAGCAGCCCCGAGAGCCTGCTGCGCTCCGATGGGCAGCGGGTGGTGACACGCCCCATTGCCGGAACCCGCCGGCGGGGCCGGGACGCCGCCGAGGATCAGGCCCTGGCCGAGGAGCTGTTGTCCGATGAAAAGGAGCGGGCCGAGCACGTGATGCTGGTAGACCTCTCGCGCAACGACCTGGGCCGGGTCTGCCGCTATGGCAGCGTGCGACCCCGTGAACTCATGAAGGTGGAGAACTACTCACACGTGATGCACATCGTCTCCACCGTGGAGGGCGAGCTACGCGAAGACCAAACCCCGCTCGACGCCCTGGCCGCGGTGCTGCCAATGGGCACCGTCTCGGGGGCCCCCAAAATCCGGGCCATGGAGATTATCGAGGAGCTCGAGCCTGCCCGCCGGGGTGCTTACGGGGGGGCTTTTGGCTATGTGGCCTACGACGGGCACATGGACATGGCCCTGACCCTGCGCACCATCGTGGTGGCTGGTGGGCAGATGCACATCCAGGCCGGGGCGGGGGTGGTCTACGACTCCAATCCGACGGCAGAGTACCAGGAGTGCTTGAACAAGGCCCAGGCCATGGTCAAGGCGGTGCGGCTGGCCGAGGAGGGGTTGTGAGCGTGGGATGCGGGGTTATACGGCAGTGGGAAGCAAGTCTGCGCTGGAGGGGTTGAGATGGGAAGCCTCGAGGACATTCGCCTGCAAATTAACGCCATTGACGCCCGGATTGTGGGCTTGCTGGCCCAGCGGGCGCGGCTGGCCAAAGAGGCTGCCCGGCTCGGGCAAAACCAGGTGCCCATTGAGTCAAAAGACCGACAGGAACAGATTATCCAGCACGTGCGCTATATGGCCGAGCACCAGGGCTTATCGCCCAATGTGGCCGAGCGGATCTACCGTGCCATCCTGGGGGAGTTCGCGGCCATGGAAAAGCGGGAGGCGGGACTGTGAAGCGAATTCTGATGATTGACAACTACGACTCCTTCACCTACAACCTGGTGCAGTACCTGGGCGAGCTGGGGGCCCAGGTGACCGTCTGGCGCAACGACCGCTTTGGCTTGCCAGATGTGGCCGAACTCGACCCCGACGGCATTGTGGTGAGCCCCGGGCCCTGCACGCCCAAGGAGGCCGGCCTCTCGGTGCCGCTCATCCAGCACTACGCGCCTCGATACCCCATCCTGGGGGTCTGCCTGGGCCACCAGAGCATTGGCGAGGCTTTTGGGGCCACGGTGCGGCGGCACCGGGTGATTGTGCACGGCAAGACCAGCCCCATTTTGCACGATAGCAGCGGGGTGTTTACCGGCCTGCCCACCCCCCTGACGGCCACCCGCTACCACTCGCTGGTGGTGGAAGACCTGCCCGACGAACTCGAGGTCAATGCCTGGTGCGAGGAGGCCGGGGGCCGCACGGTGATGGGCCTGCGCCACCGCCGCTACCCCACCCACGGGGTGCAGTTTCACCCGGAATCGGTTCTGACCGAGGGGGGTCGGCAGATGCTGGCGAATTTCTTGCAGTTGTGTGAATAATGCGCTAGTTGACGATGATTTCGGTGATCGTACCCACCCACAACCGCCGCGAAGTGCTGGTGAAAAAGCTGCGCGCTCTGGAAGCCCAACCGGGCGCGTTTGAGGTGATCGTGGTGGCCGATGGCTGCACCGACGATACCCTGGAATTCCTACAGCAGTACAGGCCGCCCTTTGCGCTCCGCTTCCTTGAGATCACCCCGGGCCTCGGCGCGGCCAACGCCCGCAACCGGGGGGCCGGGATGGCCAAGGGCGATGTTCTGCTCTTTTCCGACGACGACGTGATACCCCAGCCGGGCTGGATCGAGGCCCATCAAAAAGCGCACACCCGGCCCCGCACGGTGGCGGTGGGGCGGCTCGAGCTGCCCCCCGCGCTGCGGGGCACGGGGGCGGCCGAGCTGAAGGGCCCCCGGGCCTTCTGGTGGAACATCACCGGCAACAACACCTCACTGCCCAGGGCCCTGTTTGAGGAGGTGGGTGGCTACGACCCCGCCTTCAGCGGCTACGGCGGCGAAGACCCCGACCTGGGCTACCGCCTGATGCGGGCCGGGGCGCGGCTGGTGTTTGTGCGGGAGGCACTGGCCGTGCACGAGGCCTTCGACTACCAGGGCCAGGCCATCCAGAAGGCCCGGCAGGCGGGGGCGGCCCACGTGCGGGTCTGGCAGAAGCACCACGACCCCCGCATCGCCTGGGCCCTGGGGGTGCACCCGGTGCTGGTGAGCTTGAAGCTGGCCCTGCTCCCCTCCTTCAAGGGCCTGCTGGGGGCGCGGGGTGACTACGAGCTGGCGTATGCCTGGGGGGCTTCGGAGGCATGGAACCCACCTTCAGCGTCGTGATTCCAACCTATAACCGGGCCCATCTGCTGGCCCGCACGGTGCGGGCTTTTTTGCAGCAGGAAGGGGTTTCGCTCGAGCTGATCGTGGTGGACGACGGCTCGAGCGATGCGACCCCCGAGGTGCTGGCCGGGTTTCCTGACCCCCGCCTGCGGGTGCTGCGCCAAGCCAACGCAGGGATGGCTTCTGCGCGCAACGCGGGACTTCTTCAGGCTCGAGGCCGCTACGTGCTCTTCAACGACGACGACGTTATTCCCGAAGCGGGTTTTTTGCAGGCCCACCTGGAGTTGCACCAGCGCTACCCTGGGGCCGCGGGGGTCAGCTATACCTACATACCGGAGACGCTGGGGCAGGAGGCCTTTATCCGCTTCTGGCGTGCATGGGCCGCGTCGGGGGTGCGGGGCCGGGCCGATGGGGCGTCGCTGGGCTGGGGCGGCTTCTGGTTCGCCAGTCTTTCTTTGCCGCTGGGGGCAGCCGAGGCCTTTGCGCCCATGCGGGGCTATGGCTGGGAAGATCACGAGCTGGGCTGGCGGCTCTGGCGCAAAGGGGTGCGGCCCCGCCTGGCCCGAAGGGCCCGCGCGGCGCACGAGGATCGGGTCAGTCTGGACGTTATGGTAGCCAAGTCGCGGAGCCTGGGGCGGATGGCCTGGCAGTTTTACCGGCTGCACCCGCACCCCCTGGTGGCCCTCTGGACGGGCGTACATCCCTTGGCGCGGGCCTACAAGCGCTGGGCCTACCCCTGGCCCAGGGCCGAGCGGCTTCTGCAGGCGCGCGACTGGGAGGCGGGGGCGGGGGCCTTTGCACGCTACCGGTTTGTGCTCGAGGCCGCCTACACCCAGGGGCTGCTGGAAGGGGCTACAGCATGAGCGCGCCCCTGGTGTACATCCTGATTGTCAACTACAACGCCTGGCCCGACACCCTGGCCTGTTTGCGCGCGCTGGAGCAACTCCACTACCCCAACTACCGGGTGCTGGTGCTGGACAACGCCTCCGACAACGACGCGGTGGCCCGGCTGCGCGCGACCTTGCCGCACCTCGAGCTGATGGAGCTGGGGCGCAACCTGGGTTTTGCCGGGGGTAACAATGCCGGCATCCGCCGGGCCCTGGCCGAGGGGGCCGACTACGTCTGGCTGCTCAACCCCGACACCCTACCCGAGGCTGGCGCGCTCGCCGCCATGGTGGAGCGGGCCGAGCAGGATGCCCGGATTGGGGCGGTGGGCGCGGTGCTCCACGAGATGGACAACCCCCAGCAGGTGCAGGCCTGGGGTGGGGGCCAGGTGGTGCTGCCCTGGGGCCTGATCCGCCTGCTGACCCATCCGCGCCAGGCTGGGCGTTTGAACTACATCAGCGGGGCCAGCCTGCTCATCCGCCGGGCGGCTTTGGAGGGGGTGGGTCTGCTGGACGAGGGTTTTTTCATGTACGGTGAGGACTGCGACTACGGCCTGCGCCTGATCCAGGCGGGGTTTCGGCTGGCGGTGGCTGAGGGGGCGCGGGTGTTGCACAAAGGGGGTAGCTCCTGGTCGGGCAGCCTGCGCTCCGACGAATACTTTGCCACCTACAACGTCCGGCTCTTTCGCAAGCACGCCCCCTGGCCCCTGCTGGCGGTGGCCGGGTATGGCCTGTTCTGGCTGCTGGAGTACAGCCTGCGGGGCCGCTTCGACAAGGTGGGGGCCCTCTGGCGGGGTCTTTGGCGGGGCTGGCGTTTACCTGTGTAAACTTTTGGGGAGGAACCGTGGACGAACTCAAGAAAGCCCTTCTGGCCGAGCCTTTATCCCAGGCCGAGGCCCATGCCCTGATGCGCCGGATTATGGCCGGCGACCTGACCCCGGTGCAGACCGCGGGGGTGCTGATGGCCCTGCGCACCCGGGGCGAGACCCCCGAGGAGATCGCCGGTTTTGCGGCCGGTATGCGCGAGGCCGCGGTGCGGGTGGAGACCCGCCGCCAGCCCCTGCTGGACATTGTGGGCACCGGGGGGGTGGCCCCGGAAGCCTTCAACATCTCCACCACCACCTGCTTTGTGGTGGCCGCGGGTGGGGTGGCGGTGGCCAAGCATGGCAACCGGGCGGCCTCCTCCAAGTCGGGCTCCTTCGACCTGATTGAGGCGCTGGGAATTCGGATCGATATCCCTGCCGAAAAAGTGGCCGAGGCCATCGAGACGGTGGGCCTGGGCTTTTTGTTTGCCCGCAACCACCACCCGGCCATGCGCTATGTGGCCCCGGTGCGGGCCGAGCTGGGGGTGCGCACGGTTTTCAACCTGCTGGGCCCCCTCACCAACCCCGCCTTTGCCAGCCTGAACCTGGTGGGGGTGAGCAGCCCGGCCCTGGTGGAGCCGTTTGCCCGGGTGCTGCGCGACCTGGGCAGCAGCCGGGCGCTGGTGGTGCACGGTCAGATGGCCCGTGGGGAGGGCCTCGAGGCCATCGACGAGCTGGCCCTGGGCGAAAACCTGGTGGCCGAACTGAAGGACAGCCAGATCCACACCTACCGCCTCCGGCCCGAGGCGGTGGGCCTGGAGCCGGCCCCCTACGCGGCGATTGGCGGGGGAACCGCTGCCGAGAACGCGGCGGAGGCCCGGGCCATTCTGAGCGGCCAGCAGCGGGGCCCCAAGCGCGATGCGGTGGCGCTGAACGCGGGAGCGGCCTTTTACCTGGCAGGCCGGGTGGAGGGGGTGGCCGAGGGGGTGCGGCTGGCCCAGCAACTCTTGGACGAAGGGGCCGGGCTGGCGGTGCTCGAGCGCCTGATTCAGCTTACCCAGGCATGAAGCAGATACTGCTCGTCTCCAACGGGCACGGCGAGGACATCATCGGGGCTGCCCTGGGCGGGGCTTTACGGACGCTGGGCTACGCAGTGCAGGCGGTACCGCTGGTAGGGCAGGGGCAGGCCTACCGGCGGGCTGGTATCCCGAGGCTGGGGCCCTGCCGGGAACTGCCCTCGGGGGGGTTTGCCCTGCAGAGTGCGGCGGCGCTCTGGGCCGATCTCCGGGCTGGTTGGTTTTCCATGAGCCAGGCCCAGTACCGGGCTGTGCGCAAGGCGGCCCGGGGGGCCCTGGCCACGCTGGTGGTGGGGGATGTGTACGCCCTGGGGGTGGGGGTGGGGTTTGGGGGTCAGCCGCTTTTTTTGATGCAGTGCCGCTCCTCACTACGGGTGGGGGGGCGCCCTTACAGCGTGACCGAGCGCCTGCTGATGCGCTGGGCTGCCCGGGTGTATCCCCGTGAGCCGGAAGGGGCGGTCTGGCTGCGGGCTCGAGGTGTCCCACAGGCCTGCTACCTGGGCAACCCCATGCTGGATGCCCTGGACGAGGGGTCGCTCGATCTTCCCCCGCCGTATCTGCTGCTGCTGCCGGGCTCGCGCCAGGACGCCTACTGGAGCCTGCCGGTCATGCTCGAGGTCTGCCGCCGGCTGCGCGATACCGCCTTAACGCCCGTGGTGGCCTGGGCGGGCCTGCCCCTGGAGGGGCTGGAGGCCCAAGGCTTCAGGCTCGAGGCCACTGGTCGGAGCGAGGGCGTCACCCACCGGCTCAGCCACCCCGATGGAACCGTGGTGCATCTGGTGCAGCGGGCCTTCGGTGCGGCCCTGCGGGGCTCGAGGCTGGCCCTCTCCACCAGCGGAACGGCGGCCGAACAGGCTGCGGGCCACGGGGTGCCGCTGGTGGGCTTCCCAACACCGGGGCCGCAGTACACCCTGGGGTTTGCCCAGACGCAAAAACGCTTGCTGGGGGACGCCTTAATGCTCACCGAGCCCAACCCCGAGGCCGTTGTGCGGGGTGTGCGGGCCTTCCTTTCCTCCGAGACCCTGCTGGAGCGGGCTCGAGCGGCCGGAAAAGCCGCCATGGGTGAGCCCGGTGCCGCTGCGCGGATTGCCCTGGATCTGCACCAGCACCTGCAGGCTACTGGGCCGGAACTCGAGCAATCCCGGTCTCGATAAAGCGCCACCACAGCAGCAAGCAGACCAGGCTGGCCCAGAAGAAGTACGGCCCCACCTGCTCGGGGGGCTTTTCCAGGCTTTTGCGGAACCAGCCCCCGGGCTCGAGGCCGCTCACAAACCACAGAATGCTGGCGGCCAGCAGGCCGTAGACGGCGTGCAGCCAGCTCACACCGCCCATGAACAGCGTGCGCACCAAGAGCTCGACCACCACCGCCGCCACCGCGAAGCCCGCCACAAACTTGAAAAAGCGCGACTGGCGGGTGCTGGGCTCGCGCACCAGCAGGGGTAGGTTCCACAGGAGCGAAACCCCGATTAAGAGCAGCGCAATCAGGTTAAGCAGGCCGCGCAGCCCGATGATATAGACCGGAAGGGGGGTGTCCATGCCAGGCAAAGTTTACTGAAGGATGGGGGGACGGTGGATGCCCAGCCGTTCTGCAACCGCCTGGGCCAGCCCGATCAGCAGGGGGTCTTGCAGGGGCCGCCCCACCAGGGTGGCCCCCACCGGCTCGCCGCTTTCGCGGTAGCCGGCCGGGAAATTAACCGCAGGGAAGCCCGAGGTAGAGGTGAGCAGGCTCAGGCTGTTGCTCACGGTGAGCAGCAGCTCCACCCGGTGGGCCTGCATCAGCTCGAGCAGCTTTTCACCCCCCTGCTGGCGGTTCTTTTGCACCAGGGCCTCGTACTCGGTGTCGGATAGGGGGTGGTTAAGGGAGACCTCGAGCAAGTCCTGCCCGTAGCGCATGGCCTCAGGGTGCTGGCGGTTGTACTCGATCACGTCCTGCAAGCCCTTAATTGCAGCCCCGGTGGTCTTTAGGTAGTGGGCCAGGTCGCGCCGCATACCAGCGTGCAGCACCGGCATCATCTCGATGGCGCTTTCGGGAAAGGGCACCGCAACCACCTCTATTCCCAGGTGCTCCAGGGCCTGCGCGACCTGCTCCAGCACCTCCCGGTCACCCTTGCGCTGGATGTGCTGCACCCAGCCTACCCGAAGCGCGCTGGGAGGGGCGGGGGGTGCGGCGGGGAAGGTGAAATCCCGCGCAACCTGGGTCTGGGGATCGCTCGGGTCGTGCCCGGTGAGCACCGACATCAAGACTGCCAGGTCGGCGGCGTGTTTGGTCATGGGGCCGGCGGTGTCCTGGGCGGCGGTGATGGGGATGATGCGGTCGCGGCTGACCAGGCCCAGGGTGGGTTTGAGGGTGAAAAGGCTGTTCTGGGCGGCGGGGTAGATGAGCGAGCCCGAGGTCTCGGTGCCAATGCCGGCCACGGCCAGGTTGGCTGCCACGGCCACCGCTGTCCCACTGCTGCTTCCGCCCACATCAAACGGCCCGTAGGGGTTGCGGGTATGGCCACCCAGCGTGCTGTAGCCGTTGACCGACTGGCTGGTCATGAAATTGGCCCACTCCGAGAGGTTGTTCTTGCCCAGAATGACCGCCCCGGCGCTCCGCAGCCTCTGCACAATAAAAGCGTCCTGATCGGCGATGTGCTGGGCCAGCACCGCGGCCCCGGCGGTGGTGTGCAGAGGGCCTCGAGTGGAGATATTGTCCTTCAGGGCGATGGGGATGCCGTGCAGCAAGCTGCGTACCGGCCCTTGCTGGCGCTCCTGGTCGCGGGCCTGGGCCTCCTCGAGCGCCTCGGGGTTCAGCTCCAGGTAAGCGCCCAGCCGATCGTTGTAGCGGCGGATGCGCCACAGATAAAAAAGCGTGAGCTCTTCGGAAGTGAGCTGCCCGGCCTGCATCAGGGCCTGGAGCTCGGCGATGGTGGCCTGCTGGGTAAGGGTTTGCAGGCGCTCGAGGGTTTCCGCCTCGAGCCGGTTCAAAGCCCCTTCAAAGGGGGTAAAGTCCAGCTTGCGCCGCAGCGGATAGCTAGAGGGGGCGGTTTGCTCGGCCACCTGGCGGGCCACAAAGCTCTCCCAGTCGCGCTTGTTGGGGTTCAGGCGTTTTTCGGCAGCTTGGCTCATCACCCACCACACTACCAACCCCACCGCCAACAAAACCAGAGCCGCATACAGTCGAACTCCTCTGGGCATCGCCTCTATTGTGCGGCCAACCAACCCGCTCCAACTGCAATACCCCTTACCCAAAGGGGTTTTTGCCTGTAACGGTGGTTCTTCTTAAATGTCACAGGGCTTTTGCTCTAGGGGGTCTACACTCGGTCTTGGTTGAATGCCGAATTTTCTTGGTTGTTATTATGCATGAACTTTATACTAACGCCCCAGAGCACTGGCCCAAGGTTCGCCTCGAGGGCCTGATCAACAGCAATGCCCCCGAGGTTAGGGCGGCCAACCGCCTGATCTTTGCTACTACCATCGAGACCTTGTTTCGTAAGTCGGGAATCCAGGTGCTGGAAGCCGATGTGCTGCGCCTAACCCGCGAAGGGGTGCTGGAAATTCCCCTGCGGGTACGGGCCGAAGACGGCGAGTATGACCTCTTTTTTTATCCCGTGGCCGACGAAAAAGCCGCGGCCCACTACGTAGTGGTGCAGGAGCTGGCCCAGCGCTGGGGGCGCATCCGCCCCATCTACTACAGCACCGACGATCTGCTGTCCATTTACCCCGAAACCCTGGAGCCCGTGACCTACCGCGACCGGCTTTTTATTCAGGCCTCGCTGGGCGCGCCCAAAGGCCAGTACGCCATGTGGTGGGCCGAGGCGCCGGGGGAGCAGTTTCACTACAGTCCCACCTTCGACCTTATTGACCGCATCTACCGCGAGATTAATGGCCTCGAGATGCGGGCTTTTGCCCTGGTACTGCGCGAACTGGGTATGATCCAAGAGGAGTATGAGTTCACCGCCTCCACCTTTACCGACACCACAGTGGAAATCCCCGTGGAAGGCCCCGAGGGGGTTCCCATCATTATCTCGTTTTCGCAGCACCGGGGGGTGCGCTTCCACTTCCATATGGAACGGGCCAGCGCTGAGTACCGCGATCTGTTCCTGAACCTGTTTTTGCTGCGCCTGAAGACCTGGCGTAAGGAGGCCGATCTCGAGCAGGTCAAGCGCCTGGACAGCCCCGCCTATATCTGGTGGCGCGAGCTGGGCAAACGCCTGCGCCTGAGTACGAGCTTGAGCGAGCACGCCATCAGTGCAGTCGGTTCGGTCAAGCGCTGAGTACCCCACGGGAAGCTTCGCCCCGTGGCTCGCTGCTGTAAATCGCGTTTTCTTGTTCAAACCCCGATTTGCGCTTCCCGCGGGGGCCCCAGGATGAGGGTAAATCAGTTGTAGGGTACTTGACCTCAGGGGGCATAACAGTTCGCCACATCCACATTGGGCAGCTTGAGGGGGCCCGGACGTTCGTTGTTGCTGCCAATGGCTTGCAGCTCAATGTCCATCGGGTAGATTTGACGGGGGTTGGGCTGGGGGATTGCGAGGGCTGTGGGCGTGGGGCTGAGGGTGTTGAGGTCAATGAAAAGCTTTGCCTCACCCGCCGTCAGGGTATTGACCCTCAGCCCTGCAGGCGGGTTGCTCAGGTCGGGCACACTAACTGTAACCGCGGATTTGCCATTGGGGGTAAAAACCAGGCTCACGCCCTTGAGGGTGCCGGTGTAGTTGAAGGACAGGTTCAGTTCGCGCACGTTGTTTGTAACGGTACAGGCCTCTTTGGGAACCGTGAGGTTGAAAGCGCTGAAGGTGCCGACAATCTGCGAACATGCCCCGAGCAATGTCGCGCCTAGCAAACCGAGAACCAGTCTCCTCATAACAAACCTCCCTTGCCAACTCAAAGCCTACGCGCTTTTCTGAGGATTGTAGTAAAGGTGGGCAACCCCAGTTCGCCTTTATCGGAATTAGAACCAAAGTCACGATTGTATGCATGGTTTTTTAAATCTGTCCAGGACGAATGAAAGAAGCTCACTACAGGATAATTAAGCCTTGGCCATCACCCTAAGCCTTTATGTGATAGTAGCAATTGCCCTGTTCTGGAGGCTCTTTTCGCCCATTTATGCCTCGCGCTAATATATTCTGTAAATAGCGAAATATGTTATACTATCCAAGTGAGCACTGAAGTCACTGCCAACTACGACGCATCCGCAATTAAGGTTCTGAAGGGCCTGGAGGGGGTTCGCCACCGTCCGGCCATGTACATTGGCGGTACCCAGGCCGATGGCTACCACCACCTGTTCAAGGAAATCCTCGACAACGCGGTAGACGAGGCCCTGGCCGGCTTTGCTACCGAGATTGTCACCACCCTGCACCCCGATGGCTCCATCACGGTGGAGGACAACGGGCGCGGGATTCCGGTGGACATCATGCCCGAAGAGCAAAAACCCGCAGTAGAGGTGATCTACACTGTGCTACACGCGGGGGGCAAGTTCGAAGAAGGTGCCTACAAGGTTTCGGGGGGCTTGCATGGGGTGGGGGCCAGTGTGGTGAATGCCCTGGCCGAGTACACCCGCGTGGAGGTCTTCCGCGATGGCAAGCACTATATGGTCGAGTTCAGCCGGGGTGAGGTTGCCCAGCCTCTGCACGTTTTGGGCAACGCACCCAAAGGCAAGTGTGGAACCCGGGTGACCTTCCTGCCCGACCCCCAAATTTTCGGCAGCGAACAGAAGTTCGAGGCCAGCCGCCTGCGGGTGCGGCTGCGCGAGGTCTCCTTCTTGGTGGCGGGCCTCAAGCTGGTCTTCAAAGATGAGGTTCACCAAAAAGAAGAGGTCTTCTACGACAAAGGCGGGGTGGGCTCCTTCGCCAAATACCGCGCTGATGGCGAGGAACTGCTCTACGACAAGCCGGTGCTGTTGCAGGGCCAGGTCGAGACCGTGGGGGTGGATGTGGGCCTGGTGCACACCAAGGGCTACAGCGCCGACCTGGTGAGCTTTGCCAACATGATTCCAACTGTAGACGGGGGAACCCATGTTTCGGGCTTCAAGACCGCCTACACCCGGGCCATCAACGCCTACGCCAAGAAGGCCGGCCTGGTCAAGGATCTGGAGCCCACCGGCGACGATTTGCTGGAGGGCCTCTCGTGCGTGATCTCGGTTAAGATTCCCCAGCCGCAGTTTGAGGGCCAGACCAAAGGCAAGCTCCTGAACCCCGAGGCCGGTACTGCCGTAAGCAAGGTGGTGTACGAGAAGTTTTCCGAGTACCTCGAGGAAAACCCCCGCATCGCCAAGATGATCTACGAGAAAGCCCAGCGGGCCGCGCAGGCCCGTGAGGCGGCCCGCAAGGCCCGCGAGCTGGTGCGCCGGGCCAACCCCCTCGAGTCCGACGACCTGCCCGGCAAACTGGCCGACTGCCAGTCGGAAGACCCTGCCGAGGCCGAACTCTTCATCGTGGAAGGGGATAGCGCGGGCGGCAGCGCCAAGAGTGGTCGCGACCGCCGTTTCCAGGCCATCCTGCCTTTGCGCGGCAAAATTCTCAACGTCGAGAAGGCCGGCCTTAACAAAGCCCTCAAGAACGCCGAGGTGCGGGCCATGGTGGCGGCCATCGGGGCGGGCATTGGCGGCAAGGACAACGAAGAGGCCCACTTCAACATCGAAGACCTGCGCTACCACAAGATCATCATCATGACCGACGCCGACGTGGATGGCTCGCACATCCGCACCCTGCTGCTCACCTTCTTCTACCGCTATATGCGCCCCATCATCGAGCAGGGCTACCTGTACGTGGCCCAGCCCCCCCTGTATGGCCTGCGGGTGGGCAAGAGCAAGCAGGTGGAGTACATCTTCGACGACGAAGCCCTCAAGAAAGCCCTGGCCAACATCGGCGACAAACCCTACGAAATCCAGCGCTTCAAGGGCCTGGGCGAGATGAACGCCGATCAACTCTGGGAGACCACCATGGATCCCACCAAACGCGTATTGAAAAAAGTAGACATGAAGGATGCTTCTTACGCCGCCCAGATTTTCGACGACCTGATGGGCTCGGACGTGCAGCCACGCCGCGAGTTTATCGAGGAGAACGCACGTTTTGCGCAGATTGAGGTTTAGTATCCTCGCTTGCCGAGCGGTAAGTGGCGAGAGGGTATTGAGTTACTGGTTCGCGTTGTATGGCTTTCCTGGCCGCACGGCGTCTCAGGTTCATGCAGCGTTATACCGTTTCCGCTTGAATCCTTCACCGTGAGACGTAGTCATAGGTGAAGGATTCAAGCCGACCGAAGGGAGTAGAAAAGCATTTCGGCAGTATCGTTTAGGCTTTCAAAAGTGAACGATACTGCCGGAGGCGTATTACTCGTTGAGTGCAGTTATGAACTCGTCAATAGAGACACCAGCCTGCCTGAGTACGCCGCTCAAGGTTCCGGCCTTAAGTTCTCGGTGGTTAGGAACGACACACCCATTTGCGCCACGTCGCATCACGATGTGGCTGCCCCGTTGTCGAGCCACAACAAACCCAAGCCGCTCGAGCGCATGAACCACTTCGGCACCCGAAACGACAGGAAGTTTAGGCATGCTTAGGTATCTGGAACGAAGTCAGTAGGGCGCGGCCAGTAATCTTGATGGGAAACTCTTCCAAATAGAGTTCGGTTGCCTCGCGCAAGTTGGCAAGTGCTTCCTCCACACTCTCACCTTGTGTTGTGGTTCCAGTTTCGGGATTGAGGGCGATATATCCACCCTCTGGTGCGGGTATGAGTACGGCTGTAAGTTCCACTACAACCTCCTGGTGGTTACTTTGGACATTGTAAGGCATACTGTCCTCCGCTTACCTGTTGCGAAGCACAAAACCATCAAAGCCGGGGGAGTGGTGGGGTTCCGCCTCGTAGGCGGGCTAGAGGGTGTGAAAGCTAGAGCTAGGAGACGGTTTGAAAAGCTGCCTCAAGGCCCAAAGCCAGATACTCCGTTCAGCAGATTTGCGAAACCATTGGTGACGGTTGCGAGGAAGCAAACCAAAGGTCCGCATAGACCAGTTGCTTTACGCGACAGCACAAGGTAGTTAGGCTCGAGTCCACCTCAAGCAGAGCCAGCCAAAGCCGAGCCTCTCCGCCCCAACTGAGAAGGCGGCCCGCACTAGATGCGAACCGCCCTGTTGTAAGGTTTGCTTCAGGCCTACTGCAGCCAGGTGTAGCGGAAGGCCAGGTAGCTGGTGTTGGGAAAGTGCAAGAAGCCCTGTACGCGGCGGTTCATGGCCTCGTACTGGGCGGAGTGGAACAGGAAGGCCATGGGGCTATCCTGCAGAACCAGCTCCTGCACCTGGGTGTAGATGCGCTGGCGTTCGCTCTGGCTCGAGACCCGCCGCCCCTGCTCCAGGAGCTGGGTGACCCGGTCGTTTTTGTACTTGGAGAGGTTCAGCGCCGAGGAGGGGTGGAAGGTGTTGAAGAGGTAGTCGTCGGGGTCGGCCTGGCCCGAGGTGCCCAGCAGGGTCACGTCGAACTCGCTCCGGAGGGCCTTGGGCAGGTACACGTTCCAGTCCTCGGCCTGGATGTTCACCCGGATGCCCACCTCGGCCAGGTTGTCGCGGATCACGTCGGCGGGGGTGCGCAGGAAGTCGTAGGTGGAGGTGACGTAGAGGTTCATGGTGAAGCCGTTGGACAGGCCAGCTTCGGCCAGAAGCTGCTTGGCTTTGGCTACATCGCGGGTGTTGTAGGGGCTGTTGGTGTAAGCATAGGCCCCCGAGGGGATGGTGGTGCCCCGGGCCACAATGCCGCCGGTGCCGAAGAGGGCCAGATCCACAATGGCTTTTTTATCAATGGCGTAGGCGATGGCCTGGCGTACCTTGGGGTTGTTGTAGGGCTCACGGGTGGTGTTGAAGTAGAGCGCCCGGAAGTTGGCCGAGGGCCCGCCCACCACCACCAGGTTGCGGTCGGCTTTGAGCGGCCGTACATCGGCGGCGGTAACGTACTCGATCCAGTCCACGGCCCCGGCCCGGAGCGCGGTGGAGCGGGCGGCGGGGTCGGGGTAGTAGGTGTAGGTGATGCCGTCCAGGTAGGGCAGGGGGCGGCCCTGGTTGTCTTTTTGCCAGTACTTATCCCACTTGCGCACCACCAGGCGGGTCTGGGGGATGTACTCCACAAAGCGGAAAGGCCCGGTACCAATCACGGCCTTGTTGAGGTCGTTGTTGTTTTCCCTGGTCACCTTCTCCGAAACAATCACGTTGGTGCTGAAGGCCAGCTTGGCCAGCAGGGGAGAGAAGGGCTGGGAGAGGGTGATGACCACGGTATTGTCGTTGGGGGCCATTATCGAGCGTACCACGGCGAAGTCGTTGGCGCGGGGGCTCTTGGTGGCCGGGTCTTTGATGCGGTTGATGGAGAAGGCCACGTCGGAGGCCTTGAGAGGGTCGCCGTTGTGGAAGGTTACGCCCGGACGCAGGCGGAAGGTCCAGGTCAGGCCGTCCGCCGAGACACTCCAGGACTGGGCCAGCCCCGGCACAATGCGGCCTTTGCTGTCGAGCATGACCAGGGTGTCGTAGATGTTTTCCAGCACGTTGCGGCTGGCGGTGGCGTTGGTGGTGTGGGGGTCGAGCCCGACCGGGTCAGTTTGCATTCCGGCACGTAGAATGCCCCCCGACTTTTGCGCCAGCGATACCGCGGCTAGAACCAGAACCAACAGAACCATCAGTTTCTTCATCACGCCTCCTTGTGTAACTAAAGATTTTACCGACAGATGATAATTTTTACCGTTGCCGCAGGCGAGGATCGAGCGCATCGCGCAGACCATCGCCCAGCAGGTTGAAGCCCAGCACCATTAGCACGATGGCGCACCCCGGCACCAGCGAGCCCCAGGGCGAAAGCGAGAGGAAGGCCCGGCCCTCCGAGACCATCGAACCCAGGGCAGGGAAGGGGGGTTGAATACCCAGACCCAGAAACGATAAGGCGGCTTCGGCTAGTACAGCATAGGCGAAGCGCAAGGTGACTTCAACAATTAGCGGAGCGGCGGCATTGGGCAGGATGGTGCGGAAAATCATCCGCCCATCTGATGCGCCCATAGCCCGTCCGGCCTCCACGTAGAGCTCTTCGCGTACGGTTAGAACGGCGGCCCGGGCCACCCGGATAAAGGGCCCCACAAACACCACCGAGATGGCCAAGACCAAGTTGATGAAGCCGCCCCCTAAAAAAGCCAGAAAGGCGATGGCCAGCAAGATGGCTGGGTAGGCGATCAGGATATCGGCCAGGCGGGAGATGGTCAGGTCGAACCAGCCCCTGAAGTAGCCGGCCAGCAGGCCCAGGGTGCCCCCCACCAGCAACCCCGCCAGCACCGAGACCGCCGCCACCGAGAGTGAAAAGCGCGCGCCGTAGAGCACCCTCGAGAGCAGGTCGCGCCCGTACTGGTCGGTGCCCAGCCAGTGCTCGGGGGAGGGGCCGCTGAGGCGGTTGGGGGGGTCGAACTTGAGGGGATCCCAGGGGGCTAGGATGGGGGCCAGGAGCGCGCCCAGCAGCACCACCAGGGTGATGAGGCCGCCGATGACGGCAGAGCGGTTGCGGAGCAGGGCCCGGATGACCAGGGCTAGATGGGAGTTGGGGGAAGCAGTAGTCATAGGGAAAAGAGGCGGATCGAGCGCCCGGTTTTAGCGCTCCTGGGGGGTGTGATAAGCCCCGAGTGGGTTACTCATACCGAATCCTAGGGTCTATAAGCGAGTAGAGCAAGTCCACCAAAAGGTTGACCAGCACCGCTGCGGTGGCCACAAACAGCACCGTGCCCTGCACCACCGGGTAGTCGCGCAGGTTGATGCCCTCGAGGGCAAAGCGCCCTACGCCGGGCAGGCTGAAAACCTGCTCGATGATCACCGCTCCGCCCAGCAATGAGCCGAACTGGATGCCAATTACGGTGATCACCGGAATCAAGGCGTTGCGCAGGGCATGGCGGAAGATCACCACCCGCTCGGCCAGCCCCTTGGCCCGCGCGGTGCGGATGTAGTCGCGCGAGAGCACCTCGAGCATCGAGCTTCGCAGAATTCGCGTCACCGCCCCTGCCAGAATCAGGCCCAGCGAGAGGGCCGGCAGTAGCATATGCCGGAGGTTTTCCAGGGGGTTTTCGGCCAGGGGCACAAACCCGGCGGGGGGCAGCCAGCCCAGGGCCAGCGCAAAGAGCAGGATCAGCAACAAAGCCAGAAAGAACCCCGGCACCGAGAGGCCCAGAATGGCAAAGAGTGAGGCGAAATAATCCACAAACCCACCCCGCCGGATGGCCGCCAGCACCCCCAGTGGTACGGCAATCAGGAGGGCGGTAAGGAGGCCCATCAGGGTGAGCTGGAGGGTGACCGGAAAGCGCAGGGCCAGATCCTGGGCCACCTCGCGCCCGGTGCGCAGGCTGCTGCCAAAATCGCCCTGGAGCACGGCCCCCAACCACTGCCCAAACTGCACGTGCAGCGGCAGGTCGAGCCCAAACAGGCGGCGCAGCTCGGCCATGCGCTCGGGGCTGACGTTGGCCTCGAGGCCCACCAGGCTGGTGACCACATCCCCCGGCACGGCCCGCATGAGCAAGAAGGTGATGATGGCCACACCCAGCAAGGTGGGGATGGCGGCAAGCAGACGATTCACGACGTAGCCGACCATAACGAGTAGCCAGAGTATATCGCTTTGCAGGGTTTTGCGCCCCAGACCAGAGCAAATAACCCTGGCCCGTGTCCTGGGTTTGCTATTTTTTAGTCAGAAAGGACATCCATGCGAAACCATCTCACCCTGCTTTTCGTCGCCCTCTGCTTTTTGCTAGGCTGGCAGGCCCAGGCCCAGGCCAGCTTCTACAGCCGCCCCATCAGCCTCGAGCGCACCCGCCTGCAAGGCGAAGACGTGTACAGCGTGCAGAGCTTTTTGCTCAATGCCGGCTATCCCGAAGTGGGCGAACTCGACCGCATCTACGGGCCCCGCACCTGGCAGGCGGTGATCAACTTCCAGGAGATCGAAGGGGTGCAAGGCGACTCCAAAGGCACGGTGGGGCCTAACACCTGGGTGGCCATGTTCTACAGCGGAAGCCTCAAAGCCCCCCTGTTCTCACGCCCTTTGCAACTGCAAAACCCCCGCCTGCAAGGGGCCCCGGTGCGCAGCCTGCAACAGCGCTTGCTCGAGCTCGGCTACCGTGAGGTGGGCCCGGCCGACAGCATTTTTGGCCCCAAGACCCAGGCTGCAGTGGTGGCCTTTCAGCGCCGTCTCCAGAGCGCAGGCGGGATCAAGGTACGTACCGATGGGGTGGTAGACAGCATCACCTGGGCCAACCTGTTTAGCGATTTTGCACCCGAAAAAAGGTAAAACATGGTTCGCTGGTTACTGCTTATTTGGCTAGGTAGCGTAGCCTGGGCAATGGGCTGGTCAACATACTGTAACGAGCGCTTCGGCTTTTGCATACAGCGCCCTGCTTTTATGGCTCCCCAACCACCACCCCAAAACGGGGATGGGCAGGAGTTTCGTTTAGGGTCTGCCCGGCTCATTGCATTTGGTTCGAACCAGGTGCTGTCGCTAGCAGAAACCTATAGGCTGGCCCAGAAAGACCTGCGAGTAACCTACAGGGTTCTCAGGCCCGAATTCTTTGTGGTCTCGGGCTACAAGAAAGGGTCTATGGTTGTATACCACTACACCAAAGCCACGGGGGGTGCTTATATCAGTGTGTATCTGGAGTATCCGGTTTCCCAAAAGAAAACCTACGACCCCTTGATCAAACCCATCGTGGACTCGCTCAAACTCCGGAGGTAGCTCATGAAGAACGCTATACTGTGGTTTTGCCTCTTGTTTTTGGCCTTCTCCCAAGCCCAGGGCTACGAAGAGCTGGGTGGCTTCAAAACCCCCTCGGGCAATATTCACTGCTTTGCTTTTGTAGACCGGGTGGCGGGTGAGGCCATTTTGCGTTGCGACCTCCTGCAAAACCAGGCTCGGATACCGGCCAAACCCAAAGACTGCGAACTCGACTGGGGCAACGCCTTTGGCCTAGGCGAGCGGGGCAAAGCCCAGCGGCTTTGTGTGGGCGATACCGTGGCCGACCCGCGGCTGCCCGTGCTGGCCTATGGCAAGGTCTGGAGCGAAGGGGGCTTTCGTTGTGATGTGACCCAGGCTCGGTTGCGCTGTACCAACCGGGACAAGCGGGGATTTGAGTTGTCTCGAGCTACCCAAAAGCTGTTTTGATGCCTCCTGAATTGCTTTGACTATACCTGCTGTATTTTGCCCTCGAGGCCTGGAAGCTTTGTGTACGAACCCGTCGCGATGTGACCGTATTTTTCGGTAGCGGAGTGGGCTGGCAGCTGTCCTGAAAGCGTAACAATTCTGCCTAAAGCGGTCTTCTGAAAGAATGACACAATTCCATCATGAGCAGTGCTTTTCCGAGCTTTTTTTGCCTCTGGGAAACTCGAAACCCAAGCACCCGTGAGCTGCGGGCCCACGCTTGGGTGCGCAACATGCGTCTTGGCCTAGACGCATTCTCGTTTTCGAGCAGCGGCAAAAATAGTGAAGACCCCGATAGACGGGTTGAAAAAATATAAAAGGGCCACCCGAAAGCGGCCCTTTGTGGCTCAATCCTAGTGCGTTGGAGGAATCAGCACGGCATCAATAATGTGGATAACACCGTTGGAGGCGGGAATATCGGCGGTGGTGATGCGTACGGTGTTGTTGAGGAAGATTTGTCCGTTGCGAATGCTCACCTGAATGCTGGGGCCAAGCAGGCTATGGATGGCGCTATGGTCACGCAGCATTGCGCTGGTGATGCGCCCGCTAACCACATGATAGAGCAGCACATTCCGCAGCGCATTGCCCGTGGGCAGGCTGCTCAGACGAGCAAAAGCGGCATTGGTAGGAGCAAACACGGTGAAGGGGCCAGCACCCGAGAGTGCCGAGACCAAGTTGGCGCTCTGGAGTGCCGAGACCAGGGTGCTAAAGTCCGGATTGCTACTGGCGATCTCCACAATGGAGGGTAGGGGCGGAATCAGCACGGTGTCAATGATGTGCACAATGCCGTTGGAAGCGGGGATGTCGGCAGTAGTGACCCGTACCACGCCGTTCAGGATTACGTCGCTACCCCGGCGCTCGACCCGAATTTTGCGGCCTTGCAAGGTGGTTACTTCGCCTGCTTGTAGTAGTTGCGCCGCTGTAAAGCGCCCACTGGCCACATGGTAGAGCAGCACCTCCCGCAACGCATCTCCACTGGGCAGGGCCGACAGTTTGGCGAAGGCAGCATTGGTGGGTGCAAATACGGTGAAGGGGCCTGCACCTTGCAGGGCACTCACCAGATTGGCCGACTGCAAAGCGCTCACCAGGGTGGAGAAATTGGAGTTACCCGTAGCGATTTCGACAATCGAAGGCAGGGGTAGCAGCACCGTATCTACCACATGGATGATGCCATTGGCCGCCTGTATATCTTTGATAATTACCATCACGTTGTCGTTCAGAATTAGGCTATTGCTGGGGCCAGCACGTACCCGCACTTTTTGCCCTTGAAGGGTAGTCACCTCACCTGCTTGCAGCAGTTGGGTGGCGCTCAGCTTGCCTTGTGCGACATGATAGAGCAGCACGTTGCGCAGGGCGTCTCCGGCGGGAACGCTCGAGAGTTTGGCAAAAGCATCGTTGGTAGGGGCAAACACGGTGAAGGGGCCATCGCCCTGTAGGGCACCGACCAGATCGGCAGCTTGTAAAGCGCCTACCAGGGTGGAGAAGTTGGGGTTGCTGGTTGCAATTTGCACGATGGAAGGCAGTTGGGGTGGGGTGGGGGTGATGGTCTGCCGTTCGTTGATGAGGGTAGCGGTGAAGCCTGCTTCACCCTTCTTTTCAATGGCGGCGGCGGTGAAGATATTGCCTGCTGCAACCTCCAACTCGCCCGTGTCAATCGCCACCGTGCGGGTGCCTGCCAGGGTAATGCGTACCTGGAGTTTGCCGGGGCGAATGCGCAGGTAAGGGGTGGAGTTTTTGAAGGTCAGGCTCTGCACAACCGGCTCGAGCCGTTCCAGCGGTACACCAGGGCGTGAGACATAGATATCCACTGCTGGGGCGCTGGGAGCAGCGTGCAGCAAGCGTACTTTGGCTGCACCACGGGCTGCAAAGCGGGTGTCGAGCAGGCGTAAGGCTTCGATATTAGCTACCTTGTTCAGGGCAAAGAGGCTGTAGCGTAGGTCGGCCTCGAAGGGCAGGGTGGCGTTGATGACGGTGGTGGAGGTATTGACGACATTGACCTTGAGGTTGCGCTGGCCTGCCGGGAGGCTCACTGGGCCGACGAACTTGGGGTACTCCAAACCCAGGATGGCCCGCTGGTCGTCCACCAGAATGTCAACGGCAGGTGCGTCGGGGGAGAAGTGCACCACCCGTACCCGGCTGTTGCCGGAATTGCCGCTCTGGGCACTGAGTTCTTCGGTGAAGGCTACTTCTTCGTCGGGGGCCTCTGCAGCGGTCATCATTACCTCGCGTACCGCTGGGTTTTGCATGGGGTCGCGCGGCCCGGCCTCCTGGGTGCCGCAGGCCGCTAGCCCCAAGGTGAGGGCCAACAAAGCCAGTTTGAACGTGTGCTTCATGCCTACCTCCTTTGCTGGGTGTGCCTCGAGAAACTGGATGAACTGTCCCACAGGCCTGGATGATCTGTGGGCTTGAATGACACTATTGAGTTAAAGTGGTTGTGAGATGGTCTCGAGTTTGCCTCATTTTGTCACGGGTTGGCCGGAAAGACCCACCGGTTATGCCTACGCCACGCCTAGCGAAATACTCATCTCAGACACAGTTCCTGTCTACTAGACTGCCTCGAGGATCACCGTGTCTCGTGAAGTCCTGAAATCGCACATATGGAGCTTGCTGGCCCCGGTGGCCTCGAGGCGTAGCAGCGTGGCGGTGGGCTGGTGGGGCGAGGTGGGGATTGGTAAGTCCCATCTTGCCAAGGAGGTTTTGCGAGGGCTTTCCTGCCGGATATTGAGCGTACAGGCCGACATTGCCTTCTCCAGGCTGCTCGAGCTGCTGGGCAAGCCCGGGTTGCCTACCCCACAGACTCCCCAACAACAGGCCCAAACCCTGAGCAGGGTGCTATGGGAAAATGCGCCGCTGGTGCTGCACCTAGAAGATTTTCAGGAGCTTTTGCCCGAACGGCTGGAACTATGGAACCGACTGGCGGCCCATTTGCAGGAAGGGCGGGGAGTGGGTTTGCTGACCACGGGCCGTAGGGTTGCTCTGCCCAACATCCAGGCCCAGCGGCTCCAGCCGCTCAGCGAGGACGAACAGCGGCAGGTTCTGAGCGAGGTGGCAGGGTCGGCTTTGCCAGAGGCGGCGGTGGCTTGGCTGCTCGAGCGGGCTCGGGGCAACCCGCTTTTTGCCCTCGAGTATTTTCGCTGGCTTTCCCGCCAGGGAGCCCTCTGGAACGATGGACAGCAATGGCGTTGGCGGGTGCCGGGCGAAGAGGGAGTGCCGCCCAGCCTCGAGGGCCTGGTCAGTCAGGTCTTGCGGCAGCCCCTCTCCATTCCCCAGCAGCAAGAAGTATTGGCCGCCCGAGCGTTGCTCCCAGCAAGCGTCGAAACAAAGCTTTGGGCCGAAGTGGCAGGGCTCGAGTATGGGCAGCTAGAAGTTGTTCGCAGCGAGCTCGAGGCCCAATCTGTGTTGCGCGGCTCCGATTTTAGCCATCCACTGTTCACTCAGGTGGTTCAAAACAGCGTACCGATCTCGCAAAAGCGGGTGCTGGCAGCTCGAGCGGCTCCTCGCTTGTTGAACGCCGAATCGCCGGAGGCCATTCTGCTGGGCGCGTTGCTGGTCTCGCTGGCCGACTATTCCCCTAACCAAGCCTTTGAACAACTGAGCCTTGCAGCAAAACGTCTGCAGCGTTTGGACAGGTGGGTGGAAGCCGCACAGGTCTTGGCTAAAGCGACCGAAAATGCCACAGGCCTCGAGCGGGGAAGAGTGGCTCTACAGGCCGCCGAAGGGTTGCGCCAGTCGGATCTGGCCGAAGCCCTGCGCCTGGCCAGAATCGCCTATCAAGACAACCCCGGCCCCGAAACCTTGTTGCTTCTGGCTGAACTTTTAGTACTTAATGGTCAGCCTGGGGCCGCCGAAAACGCGGTGGCCCGCCTCAGCCAGCGCGAACTCGAGACCCAGTGGATTCCCCGTCTGATCGGGTTGCGGGTGCAACAAACCGCGTTTGCCGAAGCCTTGGAGCTATGGAAGAACCACCCCCAAATTCACACCACAGCACCCGCCCTAACCCGCCGCGATGTGGCTTGGGCGATGATGCAGTTTGGCGAACTGGAAAATGCCCAGGCCCTCTTGCAAGCAGCCCTGGACAGTGAGTTGTCGGGACGGGAACGGGCCTTGCTGTTGGGGGCACAAGCCTATCTGGAAATTCTCAAAGGCCGCCCGATGATTGCCGTGCAGTCGGCTTCTGGTGCAATTTCGCTGCTGGGTAGCGATACCCCGCGCGACCTGGCCCGTGCGTATGAGTTTCGTGCGATGGCCCGCGAACACCTGGGGCGCTTTGCCGAAGCTGCCGCCGACAGCGAACAAGCCCTGCGTTTACGCGGTCAACTAGGTGATCACTGGGGCGTGGCCCAGGCCCAGATTAGCTTGGCGACGGTCTTGATCGAGCTTGCCCAGTATGAACGAGCTGAGGAACTCCTGATGGGAAGTCAGAGCCTCTATGCCCGCGCCGAAGCCAGGGAACCGCTCATCGTTTGCCACTGCCAACTGGCCTACCTCTATCTGGAATGGCCCGCTTCCCACAGCGCTACCTTGGCCCTCAAGCACGCCCAGACTGCTGTGCAACTGGCTCAGGAGGGAGCCAGTCCAGTCAATCTCAATCTGGCTCTAGCGCACTTGGCCTGGGCCGAGGCCCGCTTTGGCGATCCCCGGCAAGCCCTGCACTATGCCCAGCAAGCCACCCAGGTTGCCTTTGATATGGGACAACCCGAGAGTGTGGCCCTCGAGACCTTTGCCCGTGCTGTGGCACTGGAAACCCTGGGCCAAAAGGACAGTGCCCTGGAAGCCTACACCCAAGCCGTGCAGATGCTAATGCAGAGTGGGGTTGCCAACGCCGAACGCTTCGCCCTCGAGATAGATCGCCTACAGGGCGATGAGGCCAGTGCAACACGGCGCCTGGGACGTTTTGTGCAGCAGGGCCATGTGCATGCGGCTTGCCTGGCCCGGCGCTATTTTTCCCTGCCCGAAGAGCTCCAGGAGACCCCCACAGCTCTAGAGTTGCGGGTGTTGGGGCCAGTGCGGGTACTCAAAGAGGGTCAACCAGTGCGGCTGCACAGCAGCCAGAGCCGGGCTTTCCTGGCCCACCTCCTCGAAGCCCGCCTGACCCGGCGCGAGGAAGTATCGGACCTCGAGTTGTTCGATCGCTTCTGGCCCCACCTGTCCGAGAACAAGGCCAAAGTGGCGGCCAAGCAACTGGTTTATCGCTTGCGGGCGGTGCTGGGCCCTGGTGCTGTCATCCGCACCCCCAGGGGCTATGCATTGGGCGAGATGGCCTCCGATGCCGAGCAATTTCTACAAACGCAGAATCCCGACCTGTGGCGTGGGCCGTACCTCGAGGATATACAAGACCTTACCGATCTCGAGGAAACCCCTGATGCTCCTGGTTCGGATATGCCGGCCATGCTCTATCATGCCTTGCAACTCAAGGCCCAAACCCTTCTCGACAACGATCCCAAGGCCGCGCTGCGCCTGGGCCGTATCCTGATGCAAGCCGATCCCTACAACCGTTCAGCGGTACTGCTCACCTGCCGGGCCTTGCACAAACTGGGCAACCGGCGCGACCTCGCCAAGGTCTACGCCCAGGCCAAGGAGCGCTTGCTGGAAGTGGGGGAGCATCTACCCGATCACTGGCAAGGGCTATTGAAGAGCAGTTGATGGACACCAAAGGATTGCGGTAAGTAAACGGTTCAGAACGCAAGATGCGATCTCATACCGTTTCCGCTTGAATCCTTCACCGTTGGACGGAGTCAGAGGTGAAGGATTCAAGCCGACCGAAGGGAGTAGAAAAGCATTTCGGTAGTATCGTTTAGGCTTGCCGAAGTGAACGATACTGCCGAAATGCGTATCATACCAACTCTGCGCGTGAGTGACGTATAAAGCGTTCCTTCTACGCCACGCGATGACGGGGTTTTTATGCCTGATGTTGTGTCTTTTGCGCGGTTTTGCATAACTGCAGGTTCTAAGGTAAGCGACTCGCCTGGAGGCGCATCCGAGGATCTCTTCCATTGCTTTTGCTGTAGCTATGAGCAGAATCGGTATCAAAGAAAGGAATCGTATGCTCGGCCTATAATGAAATCGTCCGCCCAATTTACCATGCCCTAAAGCGAGGTGTATATGCAAAAGCTAGTCTGGGGCGTGCTCTTTGGAATATTTACAGCATCGGCGCTGGCAGCTAATGTGCGGGTGTCACACCTGGCTCCGTTGGCCCCATCGGTAGATGTTTATTTGAACGGCCAGCTCAAGTTCCGCAATGTCCCCTTTCGCGGTGTGACCGAGTACCTGGCGGTTCCCAAAGGTATCTATGATGTGCAGGTGTTCCGGGCCGGAACCAACACCCAACCCATTATCAGTGCTCCCAACGTGAACCTGGGCGATGGCAGCTACACCATTACCGCGGCTGGGCGGGGGGATGATAAGAGCTACTTCCCAGTCGTTTTTTCCGACCAGATGGTTGCCAGCCCCAACCAGGCCACTGTGCGCCTGATCAATGCCTCGCCCGATCTGCGCAGCATTGACCTGAGTGTGCAAAACACTGAACTGGTGCAAAATGTGGCCTATAAATCGGCCTCGAGCTACCTGCGCTTTGGCCCCGGCCAGTACAACCTCGAGGTGCGCCTCTCGGGTTTCCAGACCCCGATGATTAACATTCGCAACTTGCGTCTCGAGCCCGGCAAAATATACACCCTCTTCGTGGTGGGGCTCTTGGAGGACAACACCCTCAACTACATCCTTGCCGAAGACCAGCCCAGGCAAAATTGAAGCTGCCCAAAGCCACAAGCGACAAGTTTTTTGCAATTTTTGGGTCGCTCGTTGTAAGCGCTGCACAGTATCTGCGTATACTTTCAACAGATGAACATCCCCAAATACTGGGCCAAAGCCGAACAGACCATTGCCATAGGCCGACAAACCTTTCACTTCGTAGCTTGGAAGGGATCGGATGAGTCCCTACAAGATGCCCAGCGCCAAGCCCAGGTTGCTCTAGCAGATCGCATTGCCCGCAAAGAGCGCGGCGAAAAACTGGGCCAATACCCCAAAGATGGTGCACCTCTTCGCGAAGAGGTGCTCGAGCAGATCTTCAATCCAAGCGGCGAGCGCATCGCGGTCATCACCCGCAACGCTGCAGGCTGTTTGGTGCTGAACACGGCCCGGGTGATGTTCGTGGATTTGGATTTTGCCAACCAGTACCCGACCCTGCGTGCAGCGGCAAAATCGTTTTGGGAGGCTGTGGGTGGAATGTTTCGTCGCCCCACCAAGGCCGTCAAAACCCAGACGCCGCAAGACCAATTGTTGGAGCAAGTGCGAAACTGGCATTCCCAACACCCCGACTGGGCCATGCGGGTATACCGCACCCGAGCTGGATTGCGCTTATTGGTGGCCCACGATGTGTTCGACCCCACTTCTGCCCTGGTGCAACAAGCCATGAGAGAACTTGGGGCCGATATGCGCTACATGCGTCTGTGCCAAGCCCAGTCCTGCTTTCGTGCGCGCCTGACCCCCAAGCCCTGGCGGCTCAAAGGGGGCCGGATGGAGCGCCCCCCCGTGCGCTTTCCCTGGGCCAGTGCTCAGGAAGAAGCTCTCCAGCGTCAGTGGGAGCGAACCTACCAGGGCCGAATTGGTAATTTCGCAGTCTGCACGCTGCTGGCTAATCTGGGCCATAGCCCCGTCCACCCCGACGCCGAACAAATCCTGCTTTTGCACGACCAGTACACCCTCTCCCAGAGCGACAAACCCCTGGCCTAGCCTTTCCCCAATTTGTACAGACCCAAATTGAAGAAGGTTAAAAAAGCCGTCAGCCCGGCTTTCGGTGTGAGCAGGAATGGAGCTTTAGGACTATATCCCAGTTCAGGTATCCAGCGGACTCTGTTCAGGTATCCAGCGGACTCCTGACTCCACGCCCACCCTGGTTGAGCACGTGGGTATAAATCATGGTGGTCTTTACGTCCTTGTGCCCGAGCAACTCCTGCACGGTGCGGATGTCGTAACCATTCTCCAGCAGATGGG
>NZ_JBBINI010000040.1:0-24351 GCF_037443965.1 Meiothermus sp.
GGCCCGGTCGTTTGCAGGTTTCCTGGCGCGGGTGAACCTGATTCTGCTGGTGCACAACCTCATCCGCAGCCGTCTTCTGCTCAGGATGGCGGGGGTGGAAGGGTAGACTGCAGGTAGCACACGAAGGGATGAGATGATTAAATCGGGTATGACCGATAAAGAATTCGGAGAGCTGGCTCGAGCCCTGCGGAAGCGGATGACCCCCGAAGAGCGCATGCTGTGGAAACGGCTCGCGCGCAACCAGCTTGGGGTCGCTTTCCGTCGTCAGGAGCCGATGCGGCCCTACATTGCCGATTTCGTTTGCTTTGAAAAGCGGCTGATTATTGAGCTGGACGGAAGCCAGCACGCGGGTAGCGAACACGACAAGGCCAGGGACGCCTACTTCGAGGAGCGCGGTTATAAAACCCTTCGTTTTTGGAACTGGGAGGTCAGAAACAATATAGAGGGCGTGCTCGAGGTCATAAGGCGGGCGTTTGAGGAAAGTTAGCCCTGGCTCTTTTTTGCCTCGAGGGCGCTTATGCGTCGGCCATCCCGCCTCCCCCCTTGAGGGGGAGGGTAGGGTGGGGGGCGTGAGCGCTGCGCTGGGCCTAAAGCTTAGCGCTCGAGCCGCTGACGAAATGGGTGAAAACCAAGGCATCTTCACGCTTTCACTTCCCAAACTTCGGAATTGCGTGCTCGGTGAGTGGCAGAGCGATGTGCTTGAGCTCGGTGTAGAACTCCAGGCTGTGCTCGCCGCCCTCGCGGTGGGTGCCGCTCATCTTGACCCCGCCAAAGGGGGTGGGCAGGTGCCGCACGTTGTGCGAGTTGATCCAGGTCATACCGGCCTCCAGGTGCAGGGCCATGCGGTGTGCCCGGGCCACGTCCCGCGTCCAGACGTAGGAGGCCAGGCCGTACTTGGAGTCGTTGGCCTTTTGCAGGGCGTCGGCCTCGTCCTTGAAGGGGATGACGGTCAGGATGGGGCCAAAAATCTCCTCCTGGGCGATGCGGTGGTGGTTTTCGGCCACGAACAGGCCGGGCCGCACATAGTTGCCTTCGGTGCCCACCCGCTCACCGCCGAAGATGTGCTGGGACTCCTGCTTGCCAATTTCCACATAGCCCAGTACGCGCTGTAGATGCTCGGGGTGGATCAGGGGGCCCACCTCGGTCTCGGGCTCGAGGGGATGCCCCACCTTGACCCTGGCGGCCCGTTCGGCCACCCGTTGCACGAACTCTTCGAAGGTGCTTTCCTGCACCAGCGCCCGCGAGTTGGCGGTGCAGCGCTCGCCGTTGAAGCTATAAATCTGGAAGACGGTGGCGTCCAGGGCCCGCTCGAGGTCGGCGTCCTCGAAGATGATGGCGGGGGATTTTCCGCCGAGCTCGAGGGAGAGCCGCTTGAGATGCTCGGCGCTGTTGCGGGTGATGAGGCTGCCGGTGGTGGTCTCGCCGGTGAAGGCGATTAGGGGAATGTCCGGGTGGCGCACCACCGCGTCGCCGGCCTCCTCGCCGAAGCCCTGCACCACATTAAAGACCCCCGGCGGCAGATCGGCTTCCTGCACGATCTCCGCCAGCTTCCAGGCGGTCAGGGGCGACCACTCGGCGGGCTTCAAGACCACCGTGTTGCCGAAAGCCAGGGCCGGGGCAATGCGCCAGGTGGAGAGCATCATGGGGGCGTTCCAGGGGGTGATGATGCCACAGACCCCAACCGGTACGCGAACGCTGTAGTTGAGCCACTCGCCGTCCACCGGGTAGCTGCGCCCGTCCATGGCCCGCTCGGCGTACTCAGCGTAAAAGCTAAAGTTCTCGGCGGCCCGCGCCACCTGAGCCCGCACGATTCGCAGGGCCTGCCCGGCGTCCAAGCACTCCATCACCGCCAGCTCGTCGCCGTGCTTTTCCAGCACCTCGGCAATTTTGAGCAGGTATTTTTTGCGGGTTTTGGCGCTCTGTTTCCACCTGGGAAAAGCGGCTTTGGCAGCCTTGGCGGCCCTGTCCACGTCCTCCGCGTGGCCCCTGTAGGCGTAGGCCAGCACCTGGTTGTTGGAGGGGTCGAGGCTCTCGAACAGCTCGCCCCGCACCCCCGGCACAAAGGCCCCATTGATGAAGTGTGTTACGGTCTGGGTGGCAATTTTGTCCCGCACCTGCGCGATGAACTCAGGGCGGATGGCCTGGGTTTTCTCCGATACCTTCATAGCACCACCGACCTGTCCCCTTCCTGCGAAATAATCGGCTCGGCTTCCTCGGTCTCCCACTCGATGGGGTTTTCCAGCGCCCCCAGCCCTTCAATCTCCATGCGCATGAGGTCGCCGGGGTGCACCTGGGAGATGCCCTTGGGCGTTCCGGTCAGGAGCACGTCGCCCGGCTCCAGGGTCATGAAGCGGCTGATGAACTCGATAATCTCCGGTATAGAGAAAATCATGCCCTGGGCGGTGGCCTCCTGGCGCAGCTCGTTGTTGACATAGGCCCACATGCGCAGGTTGTGGGGGTCGGCAATCTCGTCGGCGGTGACGTAGAAGGGCCCCAGCGGGCCGAAGGTGTCCCAGCCCTTGCCCCGGATGGGGGGGCGGAAGGTGTTGGTCACGTAGTCGCGCACCACCAGGTCGTTGGCGATGGTGTAGCCCCCCACGTAGTCCAGGGCGTCTTTGGCCTTGACCCGGCGGGCGTGGCGTCCCATAATCACCGCCAGCTCGCACTCGAAGTGCATGAACCGGGCCCCCTGGGGGTAGATGACCGTGCCCTTGTGGGGCAGCAGGCTGGTGTTGGGCTTCCAGAACAAGGCCGGCTCGCTGGGGCGCTTGAGGCCAAACTCGTCGGCGTGCTCGGCAAAGTTCAGGGCCAGGGCGATGACCTTGCCGGGCTCAACCGGGAGCAGCCACTGCACCGCATCGGGGTGGTGGGCCTCACCGGCATGGTCGAGCAGCAGGCCGTCTTGGAGATACCCTTCCAGGGTGCGGCCTTTGGAGATAAAGCGGGCGCGTTTCATATTTTACCTAGGCCACGGACTCAGACATACTGCTTCCCTGATGGATCGGGCAGCATTTCACGGCCTTTTTGCTCTGAAGCGATCAGGCCGTAGGACTCGGCCATGCGGCGCAGCCGGGCCTCGACCTCGGGGGTGGTGGGGCCCAGGGGTTCGCGCCATTCCTTCTGGCACAGGCCCATCCAGGACAGCACGGTTTTGAGGGGAATGGGGTTGGTGTCCCAGAAGACCGCGTCGTTGGCCTCGAGGCCGTGGTAGTGGAGCTCGAGCGCCTCCTTGAAGCGGCCCTCCAGGGTGAGCTGGCACATCTGGGCGGTCTCCTTGGGCAGCCAGTTGGCTGTGGCGGCGATGGTGCCCACCGCCCCCACGCACATCATGGGGAAGGTGAGGGCCTCGAGACCGCAGTACACGTTAAAGTCCCGCCCCACCCTGCGCAGCAGCTCCGAGACGTACTCCACGTCCTTGGAGGAGTGTTTGAGGCCCACCACGTTTTTGAAGTCCCGCCGCAGACGGGCCACCGTCTCGATCTTAATCTCGACCCCGGCCCGGCCTGGAATGTTGTAGAGCACGATGGGCATCTCCGGCACGGCCTGGGCCACCTGGCCGAAAAACCGGTAGAGCCCCTCCTGGTTGGGCTTGATGTAGTAAGGCGTGATGACCAGCGCCCCCTGCGCCCCCATCTTGTAGGCCGCCTGGGTGATCTCCAGGGTCTCGTCGAGCCGCAGGCTTCCAGTTCCGGCCAGCAGGGGTACGCGCCTCCGGATAAACCGCAGGGCCAGCTCGATCAGGTACTTGCGCTCTTCTACACTCAGCGTGCCCGGCTCGCCGGTGGTACCGCCCACGCTCAGGGCGTGGGAGCCTGCCTCAATCTGCCGCTCGATAAGCCGCTCGAGCGCGGCTTCGTCTATTGCACCGTTCTTGAACGGTGTCACCAGGGGTACGATGCTGCCTTTGAACTCGACCATTGCACTCCTTTACCGCTATGTGAGCCAGGCTATAAAAAGCGTCTGAGTTACTTAATATATTAAGTAAAATCTCATTGTACTTTGCAAGCCAGGGTACAATTGTCCCGATTCGAGGAACCCCCCAATGTCTGCATCCACTCCCAAAGACCCCTCCAGCCGGTTGCTCCGCGACCTCACCCACTCGCTGCCCATGGCCCTGCTGCGCACCCGCGAGGCGGTGGTGCAGCGGTTCCGTATCGTACTCAGCCGGCGTGGTCTCACTGAGCAACAGTGGCGTATTTTGCGGGCGCTGGATGGACACAAAGGGCTGGAGATATCCCTGCTGGCCGAGCAGTGCCGGATTCTTTTGCCCAGCATGACCGGCATCTTGCGGCGCATGGAACAGCGGGGCCTGGTGCGGCGCTATGCCAACCAGGCCGATGGCCGCAGCATTCGGGTGCGCCTGACCGAGACCGCGCAGGCCCTGGTGGAAGAGATCAAGCCCGAGGTGGTGGGGGTGTATGCCGAGATTGAGCGCATTCTGGGCCAGCGCAAGCTCGAGCAGCTCTATGCCCTGCTCGAGAAGCTGGAAGCCGGCCTGCTCGAGGGCCAAGGTTGAACCAGATTTGGGATGGAAGCCCGCCAAAAAGTGAGGCGGCGCGGGCTTTCGGTGCGAAGTGCGCTAGGACTGCGAGGTGAGGGTCTCGAGCCAGGTTTTGCTGCTAGGGGGCTCGAACTCCTCGCGCAGCATCCCGAACAGGTGGACGTCTTCTTTGATGCCTTGCCGGGTTTCGTGCTGGCGCAAAACCCCTTCCCGCCTGAAGCCCAGCTTCTCTAGGAGGCTCAGCATCCGGCCATTGGAGCTGTGGACTTCAGCGGTGATGCGCTCCAGGCCTAGCTCGGTAAAGCCGTGCTCGAGCATCTGCAAGCCAGCAGCATACCCCACCCCCTGCCCCCGGTGGATCTCATCGCCAATGGCGATGCGCAATCGAGCCCGCTTCTCCAGTGGGTTTACTTCACGCAGATCCACGAACCCCACCAGATGGCCCTCGGGGTGCTGCGGGGCGGTGACCACAATTCCTTTACGAACTAGGTCCACCGGGGGGTTGTTGAGTAGGCGCACAAACCAGTCCTGCAACTGCTCGGCGGGCAGCCCCACCGGCCAGCCGTTGGCCAGGCAGAAAGCCTCGTCGCGGCTCCACTCGAGGACGCGGGCTAGGTCGCTCATGACCAGTGTGCGCAAATACACTCCCAACATCCTCCCTACCTTACTACCCCTTGCACCATTACAGGGTGAATTTCACCCGAATTTACGCCAGGTAATCGGCTTTTATGCCCTGTTCACGCCAAATACCTTTGCTGAGAAACGTTGAGGAAATCGTTGGAGTAGATAGGGGTGTTTTGACGGCTCGAGCCCTGCGCGCTACCCTTGAGGGGTTGTGCTAACCTCGAGGCCCCAGATACTGCTGCGTTTGAGCGAAGGTGAAAAATCCTTTGGCGAGCGAATTTTGTTCAAAGGGGCTGCCTTGTGGTTGGAGCCGCGTGAGCGGGCTGTTTTGATCGGGCCAAATGGAGCTGGCAAAAGTACCCTATTTCAGGCGCTAAGCGGACGCTTGCCCCTCGACGGGGGCAAACTGTCGAGACCCCCGGCCATCAGGCTGGTCTATCTGCCACAGGATTTTCGCCCCACTGGCTCGACCGTCTACGCACTGGCCCATGCAGTAACACCCTTGCACCGGGCCGAACTGGAACTGCAACACACCCCGCCCGAACGTGTGGGCGAAGTATGGAACCGTATCCGCGAACTCTCCTTCTGGAAAGGGCGCTTGGCCCGTACCCTCGCCGACTTTGGCTTGGGAGCGCTGTGGGAGCAGCCAGCGGAAAGTCTTTCCGGGGGTGAAGGGGTAAGGCTGGGACTGGCCATGGCGTTTCTTTCAGATGCCCAGGTCTTGCTGCTGGATGAGCCCACCACCCACCTGGACTTGCGCATGCGTTTGCGCCTGGAAGAGATGCTGCTTGGTTATCCCGGCGCGGTGGGTTTGATCTCCCATGACCGTGCGCTTCTAAGCCGGGTTGCTACCACGGTCTATCACCTTGAAGCAGGCCGCTTGTTTCGGATTGCGGGCGGCTATTCGACCTATTTGCAAGAACGCGAACGCATCCGGCGAACCCTGGAAAAAGCCCACCAAGAAGCACAGAAAGAGCGCAACCGTTTGTTGCAAGCGATACCTGATCGCAGGCGGCCTGGTTCGGATCGCCGGGCCAGCGAGAAAGCCTTGCTGCAAACTAGGGCCGAGCGCATTCAAGCGCCTGATCCACTTCCCCCCGAGCGCCGTTGGAGCCTAGAAATCGCCGCTGAAGGGACACCGAAGTTGGTGCTCGAGGCCAAAAACCTGGAAAAATCGTATGGCACGGAGCAGGCCGCGCGGAAAGTAATCCGCCAGGCCACCCTGCGCATCTTCCGGGGCGACCGGATCGCGCTGCTGGGCCCCAACGGGGCAGGCAAAACCACCCTGCTGCGCCTGCTTTTGTCCAGGGAACTGCCCGACGCTGGCGAGCGTACCCTGGGCTACGGGGTGAGCACGGCCTACCTCGACCAGCACTACCACGGCCTCGAGCCCGACCTGCCCCTCTTCGCCCAATTCGCGGCGCGCTTTGGCGAAGCCCGCGCAGCGGCCCTGCTGGGCCGGATGGGCTTCAGGCCGCCCCACTGGAACGATGCCCCCCGCAGTTTTTCTGGCGGTGAGCGGGCCCGGGCAGGACTGGCTTTGCTGGGCGCTTTGCGGGCCGGTCTGTTGGTGATGGACGAGCCCACCAACCACATCGAACTCGAGCTTCTGGAGGCCCTCGAGCGGGCCCTGGCCGACTACCCCGGAACCTTGCTGTTCGTCTCCCACGACCGGGAGCTGGTCAAAAAGATAGCGACCCGTTTCTGGGGCTTAGAGGATGGGGTGCTGGTGGAATACCCCATCTATGCCGAGGCCGAGGCCGCCCTGCTGGGCAAACCGGCCTTGCGGCTCGACCCCTATGGCGAGGTGGCCCTGGAAGAAGAACCCCCCAACGAAGCACAAGACCTCGAGGCCCTGCGCATGGCTCTGCTCGAGCGCTTGTACGAACCCCACCAGACCGACCGCGCCCGCCTGCGGCTGCGCGCCGACCTGCTGGCGCTGGAAGAGGCGCTGTACCGGCAGTATGCCCATGAGTTTTTTCGGCCCCACCCCTACCGCTACCGGGTGCGGCAGGAAGGCCTCGAGGTGTTTGCCGAGGAAGAGCTGGGCCTGTGGCAGTTCTGGAGCCGCGAAGAGACGTGCTGGGGGCAGCTCGCCGGTGGGGTGCTGGTGCTGGAAGACCCACCCAGCCCTAGGCTCTTGCGGGCGGTTTTGCGGGTTGCCTTTGAGCTCGAGGGCGTCCAGGTGATGCGCGTGGGCCGGCAAAGCTACGGCCGTAGCAGCTACTTGAAGCTGTTCGCAGGGTTCGAGGGGGCTGCTCCAGCTAGCAACAAGTGCCCGTCTCCTCGCAAGCGGCGCAATGCCAGCCGGTCCGCGCCCAAAACCTGATTTTTTACCCCTGCGCCTCGCGCACCTGGCGCTTGATGCGGGCCAGTACGGCCTGTAAGCCCCTGAGCCGCAGGGGGGTGATGATTTCTTCCAGCTTGGCGAGGGTATAGAAATCTTCCGGTACACCCAGCACCGCCTCGGGCGTCTCGCCCTCCAACCCCTCGGCCAACAGCCCGGCAAAGGCCCGCACGGTGGGGGCCTCTTTGGGGGCGTCGAAAAACAGGTGTACCTGATGGCCCTCGAGCTCGGCGTGCACGAAAAAGGGCGTGGTGCACTCATGGACCTGCTCGAGCTTGCCCTGCATCCCTTCCGGTAGGGGGGGCATTTTTTTGGCAAACTCCAACAACATCTCGGTCTTGATGACTTTTGGGGCACTTCCCAGCGTCTGCACAACGCTCCTAAGTTTGGGGGGTAATTGAGCAAGGCGTTCTTCGGCAGTCATAACCGCTAGCCTATCGGATACCCGATGGGGGGTCTAGGGCTTTGTGCACGATGCAAGGGGCTATGTGCCCTGCTGCACCAGCTTGAACAAATCCCGGCCTAGGTCGGCGTAGTTGCGCACATGCCCAGCCTGGTTGCCATAGGTCAGGTACAGCACGCGGTGGATGGCCTGAGCGGCCTCCTCAGCGGTGCGGACGAGCGCCAGCCGCTCGATGATTTCCGCCACCACCGGCCCATAAAGCTGCTCTGGGGGGGCCAGCTCGCCCATGCCCAGGGGGTCGTAGATCTGCAGGTAGGTTTGCACCCGTGCGGCCAGGTCTTGCATACCAACAGCATACCGGGCGAACCACGGGGTTCTTCCGGTCTTACGGTTACGGCGCTGAACTCACCGTGAAGTTGGCGCTCTCACCCAGCGACAAATTGAACTGGCCCGCAACGATGGGCGGATCGTTGGCGATGTTGCTGCTGGCGGCATACACTTCCACCGCGTACTGGTCGTTGGTGTTGAGGCTCAGGCTGCTGAAGGTGGTGCTGAGCGAGGTGACCCGTGTGCTGGCCACCACGTTACCGGTGGTGCGGTTGACCAGCCGTGCCAGGAAGGCGCCGGCGCCCGCTACCTGGTTCCAGGAAGCCGTAACCGAACGGGTGGTGGGGTTGTTCCCAATGCTGACGGCGGGCCGGGCTAAAGTGCTGCTGGCGTCTACCTCCACCGAGACCTGCTCGGTCTGGCCGTCTACAAGCGCGGAGAAGGTATAGGTGCCGCTGCTCAGGGTGGGGCCAGCGTTCCAGCCTACCTGCCACCACACCCCCGAGGGGGTGCGGGAGGTGGCGCTCTGTAGGGTGATGCTCTCGCTGTAGCCGCCCGGCCCGCTAACATTTACCGTAATGCTATTGGGCTGCTGCTGGGGGCGCAGCACCAGTAGATACGACCGCCCGGTGGTTGCGGCGTTGTAGGTTCCGATAGAGGCCTGAAGTTTGGCTTGGGGCGGGCTCGAGCACCCACCCAAGAGACCCAACATTGCGATTCCGGCGAGCAGATAGTGTTTCACTCGTCACCTCGAGCCCGTAGACTAAAACAAGAATGTGAGAGCTGCCCAACAACGCCCTCATTTCATCGTTCAGATTCAGGTAGCAAGTTTGCTCGACTCCGGCACGTTGTACTTGAAAACCTTGATCCGGTAGCCGTTGGGGTCACGGACAATGAAGCCATAGGGGCCTTGCTTGTGCCGGTACTCCTCGCGCAAATCCCGCTCGATGGAAGTGTGAAGGCTCACCCGCGAGAACCGCTCATCAACCGCTGCGAAGTTCTCTAGCTCCAGACCCAAGTACACCAGCGCCGAAGGGTCGGGGGCCTCGTCCACGTGGTCGAAACGCAATACGAAGCCTTCGGCTAGGTTGACCCAGAGGTGGCCGGTCTCGAGGTTGACGCGTATGTCGGATAGCCCCAGTACCTCGGCATAGAACGCAATGGATGCCTCGAAGCGGTTCGTCCTGAGGGCGATGTGCTGCATCCGATCCATCTCGAGGCTAGTGTAGCATCAATTCGGGTATAGAAAAGCAGAATAAACCTGTCGGCACGGCAGACTCACGCCTAAGCCTCCCCTACGGGGTAGGGGAGGTACTGGCTGTCCTTCGGCCAGCTAGGAGGGGTGGGTTCCGAGGTCGTCCATGCAATCTGTGATGGCATGGACTGGTGCGGAACAAACCCCGCCCTACCCACCCTTATGCGGTAGGGGTGGACTTTACGATGCCGGTAGGCTGATTGACGGGTTTTCAACCTTCGGCTCAGCTTTTTCAGCTTGTTGGAAAACTTCAAACTGACGTTATTGTAACAGAAACACCCGACCGAGCGGTCGGGTGTCCGGCGGCTCCTGAGCTCCGGCTTTAGTCCAGAAAGTCCCGCAGCTTGCGGGTGCGCGACTCGTGGTACTTGAGTTTGCGCAGGGCTTTGTTTTCGATCTGGCGGATGCGCTCGCGGGTCACCCCGAAGTAGGCGCCCACCTCTTCTAAGGTGTGCTCGCGCCCGTCAATCAAGCCCTTACGTAGCTTGAGCACCATAGCCTCGCGCTCGGAGAGCTTGCCCAGGGCCTTTTCCAGTTCCTCCGAGAGCATGCTTTGGGCGGCGGAGTCCACCGGCGAGGCCATGTGTTCATCGGGGATGAAGTCGCCGTAGAAGCTGTCCTTCTCGTCGCCGATGGGGGTTTCCAGGCTCACCGGCTCCTGGGCGATTTTGAAGGTTTCCTCTACCTTTTTGGCGTCCCAGCCCGGCCCCATGGCCTCGGCAATTTCCTCGTAGGCGGGTTCGCGCCCCAGTTCCTGCTGCATCTGGCGGGCGGTGCGGGTCAGCTTGTTGATGGTCTCCACCATGTGCACCGGAATGCGGATGGTGCGGGCCTGGTCGGCGATGGCCCGATTGATGGCCTGGCGAATCCACCAGGTGGCATAGGTCGAGAACTTGTAGCGGCGTTTGTACTCAAACTTCTCCACCGCACGAATCAGGCCCTGATTGCCTTCCTGGATCAGGTCGAGGAAGGAGAGGCCGCGACCGGTGTATTTCTTGGCGATGCTGACCACCAAGCGCAGGTTGGCCTCGATCAGGTGCTGGCGGCAGATTTCGCCGTCACGGGCGATATGCAGGTGGCGTTTGACCATGCGATCCAGAGCCCGCAGGCGGGCATCCACCGCCTGGACGGTATCGGGGTCTATGCGCAACTCAGTGCCGGGGATATTGGAGACCCGGCTGCTGCCCTGCACTTGGCTGCGTAAAACATGGCGGATTAGCTCGGCTTCTAGGCCGGTCTCCTCGGCCAAGCGTTGGGCTGCCGCAACACCATCCTCGACGCGACGGGCTAGGTCAATCTCTTCTTCCAGGGTCAAGAGGGGCACCTGCCCAATCTCGTGCAAGTATTGCCGTACCGGATCGGAAGTCGAGATACGAGGCAGGGGCAGGTCGTCTTCGATTTCTTCCTCGGCCTCCTCGACCGGGAGTGTGCCCAGAGCAAAGTCGGGCTCGAGAATCTCGATGTCCTCGAGGTCGCCCTCCAGTATCTCCTCGCCTATCTCCTCATCCAGTGGTACGGCCAGCTTCCCAGCCTTGGGGGTGGGAGGCACCAGCTCATCAAGGTCGGGAGTTGCCTCGAGGTCGTCCACCTCGGCCATCTCGATCTCAGGGGCCTCGAGCTCATCCGCATCCAAGGCTAGATCTTCGCCCTCCAACAGATCTTCGTCTTCCTCGAGGACAGCCGTGCTCTTGGGCGAGGTTTTGGCGGCCGGCTTGGTGGGGGTTGCTCCGGTCTTGGGTTTTGAGGCTGCGGGTACCTTGGCGGTGGCTTTGGCCTCGGGTTTGGAGGCTACCTTTGGTTCGGGCTCAGCGGCTTTGCTTTCGGTTTTTGCAGCGGTTTTGGCTGGAGCTGGTTTAGTAGCTGCTTTGGCTTTGCGGGGGCTGGGGGCTTCGGCTTTGGCAGGTGTTTTGGCAGCGGCCTTGCCCTTGCGTTCGGGCATGGTGGGGGCTTTAACCGATTTGCTGTCGGGTTTAATTGCAGATTTAGTTGGCGTTTTAGGCATAGGTTTGAGCGGCGTTTTGGCAGGAGCTTTGGCGACAGGTTTAGGGGCGGGCTTAGACACAGTTTTTACTTTCGGTTTGCTCCCAGGAGTTTTTGCTGGCCTAGCAATGGCTTTGCCAGGCTTAAGCGCGGGCTTTGCAACGGGCTTGGGTTGTGGCTTGGTGGGTTTTGCTTTGGATTTGGCCTGGGTGGCTCCTTTGGCGGAGGGCTTGAGGGCTGTTTTGCTTCGAGCAGAAGCTGCCTTCTGTTGGGGGCTGGCCTTGCGAACGGGTTGATGCTTGCTGGGTGCCTTGGCCTTCACGGGTGTTGTGGGTTTGGCCTTGGCCGCAACCTTGCTTTGCAGCTGGGTTTTTGCCTTGCCCACAAGCTTATCCTTGCCGGGCTTGGCTGCTGTTTTGGCGGTGGTCTTGAGCTGGGGTTTGGTGGTTTTGAGCGGCTTGGCGAACGCTTTACTCTTGCCAGCAGTTTTGCTGGCAGAAGCCTTGGCTTTAGCGCTGGATGAAGCAGCCTGCTTCTTGGCGAGGGGCTTTTTGACCTTGGCGGCAGAGACCACCGCTTTTCCCGCACGAGTGCTCTTGACTGTAGAAGGGGTACTTTGTCCTTTTTGTGCACGAAGTGTGCTCCGTCCCGAAGGGGATCGTCCTGCAAGTGTACGGAGCTCGCTCCGTCCCGAAGGGGATCGTCCTGCGGGTGCAGGGAGCTTGCTCCGTCCCGAAGGGGATCGTCCTCTCGCGCTTGTGGCGGTCTTGGTCTTGCTCAAGCGGTTCACCTCCTGAGGGAAGGGCCGGAGGCCCCCGGCAATGCCGGTACAGCAGGGTCAGCCTTTGTGGGCCAGCAGAACTTTGTGGCTATCCACGGCCAGGGTACGTACGGTGGCAAAACGAGCCTCGAGCAAAGGTTCATAAGGAAGGAAGCGGTTTGCCACCAGATAAAAGTTCCCGCCCCTCTCCAGGCGGGCGTAGGCTGCTTCGACAAATGCGGCGGCGGTTTCTAGCACGACAAGGCCCCCCACGTGAAACGGGGGGTTCGCAATGATTGTAGTGAAGGTATGGCTGGGTGTCAAGGCTTCGTCCACATCGGAATGCAGCACTACGGCGCCCTCGCCCAGATTCCGCCTGGCAGAGAGCACGCTGGGCCAGTCATCTTCAAGCAGGGTCAGGCTCTGGGCACGCGCCTGCAAGGGGCGGCTGAGCGCGCCATACCCCCCGCCAATGTCCAGCACATGGCCCGGTGCAGCGGGCAGTTCTTGCAGCAGGAGGGCGCTGCCGGGGTCTATGTGTCCGCCGGAGAAAACCCCTGGCAGATAAGCAAACCGCAGGGTTTCGCCACGAAAATTCCAGACAAACGACTGCCATACCTCGGGCAGTTCACCTGTGGGTTTTTCCTTCTCCAGCACCGCAACCCGTAGCGGCCCGGCCCTCCCGGCCAGCAAGCCAAAACCCAGCAGTTCTTGGGCCCGCTTGAAATAGTGCTCGAAGCCCTTATCCTTGCTGCCGGCTATCCACAGCCGCCCTCCTGGGCGCAAGGCCCGGGCGGCCCCCAACAGCGACAACTCCACGTACTGGGTTCCCCGGTTGGCGGGCAGTACCATCGCCACCAGGTCCACCGAGGCGGGCTCGGTTTCCCAGGGCAGCCCCCTTGTTACCCTGAGCAAGTTGCCAAAACTGGCCTCGAGACAGCGCAAAGAAGCCCTCGAGGTTTCGATGGCCTGCACCGCCAGCCCCAGCCGATGCAAGGCGTGGGTGACGAGTCCGACGCCCGGATTCAGGTCGAGGGCATCTTCCCCGTGAGGCTCGAGGTAGCGTGCCAGCAGCTCGTAGGCGGGGTCGGCCAGACCACGGGCGCCCGGCTTGGTGTATAGGTGCCCTCCGGGAACCGGGGTCTGGCGTAGGGTGTGGTATTCCTCGAGGGTCATAGGTAAAGCGGCTCGATTTGCTTGTGCCCGGCCTTCAGTCGCTCTGCGCCCAGCCTTGCCAGGGCCATGCCGGAGGGGGGCTCGTCCAGGGAAAATAGACCCCGAGGGTGGAGTTCTGCCAGCTTGCTGCGGCAGGGTGCCCGCAGGGTTGTCAGCTTGCCTTCCTCCGAGTGGTACTGAGCGCTGTAGCAAAGCCCATTGCGGGTCGTATGGGCCACCGTCACCTGACCCTGATAGCGCAACGCCACCGCCCCCTGGGTATCCACGCCCACCACAGGAATGTCCAGGCCACGGGCCAGACCCAGCCCTGCCGCAATGCCCACCCGCATTCCGGTGTAGGAGCCGGGCCCTTGCCCCACGGCAATGCCCTCCAGTTCTTGGCGCCATATCCCATTTTCCTGCAGAAACTGCTCGAGTTCGCCCCACAACACCTCGGCATGGCGACGTCCCAGGCGGATGGCCCGCTCGGCGTGGGGTAGGCCCAGCACCAAATAGGGCGTGGCGGTATCCAGGGCAAGCACCAGCACCCCAGGAGTATAGCAATGGCAGCGGGCGCGGGGCGCGGGTTTTGGTTGCTATGAGCGAAAGGCGATGCCCATCGCTCCAGTTCGGGTGCTGTGCGCACCGCCTGAGCGTGCCCGCAGATGGGCCAGCCGCCGGGATTTGACAAACTCGCTATGCGGCAGCTTAGACTTGGGGCCATGAAATTGGCAATTGTGGGCGTGGGCAAGATGGGCAGGAGCATTTTGGAGGGCATTTTGCGGGCGGGAATGCTCGAGGCCTCCAGTATCGGGGTTTTGGATACCCCCCAGCGAACCCTCGAGGTTGCTGGCGAGTTCGGCGTCAACCCTTTACGCTTTGACGATCTGCGCAAATGCGAGCGAATTTTGCTAAGTGTTCAGCCCAAGGATATTGCCACCCTGGCCCCCCAGATTGCCCACCCCAATACGGGTTACATCTCCATCATGGCGGGGGTATCCACGGCAGTGCTCTCGCGTCGCCTGGGAACCCGGCGGGTGGTGCGCTGTATGCCCAATCTGGCCGCCACCATCGGTAAAAGCTCGACGGCCATCACCGCCCCTCGCGAGGCCGAGGAAGCGGGGGATGTGGAGTTCACCCGCGCCCTGTTTGCTACCGTAGGGGATGTCTATGATCTGCCCGAGCGCCTGTTCGATGCCTTCACCGGTATGTCGGCCTCGGCCCCGGCCTATATTGCGGTGGTGGCGGAGGCCCTGGCCGATGGCGGGGTCAAGCAAGGCATCCCGCGGGCCCAGGCCCTGCAACTGGCCGCCGATGTGCTGATCGCCACCGGAGAACTCCTCAGAAAAAAGCACCCCGCGGTGCTCAAGGACGAGGTGAGCAGCCCTGGCGGCACCACCATCCACGGTCTGGCCGCCCTCGAGGCCCGTGGGGTTCGCGCCGCCCTGATCGAAGCAGTGGAGGCGGCAACCTTGCGTGGCCACGAACTGGGCAGGGAAGAGTAATCGCCCACCTGCCATTGCGGGTTCGGGCCGAATGCACCATGTGATTTTCCGAGCGGTCGTAGCATAGAGGAGATGAAGCGCTTCCTGACCCTCGGGCTGCTGCTGGTGGGGGTGCTGGCCGCACCGACGGCTTACTACCCCTACGGAATCGGTTATTCCTGGACATACTCCTCCGGCATGGAGCAGGTATTCACCCGCGAACAAAACGGCATGCTGGTGTTCGAGCGCCGGCTGGCAAAACAGCCGGTGAGCGCCGACCTGCTGCGCTACACCCCAGATAAAGGGGTGTTGTTGGAAGGATTAATCGTGGGACAAGCGGTACAACGCTACAATCCTCCTTTGCAGTTGTACCCGGCCCCTCCATTGGTGCTGGGGCAGGAATGGGGTGGTCGTAGTAATTTTGGCGGCCAGAGCGTGGCTTTGCTGGGCAAAGTTTTGCGCATCGAAGGGGTGAGTGTCCCTGCAGGCCGCTTCAACGCCTATGTCATTCGTACCTCTACCGTTACCAGCGGGGGGGGTAGCCAGGTGATGGAGATTTACTTTGTGCCAGGGGTGGGCATCGTTCGCTATGCCACGCCGGATGGTGGGACGGTTGACCTGGTGAAGTTCACTGTGCCTAAATAAGGTATGGAACTGCAGATAGTCAAGGTGGAGAAACCGGAGAACCTGAACGTAATCCTGGGCCAGAGCCACTTCATCAAAACCGTCGAGGACCTGCATGAGGCCCTGGTCACGGCGGTTCCGGGCATCAAGTTTGGACTGGCTTTTTGCGAGGCCTCCGGTAAGCGCCTGATTCGCAAGACCGGTACTTCCGACGATCTGATTAGTCTGGCCGTCCAGAATGCCCAGGCCATCGGGGCGGGCCATTCCTTTTTTATCGTGCTGGGGGAGGGCTTTTTCCCCATCAATGTGCTTCACGCGATTAAAGCCTGCCCAGAGGTGGTGCGAATTTTCGCGGCGACGGCCAACCCGCTTTCCGTTATCATGGCCGAACAGGACGACCAGCGTGGAATTGTAGGGGTTCTGGATGGACACAAGCCCCTTGGGGTAGAAGGCCCGGAAGACCAGCAGTGGCGCAAGGAAATCCTGCGTCGGTTTGGCTACAAGGTAGGGTAGAAAAGCACCCTTCGCGCGTCGCTGGCCTGACCAGAAAGGCTACTTGCGGCGCAGGCAACAGTGGCTCCCTTTGGGGGCGGCTATGCTTTAGAAGCTATGTTGAACGTTGGCGATGCCGCTCCCAACTTTACCCTGCCCGACCAGGAAGGCAAGCTCCATACCCTCGAGGATTACCGGGGACGCTGGGTGGTGCTTTATTTTTATCCCAAAGACGATACGCCGGGCTGCACCAAGGAAGCCTGCAACTTCCGCGACGAAAAAGGGCGCTTAGAAGAGCTGGGGGCCGTGGTGCTGGGTGTTTCTGCTGACGATGTGGAAAGCCATGGAAAGTTTCACAGCAAGTATGGCCTCAACTTCCCCCTCTTGTCCAACCCTGCCAAAGACATGATTCAGGCCTATGGGGCCTGGGGCCGTAAGAGCTTTATGGGCAAGGAATATGAAGGCGTCCTGCGCTACACCTACCTGATTGACCCCAAAGGTTACGTCGCCCAAGTCTGGCAGAAGGTCAAGCCCGACGAACATGCTGCCGAGGTGGCCGACGCCCTGGTGGAACAGCAAAAGCAAGCTGTATAAGGCATGGCTGACCCGAGAATATCGCTCTGACTAACGAGCGATCTGCTGCATGGTTGATGCAAATTCTGTAATCTAATTGAGCTTGCCTTATTGGGATGGCCTAGCACATCTATGAATAACCTGGATAGCTATAAGCAACAAGCGGCCCTCGAGGCCGTCAAGTATGTGCAATCGGGCATGGTGGTGGGGCTGGGTACGGGCTCTACGGCCAAGTATGCGGTGATGGAACTGGGCCGCCGCCTGCGGGAGGGGGAGTTATCCCGCATTGTGGCGGTACCCACCTCGGAAGCAACGGCTATGCTGGCCCACGATCTGGGGATTGCCCTGGCAGAGCTCGAGCCCCAGGGGGTAGACATAGCGATAGATGGGGCCGATGAAATCGCACCTGATCTTTCGCTCATCAAAGGTTTGGGAGGGGCCTTGCTGCGGGAAAAGATTGTCGAGGCCAGTGCGAAAAAGTTTATCGTAATTGCCGACCACACCAAAAAAGTGCCCCAACTGGGGCGTGGGGTGGTGCCGGTAGAAATTGTGCGCTTTGGCTACCGTGCAACCCTCGCTGCTTTGTCCCGGATGGGCCAGCTCTGCCTTCGCATGGATGGCGACGAGTTTTTCTACAGCGACGGCGGGAATCTGATTGTGGATGTGCAGTTTGGTCCGATTGCGAACCCGGCGGGCCTCGAGGCCGAACTCAAGCGCATACCCGGCGTGGTGGAAAGCGGGCTTTTTGTGGGTCTGGCCAGCCTGGCGATTGTAGCCGGGCCAGAGGGGCTGGAGTACCTGGGCGGGGTTCCAGATCCTTCGGGCTCCACCTAAAACCCGGTCGTGCGTGCGGTTTATGCTTGCCAAAACCCAGCCATGGCGCCTAAAATACTCGTTGTGAAAGGGTATTGGTTCATTGCCCGAATGATGCGAATGTCCCGACGATAGCAGCCAGGTGGCTATCGGCGGGGCGCACGTGCGCCCCCGTTTTTTTTCAGCCAGTTCCATCTCCCACAGCACGAGGCTTGGAGCAACCCAGGTTCAAGGAGCAACCCATGAGCAAAATCTTTTATGAGACTGCCGCTATTGACTACTCCAACGCGGCCCCCCATATCGGTCATGTCTACGAGAAAATCATCTGCGATTTTCTGGCCCGGTTTCATCGCCTGGACGGATACGATACCAACTTCGTCACCGGAACCGACGAACACGGCGAAAAAATAGCCCGTGCGGCCAAGAACGCCGGACAGGAACCCCAGGCTTTTGTGGATTATGTGTCCGAGCAGCTCTTCCAGCCCACCTACCAGCGCCTGCACATCAGCTACGACGACTACATCCGCACCACGTCCGAGCGCCACAAGCGCTACGTGCAGGAAATCCTGCGCAAGGTCTACGAGGCCGGAGATATCTACTATGCCGAATACGAAGGGCTTTACTCGGTGGGTTCCGAGCGCTTCGTGACCGAAAAGGAACTGGTGAATGGCCTTCTACCGGGTGACTCCGATCCCCCCATCCTGCGGAAGGAGGCCAACTACTTTTTCCGCATGGAAAAATACCGCCCCTGGCTGCTGGAGTACCTGGCCGAGCATCCCGACCTCATCTTGCCCCAGGCCTACCGCAACGAGGTTCTGGAGATGCTCAAGGAGCCCATTGGCGACCTTTCCATCTCCCGCCCTAAAGACCGCGTGCCCTGGGGTATTCCCATCCCCTGGGATGAAAACCACGTCACCTACGTCTGGTTCGATGCGCTCCTGGCTTATGCCTCTTCGCTGGCAAGCCGGGGTGTATTCGAAAAGTACTGGCCCCATGCCTGGCACGTCATCGGCAAGGATATCTTGAAGCCCCACGCCATCTTCTGGCCGACCATGCTCAAAAGTGCGGGCCTGCCCATCTACAAACGGCTGGTAGTTCACGGTCACATCCTGGCCTTGGATGGGCGCAAGATGGGCAAGAGCCTGGGCAACGCCATAGATCCGCTGGCCTTGCTGGACAAGTTCGGTGTGGACGCGGTGCACTATGCGCTGCTGCGCGACACCACGCTGGGCTCGGATAGCCCCTTTGGAGAAGAGGTGGTGGCACAGCGCCTGAACTCGGATCTGGCCAACGACCTGGGCAACCTGCTGTCTCGAGTCCGCACCATGCTGCTCAAGTACTGCGGTGGCGTTATCCCTGCCCCCTCCTCACCCGATTCCGAGGTGGCACGGGCCGGGGTCGCGCTGGCCGAGAAGGTGCGCAAGGAGGTAGATGCCCTGCGGATTCACCTGGCACTGGAGGAGGTGCTTCAGTATGTGCGCAGCCTCAACAAGTTCATCAACGATGCCAAACCCTGGGAGCTGGCCCGTGATCCAGGCAAGAAAAAGGAACTCGAGGACGCCCTCTATACCGCAGTGGAAGGCTTGCGCATTGCCAGTGTGCTCCTAGAGCCGGCCCTCCCGACCAAAGCCAAAGAACTGCGGGCCGCTTTGGGGCTCGGTGACTATACCATTGCCCAGACCGAGACCTGGGGGCTTGCGCCTGCCGGGACGCGAATCCCCGAGGATGCGCCCATCCTTTTTCCCAAGCTCGAGACCAGGGCTTCAGGTCAGGAGGCCAAGGCAGAAAGCCCGAAGCCCGCATCGGCTTCCAACCCCGAGTCCTCACCGGCCAACGGGCAGATCACCATTGACGAGTTTGCCAAGGTGGAGTTCCGGGTGGCCGAAGTGATCAAGGCCGAGAAACACCCCAAAGCCGACAAACTGCTAGTGCTCACGCTGAACGTGGGCGATCACACCCGACAGGTGGTTTCCGGAATTGCACAGTACTATACTCCCGAGAGCCTGGTGGGTAAGAAACTTGTGCTGGTGGCCAACCTGAAGCCGGCTGTCTTGCGGGGGGTGGAGTCGCAGGGCATGATTCTGGCCGGTGAAAACGCCGAAGGTAAGATTGTGGTGGTCACGCCCGAGCAGGATCTTCCGCCCGGCGCGAAGGTGCGCTAGGGGCCAGGGTAAAGCCCCCCGTTGTTTGCGTTTCACAACGTTGCCGGGAACAACCTGCTCACGCTACTGGGCGCTTTCCAGGTCGGGCCGCAGGCGCACGGCCTCGCGCAGGTAGACGTGCTTGACCTGCTTTTGTGGAAGGTCGGTATTCCAGAGCATCAACACCCGAATGACCCGGGGGAGGGCTCCGGGAACCGGAATTTCGCGGGAGTTGATGAGGGGAACCATCTGCATGCCCAGTTGCCGGGCTGCCTCGGCGGGGAAAGCCGCGCAAAGGTCGTCGGTCAGGGTAAAGATCATGGCTCCGATGGTATCGAAATCGGTAATCTGGTTGGCCTCGAGCATCATTTGCAATAGCTCGCGGGTGGCACTCAGGATGGCCTCCCGGCTGTCTTCCTCAACGGTGATGGCGCCGCGTACCCCTCTGGTCATCGTCTGGGATTCTAACCCCGGCTTGCCCTTTGCGCCTAGACCTGCTATAGTGCAAGGGTTGATAGCACGGCAAAATCCGTGCCCAGGAGAGAGCATGAAAGAGAAAATTCACCCCAAGCTGGTTCCCTGCAAGATCATCTGCAACGGCCAGGTGGTCATGCAGACCTACAGCACCAAACCCGAAATCCACGTCGAAGTTTGGAGCGGCAACCACCCCTTCTGGACGGGCCAGCAGCGCTTTGTAGACACCGAGGGCCGGGTCGAGAAGTTCCAGAAAAAGTTTGGTGGCAGCTACGGCAAGAAGGCTGCTAAGAAGCAGTAACCCCCCTTGGTAGTGGACAGGTGAACGGGTGTTCACCTTTTTTTAGGCCTCGAGGCCCCGCAGAAGCAGTTGCCCAAGCCAAAACCCCCGCAAGCTCACGATCATACGCATTCCGGCAGTATCGTTCACTTTTGAAAGCCTAAACGATGCTGCTGGAGTGCACTCCTACTCCCTTCGGTCGGCTCTAACCCTTCACCTTTGATTACACCCTCAGGTGAAGGGTTCAAGCGGAGCCGGTATCAAACGTAGGCAGGGGTGGCCGGTTACGATATGCTAGGCCGCGAATATGAGCTTGCCCCATCTTCCACATCACCAGGGTTGGATTGAAGTTGTGGTTGGGCCGATGTTCTCGGGAAAATCGGATGAGCTAATTCGCCGTATCAAGCGGGCGTTAATTGCCCGGCAGCGGGTTTTGGTGTTCAAGCCGCGTATAGATGACCGCTACCACCAGACCGATGTCTTTAGCCACGATGGCAGACGGGCCGAGGCCATTCCGGTGCGCGACTCAACCGAACTGCGCGCCTACCTAACCGAACCCCTGCCCGATGTGGTAGCGGTGGACGAGGCGCAGTTTTTCGATGCGGGCCTGGTAGGGGTGGTTTTGGAACTGGCCGATAAGGGCGTGCGGGTCATCTGCGCGGGGCTGGACATGGATTTTCGCGGGGAGCCGTTCGGTATCATTCCCGACCTGCTCACCAGGGCCGAGTATGTGGAAAAGCTATATGCGGTGTGTCCGGTGTGTGGGGCGCCAGCAACCCGCACCCAGCGTTTTGTCAACGGCAAACCGGCCCGCTACGACGACCCGGTCATTCTGGTAGGAGCCAGCGAGGCTTACGAGCCACGCTGTCGAAAGTGCCACACGGTGGTGACCAAAGAGGTGCAGGAGATACTTTGAATCGGCGCCCTACTTTTTGCGCTTGCCGGGCACTTTGCTGGCTTTTTGCAGCACCAACTCCAGCACGCCGCCCTTCAAGCTGGCCTGGGCGCTGTTGGGGACGATGGCCTCGGGCAAGGTCAGGGTGCGGCGGAACTGGCCGGTGGGGCGTTCCTGGCGTGTATAGTTGCCCTCGAGGGGGTGCCGCACGCCGGCCAGGGTGATGGTCTGGCCCTCTTCGTGAAGCTCGAGGTCTTGGTTTTTGACGCCGGGCACATCTACCAGAATGCGGTATTGTTTTCCCTCGTCGAGCACATCCACAGCCGGAACCCACTCACCAAAAACTTCTTGGGAGGAGAACCGCCGCGATAGCTCGTCGAGTTGCTGGCGGATGGTTTGTAGACGCTCAATGGCGTCGAAGCGCTCGATGGTCATAGCCTCGAGAATATCATGATTGCTGCAGTGGAATAGGGCTTATGCGAGGTACAAAGACACCCAGCCACCCGATACCGGTACTGACCGGCCCAACGGCAACCGGCAAAACCGAACTGGCCCTGCGCCTGGGGCAGAGGTATCCAATGGCGGTGGTTTCCGCCGATGCCAGCATGGTGTACCGGGGGATGGATATCGGCACCGCCAAGCCCAACGCCGCCCAGCGGCAACAGGTCAGGCACTACCTGATAGACCTGCTCTTTCCCAGTCAAGCCTTCAGCGTATCAGACTATCTTCAGCATGCGGAAGAGGCCATTCAGGAGACCCTCGAGCAGGGCCAGATTCCTCTGGTCGCGGGTGGAACGGGCTATTACATTCGCGCCTTGTCGGAAGGGCTTTTCGAGTTGCCCGAACCCGACCCATTGCTGCAAGCCGAACTGTGGAAAGTTATCGAGGCCAAAGGTATCGAGCCGTTGCTGGCCGAGCTCGAGGCCAAAAGCCCCCAGGACGCCCTGCGGGTGCAGCGCAACCCCCGCCGCATCGTGCGGGCTGTGGAGGTTCTGCGCCGCACCGGCATTCCTCCCGCCCAGATTCCCAGGCGTGCGCCCCGGTTTCGTTACAAAAAACTGATTTTGTGGCCGGCCTGGGAGTGGCTCGAGCCCCGTCTCCAGGCGCGGGTCGAGCAGATGTTCCAGCAGGGTCTGGTGCAGGAGGTAGAAGCGTTGCTGGCCGCCTATCCACAGATGCCCACTGCACTGCAAAGCATTGGCTACAAAGAGGTCGCGCTTTACCTGCAAGGAGCATGTACCCTCGAGGAAGCCCAACAATCGGTTCTGCGTGCGACCCGGGCCTATGCCCGCCGCCAGTACACCTGGTTTCGCAAGGAACCCGGCGAGGTAACCTTCGTGCCCAGGGGGGGCGAGGAAGCCTGGGCCGAGGTGCGCACCTGGTTTGATACCGGTTCCGCTTGAACCCTTGACCCAAAGGTGAAGGGTTCAAGCCGACCGAAGGGAGTAGGAGTGCATTCCGGCAGTATCGTTTAGGCTTTCAAAAGTGAACGATACTGCCGGAATGCGTATGAGGGGGTCATGGAAGCCTTTTTCGACTCAGCATGAAGCATCTCGACATACGGGGCTTGGTCGGCTTTATCATGGGGCGGTATGTTGGCGCAGGAAATCGTGCAAAGTGTGCAGGCGGGTAAACTATCGCCCAGCGAGGTAGTACAAGCCTATTTACAGCGGATCGAGCAGCTCGAGCCCAAAATCCACGCTTTTATCCGCTTGAACCCCCAAGCCCTGCAAGAAGCCCAAACCGTCGAAAAACGCCTTGCGGGTGGAGAAACCCTACCGCTGGCGGGTGTTCCGATTACCATCAAGGACAACATCTGTACAAAAGGCCTGGAGACCACCTGCGGCTCGAAAATTCTGGCTTCCTTCATCCCGCCCTACAACGCAACCGTGATTGAAAAACTCCGCCAGGCGGGGGCTATTGTGGTTGCCAAAGCCAACATGGACGAGTTTGCCATGGGCTCTTCCACCGAATACTCGGCCTTTGGCCCCACCCGCAACCCCTGGGACCTGGAACGGGTGCCCGGAGGCACTTCGGGCGGGTCGGCGGCTGCAGTGGTGGCCGATATGGTACCGGTGGCGCTCGGAACCGACACCGGGGGCAGCGTGCGCCAGCCCGCCGCGCTGTGCGGGGTGTATGGCTTCAAGCCAACCTATGGGCGCATCTCTCGCTACGGGGTGGTAGCTACGGCCAGCAGCCTCGATCAGGTGGGCACACTGGCACGTTCCATGGGGGATCTGGCCCTGTTGACCAATGTGGTGAGCGGCCATGACCCTAAAGACAGCACCAGCCTCGAGGCTTCTCCGCAGTTCGGCGACGCTTTGCGGGGTTCGGTGCAGGGGATCACCATTGGTATTGTCAAGGAAGCCCTGGCGGTGGGCAATTCCCCGGGGGTTCTGGAGGCCATCGAGCGCTTCCGAACGGTGATGGAAGGGCGGGGAGCCCGTTTTGTGGAGGTCAGCATACCCACCCTGGATTACGCCCTGGCGGCCTACTACATCGTCAACACCGCCGAGATCAGTTCCAACCTGGCCCGCTACGATGGAACCCTCTATGGCCTGCGGGTGCCGGGTAAAGATAGCCTGGATACCATGATGCAAAGCCGCGAACACGGTTTGGGGTCCGAGGTTCAGCGGCGTGTCCTGATGGGAACCTTCGTGCTTTCCTCGGGCTACTACGATGCCTACTATGGCAAAGCCCTGCGGGCCAGAGCCAAGCTCAAAGCCGATCTGGATGCAGCATTGAGTAAGGCCGACCTGTTGCTCACACCCACCAGCCCCTTTCCTGCCTTCCGTTTTGGCGAAAAAACCAGTGACCCCCTCTCGATGTACCTGGCCGATATCGATACGGTGGCCATCAACCTGGCCGGTGTACCCGCGATGAGCATTCCCGCAGGCTTTGAAGGTTCGCTACCGATTGGCATCCAACTGATTGGTAAGCCGCTACAGGACGAACAAATCTTCACTACTGCCTATGCTTTTGAAGAATCCACCGAGCGAGCCTACGCTCGGGTAGCCCCTTTGTAAGGGTCGGGTATTTGGCCCAGGGAGGTAACTTAACGTTAAGGCGTTAATATCTGTGAAACTCTGTCATATCCCTTCGTGTGCTACCTGCAGTCTACCCTTCCACCCCCGCCATCCTGAGCAGAAGACGGCTGCGGATGAGGTTGTGCACCAGCAGAATCAGGTTCACCCGCGCCAGGAAACCTGCAAACGACCGGGCC
>NZ_JBBINI010000041.1:0-24350 GCF_037443965.1 Meiothermus sp.
TCGATGCCTTGCGTGGGGAGCTTGAGCCGCTCAGTCTGAAGAATGGCTTGGCCCAGGGCATTGCTCGCCGCCTGGGCATCTTCGGTCAGGGTGGCTACTGCCGCCAGGCAGTAGCGGCTCTGATACTCGATCACATTGCAAAGCCTGCTTTACCCCACCTGGTAAAGTCCAAACCCATGATCCAGTAACAGCAAGGTGCGGGCTCGTTTATACTTTCGCTCTCCGCACACCATCTTCTTGACCATCTGTTCCAGATTCGTACGCTCCTCAGCACTCAGATTTACAACTGCAGTCATGGCTCGGCTCATGTAACTATTATGGGTGAATACAACTTACCAGACCACTCAGCCAGCCCTCAGCTTGTCAACAGGACAGCCTCAGTCCTGGGCGCTAGGCTTTGCCCGAGGAGGGAGGCCATGCGAATACGGGGAAAAGAACTCATAGGACGGAAAGTACTCCTGGAGCCCGACAAGGAAGAGCTGGGCGAGGTATACGATCTCTTGGTGGACTATGAGCACCACGTGTTGCTGGGGCTTTTGCTTAGCCCAGTATGGTCGCCAAAAGCCCCAGTGGTGCCTTTCCAGATGGTACATGGTCTGTCGGGTGACACCATCAGTGTCTGGGATATGCGCCCCTCACCCCACCTAAGCCAGCGCATGGCCGAGTTGCTGGCCCGGCCCAAAGTGCTGGGGTCACTTTTGACACTGCCCGAAGGGGTGCCGCTAGGGGTTCTGGCGGGGGTGACACTGGAAACCAGCACGGGCACGATTGTGGGCTATGTGGTGGGCAGCGAAGACCCCAAACAAGACCTTTTTCTGACGGTTTCACCCAATCGGTTGTACAGTCTGCTAGACGACCAGTTCCGCTATACCCGGAGCATCAAACCGGCTTTTCCAGCAGCCTTGTTCAATCAAGGAGGCTAGCCATGCCCTGGAGCCCGTGGCTGGAGATTATCGCGGCCCTGTTGCTGTTTGGGCTGATCGTGGTGGGTTTGGGCGGATTGGCTGGGTTTATACACATCTCCAAACATTCCGAATCCGAAGAGGAGGCAGTTGAACTAGAAAGACCCGAGCGGGAACCCCAGACCTATCGGTTCAAAGAGTTTGAGAGGTTGCCATGAGGATCATCCGACGTATCCTGGTTCCAACCGATTGCTCGGCGCATACCCAGATGGTGCTCGAGGTCGTGCGTCAGCGCTATCCCCAGGCTGATATCCGACTGCTGCATGTGGGGCAGGCTGGGCAGGTATTCAGTCTGCTGATGCCCTCCTCCTTGGGAGGAGCTAATCTGTACTATCTGCCACAAATAGCCCAGGAAGTAGAGGCCGAGGAACGAGCCAAGCTCCGGCGGCTGGCCGACAGGCTGGGGGTTCGGGCAGAGCTACGGCAAGGAGACGTGGTGGAGGGCATTATCCAAGCAGCGCAAGACTGGATGGCAGACCTAATTGTACTGCACCGCCTGGAGCGTAAAAACTGGTGGGGTTGGTTATCGTCCTCGGTGAGCCGGGAGGTGTTGCGCCGCGCACCTGCCGATGTCATGGTGGTACATCTGCCAAAAAGGGTGGTGGATACCCATGTGGGCTGGGCCGATCCAGAAACCACCGCTCTGCTTTCCCGTGTCGGCTAGGGATTGGAGGGGATCTCCACCGGAGGTAGTGGATGTACGAGCATATCTTGATCCTAATCGATACCAGCATCCACAGCCGCACAGCGGTGGTGCGGGGGGTGGAGCTGGCCCAAGCCTTTGGCAGCCGGCTGCATCTGGCCTTTGTGCTAAACGACGCTCGACGTTATCTGGAAACCTATCAAGGCGATGAGCTGGACACCATCGAGGATCGGGAGAGCCTGGCAGCTCACCTAGGCTGGGAAATCCTCGAGGAGGCCCTGGCAGCGGCCTCGCTGGCCAGGGTGCAGGCCAATGCCCGGCTGGTCTATGGCGACCCGCTCAAGGATATTGGAGCCTCGGGGCAGCCCTACGACCTGATCTTGATAGCCAAACCCAAACATCCCGAGCTAGCCCTCCACCTGCTGGAGAAGTTCCAGGTGCCCGTCATCTTGGTATGTGCCGAGCGATCTACGTCGGCGGTACATCGGCAAAACGAACCCATATCATCTACCCGACTGATCTCTTGAAAGGAAGCCTATGAAAATTGCCATACTGTGCCATGCCAGCGCTGGAGGTTCTGGGGTGGTGGCAACCGAGCTGGCTCTGGCCCTGGCCGAGCTGGGTCATACCGTTCATGTGATAGCAGCGGAGCGGCCTTTTCGCCTTACCGAGGAACGGCTTGCCAATCGGACGCAGGCCGATTGGCGCGATCTGGGAACTGAGCCTAGGCCACAAAGTGCGCTGGCCCGCTTGATTCAACAAGGCAACCAGAGTGTGCTCAACTGGATCAGCAAGATTACCAAGCGCTCGGTGGGGCCAGCGGCCAAGCTGCATTTTCACGAGTTTTTGAGCGCGGATTATCCCTTATTCAAAGACTCGATGGTAACCCTGACGGCGGCCAACTCGCTGGCTAAAGTCATTCAGGAACACGGGATCGAGATCGTACATGCCCACTATGCCATCCCCCACGCGACCAGCGCCATTCTGGCGCGGGATATGGGTTTGCCCATCAAGGTGGTAACCACCCTACACGGCACCGATGTCACACTAATGGGTTTGGAGCCCGCGTTTGCCCACACTACCAAGCATGCCATCTTGCAGTCCGACGCGGTGACGGCGGTTTCCCACTCCCTTGCCCAGGAAGCCCAGCGCAGCTTTGGAGTAGATCGCCCAATTGAGGTAGTTTACAACTGGGTAGACTCGGAGCGTTTCAAGCCCAATACCGACGCGGCCTACCGGGCGCGGTTCGCCCAGCCGGACGAGGCGATTTTGGTACATGTTTCCAACTTCCGTGAAGTCAAGCGCCCTGAGGATGTGATCCGTATTTTTGCCGGCATTGCCGAAGTACGTCCGGCCCGGCTGCTGATGATTGGCGATGGCCCCAAGCGTGGCGAGTGCGTGGAGTTGGTGCACCAGCTCGAGCTGACTGGGCGGGTGCAGTTTATCGAATCCACGCCCCAGATCGAGAAATTCCTCTCAGTGGCCGATTTGTTCTTGTTGCCCTCGGAGCAGGAGTCGTTTGGTTTGGTGGCCCTGGAAGCCATGTCCTGTGGGGTGCCGGTGGTGGCCTCCAACGCGGGCGGCATCCCGGAGGTGGTGTTGGACGGAATCACCGGTTTCCTGCGACCAATTGGCGATGTGCAGGGGATGACCTGGGCTGCGTTGCAAATCCTGGAAGATGTGGCCCTTCACCGCGAGATGCGCCAAGCTGCCAGAGCCCGTGCCATCACCGACTTCCAACCCGAAAGCGTGTTGCCGCGTTATCTGGAAATCTACCAGTCGGTGCTGGAGGGTCGTTCGGTGGTGGCAACTTGAGGGTCATTCGGGGTTCTGGAACGAAATTGAACGTCACCCTGGGATGGAACTGCAGAGGATGAAGGGTGCTCTCTGGAATACTTTGGCTCCTGGGGGGCTCGCAGAGGTTGCTTCCCTCGAAGGATGGAATCTGAGGTTGTAATAGTGTAGTCATCACGGAAAGAGCAGTAGTTTGGAGTTCCAGCGTCGATCGTGCGTAAACCAAAGCTCAGCAACGGAGGCTATAGTAGGGCCAGAATGTCTATTCGGCTTCGGCTGGCGCTATGGTATGGCACTTTATGTACGGTGTTGATTGCGCTGGTATCGCTGTTGGGTTTTTCGGCCTACACCCGGGGGCAGTACCAGACCCTCGACCAGGTACTGGTGCTTTCGGCCAACCATGTGGCGGTGGGTTGGCAGGAGTCGGGCACCTCGTATGTGCTCGAGGCGGACATCTCCGAGATTCAGGTGGCTTTTCGCCTATACGACAACACAGGGCAGTTCAAGCGGGGCTCGCGTTTGGAGCCTCCCCTCGAACTCATCAAGCCACAGAGGGTACTCGAGCAGGATGTCTCGGTGTATGCCGATCCGATAGCCCGATTGCTGCGTTTGCCCTGGACGCGCAGCGAAGGGGCTTTTCTGCTCCAGCAAGGCCAGGATGGGCAGCGCTGGCGGGTCTATGTGACCCCTCTGGTCAAGGGGCAGGAGACGCTGGGCTACCTCGAGGCGCTCACCCCGCTGGGTCTCTTGGATACCTCAGTCCGGTGGCTGGCAACCTTGTTGTTTGCCGTAGGGTTGATCTCGATTCTGGCGGTGTTTGGACTGGGTTTGATGCTGGCGGGGGGGGCCTTGCAGCCGATTGCCCGGCTGGTCGAGACCGTGCAGCAAATTGCCCATTCCGCCGACCTCACGATGCGGGTACAGCCCATAGCGGCCCACGATGAACTGGGGCGGCTATCGGTGACGTTCAATGAGATGCTGGAAAACCTAGCCAAGGCCGCTGAAGTTCAGAAGCGTTTCGTGGCCGATGCCTCCCACGAATTGCGGGCTCCTTTGGCGGCGATTCAGGGCAACCTCGAGCTGCTGAGGCGCTACCCCGAGATGCCCGCAGCCGATCGCCAGGTAGCTCTTAGTGAGGCTGAGCGCGAGGCCTTGCGGCTTTCTCGATTGGTAGCCGACTTGCTGGTGCTGGCTAAGGGCGATGCCGGGATGCCCCTGCGCCAGACCCGTTTTCGGCTGGACGAGGTGGTACAGGAGGCGATCCGCGATGCAGCCCACCTGACCGAAGGGCAACACCTAGAAGCCCATCTTCAACCCCTATGGGTGCTGGGTGATCGGGACTATCTCGAACAACTGGTGGTGATCTTGCTCGATAATGCGCTCAAATACACCCCAGCCACCGGCTTGGTGCAAGTAGAGCTGAAGCCCGAGGGTGACCACCTCCACCTTCGGGTTCAGGATACCGGCATCGGAATTGCCCCTGAAGATCTGCCCTATGTGTTCGACCGCTTCTATCGTGCCGACAAGGCCCGTAGGCGCGATCCTGGCGGTAGTGGGTTGGGTTTGGCCATTGCCCGCTGGATTGCGGAGCGCCACCAGGGTTCCATCCAGATCGCCAGCCAACCGGGGCAAGGCACTACCGTCTCAGTGGTCTTGCCTGCTAGGCCGGTGCCTTGAGGCAAGCTTGTGTTTGCCCCTTGGACACGTCACAATCAGGGGGTGAATGCGGCTGAAATTCTCAGGCAGGCAGCGCAGGAGCGGGGCTTTCTGACCGCCTGGGCTGGCCTGGATCTGCCGCAGGAAACCCAGCAACGCTACCGCGACTGGTTGGCCTGGGGTAAGCAAGCCGAGATGGCCTACCTGTCCCAGAACCTGGAAACCCGGCTCAACCCATCCCAGCGCTTCGGGTGGGCCCGAAGCGTGCTGATACTGGCTGCCCCCCATGCCTACCCGCCGCCCCCAAAGCCCCCCGGTGGCCTTCGCCTGGGGCGGGTGGCCCGCTACGCCTGGGTGCGCGATTACCACCGCCTGATACAGCCGCATTTGGAGGCCCTCGAGCACCTAGCACAGCGCCTGGGCCTGCAAGCCAAGGGCTACGTGGACACCGGCCCGCTGTCCGAGCGTTCCTATGCCGCGCTGGGCGGCCTGGGCTGGATTGGCCGCAACGCCATGCTGATGCGGATGCGGGAGGGCACCTACCTTACGCTGGCGGTGCTCCTCACCTCGCTCGAGCCCCCCCCGTCAGAGCCCTACCCCAACCGCTGTGGACGGTGCACCCGTTGCGTGGCCCACTGCCCCACCCAGGCGCTGTTGGGCGATGGAACCCTGGACTCGAGGCGCTGCATCAGCTACTGGACCATCGAGCACCGCGGCCCGATTCCGGGCGAGCTTTGGGCGGGCATTGGCGACTGGCTGTTTGGGTGTGATATCTGCCAGGAGGTGTGTCCCTGGAACCGCAAGGCCAGGTCTTTCTGGCGGGATTTTGTCCCCGAAGCCGAGCTGGCCTACCCCAACCTGGAAGACTTTTTCTATCTATCCTCCAAGGCCTTCGAACGCAAATATGCTGGAACCGTTTTCCTGCGCCCAGGCCGTACCCGCATGGCCCGCAACGCGCTGGTGGTGCTGGCCAACCTGGGTAACCCGGACTACCTGCCCCTGGTGCGCCGGGGCGCCCAGGACGTGAATCCGGTGGTACGGGCCACAGCCGCCCAGGCCCTGGCCCGTCTGGGCGACTTCGATGCCATCGAGCCGCTGCGCCGCGACCCGGAGCCGCAGGTGGCCGAGTTGGCGTTGGGGTTGCTGGAAGGGCAGCATAGAGATGGATGAATCCGCTTTAGCGCTGGTTTGGTTAGGTGCTGGTCTACAATACAAAACATGCCATTTGCCACGCATGAAGCATATCTCGAGTCGGTATCGCCACAGGCTCGGCAGAGGCTCGAGGCCATCCGGGCCCAGGTCGAGGCATTGTTACCGAGTGCAACTCGCTGCATCGGCTACAGCATGCCCGCTTATAGAGACGGTCGAATTTTTTTCTACTTTGCATCGTTCAAAAACCATATCGGCATCTACCCACCTCTCACCGAGGATGCAGCCCTTGTTCAGGAACTGGAGCCCTACCGGGGTCCGAAGGGCAATCTATCGTTTCCGTACAACGAGCCCCTACCCCTAGATCTCATCGGTCGGGTCGCGGTTGCGCTCCATCGCCAGTACGCCAGTGCCAACAACCCACCCAACAAAAAACAGTAGCCATGCTAGATATCTGCCATGAGCTGGGTATCGGCCAAGCTAGCGCAGCCGCCCCCGTGGGGTGGGGTGGGTGAGGTTGGCTAGGTACCGGGCCAGCTCGAGGGGTGAGTCGAACTCCAAGCGCTCGGACTGGTCTACTTTTTCCAGCGTGGCGTGCCAAGGCTGGCCCTGGGCCTCGGGGTAGACCCAGAGCCGGTACTCCCGGAGCAGTTGGGGGATGTTGGGCCGGGTTGTGTTCATGGTCTAAATCTTCCTTGGCGCTGGGTTCAACGCACCCATACATCAGCTTCTGGTGGGAATCCGGGCCCAGTGAAGGGTGGTGGTGCGGGCCGGGTCGTCGGGTAGGTAGGCCACTGGAACCCGCTGCCCCACCACTTGCGGGTCTGGCGGGCGATCTGGGACTCCCAGCGGAACTCGGGGTCTTGGGTGAGCCTTTGGAACTCCTCGGGGCTGACCAGACTAGCCCCCGCTGGAACAGGCCCGCCAAAGGCATTGTCGGACGTGAAGATCCCACCACCCCCTCCGCTGGAACACGCGGCCAGCAGGACAGCCAAACCCACTAGAAATACCTTGATTATCGCTCGGGCCATGAAGTATCCGCCCTTTACCCGGTGTTTTGGATTCACCGTGGCCCCAGGGTAGACGAGGGGGCGTTGCGGGAGCGTTGCGGGAAGAAAGGGAGCTGGGTAGGGGTTTTTTAAGCGATCAAGTCGCGGTTTTTGTGGAGGAAGGCCTGCTTTAGCTCGAGGTAGCCCTCGAGCGTTGCGGCCAGCGCTCGCACCTTTTGTATTGTTTCGTGCTGTAGCTTTTTGGCCTTCCTGGTTTGGCCGGAAGCCTGGTAGGCCCGCAGCAGGGCCTGGCGGAGCTCGAGCCCTTCCAGCGGAGGGGCTTTGCCCGACGCCAGGAGGGTCTGGGCTTCCTCGAGCAAGGCGGCCAGGGCCTGGCCGAGCTGCCGGGTGGCCTCGAGGCGCACCGCCAGGTTAAGGGTGTGCAAAGCACCGCTGGGGTAGCGGGTCTGGGCCAGGGCCAGGGCTTTTTCGGGCTGGTGCTGTGCATTGGCCACCAGGCCCAGGTAGCAGCAGACCGTGGCCTGGGCTTCCGGCAGGTGGTGGGGCTGGGTGTGCAGGGGCTCGAGCAGCGCTTGGGCGGCGGGCAGGTTCTCTTCCAACAGGTGCAGCAGGGCCTTGGTGCAGTCCAGGTGCGGCGAGTCGGGCTGGAGTTGCTCGAGGGCCGCGCAAACCTCCCAGGCCTGGGGCAGGGCTCCCAGATACCCCAGCCAAGTGGCCTGAAGGGCCCGCAAGCTCACCTGCTGGTCGCGCTCGCCCAGGGTGTCGGCCATCTGGATGGCCGCATCCAGGGCTTGCAGGGCGGTGCCCAGTTGGCCGGAGAGATACTCCACCTCGGCCAGCCGGCGCTTGAGGGTGCTTTGGGTGCGGGGGTGGGCTTCCTTGAAGCGGGTCTCGGCCTCCAGCAGGCGGGCACGGGCCTCGCCCAGGTCGCCAGTTTCGAGCTGGACGCGCAGCAGGTTGGTCAGGAAGGCAAAGGCCAGGGTCTGGTCGTGCACCCGGTAGGCGACCTCGAGGGCCTGCCCCAGGCACTGCTGGGCCAGGGCGGTTTGGTTGTTGGCTAGCTCGAGCCGGGCCAGCGCATTGAGGGCCAGGGCGTGGTCGCGCTGCCAGGGCTGGGTGAGGCGCAGGGCCTGCTCCACGCTTTGTCGGGCCTGGTGGGTGTGCCCCAGTTGCAGCAGGGGATAGGCCAGGTCTATGCACAGGGTGGGAACCTGCTCGGGCGCGTGCTGCTGGGCGGCGGCCAGGCCCTGCTCGAGCCGCTCGATGGCCTCTTGGGGCTGGCCCAGGCGAAAAAGCGAAGAACCCAGTAGCCGCAAAGCCTGCACCTGGGTGGGGCCTGGGGGCGCTTTCTGCGAGGCTAGAAGGGTTTTTTCGCGAACCAGCTCGTAGCGCCCCAGGTGAAACAGTAGCCGGGCCCAGGCCACGTCCAGCTCGGCCTGTTCGCTGCTCGAGCGGGCTTTGCCCTCCAGCAGCTCGAGCGCCTGTTGGGCGCGGGCATAGTCCAGTTGGCTTTGGTACAGGTCGGCCCGGGCCAGGTGCACCGGGAAGGCCTCCGGCAGCTCGAGCCCCAGTTCCAGCGCCCTTTGATACTGCGCCAGGGCCTCGGAATGGGCCGAGACCTGCGCGGCGGCCTCGGCGGCCCGGATGCGCCAGCGAATGGCTTCCTGGGGCTGCCCGGCCTGCTCGAGGTGCTCGGCGATGGCGGCGGCAGGGCCGCTCAGGCTTTGCAGGCTGGCTGCCAGCTTGCGGTGCAGCAGGCGTCTGCGTTCGGCGGAAAGGGTCTCTCGCAGCGACTCGGTAAATAGGTCGTGGGTGAACCTGTAGCCTTGGGGGGTGGGTTCCAGGATGCCCGCCTCCAGGGCCTGCTCGAGGGCGTCCAGGGCCTCCCACTCGCTCAGCGCGGTGGCCCCGCCCAGGGTGGCCAGGCTAAACCCGTCGGCGGTAAGGCTGGCGGCTTCCAGCAGCCTTTTGGCCCCCTGGCCCAGGTTATCCACCCGGCGCAGCACGGCCTCGCGCACGCTTTGGGGGATGGGTAGCTCGCGGTAGTCGCTGGTCTCCTCGTCGAAGGGCGTCTCCCAGCCGCCCTCGGGGTTCACCCACAGCAGCCCCGCCTCGAAGAGGGTTTTGAGGGTTTCCAGCACAAAAAAAGGGTTGCCGGTGGTGGCCCGGTGCAGCCTTCGCGTAAAGAGCTGCCCCTCGGGCGAGCCCGACAGGCGGCGCACCAGCTCGAGCAGCTCCGGCTCGGTCAGTGGGCCCAGCTCGAGCTCCAGTCCGGGGTGGGCGTGGGTGAAGCGCTGCAGTAGGCGCTGGGCTTCGGGCCGGAGTTCGCCCTTGCGGTAGGCCATGGCCAGCCGCTGGCCCAGGCCCTGCGCGCGCAGGTGCTCGAGGGCAAACAAGAGCATCTCCAGGCTTTGCAGGTCGAAAAACTGCAGATCGTCGCAAAGCAAAACCACCTCACCCCGGACGGTGCTTTCCATGAAGGCCGCAAAGGCTTCGTACAGCCGCAGCCGCTCGTCCTGGGCCCGTAGAAGGCCTGGAGGGGTGTCCTGAAGCTCCGGCACCAGGCGGGCCAGCTCGCGCCGCACCCAGGGGGCCAGCTCCAGGCCTGGCAGGGTGGCCAATTGTTCCCGCAGGGCGCGGCTCAGGGTGGCGTAAGGCAGGCTGGCATCGGCGGAGCGGCCCCCGTAGGTCAGGGGTTGGCCCCTGGGCAGTGCAAACTCCTGCAGCAAGCGGGTTTTGCCTACCCCCGCCGGGCCCGAGAGCAGTACCCACTGCCCCAGCTCCCAGGCGGCTTCCATCTGCAACCGCACCTGCTCACGGCCTACCAGGGGTGCCTGCAGGGGGAGCCCAGGCCCTGCGGTCTGGGTGGCGATGGGCTTGGGGCTGGCGTTGTATGCGCTCCTGATCTGCTCGGCCAGGTGTAGGGTTTCGGGTAAGGGCTCGAGGCCCAGCTCTCGCTTTAGAATGCCCCGGAAACGCTCAAAGCGCTCCAGCGCAGCCTCGCGCTCACCCAGCAGATAATGCAGGCGCATCACCTCGCGCTGGTGCCGCTCTTGCAGGTCGTCCTGGGCCAGCAGTTGCAGGTGGATTTCCAGCGCGGCCCGCAAGTCGCCGCGGGTCTCGAGGTTCTCGGCCTGGTAGAGCAGGGTCTGCTGCCACAGGCGATGCAAGGCCGCCCGCTGCTGCTCCAACCACTCGGCAAACCCTGTGGCCCCCGGCAGCTCGAGCCCCTCGAGCAGGCTGCCCCGATACACCTCCAGAGCAGCTTCAACCCTGCCTTGCTCGAGCAGCCCCCTAAACTGCGCCACGTCGGTCTGGTGTGTGTCCAAGTGCAGGGTTATTTCTCCTATATGCAAGCAGCCCCTAAGGGGGGTTTCGCGCAGACGGTGCAGCTCTCGCCGTAGGTTGCGCCGAGCGCTTTCTTCGTCGTTCTCACTCCAGAACAGGCTAGCCAGCTTGGTGCGGGTGGTGGCATCCTCTAAGGCCAGATAGGCCACTAGTCCCGACAGCTTTTTGGTGGGCAAGGCGACGGGTTTACCATCCAACCACATCCTCGGCGGACCCAGCAACTGCAAAAAGAGTCCGGATGGTCGGGGAGAAGGGTTCGGCATGGTTCGTCAAGTTACAAGGGATCGGAAGGGCTCGAGCTCGAACTGGTTTCTGAAAAATAACCTAACTTATCAATAGTGGTAAATGTACGTCATGGACTGCATTTTCTGGTCTCAAAGCAGAAGAGTTGGGTTCGTCGGTGAGTTCGCTACCAGGAGTTGGCAACGACTAGAGCACCGTTTTGTCATTGGAACATGGATTCTCCTTGGTTGCCATGGAGAAACTCATTTGTGGAACCGCCCCTGCCGCACCACTTCCGCCAACACCTCGGGTAATTCCCAGGCGGCCAGGTCAAACGTAACCTGGCCATAGTCGTAGGGCAGCTTGAGAAAACGGTGGTGGATTTCGCCGTGGATGTCGTCTTCCAGGATCAACACATCGGCCCCCGGCTCGCCCCCCAGGCTTAGCCCGACCGAGCCGGGGTCGTAGACCACCCCTTTGTGTACCACCCGGCGAAAGGGGATGTGTTTGCCTGCTACCACCGCATAGCGCGAGCGGATGCTCTCCAACATTTTCAAAATTTCCGCCGGGTGCGCATCGTTGAGGTCCACTTTGTGCTCTGGGTCTTCCGGCGAGCCATGAAAAACCATCAAGCGCCCCTCAGGTGTTTCGTAGCGGTGGCGGGAACGTAGGTTGCGCAAAAAGTGCATTTCACGGGTGCTCAGTTGCTCCCGTGTCCAGACGATGGTGGTCTCGGCAATGCCCTCGCGGGCCGGGGAGGGAAGGGCATACGCCACCCGTAGGTCGGCGGCTCCGGGTACACAGGGGATGCCTTCTTTGTCCAGCTTGCGAATCACTTGGCGTGGGTGAGGGCCATATCCCACCAGATCCCCCACCGCCAGCACCTGATCAATGCCCTCTTTGCGCAGCGCCTCCAAAACTGCTTCCAGCGCCGGCAGGTTGGCGTGAATTTCTGCGATGATCCCTAGCCGCATGGCTGTTCCATTCTGCCATGAATGTCTAAAACCTACTGACTCATTTGGCCCTCACCCTTGAAGACGGTGTTGCTAGCTCGATAATTCAGACGTTTCTAAACCCCACATTATATGCTTTATCAGTGCAGCTTTGGATTCCACTTCTTCTAGGTATTGCCTTGGCACTCTGTCTGCCGCCAACGCCACTGGGTTTTCTGGCTCCACTACCTTTGATCTGGCTCCTGACCAGGGGGGGCTTTGGTTTTGGTCTGCTGGCCGGAATTGGCTTCTGGGCGGTGCACCTGATCTGGCTGCCGCTCAGCTTTGTGGTGCTATTTGAAACGCTCTGGGGGGCGGTGCCCTACCTGCCGCTGGTTCTGATCAAGGCGGCCATCTGGGGGGCGGTATTTGGCCTGACCCGAGGTAGGCCGCTTGCCAGGGCCGGGTTGTGGGTGGTGCAAGAATACCTCACCTCCTTGTGGGAAATAGCTTTCCCGTGGGGCTTTTTAGGCTATGCCCTGGTGGATGCGCCGGGGCGGGTGCTCTCGAGTGTGGGTGGGGTGTATCTGCTCTCGCTACTGGTGCTGGTTGTAGCCCTCAGTCTGCACTATGGCTGGCAACGCCTGCGATCAGAAGGGGTAATTTTTTCGGCTCCGGCGCTGGGGCTAGCCGGGATTGGGCTGTTCTGGGTGGGGCTGTGGTTGATGCCGCTGCCGGCTGTAGAGGGCAGTGAGAAAGCCCTGCTGGTGCAGGGAAACATCAATCCGCTGCGCAAGCTCGAGGGCATCTCCGCCGAGCAGACCTATTTCGAAATAACCCGCCAGGGTTTGCAAGCCCACCCCGAGACCCAGGTGGTACTGTGGCCCGAGACGGCCGTGGCGGGCTTCTCGCCCGAATTGGTAACCCTGTTGGGCCACCGCGAACTCATCAGTGGACTGGAAACGGGTACAACCAACCGGGCAGTGCGTCTGTTCAGCGGGCAAATTACCCACTTCTACGACAAGAATCGGCTGGTGCCATTTGGCGAAAATTTCCCCTGGAGCACAGCCTTAAGTTCCGTATACACTTTTTTCTTTCGAGCCTTGGGCTTTGAAGGGGGGCTGGGTAGCCGCACCCCCGGTAGGGGCTATCCTCCCCTGGATAAATATGGAGCCTTCATCTGTTACGAATCGGTGTTTCCTTCTGTTGCCAGAGCGTTGGTGCTGGGTGGGGCGGAGGTTTTGCAACTGGGCTCCAACGATGCCTGGTATGGCCCTAGCTTTGGAGGTTTGCAGCATTTTCAGATGGGCCGCTTGCGTGCGGTTGAAACCGGGCGCTGGCTGCTGCGAGCTGGCAACGATGGTGTAACGGCTATCATAGACCCTTACGGTCGGGTCACGGCTCGGATTCCCCAGCGCCAACCCGGCTTTCTGGCCGGGCAGTTTGCCCTGTTGCAGAGCCAAACCCTCTATGTGCGCTGGGGAGACTGGGCCGTGGTGTTGGCGGGGGCTTTAGGGGTGCTTGGCTTGCGAATCCGTGCAAAAGGCACTATAGTTTAGTCTTGCTGGCAAATATGCCAGAACTTTTGGACTGCGTGCCGGGATGGCGGAATTGGTAGACGCACCCGACTCAAAATCGGACGGTTAACAGCCGTGTGGGTTCGAGTCCCATTCCCGGCACCAACCAGCACCGCCAGTAGTGGAGGCCTGTAGTGGAAATTCTACAAAACATCCTGATCTTTCTTTATATCGCGGTGGCCGGGTTTCTGGTCTACCTGGTGCTCTCGCAAGAACCCAAACAGGGCGCAGGCGATATGTTCGGGGGTTCTACCGACCTTTTTAGTACCAGAGGCGTGACGGGGGGCCTCTACCGAATCACCGTGGTGCTCGGGGTGATCTTCGTGGTATTGGCTTTTTCGTTCCGGTTTTTTAACCGATAAACCGTTGGTTAAAATCCTCACCCAGCAATGCCCTTCGTCTGTCCGGAAGGGTATTTTGCTGTGAGAGCAGTGCAATGATGGTGTAAGCCCATCCACCGTTTGGTGGATGTAATCCAAGTGCAAATTCCCCTAGCGGCCCTTGACAGTCGCAGTAAGGCTATATAGCTTTGTACCAAGTCCACCTCGTTGTTGTTTTTCCCCTGAAGCAGCGAGGGTGGTGAACGGTAAAGAACCAGGAGGCTAGAAATGAAGAAACTGTTGGTCTTAGGAATGCTCGCCCTAGCCGGGTTGGCCCTGGCCCAGCCCAAGGTGTTCAAGGGCACCGAGCCGGGTCGTGCAGGCGGGGCGTACCGGATTACCTCTATCTCCGACCCGCGTACCTGGAACCCTTTTGTGGCCCGCGAAACCTCCTCCACCGATATCATCGGCCTGTTCCTGCCTACCCTTACCGGCTACAGCCCCTACACCCAGGCCCCTGAGGGCAACCTGGCCAGGTCGTGGGAAGTACGTAACAACGGCCTGACCGTAATTTTCCGTTTGCGTGAAGGGGCACGTTGGTCGGATGGGCAGGCTATTGATGCCGACGATGTGGTCTTTAGCGCCACTGTACATGCCGACCAGCGGGTCAACTCCAACGCGCGCACCAGCTTCATCCTCGACGGGCAGCCCATCCGCTGGACCAAAGTAGACCAGTTCACCGTGCGAGCCGACTTCCCCAAGCCCTACGCACCCGCGCTAATCCAGGGCTGGTATATCGTGCCCGAGCACATCTTTGGCCCAGCCTACCGTGCGGGGGTGCAGCAGCTTCAGGCCCTGTGGAACCTGGACACCCCACCGGCCCAGGTGGTTTCGGGGGGCCCCTTCAAGCTCGATAGCTACGTAAAGGGCGAGCGGGTGGTGCTGGTGCGCAACCCCAACTACTGGGGGGTGGATGAGCGCAACAACCCGGTGGCCTACCTCGAGCGCTACACCGTGCAGGTTGTGCCCGATCTCAACGCCCAGCTTGCGCGCTTCCTGGCGGGTGAGGCCGACACCTTCTCCGCCGCCAACGCCGACCAGGTGGCCCAGGTGCTGGAGCGCATCCGGGGCAACCGTCTGCGGGCCGAGATCTTCCCCAACGTGGACGTAACCCTGGGCACCAACTTCATCGTCTTCAACTGGAACCACAAAGACCCCTTTAAGGAAAACCTCTTCCGCCAGGTGAAGTTCCGCCGGGCCATGGCCCACCTGATGGACAAGAAGTCCATGATCGAGGTGGCCCTGGGCGGTCTGGGGCAGCCCCAGTGGAGCCCCATCTCCATCCCCAACAAGGCCTTCTTCACCGACGATGTGGCTAAGTTCGAGTTCAGCCCGCAAAGAGCCACCCAACTCCTGGCCGAGCTGGGCTTCCGCAGCAAGAACCGCGATGGCTGGCTGGTAAACGCCCAGGGCAAGGTGCTGGAGTTCAACCTGGTCACCAACCAGGGCAACAACGTGCGCGAGCGTATTGCCCAGATCTTCCGCGACGAGGCCCGCAAGATTGGGGTCAAGGTGGAGTACCGGCCCATTGACTTCAACGAACTGGTGCGCCAGCTCACCAGCCCGGCCGCCGACGGCACCCGCGACTTCGATGCCATCCTGATTGGCCTGACCGGTGGTATCGAGCCAGCCTTCAGCCGCAACGTCTGGGAGCTTAACGGCTCGCTGCACGCCTGGAACCTGGGCGTAGGCGGCAAGAACCCGGCCAAAGTGGAGGCCTTCGAGGTGCTGATTGACACCCTTATGAAGCGGGGTGCAACCACCCTCGACCAGGCCCAGCGCCGCCAGATCTACGTGCAGTTCCAGAAGGTGGTGGCCGAGAACCTGCCCCTCATCTACACCGTGGCTCCGGCCTATAACCCGGCCCGTCTGACCCGCCTGGGTGGTATGTTCCCCAAAGAGCAGATCAACTCCATCACCGGGCAAGCGCCTTACATCGAGACCGTTTTTGCTAAGGAGTAAAGGCCTTCTGGGGCAAGGGGTGGCCTGCCACCCCTTGCCTTCATACTGAGGTTCTATGTTCGCTTACGTTGTACGAAGGCTGCTCCAGCTCGTGCCTACCTTCTTTGGGGCTACCTTGCTGGCTTTTTTGGTGATTCAGCTCGCGCCCGGCGATTTTGTCACGCGGCTCGAGCTCGACCCCACCCAGGACCGCGAGTCCATCGCCAACCTGCGCCAGCAACTCGGCCTCGACCAGCCCCTGCCGGTGCAGTATGCCAAGTGGCTCTCCGGCATCCTGCAAGGCTATCTGGGGCTGTCCCTTTCCTACAAGACCGACGTCTGGAACGTGATTGGGCAGCGCATCCTAAACTCCATGGTGCTGGTGGTGCTGGCCACCCTGATGATCTATCTGATTGCCATTCCCATCGGGGTGTACTCGGCCATCCGCAAGTACACCTGGCCCGACCGCACTTTCACGGTGCTGGCTTTTTTGGGTCTGGCCATCCCCAACTTTTTCTTTGGGCTGATCATGCTTTTTTTGGCGGTCTGGCTCTCCGACCTAACCGATAGGCGCCTTTTGCCAATCGGCGGTATGACCGATGAGTTTCTTCACCTGGGGAACATGACCCGTGCAGCCCAGATACTTTTTCCGCCCGCCTTGCTGGGCACCCTCATCTTTGCGGGGCTGTTCTGGGTGCGAACCCAACGCAAGCAAGCCCCTACCTTTGGCATCTGGACTGGGCTGGTGCTGTTTGGTATGAGCGCTTTGTTGATGCTCTGGCCGCTTTTGCAGGGGCCGGGCTTACCCGAACGGCTGCCCTACAGTGATTCGCCCCTCTGGGCTAGGGCCACCAACGTACTCTGGCATGCCTTCCCGGTGGTGATTGTGGTGGGTACTTCGGGTCTGGCTGGGCTGATGCGGGTGATGCGGGGCCAGATGCTGGATGTGCTCTCGCAGGACTACATCCGCACCGCCCGCGCCAAAGGCTTGAACGAGCGGGTGGTGATTTACAAGCACGCCCTGCGCAATGCGGTGATCCCCTTTATCGCTGGCATTGGGGGGCTCCTGCCGGGCCTGATTGGCGGGGCCGGACTGGTGGAAGTGACCATGGCCTGGCCCGGTATCACCCCGGCGCTGCTCGAGGCCATCTCGGCGATTGATATTTATGTGATTATGGGCCTCATCACCATTACCACCGTTTTGTTGATGATTGGCAACGTGGTCTCGGATCTGCTGCTGGCCATGGTGGATCCGCGTATCCGCTACAGCTAGGGGGGATGGGTATGCTACGAAGAGCACAAATGAATACCACCCCACAGGCCAACCGCAGTTTTTTTCAGCAAGCCTGGATTCGCTTCAAGCGGCATCCCCTGGCCCGGCTGGGCGCCGCGGTGCTGCTGGTGTTTTATCTAGGCGCCCTGTTTGCCGATTTCCTGGCGCCATATCCAGAAGAGAAAAGCTTCCGCGATTTTTCTTTTGCCTCGCCCACCCAAATTTTCTGGCGTGACGAGCAGGGGCGTCTGACCCGGCCTTATGTGTGTGCTTCCGAGCGGCGCCGGAACCTCGAGACCTTCAAGGTCGAGGTCATCACCGACTGTGAGAAAGGTCGCTATCCCATCTACTTTTTTGTAAAGGGAGAGCCTTACCGCTTCCTGGGGCTCATCCCTACCGACCTGCGCCTGATGGGCGGGCCGTGGCTGCTAGAAGACCAGGCCAAGCTGTTCCTGTGGGGCACCGACGACTTTGGCCGGGACATCTGGGGCCGTATCTGGTTTGGCGGGCGTATCAGCCTGACCATTGGCATCTTTGCGGTAGCCCTGGCCCTCATTATCGGTATCTTCATGGGCAGTATCTCCGGCTACTATGCCGGTCGTCCGGTTACGTTTAGTATCGGGATACTCAACCCAAGGTTCTGGGCTTTTATCCGGGGCAGCCCCTGGTATACCCACCTGACGGCGGCTTTGGGGCTGGTGCTCATCGCTGGCCTGCTGCTGGGAATTGGGTATGGCTACCAGAACTACATCCGACCCGACCTTCAGCGTGTGAGTACCCTGGCTTTGGGTGCGCTGGGCCTGGTGGTGGGCGTCGCGTTGTTGGTAGGAATTCTGTACGCCTTGGTCTGGAAAAGTCACCTGGCTAGGGCTTTGCTCTGGCTTTCGGCCTGGGTGGGCATCGCCTGGCTCCTCTGGATTACGGTCTGGGGTTTCTGGCAGAGCAGCCGGGGCCTCGAGGCCATCATAGCGGCCCTGATTGGTGCGGTGTTGCTCGGGGCAATCGGCTACATTCTGCTCTGGCCCCGCATCGAGCTCGACCTGGATACCATCATCATGCGCACCGTCGAGGTGCTGGCGGCCATCCCCGACCTCTTCTTGCTGATTATCCTCTCGGTGCTGATTCCCATGGAAGTGCCGCCGGCGGTGCGCTTCGTGCTGGTGGTGACGATTCTCTCCTTTGTGAACTGGGGCGGGCTGGCCCGCATCATCCGCAGTCAGGTGTTGCAACTGCGCGAGATGGAGTTTGCCCAGGCTGCGCAGGCCCTGGGCGCTGGCGATGCCCGCATCATCATCCGACACGTGCTGCCGGGAACCTACACCTATCTGATTGTGGCGGTTACCCTGGCCATTCCTGGGTTCATCCTGGGCGAGTCGGGCCTCTCCTTCCTGGGGCTGGGCATTCAGGAGCCCGCTACCTCCTGGGGTCTCATGCTCTCCAAGGCCCAGGCCACCGGCATCACGGCCTTTAGCGAGCGGCCCTGGCTTCTGATTCCCGGCGTCTTTATCCTGCTGGCGGTGCTGGCCTACAACTTCATGGGAGATGGATTGCGCGATGCCCTCGACCCCCGCACCAAGGTGTAAGGGCGTGGCTCTTGGTGACCAAGAACCCAATAGCGATATAATGTCGCAATCTGCTTTTGCAGTGCTTAGGAGTTGGAATGGACGAAAAACGGCTGGTGGATGTCACAGACCTCAAGGTTCACTTTTTCACCGACGATGGCGTGGTCAAGGCTGTAGACGGTGTATCTTTCCACATTGAAAAAGGGGAGACCCTGGCCGTGGTGGGCGAGTCGGGCTCCGGCAAGTCGGTCACGAGCCTGGCCATGATGCGCCTGATTCCCAACCCGCCGGGCAAAATTGTGGGCGGCCAGATGCTTTTCCGGGGCAAGGATGGTAAGGTGCGCGACCTGGCCAAAGAAGACGAGGCCACCATGCGCAAGATCCGGGGTAACGATATCGCCATGATCTTCCAAGAGCCCATGACCAGCCTCAACCCGGTCTATACTGTGGGCGACCAGATCTCCGAGGCTATCGTGCTGCACCAGGGCAAGAGCAAGAAAGAAGCCCTCGATCAAGCTGCCGATATGCTCGACCTGGTGGGCATCCCCGAACCCAAAAAGCGCCTGGCCAACTACCCCCACCAGATGTCGGGGGGGATGCGCCAGCGGGTGATGATCGCCATGGCGCTGTCCTGCAACCCCTCGCTTCTCATCGCTGACGAGCCCACCACAGCCCTGGACGTGACCATCCAGGCCCAGATTCTGGAACTCATGAACAAGCTCCGCGAAGAGATCGGCATGAGCATCCTGTTTATTACCCACAACCTGGGCGTGGTGGCCGAGATGGCCGACCGGGTGGTGGTGATGTACGCGGGCCGGGCGGTGGAGGAGGCCGATGTGGTGCCCACCTTCAAGAAGCCCCTGCACCCCTACACCATGGGCCTCTTGAACTCGGTGCCCCGGCTCGACCTGGCCGCCACACACCAGCAGCGCCTCGAGGCCATTCCCGGCAACGTACCCAACCCGCTCAACCTGCCCCAGGGCTGTGCCTTCCACCCGCGCTGCAAGTTCTTCAAGCCGGGGTTGTGCGACACCGATATTCCCGTGCTACAGGACGCCGGGGAGGGGCACATGGTGCGCTGCGTGCGCTGGGCCGAGATTCAAAAAGGTGAGGCGGTGGGAGCATGAGCGCAGCAACCCCTGGTACAACAACAGCCAACCTGGTAGAGGTGACCAACCTCAGGAAGTGGTTCCCTATTCGCGGGGGCATTCTTTCTCGAGTGGTTGCAAACGTAAAAGCGGTTAACGATGTGAGCTTTGTGGTGAAGAAGGGTGAGGTATTGGGTCTAGTGGGTGAGTCCGGCTCGGGCAAAACCACCGTAGGCCGTACCATCCTGCGCCTGATTGAACCCACCGACGGCACCATCAATTTCGAGGGTGCCGACATCACCCACATTCCCAAAAACCAACTGCGAACCTACCGGCGCAAGATGCAGATTATCTTCCAGGACCCCTTTGCCTCGCTCAACCCGCGCATGACCGTGGGTGACATCATTGCCGAGCCGCTGGTCATCCACAACCTGGAAGGTTCGGCCCAGGCCCGCAACGACCGCGTAGCTGAACTGTTGCAACTGGTGGGCCTCAACCCCGACCACGTGCGGCGCTACCCCCACGAGTTCTCCGGCGGGCAGCGCCAGCGCATCGGTATCGCCCGCGCCTTGGCAGTACGCCCCGAATTTATCGTGGCCGATGAGCCGGTCTCGGCACTGGATGTCTCGATTCAGGCCCAGGTGGTCAATCTGCTGCAAGACCTCAAAGAGCGCCTGGGCCTGACCATTTTGTTTATTGCCCACGACCTGGCGGTGGTGGAGTACATCTCCGACCGGGTGGCGGTGATGTACCTGGGCAAGATTATGGAGCTGGCCCCTTCCCGCGACCTCTACCTCAAGCCGCGCCACCCCTACACCGAGGCTTTGCTCTCGGCCATCCCTACCCCCGACCCCACCATCAAGCGGGAGCGCATCGTGTTGCAGGGCGATATCCCCAGCCCCATCAACCCCCCTTCGGGCTGCGTCTTCCGCACCCGCTGCCGCTACGCCATTGCCGAGTGCGCCAATACCGTGCCCGAACTCAAGGAAGTCGCACCTGGGCACTTCAAAGCCTGCATCCGCGACGATATCCCTGGCTTAAACTAGTTCCGGCTTATCGCGGTTCCCTCTATTTTTGCCGCTCGTCCTAGCGGGAAAAAACGAGTTCAGCACAGCTTTTTAGCTATTGAGGATTGCTGAGTTCCTTCCGAGAACCGCTCTATACGAAAAGCGCCTCCTATGGGCGCTTTTTGCTTGGCCAAATCAGCAAACCGGCCCAAGCATCTCCGGGATGTACACCAACACAGAACCATGCAGTCGAGGCCGAGAGCGATTCCCACGAATATGCATATAGCGTTTTGCCATGCACTGTAATTGTGGCAAATGCCAGCGTAGTGTGTGCAGCAGGCAACTTCAAAGTTTGATAAGCACCCTCTCACCCGGTGCAGCAAGCAAGGTGATTTACTAGGCCCATGCGAAAGCAATTTTTGTTATGGATGGTAGTGCTATTGGGTGCAGTTCAGGCTCAGGAATCGGTTGTATATCGTGGTTTTGCTGAACTAAGACAACCACAGACGCTACCACAAAATGAGTGGACTTGGGAGCCAGGCGAGGCTTTGTTTCAGAGTTTGGTGCCCGGAACCTTGCGTTTGATTGGGGTGACCGAACAATTGCGCCGTGTGCAGGTGGCAGCCCAGCAGAACCCTTTGACGGCCTATGTGGGCAAGGAATTGCAGTTTTACTGGGAAGGCCAGTGGCGCAGGGCAACCCTGGTGAGTGCCGAGCGGAATCTATACCTGTACGAGGGCCGCTATCTGGTGGGGCTGCCCGGAACGGTGGCCTATCCCGACCCCAGCGGATTCAACGCGGCACCTGGTCCCAAGGTTATTTTCCGCTACCAGGGTGCAGGGGCCGGTACGCTGGCTTATCTGACTCGAGCCCTGACCTGGAGCCTGCGCTACACGCTGGAGGATGGCGAACTCACGGGCTGGGCCACCCTGACCAACGGGCTGGGCCGCCCCTTGCAGTTGGGCCGAACCGAACTGGTGGCCGGGAGCGTGCCCTTGCTGGAGGGGGGGTTCAACGTACCGGCTCCCCGCCCTGAAACCCGGATGTTGCAAGCAGCGCCTGCTACAGATGTATCTGAAGCGGAATTCGCGGGGGAGGCAGCGGGCACCTACCGCTACCGCTTGCCGGGGGAGGTGACCCTCGAGCCGGGCCTTACCGAGCTTCCCTTTATCCGAACCAGAGTGCAGCCCATCTATCTCTGGCGTTTACAGATGGGCTTCAGCACCGAGCGCGAACTCGCTTTTGTGCGCGGTTTCCGCTTTGCTGCTCCAGAAAACCTAGCCGCCGGTGTTGTTAGCATCCGTGAGCAAGGCGTCTTTGTAGGGCAAGCCGGCACCGGCGATACCGCCAAGGGGAACAACGTTTCTTTGATGCTGGGCCCCGATCCCGAGGGCCGGGCCACCCGCCAGGTTGAACAACAGGCCCGCAACCGTTTCCGCGTGACCACCAGTGTGCGCAATCCCAAGTCCTATCCGGTGGAAGTCGAAATCCAGGAGATGATGCCACAACCCTTCACACTGGAAGGGGAGGGCCTCGAGCGCATCCCCGAGGGCTACCGTATCCGTTTTACCCTGGCCCCCAATCAGAACCGCTCGTATACCTATACCCTGACCTTGCCACAGCGCTGAGTAGAGAAGAACAGTGTCGCTTCTCGGCACATTTTTCTCTACTCGCAGCCTTCCACCAGCCTCCTGTGAGCTTCCCCCGCTGACCCGCTGGTCAGGTAAAGTATGGGGGTGACAACCGACCTGTTGTATCAACTCCGTTTCCTGTCCGATCTGACCGAAGGCCCTGGGGGCAAACCCCTTTTCGTTTACACCGATGTTGAGCGGCCCGAGAAAGAGCCACCCCGCTACCGTTCCCGCCTGGCCACATGGGACAAGGCGTTGCGCTTTCTAACCCAGAGCGATGCCAAAGCACCCTTCTGGCGCGGAGACTATATCTATTTCACCCGCAAGGCGGACAAGGTTCCACAACTTTTTCGTATGCCTCTGATGGGCGGCGAGGCAGAGCAGGTCACGTGGCTGAAGGCAGGGGTGGAAGGTTACAAGGTGAGCCCGGAGGGTAGCCGGATCGCCCTTTTGACCCGAGGGGACTACGAGACGCCTAAACCCGACGAACCCCGAATCTACGAGACTTGGCCAGTAAAGTTTGATGCCAGGGGTTTGCTGCCAGGGCGGCCCAGAGAACTCTGGCTGTGGGAAAACGGGGAAGCCAAGCCCCTGGTCAGGCTGGCCCAGGATGTCGAAGAGGTGGTATGGAACGCGGTGGGGAATGGGTTGTACTTCACTGCTGCAGGTTCTCCAGAGGAGCGCTGGGGCTGGATTCAACGGGCCTATCATGTGGGTTTGGATGGACGGATGGACGAGCTGTTTGGGGGGGGTGGGCCCATTGCTGGTCTGGAACCCACCCCAGACGGTGGCCTGGTTTATCTGGCCCATGCCTGGGAACGGGGGGGTGGTACGGAGTCCAAGCTCTATTACCGAGGGCTGGATGGAGATATTCGCTTGCTGGCCGAGGGTTCTTTCCTTAACACGGTCAACTCGGATATGCGCATCGGCAGCGGCACACAAACCCCCAAAGTGGGGCCTGATGGACGGGTCTATGTGGTGGTTACGCAGGAGGGTTCGGCCCGCCTGCTGGCGGTGACGCTCGAGGGGCAAGCGCAGTTTTTTAGTCCGGCAGCCTTTAACATCCTAGGCTTTGCCTTCTGTAACAACGACCTCTATACCCTCTCGGAAAACTATACCCATGGGGCTCGCCTGACCCGCCGAGGAGAGATGCTTTTCGACCCCAACGCCGATGTGCTGCCCGAACTGTCCACCCCGCAAGAAGTGCGCTATTCCGCACCCGAGGGGCATAGCGTGCAGGGCTGGGTGTTGTTGCCGGAAGGCGAGGGCCGCCATCCCGTGATTCTGTACATTCACGGTGGCCCCCACACCGCCTTCGGCAACGCCCTGATGCTTCAGTTGCAGTTCTTTCGGGCTGCGGGCTTTGCCGTAGCCTATTGCAATCCGAGGGGTTCGACGGGGTATGGGCAAGACTATGTGGAGTTGGGAAAGCACTGGGGAGATATAGACGAGAAAGATCTGCTGGGTTTTTTGGATCATGTGCTGATCCACTTCCCACTAGACCCCAGCCGGGTGGCCGTAGCGGGGGGTTCATACGGGGGTTTTATGACCAACTGGCTCACCGCCCGTCACCCCGAACGCTTCAAGGCTGCCGTTACCGACCGCAGCATTTGTAACTGGACGAGCTTTTATGGTGCCGCCGATATTGGGCCGCGATTTACCTACCTGCAGTTGGGGGCCAGGCCCTGGGAGAACCCCGAGGTGCTGTGGCAAAAAAGCCCGCTCTCGCTGGCCCATCGGGTACAAACTCCCACCCTGGTGGTGCACTCTGAGCAAGACCACCGCTGCCCCATAGACCAGGGCGAAACCTGGTACACCGTGCTTCTGCAAAAAGGCGTGCCCACCCGGTTCTTCAGGGTTCCCGAGGAGGGACACGAACTGAGCCGCTCGGGGCGGCCCGACCGCCGCATAGCCCGCTTGAATGCGTATCTGGAGTGGTTCAAGGCATATTTGTGAAGGGATGCCGAGAGGTAAGTTTCACGGAGCGAGCTTGCTCCCAAGCTCGACTTGGAGAATCTGACTTTGAAAACTAAGTATTTCCGTATAAGTAACCCAAGTTGTCACCTACAAAATACTGGCCAGCCGCCTGAAGTTGTGGGCAAAGATGAAGCCCCACACCTTGAGCACAAACCCTTCGAGGGTCGTGGCATGAATCCGCTTGAGGAATAGCTCCGA
>NZ_JBBINI010000042.1:0-23767 GCF_037443965.1 Meiothermus sp.
CACCCAGACGTAGGTAGCCACCAGGAGGGTTTCTGCGTCAAGATAGTACAGGGGGTGCTCTCTGTGGGTTTCCATAGCACCCCCTCTTTTTTACATCCCCTGGGGTAGGTCAAGTAGCACACGAAGGCATCAGATTTGCGCAATTCAACACACCCTTTCTCCTCAACCTCCCCCCGGAGCGGGGGAGGGCGGGGTGGGGGGTGATCTAGGAGGAACTATGGCACGCAGCGGCAAGGAGTATCTACAAGCCCTCAGAGAGAACCCGCCCAACCTCTGGTACAAGGGCCAGAAGGTTGAAGACCCCACCACCCACCCGGTCTTCAAGGGCATCACCCATGCCCTGGCCGAGCTGTACGACATGCAGCACGACCCGCGCCACCGCGAGATTTTGACCTATGAAGAGGGCGGTAGGCGCTACGCCATGAGCCTGCTACCGGCCCGAACCAGGGAAGACCTGGCCCGGCGCAGCGCGGCCTACAAGCGCTGGGCCGATGCCAACCTGGGCATGATGGGGCGCTGCCCGGACTACCTGAATGCGGTGCTGATGGCCTTTGAGCAAAGCGCCGAGTTTTTTGGGGCCTATGCCGACAACGTGCGCCGCTACGTGCAGTACGTGCGCGAAAACGACCTCGCCACCACCCACTGCCTTACCAACCCCCAGGTCAACCGGGCCAAGAGCAACCTCGAGCAGCCCGACCCCTACATCCCCCTGGGGGTGGTGAGCGAAAACGAGAAGGGCATCGTGGTGCGGGGGGCCCGGATGCTTTCCACCTTGCCCACCGCCGATGAGCTGCTGGTCTTCCCTTCCACCCTGCTCAAGGAAGGGCCGGGGGCCGACAAGTACGCGGTGGCCTTTGCCATCCCCACCAACACCCCGGGGCTGCACTTCATCAGCCGCGAAAGCATGGCCGTGGGGGACTCGAGCTTCGACCACCCTTTGAGCAGCCGGTTGGAAGAGATGGACTGCCTCACGGTCTTCGACGATGTGTTTGTGCCGTGGGAGCGGGTCTTCATCTACAAAGACCTGCAGCGCTGCAACACCGCCTACGCCGAAACCGGCGCTTTGATGCACATGGCTCATCAGGTGGTGGTGCTCAAAAACGCCAAGACCGAGGCCTTTTTGGGGCTGGTTTCCCTGATGGGCGAAACCATTGGGGCCGATTCTTTCCCACATGTGCAGGAGAAGATCGCCGAGATTATTGTTTACCTCGAGGCCATGAAGGGTTTTTGGGCTAGGGCCGAGGTAGATGCCCAGCTTAACAAGTACGGTCTGATGTGCCCAGATCGCGGGGCCATAGATGGAGCTCGCAACCTCTATCCCCGGCTCTACCCGCGCATCAACGAGATTGTCCACCAGATCGGCGCTTCCGGAATGATTACCCTACCCTCCGAGGCCGACTTCGACTCGCCGATTGGGAAGTATGTGGAAAAGTTCTTGCAATCCGCCACCCTGGCGGCCAAGGAACGCGTACAGCTTTTCCGCTTGGCCTGGGACATGACCACCAGTGGGTTTGGCGCACGCCAGACCCTTTATGAGCGTTTCTTTTTTGGCGATCCCGTGCGTATGTACCAGACTTTATTTGCTGCCTACAATAAAGAGCCCTACAAACAGCGCATCAAGGATTTTCTAGGATGGAAAGAACAAGCCAAACCGGAGGTGGTCGCAAGCGACTGACGCTGACCGCCAAGGGCTGATGGCCTATGGCCTAAGCCGTTGTTCGCTATCAGCTATCGGCGGGAACATTATGGAAACCACCAAACCCACCATCCAAGACCAACTCCGGCAGGTTATGAGCCACTGGCCCAGCGGGGTGACGGTCATTGCTGCACGCTACAGCAACGAGGCTCGAGGCATGACTGCCAGCAGCTTCACCAGCGTGAGCCTGGAACCCCCCCTCATCCTGGTTTGCGTCAACGAAACCGCTCATCTGTGGCCTGTCCTGGAAAAGGCCGGTCGCTTTACGGTGAACTTGTTGCCCGAGGGCCATGAGCACACCTCGGCCCATTTTGCAGGCCGTCCAATCGAAGGTTACAACCCGCTTTCTCAAGAAGAAAGCCCGGTACTCGAGGGGGCCATGGCTACCCTGCACTGCAAAACCTGGGCCATCTACCCCGGTGGAACCCACAAAATCGTGGTGGGTGAGGTTGAAAAAGTGACCCTGGGCAAAGAAGTCAGGCCGCTCGTGTACTGGAACCGAGGCTATCGGCAGCTGCCTTGAAGTGAGGTGAACCTTTATGACCCAGATTCCCAATGTAATCCGCATCGGACATGGGGTCTTTTATGTAACCGATCTCGAGCGTTCGCGCCATTTCTACGTGGATTTGCTGGGCCTGAATGTGCTCCACGAAAGCCAGAGTGCGCTGTACCTGCGCGGCACCGAAGACCGCGAATGGACCCTCAAGCTCGAGCTAGCCCCCGAACCCGGCATCAAGCACCTGGGCTACCGGGTAGCAGGCGATCTAGATTTGCAGCTTTTGGCCGAGCTGGCCCAGGCCCTGGGCCTCCCCCACCGCTGGGAGACCGAGCAGGACCGGCCCAAAATGTTGCGCCTGCAAGACCCCTTTGGGGTTCCAGTGGCCTTCTATGCTGAAAGCCAGAAATACCCCTGGCTCCTGCAACGCTACGACCTGCACAAGGGCCCTGGCATCCAGCGCATTGACCACATCAACGTGATGGCGCCGCAGGTGGAGGCCATGACCCGCTGGTACATGGAGCATCTGGCCTTCCGTCTGTCGGAGTACACCGAAGGCGACGACGGCCGAATCTGGGCCGCTTGGATTCACCGCAAGGGCAACGTCCACGACCTGGCCCTGACCAACGGCACCGGCCCTCGGCTACACCACTTTGCCTACTGGATGCCCGATGCCATGAGCATCATCCGGGCCTGCGACATCCTGGCCGGAGCCATGCACACCGATGCCATTGAACGCGGCCCCGGCAGGCACGGCATCTCGAATGCCTTTTTTTTGTATTTACGTGACCCCGATGGCCACCGCATCGAGCTCTACACCTCCGACTACAGCACCATAGACCCCGACTTCGAGCCCATCCGTTGGAGCTTGAACGACCCCCGCCGCCAGACCCTATGGGGCGCTAGGACCCCCAAAAGCTGGTTTTTGGAGGGCTCGCTTCTGGAGGCCTTCGAGGGGGGCTGGGTACAGCCGCAGGAGTCGGTGTTACAAGGGCTGCCGCAGCATGTCATCTAAAGGTGCCCTCGCCCAACCGGCTGACCTGAAATAGCCCAAACGGTTGAGCGTAGGCCCGATTCAGCGTTCTTGACAGCGAGAAAACCTGCATTTAGACTGACGCCCAAGCAAAGGTAAACAAACAAGTGTTTGTTTGGTAACGGGAGGCTGGGTGAAGGAAACGGTAGCAATACTGGGGGCAGGCACGATGGGCCGGGGCGTCGCCGAGGTAGCGGCGCTGGCCGGCCATGCGGTCTGGCTCTACGACCCCCTCGAGGCCGCCCTCGAGCGCGCCCAGGCCGAAATTCGCGCTGACCTGCAAAAGCTGGCCGAGCAGGGCCGCCTGGCGGGCACACCGGACGAGGTTCTGGCCCGCCTCCAGCCCACCCAGTCGCTGGAGGACTGTGCGCAGGCCGCCTGGGTTATCGAAGCGGCGCCGGAGCAGCTCGAGCTCAAACAAGCGCTACTGGGCAAACTAGGCGAACTCAACCCGAACAACACCCTGGCCAGCAACACCTCGACCTTTTCCATCTCGGCCATCGCCACCAAGGTCAAGCACCCCGAACGGGTGCTGGGGCTACACTTCTTCAACCCCGCCCAGCGCATGAAGCTGGTGGAGGTGGTGGGGGGGCTGCAGACCGCCCCGGCGCTGCTGGAGCGTGCGCTGGAGCTGATGCGAAGCTGGGGCAAGGAGCCCGTGCAGGTGGTGGATGCCCCCGGCTTTCTGGTGAACCGGGTGGCCCGGCCCTTTTACGGCGAGGCCCTGAGGCTGCACGGCGAGGGCATCGCCAAAGAGCATATAGACTGGATTCTGCGCGGGATGGGCTTCCCCATGGGGCCCTTCGAGCTGATGGACTTAATCGGGCTGGATGTCAACTACGCCGCCTCAACCTCAGTCTATCAGGCCTTTTATGGCGAGCCCCGCTACCGGCCCCATCCTTTGCAGTACCAGCGGGTGGCCGCGGGGATGCTGGGCCGCAAAACTGGCCAGGGTTGGTACACCTACCCTCCCGGCCCACCCAAACCGCCCGCCCCGCCCCCGGTGCAGACCCAAGGAATTCCCCTTCCCCTGATTATTGGGCCCAACCCGCTGGCTCAGGAACTCCGGGCCCGCTTCCGCCACACCGAAAATGCTACTGAGGCGCGGTTTGTGCTGGACTGCCGGGTCAAGCTCGAGCGCAAGCACGACTTCTTCGAGAATCTGCCGGTGGTCTCGCTGGTCTGGGGACACTCAGCCAGCAGCGTGCAGGCCGAGTTCAAAGGACGCCCAGTAACCGGCTTTAGCCTGGTGCCGCCCATTGGGGAAAAAGCCATCGTCGAGCTTTTTGCACCCCTGAGCGGGGCCAGTGAGGCCCTCGAGCTGGCCCAGACCTACTTTAGCGCCCACGGCCACCACACCCTGGTACTGCCCGACCAGCCGGGCGGGGTAGGGTTTCGCATCCTGGCCTTGCTCATCAACGAGGCCGTCTCAGCCTTGGCCGAAGGCATCGCCAGCCCCGCCGATCTGAACCGCGCCATGCGGCTGGGCACGGGCTACCCGCTGGGGCCCCTGGAATGGGCCGAACGGCTCTGGCTCAAGCCGGTGCTGCGGGCCTTGGAAGGACTTCACGCCGAGCTGGGCGAGGATCGCTACCGCCCGCACCCCCTGCTACGCCGGATGGTGGCAGCGGGTTTGGAATCATTCGGAGGTCTACCCTTGGCCGCGGGCGCTGAGGGAGATTGGCAAAAGAGCAGTGTAAAGGAGGCAAGATGAAGCGAGCGTTGATAGGACTTCTGGCCCTTGGACTGGGTCTGGGCCTGGCCCAACCGGCCCCCCTCAAGATCGGGGTGGTGGTCTCGGCCACCGGCCCCGCCGCCAGCCTAGGCATCCCCGAGCGCAACACCCTGGTGCTCCTAGAAGAGCAGGTCAACCGCCGGGGCGGGGTGGCGGGCCGCCCGGTGCAGTTCATCATTCTGGACGATGCCTCGGACACCACCCAGGCGGTGCGGGCCACCCGGCGCCTGATTCAAGAAGACCAGGTACTGGCTATCATCGGCCCCACCATCACCCCGGCCAGCCTGGGCATGATTGACCCAGTGGCCGAGGCCGGCGTGCCCAAAATCTCCCTGGCGGCCAACCTCGAGATCGTCTTCCCGGTGGACGAAAAGCGCCGCTGGGTGTTCAAAACCCCCCAGACCGAACAGCAGATGAGCCAGCCCATCGTGCGGGATATGGCCGCTTCCGGGGTCAAGACGGCGGCCTACATCGGCTTTAACGATGCCTACGGCGAGGGCTGGGCCCGGGCCTTTGAGGCCGCAGCCCGCGAGGCCGGCATCCAGGTGGTGGCCTCCGAACGCTTCTCGCGCACCGATACCTCGGTAGCGGGTCAGGTGCTGCGCATCCTGGCCCGCAACCCCGATGCGGTTCTGATCGGCGGCTCGGGCACTGCACCAGTGCTGCCCCAGCGCACCCTGCGCGAGCGCGGCTATAAGGGCCTTATCTACCAAACCCACGGCGTGGCCAACCCCGACTTCCTGCGGGTGGGCGGCGATGTGCTGATAGGCACCCGCCTGCCCGCCGGCCCGGTGCTGGTCTTCGATCAGCTCCCCCCCGACTTCCCCAACCGGCAGGTGGCTACCAACTACGTACAGCAGTACGAGGCCCGCTTCGGCATCGGCAGCTACTCCACCTTTGGCGGCCACGCCTACGACGCCTGGGCTATTTTGCGCCCGGCCCTCGAGCGCGCTCTGCGCCGCGAGCAGCCCACCAACCTGGCCGCCTTCCGCCGGGTGCTGCGCGACGAGCTCGAGGCCACCCGTAATGTGGTGGGCACCCACGGCATCTTCAACATGTCCCCCACCGATCACCTGGGCCTGCGCTTCAACGAGGCCGCGGTGATGGTCGAGGTCGTTAAGACGCCGGCCGGCAAGCTGGACTGGAAGCTTCTGCGAACCTTCAGGTAATGGGCCTGGGGGTGGGGGGATTTCGATACCTCCCCACCCCCCTCCCCTGCTCTTTCTTATGGATTGGACCATCCTATCTTTCCTCACCGCCGACGCACTGCAAAACGGCACCATCTACGCGTTGCTGGCGCTCTCGCTGGTGCTGGTTTTTGCGGTAACAAGGGTCATCCTGGTGCCGTTGGGCGAGTTTTTGGTCTATGCCCCACTCACCTATGTGTGGTTTTTGCCTGCCGAGGTGAGCGGGCTTAATCTGCAGGGCCAGATCCCTGGAACAGCCTGGCTGGCGGCAGCCATGCTGCTCTGGTGGGCCATTTTAGACCGTACAAATCTCAGACGTGCCGGTTTGTTGGCTTTGAGTGCGCTGGGGGTGTTGGGCCTGGCCTGGTGGGGGGCCCAGGGGGTACCGCTGTGGTTGGGCTGGTTGCTGGCAATCCTGGTGGTGCTGCCCATTGGCCCGGCCTCCTATCGGCTATTTTTTGAGCCGGCCAAGAACGCCAGCGTGCTGACCTATCTGATTATTGCGGTGGGCCTGCACTTTGCTTTTATGGGGCTGGGGCTGGTATTTTTTGGCCCCGAGCAGTTCCGTCTGCCCCCTATCCTGGCCGGACAAACCCCCATTGGGCTGGTGCCGGTCAACAACCAGGCTTTTTTGGTTTATGGTTTTGCACTTTTTGCCATGCTGAGCTTGTTTTTGTTTTTCACCAGGAGTATCTACGGTAAGGCCCTGCGGGCCTGTGCGGTCAACCGCTACGGGGCCCGGCTCCTGGGCATCAGCCCCAGCCAGGCCGGCTATGTTTCGTTTGGCATTGCCACCCTCATCGCCTGCGTGAGCGGGATGCTGCTGGCCCCCCTGATCTCCCCGGCCTACTTCCAGGGCTTCTTGCTGGGGCTAAAGGGCTTTGTGGCCGGAATTCTGGGCGGCCTGGTTAGCTATCCGCTGGCGGTGGTGGGGGCCTTGCTGGTGGGGGCCATGGAGTCCTGGGCCTCCTTCCAGGCCAGCGCCTATAAAGACGCCATCGTGTTTGCCCTGCTGCTGCCCATCCTCTTGTGGCGCAGCCTGCGAAGCCACGAGCTGGGGGAGGAGGATTGATGCAGCAAAGGCTAGCCCCCATCACCCTAGCAGCGGTCGCACTGCTGCTGCTGTTGCCTTTGGTCTTGCCACCATCGTCGTTTTACCTGACGGTGGGCAACTACATCGCCTTTGGCGCCCTGGTGGCCCTGGGGCTGTACCTACTCACCGGCCTCTCGGGCATGACCAGTTTCGGCCAGGCCGCCTTCATGGGGCTGGCCGCCTACACCAGTGCTCTCCTGACCATCGGCCAGGGCCTGAGCCCCTGGCTAACCTTGCCACTGGGGGTGCTGGTCGCGGTGATGGGTGCGGTGGTGCTGGGGGGTATCACCGCCCGGCTCAAAGGCCACTACCTGCCGCTTTCCACCATCGCCTGGTGCATGGCCCTGTACATCACAATGGGAAGCTGGATCGAGCTCACCGGGGGGCATACCGGCTTGCGCGGCATTCCCTCAGTTTCAGTGTTCGGCTGGAATTTGAGCGACAGCCGAAGCTACTTTTACCTGGCCTGGTTTTTCGTGCTGCTGGGGGCCTGGGCCGCCTGGAATCTGACCAATAGCCGGGTCGGTCGAGCCATGCGGGCTTCCAAAGGCGATGCGATTGCCGCTGCCAGCTTCGGGGTCAATCCAGCAGTCTTGAAGCTCCAGGTATTCGTACTCTCAGCCATCTACGCCGGGGTCGCGGGCTGGTTGTATGTGCATTACCAGAAGTTCATCAGTCCCACCCCTTTTAGCCTGGATGCATCCATCAAATACCTCATTGCCGCCGTAGCAGGTGGGGTGGGAAGCATACCAGGGGTCATTCTGGGTTCTGGGCTGGTGACGGGCCTCGAGGAGGTGCTCAAGGGCCTGCTGCCGCGCATCTTTGGCCGCACCGGCAACTACGAGATCATCGCCTACGGCCTGATTCTGGTACTCATTCTGATGTTCGCTCCCAAGGGGCTGTGGCCTTTCCTCGAGCGCTACCTGCCCAAAGCCCGCCCGCAAAACCCCGCTGGCAGTGGCCTGCCGGGCCGGCTGGCTTCGGGAAAGCCCGGCGAGGTGGTGCTCGAGGTCGAAAGCCTGAGCAAAAGCTTCGGCGGGCTGCTGGCTGTCAACAAGATGAGCTTCCAGCTTCGCCGGGGTGAGATTCTGGCCCTGATTGGGCCCAACGGGGCGGGCAAGTCTACTTGCTTCAACATGATTACCTCGGTCTATGCCCCCAGCGATGGCAGCGTGAGGTTCAAGGGGCAGCCCATCGCAGGCCGGATGCCATATGAAGTACACAAACTGGGGATTGCCCGTACCTTTCAGCATCCACACCTGTTTCCCGAGATGACGGTGCTGGAAAACGCAGCCCTGGGGACCTACGCTCGCACCCAAAGGGGCATTGCTGCCGCCATGTTGGGGCTATCTAAAAGTGAGGAAGACGCTGCTCTGGCGGAGGCCTACCGGGCCTTGGAGCGGGTTGGGCTGGCCCAGATTGCCCACCAGAAAGCCGATGGTCTAGCTATTGGACAGTTGCGTTTGTTGGAGATTGCCCGGGCCCTGGCCTCTGGACCTGAGGTGTTGTTGCTGGACGAGCCTGCCGCTGGACTGCGGGCCGGAGAAAAACGCCAGTTCGCTGCCCTGATTCGTAAACTGGTAAACGAAGGGGTGACGGTGCTACTGGTAGACCACGACATGGATCTAGTCATGGGGTTGGTAGACCGGGTGGTGGTGATGCATTATGGGGAAAAGCTGGCCGAGGGCACCCCTGCCGAGGTACAACGCAATCCCAAGGTGATTGAAGCGTATCTGGGGGAGGCGGCATGAGGGCGCATAAAGCCAAAGGCCTAACGCCGAAAGCAGGTACAAGAGACCCAAGGTGTAGACCTCAGCACTTGGCTTTCAGTCCTTCAAAGGAGCTTATATGAGCGTCCTGGAAGTCTCCAACCTGACCGTGCGCTATGGGGCCGTCGAGGCTGTGCGCAATCTGTCGCTTTCGGTGGGAGCCGGAGAAGCTATCACGCTCATTGGCCCCAATGGAGCTGGCAAGAGCAGCACCCTCAAGGGGATTGTTGGCTTGGTGAATACCAGCGGCACGGTGCGCTACCACGGGCAGCCCGTAGGACGACGTACCCCGGAGGGTTTGGCAACCCAGGGCTTGGTGATGGTTCCCGAAAAGCGCGAGTTGTTTGCTTCGATGGAGGTGGAAGACAATTTGATGCTGGGGGCCTTTACCCGCTTCCAGCGCCGCGAAAAGGGCATCCGGGAAGACCTCGAGCGCGTCTATACCCTCTTCCCTCGCCTGCGCGAGCGCCGCAGACAACTGGCCGGCACCATGTCCGGGGGTGAGCAGCAGATGCTGGCCATTGGGCGGGCCCTGATGGCCCGCCCCAAACTGCTGCTGCTCGACGAGCCCAGCCTGGGACTGGCCCCTTTGATTGTGCAGGAGATTTTTCATATCCTGGGCGAGCTCAAAGCCCAGGGCACCCCCATTCTGGTGGTGGAGCAGAACGCCCGCATGGCCCTCAAGCTGGCTGACCGGGGGTACGTGCTCGAGGCTGGCGAGCTTGTGATGGAGGGCCGCGGCCAGGACTTGCTGCACGATCCGCGGGTGATCGAGTCCTACCTGGGCTTCCGTACCAAGACCGAAGCCTGACCATGCGCACCCTCACCGACCCCTATATGCAGCTTTTGGGCCTGGAAACCCGGCTGGTGGAGCCCGGCCGGGCCGTGGTGGCCGTGCAGGTAAAGCCCGAGCACCTCAACATCCACGGGGCCTGCCACGGCGGCTTCCTGTACAGCCTGGCCGACGCGGCCTTTGCCCTGGCCTCCAACTCGCACGGCCCCGCCGCGGTGGCCCTCACCACCCAGATGCAGTACTTCAAGGCCGTGCAGGCCGGTGAGCACCTCGAGGCCCACGCCCTCGAGGAGCACCTGGGCCGGCGCACCGCCACCTATCGCATTGAGGTGCGCAGCAATGGGCGCGTGGTGGCGCTCTTTACCGGCACAGTTTTCCGCTTTGCCGAAGGTTAGTCTGTTCGCAAAAGGCGCTTGTGGATACGACCCCAATAGGATAAAACTCATGATGACCATGGAAGCCTACATTCTGGACGCTGTTCGCACACCGGTCGGTAAGCATGGGGGTGCCCTTTCCTCGGTGCGCCCCGACGATCTGGGAGCCATCCCGCTCAAGGCCCTGCTGGAGCGCACCGGCATCCCCGGTAGCGATGTGGAGGACGTGTATATGGGCTGTGCCAACCAGGCCGGCGAGGACAACCGCAACGTGGCCCGCATGTCCTTGCTGCTGGCCGGGCTGCCCCTCAGCGTGGGCGGCTCCACCGTCAACCGCCTGTGCGGAAGCGGGCTGGACGCCGTAGCCAGCGCTGCACGGGCCATCTGGTCCGGGGAGGGCCAGGTGTACCTGGGGGGCGGGGTGGAGAGCATGAGCCGCGCACCCTGGGTGATGCCCAAAAGCGAAAAGGGCTTCGCCACTGGCAACGTCACCCTCTACGACACCACCCTGGGCTGGCGGCTGGTGAACCCCCGGATGAAGGAGCTCTACGGCACCGAGGCCATGGGCGAGACCGCTGAAAACCTGGCCGAGCAGTACAAAATTAGCCGCGAGGCCCAGGATCTGTTTGCCCTGCACTCGCACCAAAAGGCCATCCGGGCCCAGCAGAGCGGGGCCTACGCCAGCCAGATGGTGCCAGTGGAGGTCAAAGACCGCAAAGGAAATACCATCCTGGTGCAAACCGATGAGGGCCCCCGGGCCGATACCAGCCTCGAGGCCCTGGCTCAGCTCAGACCAGTCTTCCGGGCTGGGGGCAGCGTAACCGCCGGCAACTCTTCTTCGCTCAACGACGGCGCGGCGGCGGTTTTACTTGCCAGCAGGGCCTACGTCGAAGCCCACGGGCTTAAGCCCATGGCCCGGGTGCGGGCCATCGCGGTGGCGGGGGTGGAGCCGCGCATTATGGGCATCGGGCCGGTGCCCGCCACCCAGAAAGCCCTGCAGCGGGCTGGCCTCACCCTGCAAGACATCGGCCTGATTGAGTTGAACGAGGCCTTTGCCGCCCAGAGCCTGGCCGTGTTGCAGGAGTGGGGCCTCGAGCCCGAGGACGAGCGCCTAAACGTCAACGGCGGGGCCATCGCCATCGGCCACCCCCTGGGCTGCTCGGGGGCCCGCATCCTGACCAACCTGGTGCACGAGATGCAGCGCCGCCCGGTGCAGTTTGGCCTGGCTACCATGTGCATTGGGGTGGGGCAGGGCATCGCCATGGTGGTGGAGCGGGTATGAAGGTGCTCGAGCAGTTCAACCTCCAGGGCAAAACCGCCCTGGTGACCGGAGGGTCGAGGGGCCTGGGACTGGAGATTGCCTGCGGCCTGCGCGAGGCCGGGGCCCGGGTGGCCCTGCTGGCCCGGCGTGAAAGTTTCTTCGAGGAAGCCCTGAAGTTGATCCCCGACGCCGTGCCTATTGTGGGCAATGTGCAGGACGAAGCGAGCCTCGAGGCCGCTTTTACCCGGGTGGGCCCGGTAGACATCCTGGTTAATGCCGCCGGGATCACCTGGGGCCAGGATGCCCTGGAAGTGCCGTCAGAGAAGATCCGTGAGGTGTTGGACATCAACATTACCGGGACGTTTCTGGCCAGCCGCATTGCCGCACGGGGTATGAAGACACAGGGCTATGGCAAGATTCTCAACATTGCCTCGGTGGCTGGACTAGCCGGAAGCCCCAGTGAAATCATGAACGCGGCCGCGTACTCGGCTTCCAAAGGAGGCTTGATCGCCCTCACCCGCGACCTAGCCGTAAAATGGGGACCCTTCGGAATCCGGGTGAATGCCCTAGCACCGGGGTTTTTCCCCACCCGTATGACCGAGAAACTGCTACCACGCGTGGAGCAGTTGGTACGCGACCGGACTCCACTGGGGCGCATCGGCAAATCCGGGGAACTGGCTGCTGCTGCGCTGTATCTGTGCAGCCCGGCTTCGGACTATGTGACCGGGCAGGTGCTGGCAGTGGATGGGGGGATGACCGCCCTATGAGCGAAATCTTCCCCTTGCCAGGCGGCCACAGAATTATTCGCCGGGCTATCAGGACTGACGTGACCGAGATTGTTCGGCTTCTGGCCGACGACCCCCTGGGGCAGGCTCGTGAAACCCTGACTGACCCCCTCCCCGAGAGCTACTATCAGGCTTTCGAGGCCATTGAGGCCGATCCCAACCAGTTCCTGGCAGTGGTAGAGCAAAAGGGCCACATTGTGGGTACTTTTCAGCTCAGCTTTATACCCGGCATGTCGCGTAAGGGGGCCTGGCGGGCACAGATCGAAGCGGTGCGCATCGAACATGGACTGCGCAATCAGGGTCTGGGCCAAGTGGTAATGCAGTGGGCCATTGAACAAGCCCGACAGCGGGGCTGTGCCCTGGTGCAGCTTACCACCGATAAATCCCGCCCCGCCGCACATCGCTTTTATCAACGTCTGGGCTTCATTTCCAGCCACGAAGGTATGAAGCTCAAGCTCTAAGCGTTAGAGGTGACTATGCCCATGTTCCAACCCGAACTCGAGACCCTTCCACGCCCCAAGCTAATCGAACTGCAAAACCAGCGCTTGCGCGAACAGGTCGCATATGTCTATGAGCGGGTTCCTTTTTACAAACAAGCCCTCGACGAAAAAGGGCTGAGACCCAGCGATATCAGGGGCGTTGAAGATCTATTCAGGCTTCCTTTCACCAAAAAGAAAGACCTGCGCGATACCTATCCCTTTGGCCTGTTCGCCGTTCCCAGAGAACAACTGGCCCGCATCCACGCTTCCTCGGGTACCACTGGCAAACCCACCGTAGTGGGTTATACCAAGGGCGATCTGGATGTTTTTGCCGAAGTGGTGGCCCGTTCGTTGGCGGCTGCCGGGGGCAAGCCCGGCATGATGCTGCACAACGCCTATGGCTACGGGCTTTTTACCGGCGGGCTGGGCCTACACGGGGGCGCCGAAAAGCTGGGCATGATCGTCGTTCCCATCTCCGGCGGCATGACCGACCGTCAAATCATGCTGATCCAGGACTTCAAGCCCGAGATGATCTCCTGCACCCCCTCCTATGCCCAGACCCTGGCCGAGGAGTTCAAAAAGCGCGGCATCACCCCCGAGGAGATTAGCTTGCAGTACGCCATCCTGGGCGCTGAACCCTGGACCGAGGCCATCCGTAAAAGCGTGGACGAGGGGCTGGGGGTCAGGGCCACCAACATCTATGGCCTCTCGGAGATTATGGGGCCCGGGGTTTCCAACGAGGACGTGAACGAGCGCGAAGGGCTCAGCTACATCTGGGAAGACCACTTCTACCCCGAGGTAGTCGACCCCGAGACCGGCGACCCCTTGCCTGAGGGTGAAATTGGCGTACTGGTTTTTACCACCCTGACCAAAAAGGCCATGCCCATTCTGCGCTACTGGACGGGCGACCTCACCTACCTCACCCGCGAACCCGGTGCCTCGGGGCGTACCCATGCCCGCATGGCCCAAATTCGGGGCCGCACCGATGACATGCTGATTGTGCGGGGGGTGAACGTCTATCCCACCCAGATCGAGGCCGTTCTTAAGGAAATTTCTGAGGTTGCACCCCATTACCAGATCGTGCTGACCCGCCAAGGCACCATGGACGAGGTGGAATTGAAGCTCGAGGTATCCGAACCCTTCTTCCGCGAGGTAGGTCAGCAGCTGCTTTCCGACGCCATCGTGGAGGCCGATCATCGGTTGGCACACCTGCGCGAAAAAGTTGCCAAGAAAATCAAGGATAACGTAGGTGTCTCGGTGCGGGTCTCACTCATCAACCCTGGCACTGCCCCCCGCAGCGAGGGCGGCAAGCTCAAGCGGGTGGCGGATTTACGCAAACTATAGGATTCACCGACCCAAACCTATGAAGCGAATCCCCCTAGGCTACCAAGCCACCTTCGAGACAGTTGTCACCGACGAGATGACCGTGGATTTCGAGCACCCCGACGATCCTGGGCTGGGCAAACTACATCCGGTCTACGCCACATACTGGATGGCCAAGCATATGGAATTGGCCGGGCGCAAGATCATCCTGCCCTTTTTAGAAGAGGAGGACGAGGGGATCGGCTCCAAGGTCAGTGTGAACCACCAAGCCTCGGCGCTGCCCGGCATGAAGGTACGCATCGTAGCCGAACACACCCACACCGAGGGTAACCGCATCTATGCGAGGTGCACTGCCTGGAACGAGTTGGGCGACCTGATCGGTGAGGGCCATACCGAGCAGGTAATCTTGCCCAGAGCCAAACTATTGCGGATTTTCGAGAAACTGGAGGAGCGCTGGTTGCAACACCGCAAGTAATTCTTGCTCGATGGTGCAAACTCACCCCTAGACCCCTTAATCTGATACCGTGAACCGATTGCCTTTGTTCCCTTTGCCCGAAACCGTGGTATTCCCCGGGTTGTTGATTCCGCTTTATATTTTCGAGGAGCGCTACAAGCAGATGGTGCGGGATTTGCTGGCCCAAGGAGAGGAGCAGCGCCGATTTGTGATTACCCTGGCAACCCAGGCTGGCATTCGCGAGGTAGGAGGCTATGTGGATTTGCTGGCCGCCTCGGAAAACCCCGACGGGACTTTCAACATCGTGTGTCGAGGAGGTGAGCGATGCCAAGTAGAGGGAGTGGGCGTGTTCGAGAACAACCTCTACCAGACCACCCTCGACCTTCCTTTCCCTTTGGAGCGCACCGCACGCAGTGAGGAGATTGTGGCAGCGTGGGACGCGATGGAGGCTTTTCGGGGCTATGTGGCCGGGGTAGCCGACCCAGGGGCCCTGGAAGAGGCCATTGCCAACCTGCCCGACGACCCCCTCTACCAGGCCTCGTTCCTCTGTGTAAACCTACGGGTTCCCGCCCTAGACCGGCAGGCCTTGCTCGAGGCCCCCTCGCTGGTGGGGAGGCTCGAGCTGGCCCAAACCCTTATGCGCCAGGGCTCCATCTCGGGCAGTACTGCCGAAGCATAGAGCCTACACTACCCTGCGCCGGAACTGGGCCAATCCAAGGCTCAGCATGAGCAACACTCCAGCCAGCAAGGAGGCCACCGCGCTGGCTTCATCCTGGCGGATACGCCACATCATCTGCCGGGTCAGGTTGCGGTAGGCGTCCTTGAGCTTAGCTGCCGAGTCCACAAAGTAGTATTGCCCGTCCCCCACTCTGGCAATCTCTTTGAGGGTCTCTTCATCGAACTGTGCCGCCAGCGCATACTGTTCGGGCAGTCCGGGAACCGGGCCTTCTGTGGTGCGGCCAATTCCTATCGCATGGACGCGAATCTGCAACCGGGCTGCCTCGTAAGCAGCTTCGACCGGATCCACCCCAGCCAGGCTACGGCCATCGGTTAGCAGAATAATGGTGGCTAGGCTTTTGGGGTCAGGTGCATCGGCCCGCTCGGAAAGGGGGGGCAGGGCCGCAATGCTTTCCAGGATAGCGTCGCCTATGGCGGTGCCCAGGTTGAGATCCAGGAAGTCTACCGCTTCCAACAAGCGCCCCCGATCGGTGGTGAGGGGTACCACCAGTTGAGAATCGCGGGAAAAAGTTACCAGGGCCACCCGTGTACCTTCCGGTAGCTCGCGGATGAAGGTACGCAGGGCCGCTCGAGCTGCTTCGAAACGGTTGGGTTGCACATCGGTGGCCTGCATCGAACGGCTGATATCCACCGTCAGCACCACCGCTGCCCGGGGGTCGGCCTGCAACACCGGGAGGGTGGGCCGGGCCAGCGCAAAAACCGCCACTACCAGAGCCAACAAATACAACCCTGCCGAAAGATGCTGCCGCCAGTTGCTGCTTCGCCTCGAGGCCCGCGCCAGCATCGCCACATCAGGGTGCAGAACCACTGACTCGGCAGGCGGTCGCAGGCTACGCCCGTATAGCCAGATCAGCAGGGGAACCAGCAGCAGTAAACCCAGTGCCCAGGGCCATAGAAACATCATTCAGATCACCTGTCGCCTCAAAGCCGACCAGCCTATGCTAAGGCCTAGCAACAGCCCCGCCAGCAAGCTTAAGATACCGCTTATCTCTATAGTCTGGGGTCGCCAGGCCAACACCCGGCCCAGATCGGCATGGGCATTGCTCAGGTCGCTGGCAGAAAAAATGGGGTAGTAGTGGCCTCCGGTTCGGTCTGCCACTTTTTTGAGCATTTCTTCATCAAAGTTGTGGCCGTGAGTGCCCACCCCAATGGCATGCACTTTGATGCCCCGCTTGAGTGCTTCATCGGCAATTTTTAAGGGGTCGTTACCCGAAACATCGTGCCCGTGGGAGAACAGCACAATCACCCCAGGGCTCATACCCTCGGGCGGGGTTTCGGGGAGGGCTTCCAAGGCGGCCTGAAGGCCATAGGTGAACGAGTAACCTCCACCTAGGTCGAGGTTGTCAATGGCTTGGCGAAACGAATCGCGGTCGGTGGTAGGCGGCAGTAGCAAGGTTCCGTAGCCCGAAAAAGTTGCTACACCCACCTTGATACTGTTCGGCAGTTTCTCGACCAGTGCTTTGGCTGCAAGCTGGGTGGCTACCATACGGTTGGGGGCAATATCCGTCTGGCGCATAGACCAGCCGTTTTCGATAGCCAAAATCACCCCAGCCAAGTTGTCGGGCATCATCAAGCGCAGCGTCGGGCGGGCCGTGGCGATTAGGGCAGTTGCCAGGGCTAGAGAAAAGCCAATAGCGGGCAGATACAGCCAGATGGTTTTTTGTGCCACGCTGCCCATCTGCCCAGCCCCCGGATACCAGACATGGCTGCTGGCACGCCCATTTTGTAAACGCCAGTACACGACCACAAGAGCTACCAGACCCAGGAGGGTTAGTAAGTTCCAAGGAGCGAGAAAGCCCATGGGTCGAACTCCTATGGCACCCGGCGCTGCCAGCGCAAGCTTAAGCCAGCACCCGTAATCATCAGCAGGGCCGCCAGAGCTGAAAGCAACGAGGAAATTTCAGTCTTGGTACCTTCCCAGCGGATGATCACACCCAGCTCCCTGACAATCGCTTGCAGCGCCTCCTCCGTAGGCGGATAGGTATTCCTTCCGCCGGTGGCCTGGGCCAGTTGCTCGAGGTTCCGGGGCTCAAAGGGGATGTAGTAGTTCCGGCCTTCAATCTGGGCTACTGTGCCCCCCGGCTGGCCCATCGGAAAGGTGAAGAGCTTGACGTTGGCATTTTTGGCAAAACGGGCCGCAATCTCCAGGCTGCTGCGGGTAGGCAGGCCGGGATTGGTGCTTACATTGGAAGCCCCGTCCGACAGAATCACCACACTGCCGGGTGGCAGGTCTTTGGGGGGCTGGGCCTCTGGTGCGGGTAGATCGGGCACCCCTTGCAAGGGGTCGGGCTGTTGCAGGCCGGGCGGCTGAAGCTCGGCGGGGGGTTTGAGGTTTTTGCGCCCCGGCAGCATCCGCACCCCGGTTACGATAGCGTTCTCGATGGAGGTGTTCTGGGCCGGCTTGAGCCGGTCTATGGCTTCTAGAAGCTTCTGCCGGTCGGTGGTCGGCATCACCAGAGCCGAGGCCGAGTCGGAGAAGCTGACCAGCCCAATCTGGGTGGTGGAGGGTGCTAGCTCGAGAAACTTACGCGCGGTGGCCTTGGCGGCTTCCAGACGGCTGGGATTGAGATCGGAGGCCAGCATGGAGCGCGAGGTATCCACTGCCAAAACGATAGCAGCCTTGTTGGTAGGCAACGGAGGGCTGGCTACTGGACGGGCCGCCGCAAATAACAGCAAGAACAAGGCCAGCAACTGCAGCGCGAGCGGCCAACGCACATGGGCCTTGGGGGGTTGGCGCACCACCGCCCTCAGCAAGTGGGCATCGGCAAAAGCCTCGGCCGTGCGCTCCCGTCGCCGGTTCGTCCATACCAGCAAGCCAATAAACAAAGGAATTAGCAACAACAGCCACAAAAAAGCAGGCCAGGTGAAACTCATCGCCGCCCCCTTCTGCGCAAGGTGAATTTCAGCAAAGGTTCCACGATTTCCTGGGCAGTAGAGAGGGAAAGCACATCCACCTGGGCCGCCCGCAGGGTACGTGCCAGCATTGCTTCGCGGGCCTGTACCAGTGCAGCATGGGCCCGGCGCACCCTGGGGTCGCCGGTATCAATCCAGATCTCCTCCCCGCTCTCAGGGTCGCGCATCCGCAGCTCACCGGCTTTGGGGAGCTCTTTCTCGGCGGGGTCGAAGATGCGTACCGCTACCACATCATGGCGGTAGGCCAGCCGTCTGAGCCCTTGCGCCCACGGGGGCTCCTGCTCGAGGTTGGGATTGAGGAAGTCGGAAACCACAAACAGCAGGGCCCGGCGCTTGAGGGTTTTGGCAATATGCTCGAGGGCTTGCTCTAGTGAACCATGGGCAGCAGCACTGGGCTGATTTCCGTGCAGATGGGGTTTTGTATGCGCCATGGGGTTGGTAGTTGTCACGTTTTGCAACGTCATCAGTCCATAGAGCTCATGCAAAATCCGCAGCGCTTGCTGCCGGCCCGTGCCAGGGGGCACCACCCGCATCCCAGCTTCGGAAAAGCCAATGACGCCCACCTTATCCCCGTGGCGGGCTACTATGGCCGCTGTCGTACCCACAAATTCTAAGGCTTCTTCTTGCTTGAGCATCCGCCGGGTTCCAAACCGCATCGAAGCCGACAAATCCACCACCAGCCAGACCGTGACCTCCTTCTCTTCGCGGTACTGTCGGATATGGATTTTGCCGGTGCGGGCGGTCACATTCCAGTCAATGCGCCGCACCTCATCGCCGGGCTGATATTCGCGCACCTCAGCCAAGTCGAGGCTGGGGCCATAGAAAAACCCGGTATAGTCACCAAACAAAAAGCCGTCCAGTCGCTTCAAAACCCGGAACTCGAGCTTGCGCAACAACTCCGCGGGCAGTTCGCGTTGCTTGGGCATCGCCTGGCGGGGCTCGGCCTCCAAGGTTACTTCAATTTTATTTTTGCTGGATTTCCGAAACAGCATAGGCCTCCAGTGGGTCGCACATTACAGGTCTCGTGTCATCCACCAGCCAAGGGCTAGGCCGATGGATTCTCCGGAACCGTCGGTCTGGTATCGCGATATGGATCGCCGATATGCACCTTCGGCAAGGGAGTCGCAGCAACAATCTTCTGCACCACCTCCTCCAGCTTCACCTCATCGGCCAGGGCCTCGTAGGAAAGTATAATGCGGTGGCGCAGCACCTCGGGGGCCAGGTCGCGTACATCTTCGGGCAGGGCGTACTCGCGGCCCCGCACGATGGCCAGGGCTTTGGCCCCCAGAATCAGGTTGACGCTGGCGCGGGGACTACCCCCAAAGCTGATGTATTTCTTCAGGTTCGAGAGGCCCACCTCGCCGGGGTCGCGCGTTGCGCGGGCCAGCCGCACGGCATACTCGGTGACGGCCTGATGGACGTGCACCTGATCGGCCATGGCTTGCAGGTAGCGCAGCTCGTCGCCCGTGAGCACCTCGGCCACCCGCTCGAACTTGGTCGAGACCCGGTCTACCACCGTCATCTCCTCGTAGAAGGCAGGGTAGTCAATCCAGACCTTGAACATAAAGCGGTCTACCTGGGCTTCGGGCAGGAAGTAGGTGCCCTCCGACTCGATGGGGTTCTGGGTGGCCAGCACCAAGAAGGGGTCGGGCAGCTTGAAGGTCTCGTGGCCGATGGTGACCTGACGTTCCTGCATGGCCTCAAGCAGGGCCGATTGGATCTTGGCCGGGGCCCGGTTAATCTCGTCGGCCAGTATCAGGTTGGCAAATATCGGCCCCAGTTCAACCTCAAAGCTGGCTTCTTTGGGATTGTAGATGCGGGTACCCACCAGGTCGGCGGGTACCAGATCGGGGGTGAACTGGATGCGCTTGAAGCTGGCCCCAATGGCCTCGGCCATGGTTTTGATGGCCAGGGTTTTGGCCAGCCCCGGCACCCCCTCGATCAGGATATGGCCCCGCGCCAGCAGCGCCACCACCATGCGCTCCAACATCAAATCTTGCCCTACGATGACCTTCTTGACTTCTAGCAAAAGCGTACGCAGCTTGGCGGCAGCATCCATCACGGCTTGGGGCTCGAGGGCGGGTTTTTGCGTTTCGTTCATAACAACCTCTCTTATGGCGAGCTGCGAGGGGGCTTAAGGATTTAGATGCTCTGATCGGGGTTGCTGTCGGGAGGGGTGGGTGCAGGCGCAGGGGTGGGTTGTGAGGGAGGGCCGGGCAATGAGGGCGCGTTGGGGTCGAGCGGGATTAGCTCCGGCGAGCCTCCCGGCATCCCAGGCCCCGGCATCGGGCCTCCGGGCCCCGGTAGGGGTTGTCCGGGCAGGTCGAAGCGGAACAACTGGCCATCCTGATAAATCAGAAGGGGGCACTCCTCCCCCTGCCCCTGTCCAGGCTGCGGCTGGCCAGGCCCCTGGCCTGGGCCTGGCTGTAGCGGGATAAGTTCGCGCGGGTCGGGCGCAGGCAGGAGCTGCTGCTGTTGGTCAAACTGTACCGGCTGAAGCCTGACCGCCCCCTGAGCCCGCAAAACACCTCCGCTGTCCGGTAGCACCGACAGCCGACCCAGCACAAAGCCCATGCCCAACAGCCCCATCGCGGCCAAACCAAAACCCAACGGTCTAAGCCACCCACCATTTTTAGCCCGTTCCATGCTTTACTTTATGATGCAATACTGGGTTTAATCTGAGAATGCTTTACTTTTCCCCGAGACCGATTCTCATTTCAACAAACATGCATCCACCAGCTTTACCCTTCCATCACCCATACCATCGGCTGGGCCCGCGTTTCCATTGGCGTTAGGCTGTAAACATGCAATACGATCTCCTCATTCAGAAGGCGCGGGTGGTAGATGGCAGCGGCAATCCCTGGTTCTATGGTGACGTTGCTGTAAAACAAGACCGTATCGCCGCTGTTAGCCCTGCCGGGCAAATATCAACCCTTAGCGCAGTTGACACCCTCGAGGCCGACGGGCTGGTACTGGCGCCAGGGTTCATTGATATCCTCTCCCACTCCATCACCCCCCTGATGCGGGATGGCCGCTGTTTGTCCAAGATTACCCAGGGGGTGACCACCGAAATCATGGGGGAAGCCTGGACACCGGCTCCCTTTGGGGGGAAAATCGCCCCCCGTACCTTACCCCCTTACGTCCCTGAAACGTGGAATCAGAAAATGCAGGGCTGGGGTCGGTTTGGCGACTGGCTCGAGGCCATGCTACATAGCGGCGTCTCGCCCAACATCGGCGCTTTCCTGGGGGGCGGCACCCTGCGTGAGTACGCCTGCGGGATGCGGATTGGCAAGGCCAGCAGCGAAGAGCTGCAAACCGTGCGCCAAGTGATGCGTGGGGCCATGCAAGATGGGGCTTTTGGCGTTTCCTATGCGCTCATCTACCCACCCGACGACTACGCCGACACCGACGAGATTGTAGAGGTTTGCAAGGTGGTCGCGGAACATGGGGGGATTTACATCACCCATCTGCGCTCCGAGAGCGACCGTCTACTCGAAGCTCTGGACGAAGCCCTCGAGATTGGACGAAGGGCGCAGTTGCCGGTACAGATCTATCACCTCAAAGCCAGCCGCCCGGAGAACTGGCCCAAGATGGCTCTGGCCCTCGAGCGCATCCACCGGGCCCGGTTGTCGGGGCAGGATGTGACCGCCGACGTATACCCCTACACCGCCAGCGGAACCGGCCTGAGCGCCATGTTGCCCAACTGGGTATTCGAGGGCGGCCAGGTGTACGAGCGGCTCCGCGACCCGGCCATTCGCCAGCGAATTCGCGAGGAACTGCTAGGACCCAACCCGTCCGTAGACACCCGCTCGAGGGCCGAACAGGTCATGCCCATCGGCTTTCAAAAGCCGGAAAACCAGGTGTACGTTGGAAAACGGCTGAGCGAGATTGCCCAGATGCGCGGGCAGGACTGGCTCGAGTGCATCCTCGACCTGCTGGTTTCCGAGCAGCAGCGCATCGGCACCATTTACTTCACCATGAGCGAAGACAACCTGCGGCTACAGTATGCCCAACCCTGGACGATGGTCTCTACCGACGCTGGAGGCTTCGACCCGGCCTGGGCCAGCGCCTATGGGCCGGTGCATCCGCGTGCATACGGAAGCTACCCCAGGTTGTTGCGGCGGTATGTGCGTGAAGAGGGTTTGCTCGCCCTTGAAGTGGCCATCCGCAAAATGACCTCGCTCCCGGCCAACCGCTTGGGGTTATTCGACCGGGGGCGCATCCATATAGGCGCCAAAGCCGACCTGGTCCTGTTTGACCCCCACATCATCACCGACCACGCCACCTTCGAGGAGCCCCATCAACTTTCCGCGGGCATGGTGCATGTCTGGGTCAACGGGCAGCAGGTCTTAAAGGACGGTCATCACACCGGCGCAACCCCCGGTCAGATCGTGCGCGGCCCCGGATACCGCGCACAGACCGCGCACCGTTGAACCCTGTTCTGCCGACAAAGAGCTTCATAAGCATTCCTACTCCCTTCGGTCGGCTTGAACCCCTCACCTTTGATTGCACCCAAAGGTGAAGGGTTCAAGCGGAACCGGTATCACTTGATCTCGACACCCGCCCACTTCTCCAGCAGCAAGGCTACCGCGGTGTGGTCCACTTCGGCGTTGCCTACCTCGCGCTTGGCGACCTCGAAGAACTCCCGCACCTGCCGAAGCATGGGGGCCGGGGTTCCAGCGGCCTCGAGCACCTTGGCACAGATGCCCATGTCCTTCGCCAGCAAACCCAGGGCAAAGGTGTTGGGGAACTGGCGCGAAACCACCCGCTGGCCGAACAGATTCTCGCTCACGTTGGAGCGCCCCGAAGAGGCGTTGATGACCTCGAGGGCCAGCCTGGCATCCACCCCTTGCTTGACCAGGGCCACCATCCCTTCGCTCAGGGCCCACAGGTTGACCGCCAGCAAGGCATTGTTCACGGCCTTGACCGCGTGCCCCGACCCCAGCGGCCCTACGTGCACGATCTTTGCCGCATAGGCCTCCATGACCGGCCTGGCACGGGCAAAGTCCTCCGGTGAGCCCCCGGCCATCACGGTGGCCCTGGCCTGCACCGCACCGGCCACACCACCGGACAAGCAGGCATCGAGGTAGGAAACCCCTTTCTCCTGAAGCATCCGGGCGGTCTTCCTGGCCAGCTCGGGCTCGCCCGAGGTGTGATCCACCCAGAGCGTACCGGGGCGCAGGTAGGGCAGCAGCTTATGGGCGATTTCGTCCACCTCGAGGGAGGTAGGCAGGCAGGTAAAGAGCATATCGGCCTGCGCCACCTCGGGCAGCTCCACGGCCCTCGAGCCAAACGCTTTGGCATGGGCTTCGGCTTTGGCAAAGGTACGATTCCAGACCAGGGTCTCGTATTTTTTGGCCAGGTGTCCAGCCATCGGATAGCCCATTGCCCCCAGACCAATAAAAGCTGTTTTTTCAGTAGCTTTTTGCACCGCCTTATCATAAATGAGCGATTCTGCTCTTCCACTGCTCCTATCAAAACAAAAGTCAATACCGACCAGGGGTATACATTCCTTCGTGTGCTACTTGACCTACCCCAGGGGATGTAAAAAAGAGGGGGTGCTATGGAAACCCACAGAGAGCACCCCCTGTACTATCTTGACGCAGAAACCCTCCTGGTGGCTACCTACGTCTGGGTG
>NZ_JBBINI010000043.1:0-23646 GCF_037443965.1 Meiothermus sp.
TGCTGGGATCGGCTGCGGCTGCTACAAACGTGATCGCCGCCGTCAAGGTGGTCTTCCCGTGGTCTACGTGTCCGATCGTTCCCACGTTGACGTGCGGTTTGGTGCGCTCAAATACGCCTTTCGCCATAACAGTTTCACTCCTTCTATCAGGTTATTGGTGAGGGGTCGGGGTAAGCCCAACCTTGATTGGTCATTGCCCCTTAATCAGCTTTTGCGCGATGTTTTGAGGCACTTGCTCGTAGTGGTCGAAGAACATCGAGAACTGAGCGCGGCCCTGACTCATCGAACGCATGTCGTTGGCGTAACCGAACATCTCGGCTAGGGGGACATGGGCTCGTACAAGGCGGGCGTTGCCACGCTCTTCCATGCCCTGAATTTGTCCACGGCGGCTGTTGAGGTCGCCGATGATGGAACCCAAGAAATCTTCGGGGGTGATGACCTCGACGCGCATGATGGGCTCGAGGATGGCTGCACCCCCCTTCTCGATGGCTTCCTTGATGGCCATCGAACCGGCAATCTTGAAGGCCATTTCAGAGGAGTCCACCTCGTGGTAGGAACCGTCGTAGAGGGTCACTTTCAAGTCCACGATGGGGAAGCCGGTAAGAGGGCCCGACTGCATGGACTCTTCGATCCCCTTCTGCACCGCCGGGATGTACTCGCGGGGAACCACGCCCCCCACGATGGCATTAATGAACTCAAAGCCCGAGCCACGGCCCAGGGGTTCGGCCTTGATCTTGACGTGACCGTACTGGCCGCGACCACCCGACTGGCGCACGAACTTGCCTTCCACATCCACCGGGCGGGTGATGGTCTCGCGGTAGGCCACCTGGGGCTTGCCCACGTTGGCATCCACCTTGAACTCGCGCTTGAGGCGGTCCACAATGATCTCGAGGTGCAACTCGCCCATACCGGAGATGATGGTCTGGCCGGTTTCAGGGTCGGTGGAGACCCGGAAGGTGGGGTCTTCCTCGCCCAACCGCGACAAGGCCACGCCCAGCTTGTCCTGGTCGGCCTTGGTCTTGGGTTCGATGGCGAGGTCAATGACCGGTTCCGGAATTTCAATGGACTCGAGGATAATCGCCTCATCCCCATCGCCCACCAGCGAGTCGCCGGTAATGGTTTCCTTGAGCCCTACCACCGCGCCCAGCTCGCCCGCACGCAGCTCTTCCACTTCCTCGCGGTGGTTGGCGTGCATCTGGAGCAGACGCGCCACACGCTCTTTCTTACCCTTGGTGGTGTTCTGCACGTAGGAGCCTGACTTGAGGGTGCCGGAGTAGACGCGGATGAAGGTTAGACGGCCTACGTAGGGGTCGGCCATGATTTTGAAAGCCAACGCAGCCAGCGGAGCGTTGGGATCAGCGGGGCGCTCCACTTCTTCGCCGCTTTCGGTTTTGCCCTTGATAGGGGGAATATCCAGCGGCGAAGGCAGGTAGTCCACCACCCCGTCCAACAGGAGTTGCACGCCCTTGTTCTTCAGAGCCGAGCCCAGGAAGACTGGGAAAATCTCGATGGCGATGGTGCCCTTGCGGATGGCCCTGATGATCTCTTCCTCGGAGGGTTTTTCGCCTTCCAAGAACTTGAGCATGATGTTTTCGTCGTAGTCGGCTGCAGCCTCCACCAGCTTCTCGAAGTATTCAGCAGCCTGGGCCTTCATGTCTTCGGGAATTTCAACCTCTTTGATATCGGTACCCAGGTCGTTGCCGTATAGGTAGGCCTTCTGGCGCAACACATCAATGATGCCCTTGAAGGTATCTTCACGCCCAATGGGAAGTTGCATAACCACGGGCTTGGCGCCTAGGCGCTCCTTCATGGTGTTGACTACGAGCCACAAGTCGGCGCCGGTCTTGTCCATCTTGTTGGCGAAGGCCACGCGGGGTACGCGGTATTTGTCGGCTTGGCGCCAAACCGTCTCGGACTGGGGCTCGACGCCCTGGCTGGCATCGAAAACTGCCACCGCGCCGTCCAGCACACGCATGGAACGCTCGACTTCGATGGTGAAATCCACGTGGCCAGGGGTGTCAATGATATTGACCCGGTGCTCGACACCCGAGCCGGAGTGCTTCCAGTTGGCAGTGGTTACAGCTGCCGTGATGGTGATACCCCGCTCACGCTCTTGCTCCATCCAGTCCATGGTGGCGGCGCCTTCGTGCACTTCGCCAATCTTGTGGATGCGCCCGGTGTAGTAGAGGATACGCTCGGTGGTGGTGGTTTTACCGGCGTCAATGTGGGCCGCAATCCCGATGTTGCGGAACAGCTTAAGGTCAAATCCAGTCTTGACGGACATACTCACCACCGGTAGTGGGCGTAGGCTCGGTTGGCTTCGGCCATACGCTCAACGTCTTCTTTCTTCTTGACCGCATTGCCCTTGCCCTCGGCGGCCTCTAGGAGTTCGGCAGCCAAGCGCTGGTGGGCTTCGCGCTCACCCCGGCCGTTGAAAGCATTGACGATCCAGCGCAGGGCCAGGGTTTGCTGGCGGCGGGGGGATACCTCGACCGGTACCTGGTAGTTGGCCCCGCCCACCCGGCGGCTGCGCACCTCTACACGGGGGCGCACGTTGTCTAGGGCCGCCTTGAAGACCTTGAGGGGTTCTTGACCACTCTTGTCCTGGATAATCTCGCAGGCGTCTTTAAAGATTTTGGCGGCCAGGTTCTTCTTGCCATCCCGCATCATGCGGTTGATGAGGGCCGACACCACCACATCCCCATAGAGGTGATCGGGCTCGAGTTGACGAACTTCAGCTTGTCTTCTCCGTGACATACTCTGACCTCACTCGTACCGCCGTGCACGGCGGTACGTGAAAGAGTTACTTCTTACCTTTGGCTGCGGCACCCTTGGCATCGGCCTTGGGCTTCTTAGCCCCGTACTTGGAGCGGCTTTTCTTACGATCCTTCACGCCCTGGGTGTCGTAGATGCCGCGCACGATGTGGTAGCGCACACCCGGAAGGTCTTTTACACGGCCCCCACGAATAAGCACCACCGAGTGCTCTTGCAGGTTGTGGCCCTCGCCGGGGATATAGGCAGTGACTTCGTACTGGCTGGACAGGCGCACCTTGGCTACCTTGCGCAGCGCCGAGTTGGGCTTCTTGGGGGTGACGGTACGCACCACGGTGCAAACCCCTTTGCGGAAAGGGCTCCCTTTGAGAGCAGGCACTTTGCTCTTTTTAGCAACCGGAGCACGGCCTTTGCGGAGGAGTTGGTTGATGGTTGGCAGTGTAATCACATCCTTTCGTTTGACTCGACTTCTTTCTAAAAACTGAAACCCCACACGGAGGTCTGCGTACTTGCGCTGCGCTCGGTGCGGGGTTCCCGTCGAGAAGCGAATCAGGCCGGTGGCCTGAGGTTCGCCCCTGGATTCTCAAGAATCGCTGTGCGCGACGGCTTTCCCGTGAGCGCAACCGATGTGACCTCAGGGACAGGGTTACGGGCACAGCCCGTATGCGCTAGGCACACCCCCTGGGGCTGGCCTGAGGCAACGCAACCCTAGAAGTATATACGGGTGTTACGACTTAATCAAGGGGTCGGAATCGCAGTCTGGAACTTGGCTTTAGATAGATATTCATTTTTGTTCACAATTAGAATCGGGAAAGCAGTTTGAAGGGTTTTGAATGGCACGGGCCTCGCAGCCTGGGGTGATACCGTTTCCGCTTGAATCCTTCACCGTTGGACGCAGTCAGAGGTGAAGGATTCAAGCCGACCGAAGGGAGTAGAAAAGCATTTCGGCAGTATCGTTTAGGCTTGCCGAAGTGAACGATACTACCGAAATGCGTATGATATGAAAATTCAATACCACTGTCTCGAAGAGATGGGTCTCAAAAGCCCCCTCTTCTTGCGTTGAGAAGGTTCGACGTCTAAGATCCCCATGGTGCATACGTCTGGAGTCGTTTACCATAAAGCACATGCGTTTACTTTGGGCTATGTGGCTAGGACTCCTGGGCTTTGGTTTTACCCAAACCTCCGTTGAGCGAGTCTTTCGGGGGAATATCACCCTCGAGAACCAGGTGTTGCCCATCCGGATGTACCTGAAACTCAATGGGCCAAAAGTCACGGGCTATTATCTCTATGAAGGACGCAACGGGCGGTTGCGGCTCGAGGGAACCTTCAGCGAAGCTGAGTTGAATCTCAAGGAATTTGATGGCAACAAGCAAACCGGGGTTTTCAGAGGAGGCTATAACGACCGCGGAATTGAGGGCGACTGGTACACCCCCAATGGAAAACGCGGAGGACGTTTCAGCATGGTCGAGCAGGACTACCGCTTTCGGCAGGCTCGGCTAGAAACGGTACGGGTAGCAGAAGCCAAGCCTCAGATTCAGGTTTTGTACCCTGCATTTAGCGGCCCCAGTTCTGGCTGGCAGAGCATTAATCGCCAGACTGCACAATCGGTAGGAAGCATCCTGAGCCTTTACCGTCAGGACTATCAGACCGCCCTCAAGGAGAAGCGCCTGAGCGAGATGCGCTGTCTGGACATGAACTACACCCTGACGCTGGGCACCGACGGACTGGTGAGTTTTTTCATCGTGGGCAGCTCTTGTGGCCCCAGCGGTTGTGCCTATCCGGGCAGCTGGATCAGGGGGTATACCTTCGACCCGCAAACGGGCAAGCAAGTGCCCTTAAGTGCCTTGTTCAAACCCAGCAGCGGCTACCTCGAGCGCTTGGTCGCCCTAGGGCGCAAGCAGGTATTAGAGAACCTCCAAGCCGACCCCAGTGACCGCCCCTGGCTCGACCTCAACGCCGAAGACCTCCAGTGGACGCTCTCGGCAAAGGGGCTTACCCTTTATTTTTCCGTTCCGCACGCACTGGGGGATTATCGGGAGGCCTTTATTGGCTACGATCAGCTCCGGGATATTTGGGCTACAACGGGCCCAGCCGCTCGAGTCCGTTGAAGGTCGCCTTCCGCAGGTGGAGGGCTTCGGCCCCCGCGACATGTACGGACGGATGGGATTCCCCGCACAAGCTGACCAAAAAAAGCGATTAGCAGTGCACTGGAGCGCTTCACAAAGATGGAGCTATCCAGGGTTAGGAATTCTCTGTCCTAGACCTAACCGGTAGTTAACCCCGCAACAACCAGCGCACGTCTTGCAACACCCGCTCGGTTTCAGCGGCTTTGCCGCTACCGTAGATGAGGCGCAATTGACCTTTAGGGTCGAGGGCAAACACCGTAGCGGTGTGGTCTACATTGTATTCGGTGGACGACTTGATGGCTGATTTCTGATAGAAGACCCCGTATTTTTTGGCAACCTCGGCAATTTGCTCGGGTGTGCCGGTCAGACCTAGAAAGGTAGAGCCAAAGAAAGTTACATATTTTTCGAGTAATTGGGGGGTATCGCGCTCGGGGTCTACCGAGATTAGCAGAACCTGTACCCGTTCTTGTTCACGTGGAGTGAGGGCCTTGTAGACCTTGCTGATCTCGAGCAAGGTGGTCGGGCAAACATCCGGGCAGTTGACAAAACCAAAGAAAATCAAAACCACCTTGCCCCGAAAGTCGGATAGGCTCTTGGTCGAACCATTGTGGGCAGTCAGGGTAAACTGGTTGGCTTCTACCGGACGGATGTTCAAAAGGCGGGTTCCGTAGGGCTGATAGGTATCGCGCGTCAAGAAGAAAGCGGCAATAGCCAACAGCAAGGGCAGGCCAGCAACCAATGTAATCCATATTGCTCGACGTGGCATCAGCTACACTCCTCAAGTGATGTGGGGGATGAAATAGCCCCGGTTTTTTTTGTGAGATTGCATGGTTCACTCCTGATCTTTCTTATCTATATGCCTTGAACCCTAGTAGACCGCGCTATTGTGCCCGAACCACTGCATCCACATGGAAGGTTCGCCCCCCCTCGAGCTGCAATGTAAGCCGCACCTGCTGCCCTTGCCGTAGAGGTTGGCGCAAGTCAATCAGCATTAGATGGATGCCCCCCGGTTTGAGTTCCAAGCGCCCTCGGGCCGGGACCAGCAGCTCCTTTACCGGGCGCATACCGGTCATCTCGAGGCCCTTCATTTCCGGGCTGTGGCTGTGATCCATACCCAGGTGATCGCTGGGGTCTACAAACTGAGTCCGGTGCAGCTCTCCTCGTGCCGCGATGGGACTACCGACTCCCAGTACCCGAATGGGGTGGGGGGTGGTATTGACCAGCACCATGTAGGCGGCTGTGATCCTGCCCGGTACCAAGCGTATCCAGGCATTTTCCACTCGAAGGCCCTGGCCTTGAGCAAAAACCCAGCCCAGCGCCCACAAAATCACCCCAAAACGTATCAACATTGAAATCTCCCCAGGTTAAGGTAGGCAAATCCACTGTAGTCAAATGTCCCGAGAAAGGAAAGGATTCCAAACACCAACGATCGGCACCCTTTCAACTTTTAACTTTTACCTTCGCGCATTAATCCCGACACCATTACATATTACCCTCCGGTATTTGCGTCATGATAAGGGCGGCATGAATAGTGTCTCATCGGCTTTCTCCAGTCCCCAGGTGCGCTGGGCTGCTGCCTTGCTGATCGCCCCCTTCTTCTTGCAACTGCTGGGTCTTGGCAACACTTTTCTGGGCGGTGGGCTGTGCGGTGAACTGTTTGGCAACGAGACCCCTTTGGGACTTCAAGGAGCAGGGTTCTGGTATGCTCTGCTGTTCATGATGTTGTTGGGGTTCCAATTGATGTATGGGGGTTTCTTGCTGCTCACCCGCTTGCTCGAGATGCCTGCCAGCATGGAACGCGGAACCTACCAGCTTGGAATCTGGCTGGTAGGGCTCTTGACGCTGTTGTTCATTCTGACCCGCACCACAGGTCTCCCCTACCCCAGTCCCCAGGGCTTGGCTCTGGGTGATACTGCTCCGGTAGATTTGCTGAGCCTGATCCTGGTCGGGTGCGCGTGGTTAGGAGCCTTCATGCTGTGGCGTTTGCTCAGAAAGGCATGATCGGCATTCCAAGACCCGATAGGCTATAGAGTATGGAACGTTTATTGGAAGTCATGCGTCGCCTCCGTGCACCCGATGGCTGCCCCTGGGACAAGGAGCAAACCCACCAGAGCCTCAGGCCTTACCTGCTGGAAGAAGCAGCCGAGGCCGTGGATGCGATTGGCAAGGGCCAGCCCAACGAACTGGCCGAAGAACTGGGCGATGTACTGTTGCAAGTGGCTTTCCACTCAGTCATTGCCGAGCAAGAAGGCACTTTTGCTTATCCACAGGTCGAACAACACATTGTGGATAAGCTGATCCGCCGCCACCCACATGTATTTGGCGATGTGCAAGCCGACACCCCCGAGGCCGTGACCGCCAACTGGAATGCCATCAAAGCCTTGGAAGGCAAGCCCGCAAAGTCCATCTGCGATCAGGTGCCACGCAGCTTAGGTGCTTTGGCCAGGGCCAGCGAAATTCAGAAGAAGCTGGGAACCCCCTTCGCCAGCAAGTCTGACCTGATCGAGGCCCTCGAGCAGGGCGATCTGGGCGAGGTGCTGTGGCGGATGGTGGCCCTGTGTCGCCAGGAAAAGGTGAACCCAGAGATTTTGTTGCGCGAACGTTGCGAGCAAAATTGTACGTAGTATGAGTGTTGCTCCATGCTGTTTGGGGATTGGCTTGATTAGAGCGGTTTGCCGAATGAATGAGCTAAGATTAGGAGCTGGATTGGCTGCTCCATAACTGATTTTTGCCCCTAGATGGAGCAGCCAAGATCAGCAAACCACGATAGCAAACTATGAAATCCGAAGTTTTGAAAGCCGCTGTTGCCCGCCCGCCCCAGGAGCTTTTGCTACCCCAGGGGTTTGTGGATGCCGCCGTTTTGCTGCCGGTATGGGAAGGACAGCTTTTGTTTACGGTTCGCAGCGCTGACCTACCGCACCATGCCGCCCAAATTAGCTTCCCTGGAGGGCGTTTTGACGATGGTGAAAGCGCCGAACAAGCTGCCCTGCGCGAAGCCTGGGAAGAGGTGGGCCTGAAGCCCAGCCATGTGGAAATTCTGGGGCACCTCAACCCTACCCTTTCCCCTTTTGGGTACCGGGTTTTTCCCTTGTTGGGCCGGATTACCCAAGAACCCCACCTGACCCCCAACCCCCTCGAGGTGGGCGAGTTGCTGTGGGTGCCCATCGAAGAATTGCTGACCGCCCCAGCCTATGCCGAAGAGCGTACCCCACCCCCCAGCAACCGCTTCCCTACCGGTTTGGGAGGTGAGTTTTCCGAACCAGACGGCAAACTAAGGCGCAAAGTTTGGCACTACCCCTGGCGCAATTACGACATCTGGGGCGTGACCGGCAATATTGTTCACGACTTTCTAGAGCGTATTCGAGAGGTGCGGCTATGAAGTTTGGGCTAATCTGCAGCAACAGATTCGCTCAGAAACACCGGTTTAGCTTGCCTGGCCAGTTGATCGTACAGGTACAAAAATTGCTCTTTGGCCCGCTGCCCCAAGAAACCTGGTGGGGTTAGCTCGGGTGGCAGGCCGGGATCGAGGAAGAGGTTCTTGCGGGCCTGGTGAATCATGTGGGTCAGGCGCACAAAGGCTTCTTCAGCGTTCTGGGGTCGGTCTTGTTTTTGTGCCAGAAAGGCACGGTAGCGGGCTTGGGCGGCTTTGAGATTGAAGGATTTTTCGATGAGCTCGAGGGGGGGCGTACTGGAAAAGCGCTCGGCCTGGAACAGCTCGACGTAGCTTTGCAGCCCGTAAAAACCCACCAGGTCGCGGGCGGCCTCGAGCGAGCCATTGGGGCTGACCCAAACCCCCGGCGCCGGCGTCCCGAAGCCTAGCAGAATTAGCTCGTTGCGGAAGCGGTCGCGCACGGTGCGTTTGGCTTCGGGCACGGCATAGACCAGAATGCGCCACTTGCCGTCCCAGGCCGCACCGTAGGTGTAGAGCCGCTCCCGCACCTGCTCGACCTGCCAGGCCACCCGCGGCGACAGCCGGTAGTAGGCCCGCCGCCCATCCTTCTCCGGGATGATCCAGCCGCGTTTGACGCTGCGCGAAACCGCCGCCCGCACGGCGGGCTCGCTGAATTTGAGCAGCTCCATCCAGCGGATCAGGTCCCCCACCCAGGCCCGGTTTTCTGGGTAGAGGTATTCCATATAGAGCGTGAACAAATAAGACCGCGCCCGCATCAATGCCCAGTATAATACGGATTTTTGTGTTCCCGGCCAAAAAGCGTTTCGTTTGGTGGGAATGTTGCGCAGTTTTAATCTGTAGCTAAGGCTTTGGCCCCCTTGTCCAGGCGGAACCACTGCCCACCCCGGTAACGCCACAGGAACATGGCGATGCGTAGGGTTTCCTCACCCAAGAGCCGTCCCAGGAAGATGCCCCACAACCCCAGGCCCAGCGGAAAGGCCAGCAGCCAGGCCAAGGGCAGGCCCAGCAAAAAGACCGTGGCAAAATCGGAGAATAGCAAAAACCGGGTGTCGCCACCGCTGGCCAGGATGCCAAAAAAGATGAAGTTGGAAACCTTGATGGGTTGAAACAAGGCATTCAGCAGCACCGCCCAAAAAGCCCACTGCTGGACTTGAGGGGTGGTGTTGGGATAGAGCAAAGGCAGCAGGAAAGCAAACAGGGCAAAGGCCAGCCCAAAGATGGCCGCCGAGATTAGACCCATGCGCCCGATCATGTGCGAGACGCCCCAAATACCTGGGGTGTCGGCCCGCCCGATGGCCTGTGCCACCAGCACCGTGGCCGCATAGTGCAGGCCCGCCGAGGCGGTGATGAAAACCATCTCGAGGTTGCTCACAATCTGGAACACCGCCAGCTCCTGCGTACCCAGGCGCTCGAACAGCAGCGCAAACAAAAACACCCCGCCGCTGAATACCACCTCGGTGATGAACAGCGGTAACACCAGCGGCACGGCCTGGGCCAGCAGCGGCCGGATTTGCCTCAGGTCGGGCCAGGCCCAACGCAGCCCCCAGCGGCTTGCAAACAGCAGCCCCAGCAACAGCGCCGCCCGGATGCCCTGCGCCACCAGGGCCGCCACTGCCGCCCCTACTGCGCCCATCCCCAGCGGAAACGCAAACAACCACGACAATAGCGGTATCAGGGCGATGGTTGGGATGGTTACCAGCATGGGGATGCGGGCCTTACCAATACTTCGAAAAGCTGCGCTGCTCACCACGCTGAGGGTGATTAGGGGCAAGGACAGTGCTACCAGCGAAAGATAGGGCCCACCAATCGAGATAACCTCGAGGTTGGCCCCTACCAAGTTCAAGAATGGGGTGGCCCCCAGACCCAACGGTAGGGCCAGCGCAAGTGCCAGAAGCGAAGAAAATCCGATGAAAAAACTTACGATACGCCGCACCGAGGCCTCATCGCCCCGTCCTTTGGCCCGGCTGGCCAGAATGGCGCACCCCGCACCCAGGGTATTGAGGCACAGAATACCGATGAACAGAACGTTATTAGCCAGCCCCACCGCAGCAATGGTGGCGGTGCCCAAGGTTCCCACAATCACCTGATTGACGAAGCCAAGGGCTAGCTGAACGGTGGACTCGAGGCTCACCGGCAGGGCAATTTTGAATATTTCACGCCGGGTATCGGCAGTCACAAAGGCCAGCATACTATGCAGCCAGCTATCTATCCCGTCGCTTGCCCTGCCGCCGGTGCTGAAGGACCGGAAGGCTCGAGCTGCCCACTTCCGGGCGGAGTACAATCAGCAACACTATGAACACCCCCATCTGGAACACCGAGCGCCTGATTGAACAAGACATCGCCCACCACCTGCACCCCGTCACCAACCTGCACCGCCACATGCGACAGGGCCCGGTGGTGCTGGTCGAGGGCAAAGGCTCTAAGGTACGTGATAGCGAAGGTAAGTGGTATATTGACGGCTTCGCCGGGCTCTGGAACGTGAATGTGGGCTACGGGCGCAACGAACTGGCCGAAGTAGCCCGCGAGCAGATGGCTCGACTGGCTTTCCAACCCACTTTTTTTGGGCTGGCCACCCCTCCGGTCATTGAGCTAGCTGCTAAGATGCACCAGCTTCTGCCGCACCACTCCCACTTCCAGTTCACCTCGGGCGGGGCCGAGTCCAACGAGACCGCCATCAAGATTGCCCGCTACTACTGGGCCCTGTCGGGCCAGCCCCAAAAAACCAAGATCATCTCGCGGCGCATGGCCTACCACGGGATCGCCATGGGGGCGCTGGCCGCCACCGGCGTACCGGCCTACCACGCCGATTTTGGGCCGCTGCCGCCGGGGTTCTTGTACCTGAGCGCGCCGCTGGCCTACCGCAACAATCCGGGGCTATCCGAGGCTGAGTTTGTGGCCATGCTGGCCCAGGAGCTCGAGGACTTAATCATTCGGGAAGGCCCCGAGACCATCGCGGCCTTTATCGGAGAACCGGTGCAGGGGGCCGGCGGTGTGGTGCCACCCCCCGAAGGCTACTGGCAGGCCATCGTCCCCATTCTGAAGAAGTACGAGATTTTGCTGATTGCCGACGAGGTAATTACCGGCTTTGGCCGCACCGGCGAGATGTTCGCCCAGACCACCTATGGCTTCCAGGCCGACATCACCAGCTTTGCCAAGGGGATCACCTCGGGGTATGTGCCGCTGGGCGGGGTGGGCATCAGCCCGCAAATTTTCGAGCGCATCTCGGCCCCCGACCGGATGTTCATGCACGGCTTCACCTACTCGGGACATCCGGTGGCCTGTGCGGTGGCGCTGGCCAACATCGAGATTATCGAGCGCGAGCAGCTTTGGATTAATGCCCAAAAGCGGGGTGAGCAGCTTATGCGGCGGCTCCAGGCGCTCGAGGCCCACCCCCACGTGGGCAACGTGCGCGGCAAGGGCCTGATGGCCCTGGTCGAGGTGGTGGAGGACAAAGCCAGCAAAAAGACCTTCGATGCGGCCCGGGGCCTTGGAGGGCAGTTGATGAAGGTCAGCCGGGAAAAGGGTGTGATCGTGCGCTGCAACGATACCGGCTTTGCTATGGCGCCGCCCCTGGTCATTACCGAGAGCGAGGTAGACGAGATGGTGAACGCCCTGGCCGAGACCCTGGACGTGGTACTGAAAACCTAATTGCGGCTCCCCCTTTGCCTGCCAAAGCTACCCAAACAGGCCATCCCACCCCATCCGTTGGCGGTGGGGTTTGCATTGGGCTGGAGCCACCCGAGGCGGAGTGGCAAGCAACGGCTTTACATTTTTTGCAAACCCTTTTGTTAGACTGGTATTTGGACAAAGAAAGGTTTATTGAATTGCCCAAAAAACCGTAGTAAGGAGGGTTCATGGGATGGATTGAATGGTGCAGTTTCTTGTTAGGAGGGCTGGTTTTCTGGCTCCTGGGCTGGCTTTTGAACTGGCTATTCCGAGGCCGAACCCTGCGACTACAAAACCAACTAAGCGAAGCCCAGACCGAACTGGGGCGGCTGCAGGCCGATCTGACCGGCTACAAAGCAGCCCAGTCCAAGCTGGCCCTGGCCGAACAGGAATTAACCGGCCTGCGAACCCAGTTACAGGACTTCGACTCGCTCAAGGTGAGCTTTGGCGCGGTGAATAAGCAGTTGGATGCCGCCACCCTCAAGATTCAGGGCTTGGAAGGACAGCTCAGGGATTTCGAGACCCTCAAAACCCAGCTTGCCAACCTGCAGACCCGGCTGGGCAACCTTCAGGCCGAGCGGGACAAGCTCAAGGCAGATTATGACGGCCTGCTGGCCCGGTTTGAGGGCCTCGAGGCCGAACGCAACCGGCTTTCGTCCCAGATTCTGAGCTACCAGGGCGAGATGGCAGTCTTGGGCCGCCAGGTTGAGGCCCTGCGCCAGGACCGCGACGAACAGAAATCGCAAGCCGCCAACCTGAGCGGCCAACTGGCGGGCATGGGCGGGCTGATGGCTGTTTTTGAGGGCTTGCGCCAGCGCTTTGGCGCCGGAAGGCCGGAAGAACTCGAGGCCCACTTTGCTTCCCTCCAGGGGGAATCCGAGCGCGCCAGAAGCGAGCTGGATAAAGTACGAGGCGATTACGAAACCGCCTTGGCCCAGCAAAAGCAACTGGAGGGTGAGTTGCAGAGCTTGCAGGATCGTATCGGTAGTCTGCAGGCTGACCATGGGAAAGTCGGGGCGCTGGAAGCCGAAATTGAGCGCTACAAGAACGAGTTCAGCGGTCTACAGGCCCGCTACGCCACCCTCGAGGCCGAGAAAAGCCAGCTAGCGGGCGAGCTCCAAAGCCTGCAAACCCGCTTAGCAGCTCTGGAGCAAGAGCGGGCTCGGGAACAACAAGAGTCGTCCCGCCTTGCTTCCAAACTGGCCGAACTCGGCACAGGCGCGGCGCTTCTGGAGGCCATCCGGGCCCGGCTGGGCAACCCACAACCCGCCGAGCTCGAGGCCCGCATCTTAGCCATCCAAAACGAGCGCAACCAGTACACCACCGAGCTAGACGGGCTGCGCAAGCGCGTCGAAGCTATGGCGACAGAACGCGACCATCTGCGAGCCGAGGTAGAGGGACTGCAACAGCGCCTGAGCGACCTGAGTACCCAGAGCAACAACGTGATTGCCGAGCGCAACAAGCTCCAGGCCGAGGTGCAGCAGCTCCGGGCCGATCTCAACCAGGCCCAGGGCGCCTATCAGGATGTTGAAACGCTCCGCCGCGAGCTATCCGACCTGCGGGCCCGCCTGGCCAAGACCGAAGAGGAACGCAACTGGTTTGCGGGCGAGGTACAGGGCTTGCGCAAGGAACTGGAAACCCTTGGGGAGACCAGGGCCGAGCTCGAGCGCTACAAGGCCAACCAACCAGCGCTGCAAGCCCGTATCGCAGAGTACGAAGCCCAGCTCAAAAAAGCCCAGGACGACCAGGCCCAGATGCAGGCCAACTACAGCGCCCTGCAAGCCCGCATCTCCGACTACGAGGCCCAGCTCAGCAAAGCCCAGGCGCGCACTGCCGAATACGACACCCTGGCCGCCCGCTTGGAGGCGATGCAGACCCGCGTGACCGAGGCCCAGACCACCCCTGCCCCAACACCGGCCAAAGCCGCCAAACCGCGCAAATCCAAGCCGCGGCCACCCAAGGAAGTGATTGGCTACCGCGTCACCCAAAGCCGCACCTTCCGGGCCGAGGTGGTGCCCGAGGGCCACGACCCCCTGGGGGTGATCGAGGGGATCGGCACGGCCTACCAGCAAAAGCTGTGGGAGGCCGGGATCCGAACCTTCGCAGACCTGGCGGACACGCCCCAGGCACGGCTGCAGGAGATCGTGGGGAAAGAGTTGGAATTCGATGAATGGATCGTGGAGGCCCGCCGCTTTGTGCGCGGGGTCTACAAGCTGAGCCGCGCCACCGCCGGAGGCACCCGCCGCAAGGCCGACGACCTGACCCGCATCGAGGGGATTGGCCCCAAGATCCGCGACGCGCTGGTGGCCGCAGGCATCACCACCTTCGAGGAGTTGGAAGCGGCTACCGAGGGCCAGTTGCGGGCCGCCCTCGAGGCCGCCGGTATTGGCTTCGCGCCTAGCATCCCCACCTGGAGCCGCCAGGCCGCCTACCTGGTGCGCGGCGACGAGGCCGGCTTCCAGGCCTACATTGCCCGCCTCACGGCGGGAAGGGAGGAATAGCAGATGGCCAGGGCCTGGACGACCTATGATTGGATCAAGCTAGCCGGAACCCTCCTGCTGCTGGTTTTGTTGCTCTTCTGCATGGGCCGCCGGGGCAGCGTGGCGGCCGTTGCCCCCACCCTCACCGCGCCATCCCCAGGAACCCTCAGCGGCCTCACGGTGGATCTGAGCGGTACGGGCACTCCGGGGGGCTTCCTGCAGCTACTCCTCAACGGCGCCAGGGTAGGCGAACCGGTGCGGGTGGGGGCCGATGGACGCTGGGCCCTGCCCGGCTTTAGCTTTGGCGCACCGGGTAACTACACGCTCACCCTGCAACCGGTAGATGCCAGCGGGCAAAACCTTGCGCCGGGGTCGGACTTTTCCTTCGCCGTGCCCGCACCGAGCAGCAGTCTTCGCATCAGCGAACCCCCCGACGGGGCGCAGTTGCCGGCTGGAACCTTCCAGTTGCGCGGCACCGGCACCCCTGGAGAGGCACTCGAGGTCTTCGAGGACAGTACCAGTCTGGGCCAGGTCGTAGTCAGCCCCGACGGCACCTGGACGCTGGCCGTGCCATCCCCCGCTGCCGGTGAACACACCTACGAGGTGCGCGGCGCAAGCACCACAGCCAGCACCAAGGTTACGGTTGCTGCGGCCAGCGGAACCACGGCCGGTTGCACCAAAGATTTCACCCTTTCTTTTAGCGATGGGCAGACGGTAGCCCGCCCCTTCCGCTTTGGCGGTGAGGGCGCAGGGCCAGGCTACACCGTCACGGTTCGGCGGGGCGACCGGGTGGTGGGTACCCGAGATGTTCCCCTGGACGCCACGTGCGGCTGGAGCTACCGTTCCGACCCCGGCGCGGGCCCTATCACCTATGAAGTTCGCCCCATCGGGGCCTCACCCACTGACCCACCTTTGCAGATCATCAACCTGACGGTTCGATAAGCAAGCACAAACCCGCCCCGCTGCCGGGGACAGGGCCAGCAGCTTCTACCTGATCGTTTCGGTTGGAAGAGGGTTGGTTGCGCTTTGCTCTTCCAGCAGCCGGAGCACCTCCCCCACCAGGTACAGCGAGCCCGTCACCAGCACCGGGCTACCGTCCTGTTGAGACGACTGAACAGCGTGTTGGAGGGCCTCGAGCGGGTGGTCGAAGTAGGGCGCCGGGTACGCTTGCAACAGTTCTTCCGCCCGCAAAGCGCCTCTGGCGGCATAGGTGTAGCGCACGCTCCTGGCTTTGGGTAGCAGGGTTTGCAGGATGGTGCGGTAGTCCTTGCGAGGAAAAGCCCCGAAGACCAGATGAAAGCCCTCGAGCTCTTCTACCAGGGCTCTGGCCGCAGGGGGGTTGTGGGCCCCATCGAGCACCACATGGATGCCCTGATAGGTGAGTTGCTGCATCCGACCTGGATGCACGGCGGTGGATAAACCTGTGGATATCACCGGTTCGTCGTAACCCAGCAGGCGCAACACCGCCGCGGCCAGGCGGGCATTTTGGCGCTGGAAGCGGCCTTGCAGCGAAGGCTGCACCGGCAGATCAAATAAAGGACTGCCTTCCCTTAGCACAAAGAGCGGGGCAGCCCGCTCGGCGGCTATGCCGCGGATTACCTCCAGCCCAATTCCCTCAGCCCCGGTTACCACCGGAACCCCTGTCCGAATGGCGCCTGCTTTGTCCCTGGCCACGCCCTCGAGCGACCCTCCCAGGGTTTCTAGGTGGTCTTCCCCGATGTTGGTCAAGACCGTGGCCCGCACCCAGGGCAGCGCGTTGGTGGCGTCCAGCAGCCCACCCACCCCCGCTTCGATGGCCGCTATGTTGATACCCAGCGAGGCAAAATGCCGAAAAGCCAGCGCCGTGGTGAGGTCGAAAAAAGCCACCGGCTCGTGAAACTGCTGGCCCTGGGCCCACTCCACAAAACGCACCACCTCCGCCTCGGGGATCAGGCCCAGATGAGTACGGATGCGCTCGCGAAAGTCCAGCAGATGCGGGCTGGTGGTGGCTCCATAGCGTTCACCAGCGGCCTTGAAGGCTGCTTCCAGATAGGCCACCACGCTGCCTTTGCCGTTGGTTCCGATCACATGAACGGCTGGTAACTCGGCTTGTGGGTGACCTAAGAGTTGCAATAGCTCTAGAATCCGCGACAAACCCCTGGGTCCCCCGGCACGACTCTGGGCAAACAGCCACTCAACCGCTTCGGCGTAGGTCACAAACTTCAGTTTATCGTGGTTTTAACTATTTAGGCCGCTGAAAGCGAGCCATTCTAGGGTGAGCTTTTGCCTTTGGTCATTGGCTATTTTGCCATTCGAAGGGGGCATGGCCCAAGCACCCAGCGATTTCACCCTACACCTTACAGGATAATGAGGCCATGAGTTTGGTGCGCACCCGGATGGAACTCGAGCTCAGCCAGACCCTGTTGCACGGCTGGATCAGCAGCCAGCTTGCCAGGGTGGATGTACCGGTCAAGCTGCTGCGCTTTCCCCTGGGCCGTCTGCAACGCGGAGAACTTCGGCAGTTCGAACTGAGCGAAAACCGTTGCGAAGCAGAGATTCGGTTTGCCAGTGGCCCGGCTTTGAGGCTTACGCTGCGAGTGCTGGGCTATCTGCGCGAGCATCAGGTCTTGCAGTTACAGGTTGAACACCTGCATTTTTCGGGGTTTCGCGGAGGGCCGGTACTCAACTTAGTGCCTGGTAAGGTACTGGAAATAGCAGCCATCCAGGCCAACCGGCGACTACCGGGTTTGCTGGAGCTGGGCAAGAATATGGAACTCGAGCTCCGCCTCCAGCCGCTGCTGCAGAAAGCCCTGCAGGAAGTACCTTTTTGGCAAAGCTTCCAGACTATGGGCTTGGAAACCAACCCCCATGCCCAGATCGAACACCTCGAGCTAGGCAAAAACTTATTGCGGCTAACCCTCAACGCAAGCGGCTAACCACACAGCCCGTACTGTTGCACTCGCGGATGCGGGCCTTGAGGAAACTGGTGCGTTCCTGGGTCATACGGGTGGCGCAGTCCAGGTTGACGGTGCGCGAGGTGGCCTCCACGCGCGTACACTGCTGGTTGCGGCTCTTGATCCAGGCCAGTTGCGAAGTACGCAGCACTGCGCGCCCTTCGGCATTCAGCTTGCCCACCAACTCGCGGTACACGTCGTTGATTTCTTTGTCGGCTTGCACAAATAGCTGGGTTGCACAGTAGACATAATCAAAGTCGGCACTGGGATTGTCGCAACCTGCTGCCAGACCCCAACCTCCAGCCACCAGTAAACCTAACACGGCCAGTTTTTTCATACATCCTCCGGCTCGAGTGTACCGAAACAGACCGACCGGTGAGGGTCAAGTGTCATACCGTTTCCGCTTGAATCCTTCACCGCCCGCCGCAGTCAGAGGTGAAGGATTCAAGCCGACCGAAGGGAGTAGAAAAGCATTTCGGTAGTATCGTTCACTTCGGCAAGCCTAAACGATACTACCGAAATGCGTATCACCGGCCAATTGAGCGTAGTAAGCTGCACCGAAAGCGCTATCAAAACCCTATCCCAGGCCTCGGGGAGGTGGATATTCGGCAAGCTCGCTCTAAATCACCCTGCGGCGCAGATTGGACACCAACAGGCTCGAGGCCAGCAACAGCCCGGCTCCCAGCCCAAATAAACCGCTGACCTCGGTGCGCTGGGGCTTCCAGCCCACCACCCGGCCCAGGTTGCGGTAGGCCTCCCGCAACGCCTCGGCCGACTCGGCTGCGTAGTACTGGCCCCCGGTGGAGTCGGCAATGGCTCGCAGGGTTTCTTCGTCGAACTGCATCCAGTAGCCGCCCCACTGCTGGTCGGGGTCGCTGGGGTTGCTGCGGCGGCCCAGCCCGATGGTGTGCACCAACACTCCCATATCCTTGGCCAATGGGGTGACCTCGAGCGGGTCTATGCCGCTGTTGGTTCGACCGTCCGAGAGCAGCACCACCGTGGAGGGCCCCAGGGGCTTGTCGTTTTCGTCCTTGGGAATGGCTTTGAGGCTCTCCAGCAAGCCATCGCCAATGGCCGTTCGGCGGGCCATCTGCAGTAGCTCAATCTGGTCTATCACCCGTTGGTGATCGGTGGTGGGCTCCACTTCCAGGGTGGCGTAGCCGGCAAAGCTCACCAGCCCCACCTTGGCGCTATCCGGCAGCGCCCGCACAAATTGTTTAGCCTCTTGCTTGGCCGCCTCGAAGCGGCTCGGCTCGATATCCTGGGCCCGCATCGAGCGGCTGATGTCTATGGTCACAATCACGGTGGCCATGTTGTCGGGTGCGGGGATGGTAGCCGCTGGACGGGCCAGGGCTGCAATAGCCAGCACCAGGGCCAGGCCATACAGCAAAGCCCCCAGGTGGCGTTTCCAGCGGGGTTCGGAGAGACGGGCCAACTGGGCCAGGTTGGGGTACAGCACGTAACTGCTCGAGCCCTCCGCCCCTACCCTGCGCCAGTAGACCCAGGCCAGCAGCGGTAAAAGCAGCAGCAGCAAAAGCAGAAGCGGAAACTGGAACCCCACGGTCTAGCCCCTCGAGCGGCGCTTCGGCAAATAAACTACCCCTCGAGTTTGCCGACTTATGCCGCGCCAGATGGTAGGCCCATTTACGGTTGGTCTTCAAAAAATATACACAAACCAGCAGACATCGGGTTTCCGGCCAAAGGTGCATTATCCGTTGGCCATCGCCGGCTGGACCTCTGCTTGAGGTTGAGCCGGGGTGCCCAACAAGTAGGCCACCACATCCCGCGCGCTGTACTCGCTGCCAAACTGGCGCACAAAGCGGCCGATGCGCTCGAGGTCATCCCCGCTCGTCACCAGTGGCAACTCGTGGTCGCCATTCTTTTGCACCTGGCCCTGTCCCACCGCTGCCATCAGCGCATTGCATAAGCACTTACGTCCTTCGGTGTTGGCAAGCTCACCCCCTTTGGCTAGGTACTGGTCAATGGGTTCGGAAGCACAGCGAAAGCCGATTTTTCCTTGGGCAGTCTGATAGGGTTCGCGCAGATAGCCCAGATCACACACCCGTGTACGCCCCTGGTAGACCTCGGGCTGCGATAGCGTGCCTGCCACCTCCGCTACCTTGAACGGGAAACCAGTGGGCGAGGCTTTGGGGTCGGTAAAGACCTTGACTTCCCCCCGAGCAGCTTGCTCGAGGATGCCCCGCTTGAGGCCGGCCTCGAAGCCGGACTCCTGGCTGTAAGCAAACAGCGTCCCTACCTGGATGCCCGCCGCACCCTGGTTCATTGCGCTTTCCAGGGCCTCGGGCGACCCCGTTCCTCCCGCCAGCCAAAAAGGCAACCCCAGGGCCTTAATTTGCTCCAAATCCACCACATCGCGCTCGCCATACACCGGCTGCCCGCGCTCATCAAAAACCGGCGCTCCCCGGGGCGGGGCGTTGTGCCCACCCGCAGTGGGGCCCTCGATCACAAAACCTTGAATGGTTCCCGTCACCTTGCGGGCCAGCAGGGTCGCGAGTGAGTTGGAAGCAATGATGGGCAAAAAGCTGGGACGCTTCAGGGTCTGGGCCTGGCCCACAATTTCCTGCGGATTGAACTGGAGGCGTGCCGCTTCCGTGCCCGTCCAACCCGTCACGTCAATCTTGAGCGAGGCGATCTCTCCTGCTGCCAACTTGTCTAGGGCTTCGGGGATCTCGCGGGGAATGCCCGCTCCCATCAGCACATAATCCACCCCGGCCAGCATGGCCCCGTAGAGCGTGCCCAGGGTGGGCAGTTGCAGCTTGGTGAGCAGGTTGATGCCCACCAGGCCCGGGTGCCCTTCCTTGGCTAGAAACACCTCCACATAGCCCCCCAGCACGTGCATGATTTGCGAGGCCGTATCACCCAGCCGGCTGGGCATGGGCAGGCGCAGGTAGGGCTGGCCTTTGTGGCCTTCGGAGCAGAAGTATTTTTCCAGCACCGGCTTAACCCAGCGCTGTACCGGGAAGGCCGCCAGCGCACGTCGCACCAGCCCACTAGGGTCGCCATCCTGCAACCGCCGCACCAGCACGGTGTCCATGGCGGTTCCGGAAACCACCCCCAGTTGTCCCAGCATCGAGACCGTTCGGGCCAGACGCCAGTTGGAAACGGAAACACCCATCCCACCTTGAATGATGCGCGGTAGGGCTACAGTAGAAACACTTTGCACGTCAACAAACCTCCGTAAGTACCCCAAGACGACGACAAGATGACAGATTGTACGGGACGGGCAGGTGAGAACTAAAGGTTAAGGCACAGAAACCGCAGGTCTGTACTGAGTCCAGCCTTGAAGCGACAACCCGCTTGGATGGTGTAATGGAGTCTGTATGAGCCTCGAGGCCCTCTACGCCCAGCTCACCGCTTGCCGCCAGTGCCCCCGCTTGGTGGACTGGCGCGAACAGGTTGGGCAGGAAAAACGCGCCGCTTTTCGCAATAACCAGTACTGGGCCAAACCCGTACCGGGCTTTGGCGATCCCATGGCCCGGATTTTGATTTTTGGCCTGGCCCCCGGCGCCCATGGCTCCAACCGCACCGGGCGGCCTTTTACCGGCGATGCCTCGGGTGATTTCCTGTACCCTGCCCTCTACCGGGCCGGACTGGCCAGCCAGCCCACCTCGAGCCACCGGGACGATGGCCTTGTGCTCGAGGGGGTGTACATCACGGCAGCAGTACGCTGTGCCCCACCACAAAACAAGCCCAGCCCGCTCGAGCTCCACACCTGCGCGGGCTGGACAGCCCAGGAACTGGCCCTCTTGCCCCATATCCGGGTCTACCTGGCCCTGGGCCAGATCGCCCACCAGGCCCTGCTGGAATACTACGGTCTGCCCAAGGCCCACCTCCCCTTTCGGCACGGCAGCGAGTATCGGGTGGGAGAGCGGGTTCTGCTCAGCTCCTACCACGTGAGCCGCCAGAACACCAACACCGGCAAGCTAACCGCGGCGATGTTCGATGCCATCTTGCAGCGGGCCAAAGCGCTGGCTGAAGTCGGATAGAAAAGTTCGCCTGGAGCGGATGGCCCCCAGGCGAACGGTGCAGAAATCGCCCATCACGGTTCCTCTATTGGCGTCAGTTCGGAGATAGAAAAGCAGAATAAACCTGTGCGGCACGGCAGACTCACGCCAAAGCCTCTCCTACAGCGTAGGGGTGGACTTTACGATGCCGTCAGGCGGATTGACGGGTTTTCAAACTTCAGCTCAGCTTTTTCAGCTTGTTGGATAACTTCGAACTGACATCCCATTATGGTTTTTTTGTGATTGCCGGGTTCTTTCCGAGAACCCCTCTAGCTTTCGGCTTTCTTGCTGTACAAGAAGTCGTAGAGCAAAGCCGCCAAACCGGCCCCCACCAGCGGGCCCGCCCAGTAAACCCAGTGCGCAGCCCACTCACCGCCAATAATGGCCGGGCCCAGCGCCCGCGCGGGGTTCATGGCCGCCCCGGAGATGGCCCCACCGGCCAGGATATCCATGGTGATGGCCAGGCCAATCGCCAGCCCGGCAAAGCTAAAGTTGTTGAAGACCGCCGAACCGAAGATGACCGAGACCAGGAAAAAGGTTAGGAAGATCTCCATCATGAGGGCCTGGATGGCGGTATGGTTCGCGCCGGGGGCCGGGGTTCCGTCGGCCACCGCCGTACCGCTATACAAAGCGCCAATAAAAAAGGCCGCGATGAGCCCCCCCAGCAACTGCGCCACCCAGTAACCCACCGCGCCCACCGGGGTAATGCGCCCGGTGATGAGCATGGCGAAGGTCACGGCGGGGTTAAAGTGCCCGCCCGAGATGGCCCCCAAGGCCACCACCGAAAGGCCAATGGCCAGGCCGTGGGCCAGGGCGATGGCCATCAAATCGCCGCCTTGGGTAGCCGCAATGGCCCCAATCCCCACAAAACACAAAGCGAAAACTCCCAGAAACTCTGCGATTAGAGCGCGTATATTCATGCTTTCCTCCCGCCCATACGTTACCGTAGCCCACCGGCTTTTCACAATTGGCCGAACTTGACACGCTAAGCGGGCTGGCCTGCGTAGGATAAACCCGTGTGGTTGCGACTCAAGCGTTTATATAAAGCCTTTGTCCCAGCCCAAGCCCAGCCGGATGACGCCTGGGCGCTGGCCGAACTCAGCATCGAGGAAGCCCACCTGTACAAAGCCATGGATGCACGCGACCGCGAGCACGCCGTGCGGGTAGCCAAAAAGCTGCTGGAACGCTACCCAGATGCCCCCAGCTACGCCGTGCGGGCCGCCCTGCTGCACGACTGCGGCAAAGCCCTGCGGCCCTACCGTCCCCTGGAGCGCATTCTGACCGGACTCATAAGCCTGGATGTGCCAATTGAGCCGCTGGACAAAGGATTACCGGGGGCCTGGCAAATCCGCCAACACCACCCCGAGTATGGCGCCATGCGCATTCTCGAGCCCCAGGTAGCCCAGATTGTGCGGGAGCACCACCAGCCGGTGAGCCTGTGGGCCAAGCGGCTCCATGAAGTGGATGAGGAATTCTAGAAAGTGATTCCTACGGCAACTCTGCGACGCTCCAAAACACAGTCCTGGGACATCCTTACCCATCTGGCTAAACTATACTGAAGTTTGCCCAGAAAGGGGGTTTCCTATGATTAGGCCCAAACTGCTGCTTTTGTTTGGAGTGGGTTTGGGAATGCTGGTTCTGGCAGCAGCGTTACCGACCTTTGTAATTAACGGCAAAACCGTCAAGGTAGATACCCTTGAAAAGGGCGGTAAATACTACGTAGAAGTCCAGAGCTTTGCCAAAGCCCTGGGGGTCAGCCTCACCTACGACAAGGGTAAAAACCAGTTTGTCATCGTGAGTACGGGCCAAGCTCCCCAAACCCAGGTGGCAGGAACCACACAGCTTGCTGGGGGCGAGGGCGAGTTCGGCAAGACCTATACCCTGGGCAAGTCCTACCCGCTCAACTTCACCCTACGAAGCGCCGAGTATGCGGTGAACCGGGTTACGGCAGGTACCAGTGTATACGCGCCTAAAGCCAACGAGAAACTGTTGGTGCTGCACTACACGGTGCAGAACCCCACGCAGAGAGAACAGAATGTTACCTGGAGTAGCTTCAAGTTCACCGTGGTAGATGCCAAGGACTTTAACCACGTCTTTAACAACTTCCTTCGTGTGCTACTTGACCTACCCCAGGGGATGTAAAAAAGAGGGGGTGCTATGGAAACCCACAGAGAGCACCCCCTGTACTATCTTGACGCAGAAACCCTCCTGGTGGCTACCTACGTCTGGGTG
>NZ_JBBINI010000044.1:0-20193 GCF_037443965.1 Meiothermus sp.
GGCAGCCGAAGGGGAGGTCTGGGGTTTTATCGAGGGGGCTGTTGCGGGGGGTCCTGGGCGCAGCTGGGGTTGGGGGGAGGCGGGTGTGGTTGGCGGGGGTTGAGGTGATGGCGGCGTGGCCCGTGGCTGGGGTGGAGTAGGCCGGGCTCCGGGGTTGGTGGGTTTGGAGGTTGGAGCGGGTGGAGGGCTGGGTTCTTCGCCATATTCCTTCTGCACGCCCGCCTGGACAATGCCGGTTTTGGGGGTTGGATTTGCTGGAGCCACAGGCACACCCGGTGTTTCGGTGGTGGCTTGCCTATCCACCTGGGGGTCGGGTGGGGTCGGCGTGGTCTGGAGCGACGGGCCTATGGGTGGCTCGGCCAGGTGGTTTCGACGGAAGCCCTTCCAGCTATCGGCGAAGTCTTGGGGCAGTTTTCCCAGTACAACCAGGGTGAGTGGACACGGGCTTTTTGGCTCGGGCATCTTGGCAGGCTCGGCTGAGTTGTCCAGGCCGTCGGTAAAGAGATAAAAGGCTCGAGGTTCGCTGCAAAGTTCGTCATAGGACTTGTTTACGCTCCGGTAGATGAAGCTCGAGCTACCCTCCGCCCGCAGGTTGCGAATGTAGCGCAGCATCTCCTCACGTTCACGCGGCAGTACAAACCGGGCCACGCCCTGAGGTTCCTGGCTAAAGGGCACAATGCGAATTTCGGCTTCGCCAACCACCTGCTCGGCAAAGCGCATCAACGCGCGCTGCACCTGCGGGAATATCACGGTGCGCCCATCCTCCCGCCCAATCATCGAGGTCGAGGTATCCACCAAAAAGACGTACTGCGCCGGGTTTGTGGCTTCGGCGGATGCAACCCCTCCCGATAGTGCCAATAAACCCAGCAAACCCCGTGCTAATTTCTTTCCCATAGATTCCTTGCCCAATGCAAGCCAGCAAACGCTCCTTCACTTTATAGCGCAGGGGGTTAATGTGGGTTAGTGCTTTTCTACTCCCTTCGGTTGGCTTGAATCCTTCACCTCTGACTGCATCTAACGGTGAAGGATTCAAGCCGAAACGGTATCACAGGCAACGCACCATCTGCACGCTATTGAGCTTGGCCGTTGCAAAGGTTTGTTTTGCGGGGTGCAACACAGCCAGAAAAGCCCCCTAGTTTAGCCACCGGCTGCGCTGGTACGGGCAGCGGGCCATCTCTGGACATTTCCGCCTCCCCTGGCGCAGTGCGTTAATTTCGGCGGGGTTGAGCACATCCTTGCAGACCGGGCACTTCTCGGTGGCTTTGCGCGGCACCAGGCGCAGCCGGGCCAGCCATCGAGCCGGCAATACCCCTCGCAGAACCCGAAAAAGGAAATAGACGACCAGGCCGAACAAAAGTGCAGCAACCAAGAAGTCCATTGGGATGATTGTAAGCTACCGTGCGTCAAAAGCACGCCTCCAATTGCGGCACCCGCTCTTGTCCTCTTGTGAAGGAAGGAGCATATTGGGGCAGTTTGGGGTCGTTGCGATTTATGTTCGCCCGCCTTGCCCAGTTCGTCACCCGCTATCCTGTCCAGGTCATCCTCGTTTGGGTTGTGTTGGTATTGCTGGCCATCCCGGCCGCCCGTCTGGCCCCGCAAAACCTGGCCGCCAACGCCAGCGATGTGAAGAACAGCGAAGCCCAAAAGGTGCTGCAAATCTTAACGGATCAATTCTTTCAAGAGCCTGTAGACCGCACGGTGCTGGTGAGCGAGTCCAGCCTTCCCGAGAGCGACCCCCGTTTCCGGCAGGTCTACAACCAGCTCATGGCCCGAATCGAGGGCCTCGAGGGTGTGCTTCGCCTGAGCCGCTACGATGCGCCCAGCCCGCTCCAGCAACAAAGCCAGGACGGCAAAATAACCGCCACCCTGCTGGACACGCGCCTGGAGAACGGCGAGGCCGTCATCGAGGCCTTGAGGCGGGAAGCCAGAGCAGCCCAGACGCCCGAAATTCGCTTCTATGTTACCGGTGCCACCGCCGTCACCAAGGACTTTTTGCACCTGCTGGAGGCCGATGTCAAGCGCAGCGAGCTGATGGCCCTGCCCCTCACTGGAGGGGTGTTGTTGCTGGCCTTTGGAGCCCTGGTGGCGACCGGGTTGCCCCTTTTGGTAGGGGTGGTGGCCATCACCACCGGCCTGGCCTGCTTGTTTTTCTTGACGCTTTTGGGCGAGGTGAGCAGTTTTGCGCTTTCGGTGATCACCATGCTCTCGCTGGGGGCAGGTATTGACTACGCCTTGCTGATGGTCAATCGCTTCCGTGAGGAACTGGCCGCGGGCCACACGGCGCAGGCTGCCGCAGCCATCACCGCCCAGACCGCCGGTCGTACGGTGGCCTCGAGCGGCCTGGTGGTGGCCATTGCCATGGGGGCCATGCTGGTGCCCGACCTGACCTTCATCCGCTCGATGGGGGTGGGCGGGGTGATGTCCATTACCCTGACGGTGCTGGCCTCCATCACCCTGCTTCCGGCCATTCTGGCTTTGCTGGGCGAGCGGGTTAACGCGCCGCGCCGCTGGGCCTTCAAACCTACCAGCAGTGGAAAGGTCAGCCCCTTCTGGGGTCGGTGGGCCAGCATGGTGATGCAACGCCCCTGGATGTGGTCGTTTGGGGTGACGGGGTTGCTTCTGGCCCTGGCCTGGCCGGCCACCCAGATGAAGCTGGGCTACACCGGCGCGTTTGGGCTGGGCCCCGGTGTGGAGTCGCGCAGGGGCCTGGAGCTCATCCGGCAGCTCGAGCTCGGGGGGGCGCTGGATGCCTTCGAGGTGCTGCTCGACCTGGGCGAGGAGGGCTTCACCCCCCAAAACCGGGCCCGCTGGCGGGCGCTCGAGCAGCGTATTTCGGCCTGGCCGGAGGTGCGGCTGGTGGTCTCGCCCTTCCTGGCGGGTAGGTTGGAAGGCCAGGGCGGGTTTGCTGAGCTGGTGGGCCTTACCAACCAGTACATCAGCCAGAACCGCCAGTACCTGCGCCTCACCGTAATCCCCAAGGACGCCGTCCAGGCGCCCAGTATCCCCGAATGGTATGCCCGCCTCAAACAGGAAGCGCAGCAGGCCGGCTTCCAGCAGGTGCTGCTGGGTGGTGCGCCGGTGGGTTCGATGGAGTTCACCCAGGCCCTGGTGGGGGCCATGCCCGCTGCGATCGGAACGGTTTTTGTGGCCACCTTCCTTTTGCTGGCGGTGTCCTTCCGTAGCCTGCTCATCCCCCTCAAGTCCATCCTGATGAACACCCTTACGGTGGGGGCGGCCTACGGCCTGATTACCCTGGTGTTTCAGGAGGGGTTTGCGGCGGGGCTGGTGGGCGCGCCCACCGATGTGGGGGGCATAGACAGCTCGCTCCCAATCCTGATGTTTGCGGTGATTTTTGGGCTTTCGATGGACTACGAAATCTTTTTGCTTTCCCGTGTGCAGGAGGCCCACCTGGCCGGGATGGACACCCCCCAGTCGGTGCGCTATGCCCTCGAGCGCACCGCCGGAGTGATTACCAGCGCAGCACTGATCATGATTATCGTGTTCTCGGCCTTTGTGGTGGGGCAGGTGGTGGCCAACAAGACCATTGGTCTGGGGCTGGCGGTGGCGGTGTTCCTGGATGCCACCCTGGTACGGCTGGTGCTGGTGCCAGCGGTGCTGGTGCTGGCGGGCCGGTGGAACTGGTGGCTGCCCGAGCCGCTCCGGCGGGTCATGCCCAAAATTAATCTGGAGTCGTAATGGTGGAACGCGATAGGCCGACCCCCTATCTTTCACTGTCACTAAGGAGTTACTTGATAGGGGAGATCTGCTTCGATACAACTCATACGCATTTCGGCAGTATCGTTCACTTCGGCAAGCCTAAACGATACTACCGAAATGCTTTTCTACTCCCTTCGGTCGGCTTGAATCCTTCACCGTTGGACGGAGTCAGAGGTGAAGGATTCAAGCGGAAACGGTATCAGCGGCTGATGGTTAGATATTTCTTGTAGGCGTCTAAAGCTGGGTGCAGCGCTGCCAGGGGCAATACCCCCAGTTTGACCAAAGCACCCCCACCCTTGGCCCCCAGGGGTTTTAGAACCTCGTCCCAGATGACCTGCAAATCCTCGCTGCGGCTGGAATGCTTGAGCAACACGTAGCGGGTCTTGTCTTCAGCTTGTGCGACCAGCAAGGCCAGCACCCCCGGCCACTCGGCGAGGCGCTTGCCCACCATGTCCAGCACTGCGTTTGGAACCTGGGCCCAGATGGTCAGGCTGGGGAACTCGGTGAGCAGTTCGCGCATGATACGTTCGGCCAACTCGTCCTTAAGGGCAGCGTTCTCGGCGCGCACCTTGTACCACTCGTCGCGCATGTTGCCGATGGGCTTTTCCAGTTCCAGTATGCCGGAGCTAAACTTCTCACCCAGCCGACTCAGCAAGGCGTGTTCGGCACTAAAGGTTTCCAGGGCCTCCCAGCCGGCCATAAAGTAGACCCGTGTGCCGCCCTTGTAGCGCTCGTATTTCACAATCTTGATAGGGCCTGCCTCGCCAGTATGGGCCACATGGGTGCCGCCGCAAGCCACCATGTCCCAGTTTTCAATTTCGACTACCCGAATTTGCCCTGCCACTTTGGGAGCCCGTCGCAGCGGGTAGTTCCCAAGCTCGCTATCGCTAATCAGGTAGGTCTTGACTGGGGTATTGGCATACACGGCCCAGTTGGCCAAGGCTTCACCTTGGCGGATGAGGGTCTCATCGGGTTCCCCCGAAAAATCAATGGTGCAGACTGGGCTGCCCATATTCACCGCCAGGGTTGCCCATCCTGCGGCCCGCCAGAAAGCTTGGGCTAGGATATGCTCGGCGGTGTGGCGCTGCATCCGGCGGTAGCGTCCTGCCCAGTCCAGACATCCTTGTACGCGTTGTCCGGGTTGCAGGGGGCTGGTCAAGGTGTGGATGATATCGCCCGTGGCCTTGCCGTCCTCACGCACGTCCAGCACTGCGATGTTGTTCAGGGTTCCGGTATCGCACGCTTGTCCCCCTGCTGTGGGGTAGAAGAGGGTCTGATCCAGTACTGCATAGTGCTTGTCCCCCTCGCTCCAGGCCCGTACCACCTTGGCCGCAAACTCGCTAGCATAGGGTTGTTCCCAGTACAGCCGCATTCCCTTAGCTTAATGGAAAGACCGGCAGGGGTAGGGGGTTTGGGGAAAACGCCGTTGGTGGTTAGCTCATGGTTTAAACCCCAGGGTGTTTTCCACAATGCCGTCCAATAGGCTATACACAGGTCTGCCGATGGCTTGGTTAAAGCGATCCAGCAGGGCGAAATACGCCTGCCAGCGGCGCACCGACCATTCATTGACGCCGTAGCGCAGGGCGATGTCGAGTTGACGTTTCTCGAGGGTACAAAACCCACTGGGTAGGGCCAGCGAGTCGCAGAGCTGAATGAGGCGGTCGTATTCGTTGTAGTGGGTGTGCTCGAGGAAACCCCGTACAAATTGCACCTCTTCGTCGGTCAAGTCCCATTTGTGTGGGGGGTCTACATCGGAATCCAGGGTTTTGAGGGGGTAGCCGTGGGTTAGGCAGATGCGGGCCGCGTCGGGATAACCCAGTTCAGTCAGCAGGTTATACCCATCCACAATATGCCGGATGCGCCCCGGCTTTCTGCGCCCCACATCGTGCAGCAATCCCAGCACATACCCTGCTTCGGGGTCTAGGGTGGGGTGATGTTCGGCAATCCTTCGAGCGGCCTGTGCCACATAGCGCACATGGTGGGGCCAGTGGCCTGGGTTGCTTCGTTCGGCTTCTTGCAGGAGTTGCTCGGCCTCTTGGGGGGTGGGAATTTGCACCCCTAAAATCTACCAGTGGAGCGGCGGATGGGTTGCGTTTAGAAGCAAAAGAAGCGACGAGGATGGGGTAATATACCTTGGGACGTTCTCCATCTCTGTCTACGCCCCACCCAGGTTCGGCTTGATCTTGGGCACGATGCGCGGGGGTTCTTTCTCTTCCTTGTCTTTGGGTGGTTCGCTCGGGGGCAGGATGCTTTCTAACTCTTCGCCCTCCACCACCCGCACAAACTCCTCGGCGTTGAGGGTCTCACGCTCCAGCAACACCCGCGTGACACGCTCCAAAACATCCTTCTTCTCGGTCAGCAGGTTCAACACCTTGTCATGTTGGTCTTGCAGCAACTTCTGCACCGCCTCGTCAATGCGCTTGGCGGTGTCCTCGGAATACTGGCGGGTGTCGTAGCCACCTAGATAGGTGTCCTCGCGCACCTGATAGGCCACGGTGCCAAAGTCGGGGTGCATGCCCCATTCGGTGATCATGCGCCGGGCCAGGTCGGTGGCTTGCCTGAAGTCGTTCTCGGCCCCAGTAGTTACATCATCAAAAACCAACTCTTCTGCTGCCCGGCCCGCCAGCGCGACCCCAATCTGGTCGGTCAGACGCTTCTTGCTCCAGTGCAGCGTGTCCTGGCGGCTGGGCATCATAAAGCCCATGGCCCGCCCGCGCGGCACAATCGTCACCTTATGCACGTTGTCGGCGTGCTCCAAGAAATGCGCTGCCAGCGCATGCCCGGCCTCGTGGTAGGCGGTGACCTCGCGGTCTTTCTGGGTCAGCACCATGCTCTTCTTGGCTGGGCCCATCATCACCCGATCGGCGGCCTCTTCCATGTCCTTCATGGTGATCTTTTTGCGCCCATCGCGGGCTGCTAGCAGGGCCGATTCGTTGAGCAGGTTCTCGAGGTCGGCCCCCACAAATCCAGGGGTGCGTTTGGCCAGCAAGGCCAGATCTACATCTTCCGCCAGCGGCTTGCCCTTGGCATGAATTTTGAGGATTTGCTCGCGCCCCTTCACATCGGGTGCGTCAATCGCCACCTGGCGGTCGAAGCGGCCCGGTCGCAGCAGCGCGGGGTCGAGTACATCTGGGCGGTTGGTGGCGGCCATGATGATGATGCTGGCCTCCTTCTCAAAGCCGTCGAGTTCGACCAGCAGTTGGTTAAGGGTTTGCTCGCGCTCATCGTTGCCGCCACCCACGCCACCACCGCGCCGACGGCCCACCGCGTCAATCTCGTCAATAAAGATGATGCAGGGCGCGTGGCGCTTGGCGGTCTCGAAAAGGTCGCGCACCCGGGCAGCCCCCACGCCCACAAACATCTCCACAAAGTCCGAGCCAGAGGCGGCAATGAAGGGCACCTTGGCCTCGCCCGCCACGGCCCGGGCGATATGGGTCTTGCCCGAGCCCGGCGGCCCCACCAGCAACACGCCCTTGGGAATGCGCGCACCCATCTCGTGGAAGCGCGCCGGGGACTTGAGAAACTCCACAATTTCCTTGAGTTCCTCTTTGGCTTCTTCGCAGCCCGCCACGTCCTTGAAGTTGGTTTTGGGGGCTTCGGTCAGTACCTTGGCCCGGCTCTTGGTAAAGCTAAAAGCGTTGTCGCCCGAGGGCCCTCGGTTGCGGGAAAAGAAGAAAAATATCGCCACCAGCAAGCCAATCAGAAGCAGTGGAATCAGAAAACCCAGCAAAGGGCTATCCCGCCGGGGTGCAGCAACCTCTACCTGGATTTTTTTGTCGCCCCACTCACGGATGGTGGTGGTGTCAATAGCGCTGGGGGCATAGGTGACATACTGGTCGCTGTCTTCTTTGCGGGTTACGTTGAGCTGCCGTCCATCCACCGCAATTTTGGCCACCCGCCCCTGGTCTATTTCGTTCAGAAACGTCGTATAGGCCACCTGATTGGTGGGCTGCTGATTGGAGGTCAGGCTGAAGGCCCAGGCAACCAGTATAGCAGCGAGCAGGACAAACCATAAGTTGAACGGCAACCGGTTCATTGTTCTCCTAGCGTACACCTAAATGCAAACCCAAAGGTAGTCAAAAGAACCGTGTGCTGTAAAGATCGAATGTCCTCTTGAGGACGGGTTTAGGCTGCTCTCATCTGCTTGGCTTTAGGAACAGATTCCAATTAAATGTAAGTTGGGAGAGCATAGTACGGGGACGTTTGGGGGCTACCTTGCTACTGCTATCTGAAGCAGCGAAGCATATTTTCTGAAACACCTGGTGCTAAATGGTGCAGTGCTGCCACCTGTACATTGCCACCGTCTTCTTGTAGTTGATTATATTTGCGGTGATCTGATGATCTTTGGAGCAGTTATGGGGCTCTTATCTGCATGGAACTGTGCATAATTTCTAATAGTATTGACCTTCACCGAAGGGATCTTTGCCAGTTCCTACCCCCAAACTTGATATAACCACACTCAACTCTATTGACAGTCTTATGCACAGAAGCTATCCTATTTTTTAGTGAGCCGTGCTTAGTGCGGTCATTGGAGGGTATATGGCTAAAGCCGTAGGAATTGACTTAGGAACCACCAACAGCGTGATTGCGATCATGGAGGGCGGGACGCCCGTGGTGCTGGAAAACGCCGAGGGCGAGCGCACCACCCCCAGCGTAGTGGCCTACAAGGGCAGCGACCAACTGGTGGGCCGGGTAGCGCGTCGGCAAGCTGTGCTCAACGCCGAGGGCACGGTGTTCGAGATCAAGCGCTTTATTGGGCGCAGCTGGGACGAAGTGCAGGACGAGGTCAAGCGTGCCCCCTACAAGGTGGTCAAGGGCCCCGATGGCGGGGTGCGGGTAGACATTCAAGGCAAGCTCTACACCCCCGAGGAAATCTCGGCCATGATCCTGCGCAAGCTGGTGGACGATGCCTCCAAGAAGCTGGGCGAGAGGATCACCAAGGCGGTCATCACTGTTCCGGCCTACTTCAACAATTCCCAGCGCGAGGCTACCACCAATGCCGGCAAGATTGCCGGGCTCGAGGTGCTGCGTATTGTTAACGAGCCCACCGCTGCGGCCCTGGCCTACGGGCTGGACAAGAAGGGCGACGAGACCGTGCTGGTCTTCGACCTGGGGGGCGGCACCTTCGACGTGACGGTGCTGGAAATTGGCGGCGGGGTGTTCAAGGTGCTCTCGACTGCCGGTGACACCCACCTGGGCGGCTCGGACATGGATCATGCCATCGTCAACTGGCTGGCCGAGGAGTTCAAGAAGGAGTCGGGTGGGGTGGACCTCAAGGCCGACCGCCAGGCCCTCCAGCGCCTGATCGAGGCCGCCGAGAAAGCCAAGATTGAAGTCTCCGCCGTCACCGAGACCACCATCAGCCTGCCCTTTATCGGGTTGGATCCGGTTTCCAAGACCCCGCTGCACCTCGAGCGCAAGCTGACCCGTGCAAAGTTCGAAGAACTCATCCAGCCCCTGCTCAAGAAGATTCGCGGCCCGGTGGAACAGGCCCTGCGCGATGCCAACCTCAGTGTCGGCGATATCCACGAGGTGTTGCTGGTGGGTGGCTCGACCCGTGTCCCGGCGGTGCAGCAAATTGTGAAGGAGATGCTGGGCAAGGAGCCCAACCGCACCGTCAACCCCGACGAGGTGGTGGCCTTGGGGGCGGCGGTTCAGGCGGGTATTCTGACCGGGGCGGTCGAGGATATGGTACTCCTGGACGTAACCCCGCTCTCACTGGGGGTGGAAACCAAGGGAGGCGTGGCCACGGTGTTGGTTAGCCGCAACACCACGGTGCCGGTCACGCGTTCGGAGATCTTCACCACTGCCGACCACAACCAGCCTTCGGTGGAAATTCATGTGGTGCAGGGTGAGCGCCCGATGGCGGGCGACAACAAGAGCCTGGGTCGCTTCCGCCTAGATGGCATCCCGCCGATGGCCGCTGGCATGCCCCAGATCGAAGTGACTTTCGACATTGACCGCAACGGCATTCTCAGTGTCAAGGCCAAAGAGAAGTCCACCGGCAAGGAGGCTTCCATCACCATCCAGAACACCACCACGCTTTCTGAACAGGAAATTGACCGCATGGTGAAGGAAGCCGAGGCCAACGCCGAGGCCGACCGCAAGCGCAAAGAGCATGCCGACCTCAAGAACAACCTCGACACGGCCCGCATCCAGGCCGAGCGGGTGATGACCGAAAAAGAAAGCACCCCCGAAGCCAAGAGTCGGCTAGAGGCCGCTGTCAGCAAGGCCAAGACCCTGGTGGATAGCGATGGTTCCGATGCCGACCTGCGCAGTGCTACCGAGGAACTGCTGGCTGCCCTGCAAGCCTACGAGCAGGGTACCGGCTCGAGCACGGGTGCAACGGCGGGAGCCCAAAACAACGCCCAGAAGCCCGATGATGTGATTGACGCGGATTATAAACCAGCCGACTAAGAATTTGGAGGTAGGGTGGGGAATGGCGACATTTCCTGCCCTGGGTTTCCTCCGGTTTAGCCGAGGTTCCAAGATGGACAATGAAAAAGACACGACCCAATCCGCTGTGGAGCCAACTCCTACCGAGCCCTCCGAACTGGATCAGCTCCGGGGCGAGGTGGAGTTTTTGAAGGCGGAATTGGACGCTTCCAAGAACAAATTCTTGCGCCTCTACGCCGATTTCGAGAACTACAAAAAGCGCATGGTAAGTGAGTTGGAAAGTGCCCAGCGCAACGGTAAGTTCGATGCGGTGCGCGCACTGTTGAGCACGATGGACGACCTCGAGCGGGCCCTGGGCTTTGCCAGCGTGAAGCCCGAAGACCTGATTCCGGGTGTACGGAGCGTGCTGGAAAACTTCTCGCGCAACCTCAAAAGCCTGGGTGTGGAGGTTGTACCGGGCGTGGGGGCCGAGTTCGACCCACGCTACCACGAGGCGATTGGCGCGGTGGAAGGTGACGAAGGCAGGATCATGCATGTCTACCAGCAGGGTTTCAAGTACGGTAACCTGCTGGTGCGGCCTGCGCGGGTGGTGGTGGGAAACGGAGTAAAGGAGGCAGAGAGCAAGGAGCAGAGTGCAGAGAGCGAGAAAAACTAAAGCCTTCTGCTCTCTGCTCTTGGCCCTCGGCTGGCTATGGCCTACAAGGACTACTACAAAATTCTTGGGGTGTCCAAAAACGCCTCCGACGACGAGATCAAGAAGGCGTTCAAAAAGCTGGCCCGCAAATTCCACCCCGATGTGAATAAAGAGCCGGGGGCCGAGGATAAGTTCAAGGAGATCAACGAGGCCTACACGGTTTTGTCGGATGCCGAGAAGCGCAAGTTTTACGATACCTACGGCACTACTGCAGGGAGTGGGCACTGGCAAGGCCCCCCGCCTGGACAAGGGGGGTTTGGGGGCTTCACTGGCAATGTAGGTGATTTTTCCGACTTCTTCCAACAGCTTTTTGGTAACTTTGCTGGGCGTGGCGGGGGTGGATTTGGCGATTTATTTGGCGAAGCCACCCGTCAGGGCCAGCGCCGGATGGGGGGCGATCTGGAAGCCGAGCTCCCGTTGGCCCTCGAGGATGCTTACCGAGGGGGCGAAAAAACCATCTCTATTGGCCCGGAACGTATCACCGTTAGGATTCCTGCGGGTGTGCGGGAAGGCCAAAAGATTCGCCTAGCTGGGAAAGGCCGTGCAGGTGGCGATTTGTACCTGCATGTCAAACTACAGTCCAAGCCCGATATGCGTTTGGAAGGCGACGATCTCTACACGGTAGTAGAGGTGCCCGCACCCATCGCAGTGCTGGGGGGCAAGGTGCGGGTGCAGACCCTCGACGGCCCCGTAGAAATCACCATTCCCAAGCGCACCCAGGCCGGACGCAAGCTACGACTGGCTGGCAAAGGCTGGCCCCGCAAGGACAAAAGCCGGGGCGACCAGTACGCCGAACTTCGCATAACCATTCCGACCCACCCAAGCCCAGAGGAAGAGCGCTTGTATGCTGAGTTGGCCGAATTGTTAAAGGTTCGGTAGGTTGTTGCGATCATCCATCAACCCTGTCCTGGAGGACAGGGGTTTGTTTGCGGTAGGCAGTATTGTGAGACCCCCATTTGTGCATGAGGCGGGGCTTTGCACCTGGTAAAGTGACGAGACTGGGCTTGGGAGGTATAAAGCCATGACGCGTCAAGACCTGTTCCGCTATGTGGCAGAAGAGTTTGCAGAAGACTACCGCGAAGGGGAGCTCGAGCGCCGGGAGTTCCTGCGTCGCACGGTGTGGTTGGGTGGAGGGATTCCTGGCGCCAAAGCCTTGCTTACTTCGCTCGGCATTACGGGGGTGAGCCTCAGTGAGCTGGCCCAGGCTCAACAGGCCCCAGCCCAGACCCAGCAGGCTCAAGCCCAACCGCTGGTCAGCCCCGCTGACCCAGCCATCCAGGTGCGCGAGTTGAACTACAAGGCTCGGGATATAGATCAGGTGGCCTACCTGGCCCGTCCGGTAGGCGGTGGCTCCCATCCAGGCGTAATCGTGATTCACGAAAATCGGGGTTTACAGCCCCACATCCAGGATGTGGCCCGCAGGCTGGCAAAAGCTGGCTACATTGCGCTTGCGCCCGACTTGGTTTCCAAAATCGGCAGTACGGCCCGAATTACCGATACTGCGCAAATTTCCGCCTACCTGGCCCAGGCCGGAGGCGATGAGCACATGGCCAACCTGCAAGAGGCCCTCCGGGTCTTGAAGGCCACCCAGGGGGTACAGCCCGATAAACTCGGTGTTACTGGCTTTTGTTTTGGCGGGGGCTTGACCTGGCGGATGGCCACCGAAGTACCAGAACTGAAGGCCGCAGTGCCTTTCTACGGTCCCGCGCCCGACCTTGCCAAGGTTCCAAACATCAAAGCCGCCGTGCTGGGCATTTATGGCGGTAACGACACCCGCATCAATGCCGGTATTCCTGCCCTGGAAGCAGCCCTTAAGGCCGCCAACATCCGCTACCAGATCAAAATCTACGAAGGTGCCAACCATGCCTTCCACAACGATACCGGCGCCAACTACAAAAAAGACGCTGCCGAGGATGCCTGGAACCTGACCCTGAACTGGTTCAAGACCTATCTGGCCTGATGGTTGGGGTAAGCGTAAGTATCGGTCTTGGAGGGTATGCATCTAAGGAGCTACTGGGGGAGGTCGAATCTATCCAAAGCAGGAAGCCCTTCCACTCGGTCACGCAGGCGAAGCGGGTTTGAGCTACCCCGCCCTGGCGTTAGCGCAACCCTTAGAAACGGGATCACTCGGAATGGTTGGATTCGCTGTGGATAGACCGTTTTGTAATACCGATTCTGCTTATAGCTGACCCAAAAGCAATGAGAGAGTTCCTCGGAAGCGCCTCCTGGCGCCGCTCACGCGCAGAGTTTGTGTAATACCGTTTCCACTTGAATCCTTCACCGTTGGACGCAGTCAGAGGTGAAGGATTCAAGCCGACCGAAGGGAGTAGAAAAGCATTTCGGTAGTATCGTTTAGGCTTGCCGAAGTGAACGATACTACCGAAATGCGTATAAGAATGTATTCATGCAATATAGAACCTTTGGACGAACCGGTTGGCAGGTCTCGGAGATTGGCTATGGCATGTGGGGGTTGGCAGGATGGACAGGCTCCGACGACGAGGAAATCCAACGTGCGCTGCATCGTGCAGTCGAGCTGGGGGTGAACTTTTTCGATACTGCCTGGGCTTACGGCGAGGGCCGGAGTGAAAAAATCCTGGGCGAGCTGGTGCGAGCGCACCCCAAGCACAAGCTCTACACTGCTAGCAAAATTCCCGCCAAAAACTTTAAGTGGCCTGCCAGGGCTGAATACACCCTGGACGAGTGCTATCCACCCGACCACATCCGCCGCTATACCGAATGGAGCCTGCAAAACTTGGGGCTGCCCGCGCTGGATTTGATGCAGTTTCATGTCTGGAACGACCACTGGGCCCAGGACGAGCGTTGGCAGAAGGAAATTCAAAAGCTAAAAGAAGAAGGATTGGTCAAAGCCTGGGGGATCAGCATTAACCGCTGGGAGCCCGCCAACGCCATCGTGGCCCTGAAGACGGGCCTGATTGACGCGGTACAGGTGATCTACAACCTCTTCGACCAGAACCCCGAGGATGAACTTTTTCCGGTCTGCCGCGAGCTAAACATCGCGGTGATTGCCCGGGTGCCCTTCGAAGAAGGTTCGCTTACCGGAACTCTGACCAAAGAGACCACTTTCCTGCCGGATGATTGGCGCAGCCGCTATTTCCATCCCTCCAACCTAATTCCTACCCTCGAGCGCGTGGAGCGGCTCAAGTTAGATGTTCCCCCAGGTATGACCCTGCCTGAATTGGCCCTGCGCTTCATCCTACAAAACCCCGATGTATCCACCATTATCCCAGGTATGCGCAATGTGCGAAACGTGGAAGCCAATGTTGTTTGTAGCGACGGAGTCCGTCTGCCCGACGAGTTTATGGCCCGACTGCGAATCCACCGCTGGGTGCGGCATCCTTCGCCTTATTCGGACTAAGCAACGTTTTGCTTGCGTTCCACTATATTGGAGAGCAGTAAGGCTCCTGTGCCAAAGACGGCTGCTTGGGCGATCCAGCCCAGGGCGTAGTTGTTGCTGAAGTCCACCAGCAAGCCAAATAGGGGGGGTGCGAAGGCGATGCCAATCGAGGTAAAAATCAGACCAAACCCTACTACCCGGCCCTCCCAGCCAGGTGGAGATAGTTCGGTTAACAGCGAAAAATGCAGCCCTTGCCAACCCAGCGCGGTGGCCCCGTATAGAACCACGATTAATACCTTGATTAACAAGGGCGTGCCGGGGGGGAGCCAGGCCAGTATCAGGGCATTTAGGCCTGCCAGCGCCACCATCATCACCAACAAAGGTTTGCGCTGGCCCCCTAGCTTGTCCGACAGCCACGACCAGAATACCCGGCTAAAAGCACCGGCGATCTGAGCGGCTGTCAGAAGGGCTGCTCCGGTAAGTTCGGGAACCCCGTAACGCTCTTTAAGAAATAAAATGAGATAGGTAATCATGACAAATTGACCGGTAGGTAGTGTGATACCGGCCACGGCTGCCAACAGAATGTTGCGCTCGCGCAGCACCTGTGTAAGCACCGGATGGGAGCCCTGGGTCTTGGTTTTGGGGGGTAGGCTTTCGTAGTAGAGCCGAGCTGCTACCAGGGCCGCCAGTATAGCAATCACGGCTGCGACCACTGAAGCCCAACGCCAACTCGCGAGATGGGCCACGGCAGGCAAAATGGCGGCTGCCAGCGCACCACCCAAAGGAACGGCCATTTGGCGCAGCCCAATCACCAGACCGCGCCGTTCGGGTGGGAAAGACTGGGCTACTGCTTGCGAGCCGGCCGGTGTGGCTGAAGCCACCACCAACCCAACTAGAAACAAAAACGGAATAAACATCCACTGGGACTTGGCAAATAGTGCGATAGCAATAGCCAGACCGGCACCCACCAGGGTTCCGATAATCATCACTGTGCGGCTGCCCAGCTTGTCGGTGAGCCAGCCCGAAGGCAACGAGCCCAGCATGGTGCCGATGTAGACGAACGTGTTGAGCAGGCCCACGGCAGCCAGGGAAAGTCCCAGATCGGCGCGAATATAGGGAGCAAGGGTGGGGTAGGCCTGCCCGATCAGCGATACCGCGGTTCCGGCGGTCATGGCGGCGGTGAGGACAGCCCAGGGCGACATGCGAGGCTCAGGCTACCGTATTTACCCAAAACTGCAAACGCCACAGCCATTTCTAGCAAATGGTCAGGCTCCAGAAACCCTTTTGTGGAGAGGCGGGTAAACTAAAAAGGAGATGCGCGACCTCGACGCCCAAGAAACCTACCTGGCCGATCGCCTGGGCCTGGCCTTTGATTTGCGTGATTTGGTGGGCACCGGGCCGACTCCCCAGGCCAGGTACGCCCCGCCGTATGGGGTGGTGGGCTTTGGCGAGGGCTGGTGGGCGGCACAGCTCGCACGCGATTTCGCCCAGGAGCTCACCGCAGCCGGTACGCAGTTTGTGCTGGAAGGGGGTTACGACTTTGGCGGTGCAGCCGGAGCTGGACTTTATGCCTCGGCCAGCGGAAGCGAGATTGTCCGCTTGGGCTTTCGGGAAAATGCCGAGGTGGAAGTACTGGCCCATCCCCTTGCTACCTATCGTTACCTGCGCTTCTTGTTGTTAGCAACCAACCAGTCCTCCGAGCTGGCCCGGATAGACCAGGCGTTGCTCTTGGAACGCGATCGTTTGCGCCCTGAGGTGAGCTTGAGCAAAAACCCTGCCAAGTTTCTGGCCTACTCGCTTTTGGAGCGCACCCCCATGTGGGTGGTGCCCGACCGCTATCCAGGTTTGGGCCAGGCTCTGCAACAAAGCTTCAGCCGCATCGGCAAAAGCCTCTCCTTCACTCCCCCACCATCGGCCCTGGAGTTCTTTGTCACGGCGCTGGAAGCCCGCCACGAGCAGGGCGACCCCATCGCTGCCGTGCTCATTGGCGATGACGAGCGCCGAAGCTACACCCAGGAGATCCTGGAAAACCGGGTGGACACCCTCACCGAACTGCCCGAGCCCGAGGCCGAGGGTACTTTGGCTAAAGCCCTGTGCTACTGGTACCGGGTGGCCTGGGCCAGCTACTACTTGGCCTTGCTGTACGGGGTGGAGCCGGGCGACTGGGAAGTGCTGGACAACCTGCGGCAGACCACGTAATACCGGATTCAAAAAGACAATCGTCAATCAAAAATTCCGTGAGGCTGTCTTTTTGAATCCTAGTGCTCCGGTAACTTAATTCCTGGGATGGATTTAGCTCCCTTAATATCTGGGAGTTGCTTCGAGCGCTTCATTTTGGGAACTTCACTGCATATCAATTTTTAACTTACCAAACCACTAGAGCACACCCCTCGCTACGCTCGGCGAAGAAACAACCGAATCTGGTATAAGAGGCATCCGGTGAAGGCGCAAAACTTGGGGCCCGCTTGGCAAGTGAGCCGCACGTCTTCACAGCGCTTTGATTCCTAAATCGCTTTTCCTGACCGAGCGGTCAGCTTATGCTCTTGGGGTGCTGCCGTTTCTGCTCTCCTGGCTTCATGCCACCAACGATCTGTTCGGTGCATTTCTGACCCCTCTGCTGCCCAAGCTCCAGACCGCATTTGGTGTGAGTTACGGCGCCGTGTCGCTGCTGGTTGCTTTTCAGTCTCTGACCGGCAGTTTGTTGCAACCCCTGGCCGGGCTGGTGGCCGACCGGTACGACCGCCGGCTTCTGGCCGCCTTGGGCCCCTTGCTAATGGCCCTGGGGGGTGGTCTGCTGGGCTTCTTCCCCAACCTCTGGGTGGCGGGGGTGGTGCTGGCCTTGTCGGGGCTGGGCTCGGCCTTGTTTCACTCGGCAGGGGCGGCGTTGGTGGGGCAGTACGCCGATCCGGCCCGGCGTGGCTTCTGGATGAGCTTTTTTGGTACGGGGGGCTACATTGGCATATCGCTGGGGCCTATCGTCTCGCTCACGGCCGTCAACCAAGGAGGACTGCAAACCCTGGCCTGGTTCATTCCCCTGGCCCTGGTTCCGGCTTTTTTGCTGTTGCGCCAGGCACCGCCCACCCGGCTACAGACCAAACCCTCTTCCTTTGCAGATTTGCAGCGGGTTTTTCGGGGGCATGTGGCTCGCTTGTGGGCGGTCTCGACCCTGCGTAGCATCGTGTTTATGAGCTTCTCCACCACCATTCCGTTCTGGTTTCATCAGCGCGGTATCTCCGATGCCCAGGTGGCCCTCACGCTGTCGGTCTATAGCATTTCGGCCACCGTCGGGGCCTTTTTGGGCGGAACCCTGTCGGATCGGCTGGGGCGGCGCAACGTGCTGGTGGGAACCATGATCTTTGCCATTCCGCTCTACATTGCCCTGCTGGTGGTTCCACCAGAGAACTGGTTCTATGTGGGGTTGTTGGCGATTACCGGAGCACTGATGAACGCGGGCGTTCCGGTGGCGGTTACGATGGCCCAGGAGCACGAGCCGCGCCAGATGGCCACGGTCTCGGGGCTTTTGATGGGCTTTACCTGGGGGTTTGCCGGGCTTCTGTATGGGGTGGTGGGGCCGATCATCGAGCGGTTTGGGGTGCTCGAGAGCCTGAGTGCGCTGGGCCTGCTGCTGGTGCCGGCCCTGACCCTATCGCTGGCGGTGCGTGAGGCCCAGCCCCAGCCTCGAGCCGCCTAGCCCCTATTTCAGAATGCGGGCAGAACAGAGTACAATAGTGCATATACTCCGAATCTAAGGGGAAGTGGAAAAGCCAGCCGCTTAGTACACCCGTTTTGGGAGGTGTTCGCTATGACCAGCACGGTACGGCAGTTGCTTCAGGCCAAGGGCAATATGGTACACGCCATCTCGCCGGAGGCCACCGTCTTTGAGGCCCTGGAGCGCATGGCCGCCTACGATGTGGGGGCCCTCATGGTGATGCAAGGCGACCAACTGGTGGGTATCTTCTCCGAGCGCGATTATGCCCGCAAAATTATCCTGATGGGTCGCATTTCCAAAGATACCCGGGTAGGGGAGGTCATGACCGATGACCTTATCACCGTTACCCCCGAGGCTACCGTGGCCGACTGCATGAACCTCATGACGGGCAACCGGGTACGCCACCTGCCGGTGCTCGAGGGGGGCAGGCTGGTGGGGGTGGTCTCGATAGGGGACGTGGTAAAAGCCATCATGACCCAACAAGAGTTCATGATTGCCGAGCTGGAGAGCTACATCACGGGGTCACGCTAAAGCTGAGACCAAAGGTCGGTTTCAAGACTCCGTGCTGGTAAGCAGCTACCGATGCACTCCCAACGGGTGTTGTTGGCCTGGGGATCAGTCTTCACCCCACCCTGATTGTCTTTTCGATTTCGGTACTATCTCGCCCGGTGCCGATCTGAAGGCCCAATGAGCAGGTTGAGTCCGAAGCTGATAACCGAGAGCAAGATAGCTCCAATTAAGGCTCCGCCAAACCCCCGCACGTCCAGCGGGGTGAGGCTTGCCACAACCAACAAAATCACGGCGTTGACCACCAGGGTAAACAAACCCAGGGTCAGGATGTTGAAGGGCAGCGTAAGCAACAGCAACACCGGCTTGAGCAAGGCGTTGGCCAGGCCAAATATCAGCCCGGCCAGGAGATAATCGCCCAGACCACTGCCGCTGGCAAAATAGATACCGCCGTAGAGTTGTGCCACAATCCACAAAGCCAGGGTATTGAGCAACAACCGCAGCAAGAGGTCGCGCATGACCCAAGGGTACAACTTTTTAGAGCCATGGAGCTAAGGCATTCGTAAAGGGGTTTTTGAGGTAGTTGCGTACTAGTGCTCCGGTAACTTAATTCCCGGGATGGATTTGGCTCCCCTAATATCTGGAAGTTGCTTTGAGCGCTTCATTTGGTGAACTTCACCGCGTATCAATCTTTAACTTACCAAACCACTATCTACAACTCCCGAGTGATTGTTGATACCGTTTCCGCTTGAACCCTTCACCTTTAGGTGTAATCAAAGGTGAGGGGTTCAAGCCGACCGAAGGGAGTAGAAAAGCATTTCGGCAGTATCGTTTAGGCTTTCAAAAGTGAACGATACTGCCGGAATGCGTATGATTCGCTTATTTCCCAGGACATCCGTGAGAAGCACTTAGAAAGCGCCAGCGATGGTGTCTGGGCTTTGGTTTTACTTACGTGGGAAACGGAAGGCCAGCAGGATAAACAGCACACCCAAGGCAGCGCTTAGAACAGCCCAGGGAATGCGGTTCTGAATAGCACTTACTGGTTGTAAGACGCCGCTTTGATAGGCCTGATTCTGGCTTTGGGAGAGCACGTCTACAGCGGCTGGGGCTCCTACTGGCCCGTCAATTGTCCATGCACCGCCGCCGGGGCGTACCGGGCGGAAGTGCCAAGGTGTAAAGGGGTCGTAGAGTCCCACGGTCACGTAGTAGCCATAATCCCCTGGGGGCAGGTTGGTGGAAAGCTCGAGCCAATCCCCATTCTTCGCAACCGGTATAGCCTGCATGGTTCCGTCCGGATGGTGTTCTTCGGCTTTCCAACCGGTCAGCAAATAGGCCCAATTCCAGCCCTGGCCTGGGAGGGTTTTGAATCCCGAGCCAGTGAGCTCTTCGTTGCCTCCTGCTTCGGTGTGGATATAGATGCCTATGGTGGCCAGCGAAAAGCCATGGGGAGCATTAGCAGGGTTTGGATAGCGATTGAGCTTGACCCGCAACACCACCTTTTCCCCATTGCGCAAGGCTTCAAAGCCGGTCAGGTCGGCAAAACCAGCCTCGGCAAACAAGGCTGCTCGAGGATAGGCATAGCCCAGGCCGTAGTCGTCGCCCACTGGATCGGAGAAGAGGAGGGGGATCATGGCGGATGGGTTTCCCTGCAATACCCAACAATGCCAGTGGTTTATGTATGAGAAATGCCTTCGTGTGCTACTTGACCTACCCCAGGGGATGTAAAAAAGAGGGGGTGCTATGGAAACCCACAGAGAGCACCCCCTGTACTATCTTGACGCAGAAACCCTCCTGGTGGCTACCTACGTCTGGGTG
>NZ_JBBINI010000045.1:0-17287 GCF_037443965.1 Meiothermus sp.
GGCCCGGTCGTTTGCAGGTTTCCTGGCGCGGGTGAACCTGATTCTGCTGGTGCACAACCTCATCCGCAGCCGTCTTCTGCTCAGGATGGCGGGGGTGGAAGGGTAGACTGCAGGTAGCACACGAAGGAATCTCATTTACCCACAACCCGTGTGCCCTTGGTGCCTGCCAGCACGGCCGGCAGGATGCCTCGAGTTCCTTTGGCGATGGTAGCCCAGGGAGCACCCCTGTCCAGTGCGTTCAAAGCGGCCTCGACCTTGGGAATCATGCCGCCGGAAATGGTTCCATCCTGGATCAGGACCTGCACCTGTGACCGGCTGAGCTGGGCAAAGCGGCTGGAAGGGTCTTGGGGATTGCGTAGAACCCCCACCACATCGGTCAGGAAGACGGCAGGCAGGTGCAAGGCTCCGGCCACGGCCCCGGCGGCGGTGTCGGCGTTGATGTTGAGGGGGCCCTGCTCGTCGAGACCGATGGGGGCGATGAGGGGAGTTAGGCCGGTTTGCAGCAGCTTTTGCAGGACATCGGTATTGACTTCCGCGACCTCGCCCACCCGGCCCAGCACGGCATCCTTCACCTCGGCAGTCAGCAGCCGGGCATCGCGTCCGGTGAGGGCCACTGCGGGTCGTCCTCGCCGCGATAGCCCCTCGGCCAACTGCTTGCCCAGGGTGGTGAGCACCATCTCCACCACTTCCATCTGCTCGAGCGGGGTGACGCGCAAACCGTTGTGAAAGCGGGTCTCGAAGCCCATTCGGCCCAGCCACTCCCCAATTTTAGGGCCACCCCCATGCACCAGTACCAGCGGGCCGGGATAGGCGCCCATTTCATCCAGCAGCTCATCTGCCTCCCGAAGGCTGCCCCCAATTTTCACGAGCAAAGCCTGTTCCATAGCGCCCATCATACCCAGCGCGCGGCGTTTGTTTGGCTTGACACCACCCAAAGGGCGGTGTTACCCTTTTGAGTGCGCTTGCATGGGCAAGCCCAAAACTCGGGCGATTAGCTCAGCGGGAGAGCACACGCTTCACACGCGTGGGGTCGTAGGTTCAAATCCTACATCGCCCACCACCTCCGAAACCGGGGCCTTGTGGCGCCGGTTTTTTTATCCACCCAGCGATTGCTTCAGCTCTTCCAGCATTGTCCGCAACTCGCGTACCTCCGCTTCCAGGGCTTCTACCCGGCTTTCCAACTCGCTCTTTTCTACAACCCGCGCCATGGGGGCCGGGGTTCCGGCCAGAAGGTGGGCATAGCGCACCTCGCGCTCGCCGGGCTGGCGCTCCAAAGGCGCTACCAGCGGATGGGGGGCCAGTTCAATCAGGGTTTGCACCACCGCTTCGGCTTCCTGGAGCGACGCGAACCTGTGGTTCATGCTCTCGGCCCTAGCCCGTATCTCACCCAGGGTTTGGGGGCCGCGCAGCATCAGGATCGCCATCACGATGGTGGAAGGGGTATCCAACTTGAACTCCCGATCCAGAAACTGCCGGTACTTGGGAGCCCTGGCGTTGTGCTCGCGGAACATGCCGCACAGCCGCTTGCGCTGTAGAGAGTCCAGGGCCTCTCTGACCTCTTCTTCACTCAGGTGGGTGACCGGGTTGCGGTTGTTTTTTTGATTGGCCCCCAGCCGTATGGCGTTCTCGGTCATGGGATAGTAGTCCGGGGTGGCGTATTGTTTTTCAATGAGCGTGCCCAGTACCCGCACTTCTGCATCGTTCAAGAGATTCACGAACAGGATTTTATCGCATTGGGCAGGACAATTTTGCGCTAGATCGAAACGCGTCTGGAGGCGTTACATAGGCGTTAATTCGGTTTTTACCTCGAGGGTCTACACTACCCTCACCATGAGCTTATCTGAGAGTGTAGTCCAGATGGCCGCGATGGGAGATGCCCGCGCCCGCCGGGTGTTGCAGCAAACCCGCGAACTCGCCGAGGCGGTTTGTGCTTTTGTGGGGGATCGTCGTTTTCTACAGCCGCTGATGGATGCAGGTCTCAATAACAAACTGGATCTGCTGCTGCTCAAGGAGAGCGCTGAACGGCGCTACCTCAACCGCAACCGGCTGGCTGAGTTGCTGGAAAGCTACCGCTAATTTGTCCACAGATCTACCGAGGGCTGCGGCCCTCGGTTTTTTTGAAGGCTGCAGCAAGCTTGGGATTTGACCCAGGCTGACCTCGATTTCTTGCGGCAGACCTTTGCGATTGCCCGTACCCGTTTGGTGTCATGCTCACGAAGGTTTTTGGCCTGGTTGAAGCAGTGCCAAGACCCAATTATCTTGGCAACACCTGCTGCTATGCGGAAGACCCGCCGATGAAAACCTCTAGCCCTGTAGATATGCCGTGAGCAACTGGACGGTGGCTTCCAGGTCGTCCTTGTGAACCGCCTCGGTGACGGTATGAATGTAGCGGGTGGGAATGGAAAGGGTGATGCTGGGAACCCCGGTGCGGCTGCGCTGAATGGCCCCGGCATCGGTTCCTCCTAGCGGCAGCACCTCCATCTGATGGGCAATTTTTTTCTTCCGGGCCAGTTGGACAAACTGCTGTACCAGCCCCCGGTCACTAATGGAGGCCGAGTCCATCACCTTGATACCGACGCCCTGGCCCAACTGGGTCACGGCCTCGTGGGCTTCGCTGTCGGGGGTATCCACGGCCAGGGTGACATCGAGCGCAATCCCAATCTCGGGCTCTATGTGAAAGGCACTGGTGAGCGCGCCGCGCAGCCCCACCTCTTCCTGGGCGGTGAAGACCGCGTACAGGTCGTACTTGATTTTTTTGCCCTTGAGGCGTTTGAGGGCCTCGAGCAAAACAAACACACTGGCCCGGTCGTCCATGGCTTTGCCGGTAAAAAGGTCGCCCAGCATACCGGCTTCTTGCCGCAAGGTTACGGGGTCGCCCACCTGCACCCGCTTGGCAACCTCCTTAGCGCTCAGGCCGAGGTCTACAAAGAACTGGGCCACGGTGGGGATTTTGCTGCGCTCCTCCGGGGTGGAGATATGGATGGGTTTGCCACCAGGGTTCAGAAGGCCGGGCAGATCGCCCTGGCTGGTGTGCACCGTGACCGCTCGAGCAAACAGGTTGCGGGGGTCGAAGCCTCCCACGTTTTGTACCCGCAGGAAGCCTTTCTGATCCACATGCTTGACATAAAAGCCAATTTCGTCCATGTGGGCGGCAACCATCACCTTGGGGCCAGGGCCGCTTTTGTGGGCGATAAGGTTGCCCAGGGCATCGGTGCGCACCTCGTCTACCAGCCCCTTGAGGGCTTGCCCGACTACCTCGCGTACCCGATCTTCCCAACCAGGAATGCCTGCTACCTCGGAGAGTTTTTTGAGCAAAGCCAGGTCTAGTGCCATAGTGCTATTGTATGGCGGTGTTGCAGGAAAGTGGGTAAATGGGGGTCTGTCAATCTACCCGAACCTGGATGCGGTGATAGCCGGTTGCGCCATCGGGTAGGGGATCGCGCAGGGTTGCATCCTGTATTTGGCCGCCTGCCTCCACCGCTCGCACCACGAGGGTATAGCTGCCAGCGGCTGGCTTCCAGGGCAAGGCCCAGAGTTGCCAGGCGTATGGACTTATGGAAGGCTTGAGTTGGGCCTTTTGCCAGCTTTTGCCACCATCGCTGGAGACTTCGACCCGCTCCAGGGTGCGCCCTCCGGCGTAGGCAATGCCCGCGATAAAGGTATCCTCGCCTGCTTTGAGCCGGGCGCGGTGCTGCGGGGTGTCAATGCGGCTCATGGTGCGGATGTGGGCCGTGCGGCTCCAACCGCGCTGCGCCCAGTAGCCCGGAACCTCGGTGGAGGAAAGCGTGATCTTGGTTAGCCAGCGGGGTTGTTTCATACCGTAGCGCCCCGGTAGCAAAATCCGGGTGGGGTAGCCGTGTTGTTCGGTCAGGTCTTCAAACCTGCCGGTCTCGGGGTCACGAACGGCATAGGCGATGATGGCCTCGCGGGGAACCTCGGCAATCGGGATGGACTCGAGGTAGCGGTCGGCGGCTTCCCAGACAATAAACTTGGCATCGCTCTTGATGCCCGCTTTATTCAACACAGCTTTGAGTGGGGTTCCCTTCCACAGCACCGAGCCGATCAGGTCGCCGCCGATGGGATTGGAGATGCAGGTCAGGGTATTGACCAGTTCCACGCTGGGCAGGGCTTTCAGGTCATCTAGACTGAGCGCGAGCGAAGTGTGAACTAAGCCCGAGACCTCGAGCTTGTAGGGTTTACCCTTCAATTTGGGGTCGAGGAGGGCAATGTTTTTGGAGACGTAGTAGAGGTCTTTTTGCCCGAACAGCTCACGCGAAAGCCCGGTGATCTTCTGCCACAACACACTGGCCTGGGCCTGGACTTGTTGCCACAGCACCAGCCCCAGGGCCAGTAGGCCCAGGGTTTTGAGGCTTTCCCGGCGGGATTGCGATGGGGGAATGGAGGGTGAAGGAGCAGGGGAGAGCACGAGGTTACGTCTCCAAGCCAAGAAGGCGATGATGCCGCCGTAGAGTAGCGTGGCCCAGAGCCCGGCCAACGGAGCCTGCAAGACCCAGCCGCCAAAAAACCCGTAGAACAGAGCTGTCAGCGCCGCACCCGGCCAGAACCAGCGCCGCAGAGTGGCGAATAAAAAAGAATGTAGGAACAGCCAGGCCAGGGCCGTTGCAGCGAAAGCCAGGTTTTTGCCCACATCGCCGTAGCCCAGCAGTTTGTGCATCAGGTTGAAGACGATTGGCACGCCCATCCAGTGGGTGATCTGGGCAAATAGACCCTCCAACGGCCAGCCCACCCCCACCCCGCGCAGAGCAAGACCACCCATCCCAACTACCACCCCTGCGGCGATACCCCATCCCCAATCGGAACCCTTCATAAACACCTCTGCCAGGCTGTACGTAAGTTGCAAAAATCCTAGATAAGCTTATTGACCAATCCCAATTTATCGCATAAGGATCGGTGGGTAGAGGTGAAGGGGGATGACAAAGGTTGGGGAGCTGTTGGTCTGGCCTCAACGGATAGACCAAACTGTGTCAAATAACCCAAGCATGGCTCGGTAAAGGTGCATACTAAGCAAACCACTTCGGAGCGGTGCATTGGCCCAATGGACGATGTATCTCAAGAGGAGATACGATTCACCAAACCACTCAAAAGCCATTGCCTAGCCTCTGAAGCTGCCGAGGGGTTATGGCTCGAGGGGAGCTGTGGCCCCTTATCTTTTTGGCTTCGCTCTTACGTACAGTAGGATGTGCCGGATGAGCCTGGAAGGTTTCCCCGACGAAGCCCTCTTGGCCCTGGTGGCTCGAGGAGAGGAAAGTGCATTGAGTACCCTGTACGACCGCTATGCCTCCGCCATGCTGGGGTTGGCTTACCGCATGGGATTCAGCAAAGAAGCCCAGGAAGATGCGGTACAGGAAATCTTTTTGCGTTTGTGGAACAAGGCGGCTTCGTTCGACCCCAAAAAAGCCACCGCCCGAAGCTGGATACTGGCGGTGGGACACCACTATTGCGTGGACAAGGTGCGTGCAGAAGCCAGCCGACCCAAAGCCCTCGAGCCACTGGATCCGGACGAAGCCTTTGATATACCCGGCGAGGGATTGAGTGAGGAGAACGCCCTCGACCGGATTCGCCTGCAACGGGCCTTGCGGGTGTTGCAACCCGACGAGCGGGCCATCGTCCAGGCCTTGCACTACCAGGGTTACACCTATCCGGAGGCCGCCCTGCTGCTGGGTATGCCGCTCGGAACCCTCAAGGCTAAACTGTCCAAGGCCATGACGAAGCTGCGGGAGGTGCTGCGTGAGGCCTGAAGAACTGCGCGAATGGCTGCCACTCTATGCCCTCCATGCCCTGCCCGAGGACGAGCGTAAGCAAGTAGAGGAGGGACTGGAGCGCTACCCTGAGCTGTGGGCCGAGTTGAGGGCCTTGCAGGAGACTGCTGCCGATCTAAGCCAACTGGTTACAAAGCCACCCTCCCCCGAACTCAAAGCCAGGATGCTGGCCAGGGTACGTTCAGCCAGCTCCGACAATTCCCCTATCCGCAGGCCAGAGCCTCGCCTGTTTCCCAAGAACCCCCCACAGCCGCCCGTCTGGCCGCGCTGGGTGGCCTTGGCAGCGGCGGTTGTGGTGATTGGTTTTTTGGGTTGGTGTGGGATGCTGGCCTATCCGTGGGTGGAAGCCTTCACCGACCCGCACAGCCAGTTTGTAACCTTGGTGAACGAAAAAGATCAAGCGGTGGGGCGTTGTATTTTGCGCAAGGATGGTTTAGCCCTGATCTGGGTTAACCTGCCCCCCCCACCCCCTGGAAAGACTTATCAGCTTTGGGGTGTGCAAGGTGAGCAGCATATAGGGCTGGACACCTTCCGAGGTGGGTTTAAGGTTTTCCGTATGCCCTCGGGTTACGAAGTTGTGCACATCACCGAGGAGCAAGCTGGCGGAAGTTCGTATCCCACCCAGATTCGGGCCTTGCCTATCCAAAACTGAAGGGTTGCCGTAACCCCGGTGGTGGGGTAGAAGTGGCGGAGGGGATACCTAGGACGGTTTTCTAGTTGACCACACGGTTTGTGGCTTGGAAAACCGCAAATCGTCGCCCCGCGGACTGGGAAGCAGATTTTGGTGACAACCGTCCTATGTAGCGTCAGTTCGGAGATAGAAAAACAGAATAAATCTGTTTGGCACGGCAGACTCACGCTAAAGCCTCCCCTACGCGGTAGGGGTAGACTTTACGATGCCGTTAGTCTGATTGACGGGTTTTCAACCTTCGGCTCAGCTTTTTCAGCTTGTTGGATAACTTCGAACTGGCGTTGTGTAGATAGCCGTAAACCTAGCTCAGATAGGCGATCAGCCGCCCAAGAGCAATCACCGCTATCCAGACCCCTAGCGAGATCAGGGCGGCCAGCTTGGCGACAGTAGGTGGGTTCGCGCCCTGGCTCCACCGCTGCACACTGCGCCCGACACGGGTGTGGAAGACCCAAGCGTTGAGCCCTGCCACGCCAATCAAAGCCATCTTGCTCAGAAATATCGGGCTTGCCCCAATGCTCGGGGCATCGGGCAGGAGCAATAAAAAACCGCTGGGCGCTGCCAGCCCAAAGCCCACCCAGGCCACCGGTAGCAGGTGAGCGGCCATCTGCTGCACGGGTATGTGCCTGGAGACCCCCAACAGCCGTAAATCGAACAGGGCCGCCGCCCCCACCAGCGCACAGAATCCCAGAATATGCAGGATTTCTACCGCAGGATACAGCCACTCCGACTGGCGCATGGCCAGCGCGAGCGGGGTGGCGTGCAGCCAGCCCAGCCAAGCCGTCCAGGCTTCACGCATCAGCGTAGTTCGACGGTTTTGCCATCCAGGATGATGCGCTCGGCCCGCATTTCCTCACGTTCGGTGCGGTGTGGATAGCCCACTACCGTGACCCGTGCCCCCACCTTCAGGCTACCGTTGGGCAGTCCCCGGGCCTCCATCCTCGAGGGCGGGGCCAGCACCACGTACCACTTACGCTGCAGGGTTAGGCCAGAAGGGGGAACCTCCATCCAGATGGTGGCATGCGGAAACTCGAAGGTGATTTCGGTGACGGTGCCGGTGGCGGTAATGACCCGGCTGGCGTCGTAGCTGCTCCAGCCGTGGTGGGCCAGGGCCAAGCCAAGAAGCAACCCTGCTGCAAGCCAGACTTTTCGTATAAAGCCTCCTTGTTTACCGAGGGATGAGGACAAAGACGACCTTCCTATGATCGTTTAGAAAAGGGCGCGGGTGTGTAGGGCGACTTACCCTGTGAAGGAGCTGAAATAGCGGTGGTAGACTATCCTTGTAAAGAAAAGAATCTTTGAAGGAGGAAGTATGGGCAAACCGATGCGCGTTGCGGTGGGAATGCTGGTCTTGCTGTTGGCGGCCTGCAGCCAGCCTGCTGTCGAGCAGACTGGGCCAGCGTCCATTATCGAAGACATGCGTCAGCTTGGGGTCGAGCCCGAGGCGGTTGCGGCGTATGCAGAGGCGTTGCAGAACCTCGAGCAGGCCCGGCTGGCCTTGCAAAGTCTGAGCGAAGGTGACCTGCTGCTGGTGCAGACCATTGCCCTGGGAAGCGTGGCCAACTACGACGCCTACTACAACGCGCGGGCCAGCTATCCGCAGTTTGACTGGAGCCGCGATGGGTGTTCGGCCCCGGAGGGTTTGGGGCTGGGCTACCGTGAGACCTTCCGGCCGGCCTGCAATGTGCATGACTTTGGCTATGCCAACTTCCCACGCTTTCCCAGCCTCTACAACGAGACCGGGCGCAAACTTGCCGACGACAACTTTCTGGTGAACATGAACCAGATCTGCCGCCCCAAAAGCTTCTTAAGCCGGGCGGCTTGCTACTCGGCGGCCTATACCTACTACCTGGCAGTACGAACCGCCGGCTGGGCTTACTTCTACGATTAACCGCCCCATCTACTTGGCAGACGAACAAGAGGGCTGGGGCAGTCGTGGATACCTCTCGAGTTGGCCCAGGGCTAAAACGCATTCCGGCAGTATCGTTCGATTTTGAAAGCCTAAACGATACTACCGAAATGCTTTTTTACTCCCTTCGGTCGGCTTGAATCCTTCACCTCTGACTGCGTCCTACGGTGAAGGATTCAAGCGGAAACGGTATGATTACACCCAAAGGTGAAGGATTCAAGCGGAACCGGCATTATTCCACTTGCTCGGCCGCAAAGCGGCGGCTGGGGTTGACATATTCGTCTTGAGCGGCAATGAGCTGAATTTCGCGGGTGTTCATCTGGTGCGTGAGCAGCAACATGTTGTACATGGCTGAGACGGCATTCTCGAGGCTCTGGGCCACGTTGCCGGTCTTGAGGTAGTGGCCCAGAAACAGGGCGGCGATGGCGTCGCCGGTGCCGTTGCGGGGGGGCTCGAGGGGAATGCGGGGGGTGCGCACCAGCCAGGCGCCCCCATCGGCTACCGCCAGGGTTTCGATGCTGCCCTCAGGGGCACCCTCGCGCAGCATACTGGTAACAATCACGATGCGAGGCCCGTCCTGGTGGATATGTGCGCGAACCATGTGGGCGGCTTCCAGCACTTCCCGCAGGGTTTTGGCCGAAAGCTCGGTAAGCAGTTCCAGCTCGAACTGGTTGGGGGTAATGATATCGGCCTGGGGCAGTACCTGGTTTTTGATGATCTCGGGGATTTCCGGGCGCACAAACAGGCCCCGGCCCTCGTCGCCCATCACCGGGTCGCAGCAGAACAGCGCGCTGGGGTTGAGCTGGCGCACCTTGGCAAGGGCCGATAGAATCGCCTCGGCGGTACCGCCGCTGCCCATGTAGCCCGACAGCACCGCGTCGCACTGGCCCAGCACGTCGCGTTCGGCGATACCTTCTACCACCGCCACGAGATGTTCTGGCGGCAGGATCATGCCCTTCCACTGCCCATAGCCGGTGTGATTGGAGAACTGCACGGTGTGGATGGCCCAGACCTCGAAGCCCATGCGCTGGAGGGGAAACACCGCGGCCGCGTTGCCGGCATGGCCGTAGCTGACCCAGCTCTGGATGGAAAGAATGTTGCGGGGGGGTTGCATGGGGGCAGTTTATCTCACTCCCCCGAGTACAGTGCACCGTGTGCGCCTTAGCGAGCTTGGCAGGGTGTTTTCGCCTTGCCTGATATTCGCGAAAATCTCCCAGGTTGCGGGAAACAGCCCCTGCTTTATCAGATTTGGGGGGCTTATGGGATGTGTGGGTGCGGGTTCTTATCAGTCTTGGAGGGCCTCGAGGGCCAGCCGGTAGGTCTGGGCATGCCCCGCGACGGTCATGCGGGGGTCGCGGTTGTAGCCGCCGCCCATCACCACCACCAGGGGTTGGTTGGCTTGCTTGACCTTCTCAAATACCATCTGATCCCGCTGGGCCAGCCCCCCGAGGCTCAACCCCAGACGGCCAAACCTGTCGTTGTGCAGCACATCTACCCCCGCATTGAAGAAGACCAGGTCGGGTTGGTGGGTGAAGGCCTGATGGAGCGCAGGCCCCAAGGCTTCTAAATAGGCTTTGTCCTTGGTTGCGTCGGCCAGTCCTATATCCAGGTCACTTCGTTCTTTTTTGAGGGGGTAGTTGCGCTCGGCGTGTACCGAAAGGGTAAACACCCTGGGGTCATCCTGAAAAAAGGCGGCTGTGCCGTTGCCCTGGTGGGCATCGAGATCTACAATCAAAACCCTTCCGCTCCAGCCCTGGGCCCGCAAATAAGCAATCGCGACGGCCACATCGTTGAACAGGCAGTAGCCCTCGGCCCGCCCCGGATAGGCGTGGTGGGTGCCCCCGGCCAGGTTGAGGCCCAGTCCGGTTTGAAGGGCATCCAGGGTGGCGGCCAGGGTTCCGCCTGCCGCATGCAGCGCTCGGGTGAGCAGGCTCTGGCTCCAGGGCAGCCCCACCTTGTGGGACTCCTGTCGGTTGAGTCCTTCCAGCCGAAGCTTTTGCAGGTAGTCCGGGGTGTGGGCCAGGGCCAGGGTCTCCCAGGCGATGGCCGGGGCGGGTTGTATGTCGAGTTCGCTCCGCAGCGCCTCGGCAACCCCGGCATATTTGTACTTGGGAAAGGGATGGTAGTCGGGGAGCTCGAGGGTGCAGTGAGCGGTGGAGTAGGCCCGGCGCATTGCCTTTCAAAATGCCACAAAAGCCTCGGGCATTGTGTGGTTTGGGTTTGGAATCGGTATGGCCTGGCCCATACCCCATCTTGTAAACGCTTCCACATCTTTTGCACATCTAATTGCTACCCTAACCTTGCTTAGCCTCGAGCCACCCCTGCTCATAAGGTTCCCATTGGAACCCCTCGAGGCTAAGCCCCCTAACCTGGCCCTCCATTTCCTTTGCGCTGTTGCCAGGAACTCCATTCCAACCCCCCCCACCGCGAGGGGGGGTATTTTTCGCAGCCGTTCCCGAGAATAACCAAATACCCCGAGAGGGGCGGCTGGGCTTGTCGAAGCCGCCCCCTGCGCCGGTTCAAAGAGTGTCGAGCTGGGCCCGCAGGGCCTGCACACGTTCGCGCAAGGGTGTGGCCTGGGGGTTTTCTTGTTCGTACTGCAGGATGGCCCTGGGGTGGATGTGGTGCTCGTCGGGGTTGCCAAACAGCGAGTTGAGTAGGGTGAACTCTTCTTGCGAACGCAGCGAAGCGTCTTCGCGGAACATGTTGAGGTACGTCCAGGTGAACTGCGGCTCGCTCACCGCCCCACTCAAATAGGCATCCAGCAGGCGCTTGTAGGGCTCGAGGTTGCTCTTGCCGCCTGTTTGGGGGTTTTCGACCTGCACTTCCGGGAGATGCTCACGGAAGAGGTGCTCGAGGTTCTCGGGGGTTATGTCCCAGTTGTTTAGCTCAAACAGCGGCTCTCCATTGCGGAAGAGGATGATCTGGGGCGAGTGGTGCACGATCTGGGTGCGCTCGGCCACCCGGTTGGAGGCCGGGCGATCCTCCACTACCTTGATGATGCCCACCGGGATTTCGGGCCGCTCGCGCAGTATTTTTTCCACGTTGCCCCAGCCCTGCATGGTCTTGTGGCAGGTTCCCGCTTTGAATATGGCTGTGACTGGCTGGCTATCAATAAAAGCGTCGGCTTCTTCGGGGGTGGTGATGGCGTACATACGCTCTCTCATGGCTCCAAGTGTAGCGGTAGGGGAGGGGTGTAAACGTTGGCCGGAACACTTCCACCGCATCCAAGACACCTTTGTACGGGTACAATCGAGCATGCCTTTTCCCTTCACCCGCTACCCCATCATCCAGGCCCCTATGGCCGGTGGGGCCACCACGCCCGAGTTAGTGGCCGCCGTCTCCAATGCGGGTGGGCTAGGTTCGCTGGCAGGGGCCTTGCTCCCGCCCGACCGGCTGCGCGAAGCCATCCGCCAGGTTCGGCGGCTCACCGACCGGCCCTTCAACGTCAACTTGTTCGTGCTCGAGGCCGTGGAGGTTGAGTCGGGTATGCTCGAGGCCGCTTTGCATCGCCTTCAACCCATCCGGGCCGAGCTGGGCCTGCCCCCCGGCACAGCCCCCCAAAAGTTCAGCGAGGACTTCAGGGCCCAGCTGGAGGTGCTGCTCGAGGAAAAACCACCGGTGGTCAGTTTTCACTTCGATATTGTTCCAGCCCAGGTTGTTGAGCGCTTACACCAGGCTGGCTGCCAAGTGATCGGCACCGCCACCAACCGAGCAGAGGCCTTAGCCTGGGAAGCCGCTGGGGCCGATTACATCTGTGCGCAGGGGGGTGAGGCCGGGGGGCACCGGGGTACTTTCATGGGCCCCTTCGAACAGTCCATGACCGGCACGATGGCCCTGGTGCCCCAGCTTGTAGAGGCAGTGAAAATCCCGGTGATTGCCGCCGGGGGCATCATGGACGGGCGGGGGATTGCGGCGGCCTTGCTCCTGGGGGCTAGTGCGGTGCAGATGGGTACAGCTTTCCTGACCTGCCCGGAGTCAGGGATTCACCCCCTGTACAAACAAGCCCTGCTGCAGGCCAAAGGCGACCCCACGGTGGTGACCCTCACCTTTTCTGGTCGTCCTGCCAGGGGTTTGCACAATGCCTTTATCGCGCGGATGCAGCCCTACGAGGCCCAGGTGCCGCCCTATCCCATCCAGAACGCCCTGACCAGCGAGATTCGCCAGGCTGCTGCCAAAGCGGGCCACACCGGGTATATGTCGCTGTGGGCCGGGCAGGCGGTCAGCCTGTGTCGGAGCATGCCCGCTGCTATGTTGGTAGAAACCCTGATGCAAGAGACCCAGACCACCCTCAGGAGCCAGTGTGAATAAACTCTTTTACGGCTGGATCGTAGTTGCGGTGGCAGTGATGGCCACCCTGATTGCCGCGGGTAACCGCTCGGTGCCGGGAGCGCTCATCCAACCCCTGCACGAGAGCACCGGCTGGGCCATCCAGAGCATCTCCTTGGCCACCGCAATCGGCCTGGTGCTGTTTGGCCTGGGTGCGCCCCTGAGCGGCTACCTGATGGATCGCTTCGGCCCCCGGCGCATCACCCTCTTTGGCCTGGGCCTGATGACCCTGAGCATGGCCCTGAGCGCCCTGATGACGCACATCTGGCAGCTCAACCTGGTCTGGGGGTTGCTGAGCGGGGTGGCCACCGGGGTGGTAGGGGGGGTCTTGGGGGCCACGGTGGCCAACCGCTGGTTCATTCAGCACCGGGGTCTGGTCACCGGCATTTTTGGGGCCGCCACCTCGGCGGGCCAGCTTATCTTCATCCCGGCCTTGGTCTTCTGGGCCAGCGGGCTGGGCTGGCGTGAGGCCAGTTGGATCATGGCGGCCATCTCGCTCCTGGCCCTGGTGCCGGTCTGGTTCTTCATGAAGGACAGCCCGGCGGAGATGGGGCTCAGGGCGCTGGGGGCGGCCCCCGGTTCGGCCCCCATGAAGATTACCGCCGACCCTGGCATTATGGGCAAGGCCCTGCGCTCACCTACCTTCTGGCTGCTAACGGTTACCTTCTTTATCTGCGGTGCCACCTCCAACGGCCTGATTGGGGTGCATTTCATCCCCTATGCGGTCTCGTGCGGCCTGACCCCCACCACGGCCTCGGGCATCCTGGCCGTGATGGGCGCAATGAACTTTGTGGGCACCCTGGCTTCGGGTTACTTGACCGACCGCTACGACCCCCGCGTGCTGCTTTGCATCTACTACGGCTTCCGGGGCATCTCGCTCTTGTTTTTGCCGTTTGCCACCACCCCCGAGACGCTGATCTTCTTTGCCATTCTGTTTGGCTTGGACTACATCGCCACCGTGCCCCCCACGGTGGCGCTGGTGGCCGACAACTTCGGGCGGCAGAACGTGGGCACGGTGTATGGCTGGGTGTTTGCTGCCCACCAACTTGGTGCGGCGGCGGCGGCCTGGGCCGGAGGGGCCGCCCGCGATGCCCTGGGCGAGTATAACCTGGCCTTTTTGCTGGCTGGCGTTATTGGAATTGCAGCGGCCCTGCTCTCGCTGGGCATTCGCCGACCGACCAAGCTGGCACCGGCCCACAGATAACTTTTTTCCGGCAAAATTTTGCTTGGTGGGCTGTATCCTATTCCTCTAACCGCTTCGGGTACTCCAATTGAAATGTGAAGCAGTACCCAAGCTCTGCTGTCCTGGTGTTGCTGCTGCTCCTCCTAGGTGCGGTTCCTACCGTTTTGCTGGCCGCTTCGGCGCAGCGCTCGAGCGAAGGCACCGTATCTGAACCGGCCTTGGGCCAGGAACGTATCACCCTAAAAACATCCAATGCCCCGTCGGTTGCCCTCACCGTCGAGGTGGTGGACATGGCTATACGGCCCGAGGGGATGCTGCGCAAGACGCTACCCGAAAACGGCGGGTTGCTGTGGCTGTACCCGCAGGTTACCGACCAATCCCTAGAGGCCAAGCACTTTCCATCGCCCATGTCGGTGGCTTTTTTCGACCGCAATGGGGTGATACTGCAGATGCTGGATATTGACCCTTGCGACATCCGCTGCCCGAGCTATTTTCCCAAGGTAGCCTATCGGGGGCGCCTCGAGGTTGCGAAAGGCTGGTTTGCCCGTCAAGGTATTGAGGTTGGTAGCCAAATTGAAGCCACGTCCATCCAGATCATGGGATCCGGCCAGAATTGAGAGTCGGTCGCATCCTGTTATAGCGGTTTGCGTAATGCCTATTTGGCCTTGCCCTCATCCAACCCATGCTGCTCTACCATGGAGTAAACAGGAGGAGGGCCTATGGCTGGCTTTTGGGACTTTCTAAGCAAAATATCCATCGTGGCGATTCCGGTGGTACTGGGCTGGTTTTTGAATGTGGGGAGCCAGCGCATTGCCGATTCGATCGAGACCCGCAACTTTATCCAGAGCATGATCGAGCAGCTATCCGATCCCAGCCGCAAGGCCCGGCAAGACATAGCCCTCATTTTGCTCAACGAATATGTGGGTAAGGAACAGCCCGAAATGGTGGCTAAAATTGCCGAGATTGTGTTTGACGAGAATATGGATCAGTTGGTGCGCAAAGGCAATGGCGACCCTCTTCTGGAGATTCAGGGCTCGACGGCCTTTGAGGTGCTGAGCGAGCTGAATCCCGAGCGGGCCAAGCAAATCCGCGAGACTACCCAGCAGCGGGTGCTGGCGGCCCTGCTGGACGAGGTGAACGTGCGCCAGGTCAAGTCTACCGGAGGCGTCCAATGAGATGGGGAATGCTGGTTTTGCTGCTTTTGCTGGCCGTTGCACTGGCCCAAACCTCTTCCAGGGTACTGGGTCAGCCATTGCCGCTTGAAGGGGCCACTGCTCTTCGGACACCCGAAGAGCGGGTATTGCGGGCCTTGTCGGTTACCGAAGGCAAGCGTTGTCAGCTTTTCGAGGGGTGGGTTTTTAGCAAAGTGAACACCGCAGGCGACTACAGCAAGCTGATCGAAAATTTCAATGGGGCCATTACCAAAGCCGGGTGGAAGCTCGAGGCCAAGGGCACCCTCTCGCAGGGCGGCTCCAATGTGGAGGCATTCAAGCTCACCGGGGCCAGGGGCGAGCAGGTGTTGGGCTACTGGCTGCTGGCCGGTGGGCAGAGCCAGTTGCTGTGGTGCCGGTTGGGTTGAGGAGAGCAGGGGAAAAAAGACTGTTGCCCTTGCTCCTCAGGGTGTCATACGCATTTCGGCAGTATCGCTCACTTTTGAAAGCCTAAACGATACTGCCGAAATGCTTTTCTACTCCCTTCGGTCGGCTTGAATCCTTCACCTATGACTACGTCCAACGGTGAAGGATTCAAGCGGAAACGGTATCAGCCCGGTGCCCCCTGCTATTTTCGGGCCCTCACCCGCATCGGCAGGCCGCCGTGGGCACATAGGGTGAAGTTGGGCTCGGGGCGGATGGGGGTGGGGCGGGTGAGTTCCAGATCAAACTTTTGCAGCACCGTCGCTATAATCAATTTGTATTCCACGGCGGCGAAACCTTGCCCGGTGCACACCCGGGGCCCCAGGCTGAAGGGGAAGTAAGCCCCGCGCGGCAGCGACTTCTCGAACTCCGGGATCCAGCGCTCGGGCCGGAACTCGTCGGGGTGCTCGAAGAAGCGGGGGTCGCGGTGGGCGGCCCACTGGCTCATCACAATCTGGGTTCTGGGCGCGAGGCGCATCCCCCCCAGCTCCAGCTCCTCCACATTCTCCCGCCCGATAATCCAGACCGGCGGGTACAGCCGCAGGCTTTCCTTGAAGACCTGATCCAGGTAGGGTAGCCGCTGCACATCCTCAAAGCCGGGCAGCTTGCCTAAGCTGTCTACTTCGGCCTTGAGCCGGGCCTTGGCGACTGGGTTCTGGTCGAGCAGATACCACGTCCAGATCAGGGCGTTGGCGGTGGTCTCGAGGCCCGCCGTAATGACGGTGAGCACCTCGTCGCGCAGTTGCCGGTCAGATAGCTCGATACCGGGCTGACTCTGGGCTTCCAGCAGCATCGAGAGCAGGTCGTCGCCCAGGTCGCCACGCGCACGCCGACCAGCGATGTGGCGGCTCACCATCTGGTTCAGGGCCCGCACTACCCGGATACCATCGCGGTTCATGGCCGGATGCCAGTCGGGTAGATTGAGCCAGCCATAAACCATCTGCCCTACCACCTTCTGCCCCAGCGTGATGGCCCGGTGCATAATCTCGCGGTCTTCGCCCGCTTCCACATCGAACATACACTTAGCCACCACCCGCAGCGTGAGGGCGTTCATGTCCTCGTCAATGTGCCGGATTTCGCTGTTCTGCCAGTGCGAGAGCATCTCGAGGGTAAACTGGCTCATCACCTCGGCATAGCCCTGGAGGCGCTTGAAGTGGAAAGCCGGGCGCATCAGACGGCTCTGCTGTTTCCAAAACTCGCCCTCGGAGAGCAAAATACCGTTGCCCATACCTCCGGCGAAGGAGCGGGTCAGGTCGGACTTGTGGAACTGCTCGGCCCGCTCGATCAGCACCTCGCGGATCAGGTCGGGGTGGTTGAGCAAGACGATTTCCTTACCAGAGGCAAAGCGAAAGGTGGTGATGTCCGGGCTGGTGCGCGAGAGATAGATAAAAAAGCTCAGGGGGTCTTGGCGCAGCTCGAGCTCGGTGGGTTCGAGAATCATCTAGAAAAGCATACCGCGGGGCCGGGTGGCCATCTGCCCCTCATCCTAAGCCCTCGAACTTTGAACGGGAACGACTTTTCGATGAGTAGCAAAGAAAAAAACCCGCCCCGAAGGGCGGGTGCGAATCTTGGCACAGGTTAGGCGAGTCTTCGCTTACGCGAATGTCTGGTTCGGCTACGATGGCCGCCAGAAAGAACTCCTTAGAAAGGAGGTGATCCAACCGCACCTTCCGGTACAGTTACCTTGTTACGACTTAGCCCCAGTCATGAGCCTTACCCTAAGCGCCTGCCTGAGGCTCCCGGCGATTTCAGGCAAAACCCACT
>NZ_JBBINI010000046.1:0-17276 GCF_037443965.1 Meiothermus sp.
CACCCAGACGTAGGTAGCCACCAGGAGGGTTTCTGCGTCAAGATAGTACAGGGGGTGCTCTCTGTGGGTTTCCATAGCACCCCCTCTTTTTTACATCCCCTGGGGTAGGTCAAGTAGCACACGAAGGTATCTGTGTAAGCTGCGGTATACTCGCCCCGAGACCTCCTTATTCACTTGGACTCACGTAAATACCAGGTTTCTTCATCGGGTCTCAAAACTTCCCTCGAGGTTCCGTGCCCATGATGCACGTATCCAAAGCGACTAACCCTCAACCCTTCATGAGCCCGACCCACTACCGTCTTTCCACACGCCTTGCCCGCCATCTTCGCAGCACTGGCAGTCAGCTTTCGGAACATACCCTGGCCGAGCAAGTGCTGGCCTCGCCGGGTTTGCCAAAGGGTGCCTGGACCAGCGAACTGCTTCGAGATTTGCTGGATGGGCGTTTCGAGCGAGGCGAAGCCGGGATTGGTTTGTGGGAGTGGAAATATAGCTTTCCGGCCCAGGGTGAAGCGATTGTGGTGCTGGATGTGGAGACCACGGGTCTATCGCCCGATCAAAACGAAATTATCGAACTTGCCCTGGTGCGTTTAGAGAATGGCCAGCGCACGGTGTTTGAACGCTTGGTGAATCCAGGCGTTCCGATACCGCCCTTCATCAGCCGCCTGACCGGGATTCGCAACGAAGATGTGCACGGGGCAGCCGACATCTATACTGTTTTGCGCGAAGCCCTGCCAATGCTTGAAGGGGCAACCCTGGTCATTCAGAATGCCAGTTTCGACCTGGGGTTTTTACGGCCTCGCCTCAGGTGGCTGGGATACCGACTGGAAAATCCTGTGGTTGACACGATACACTGGGCGCGCAAAGCTCTGCCGGGCTTGAGCAAACGCGGTTTGGATTCACTTGCTTGGGCTTTTGACCTTGGCCCCATCACGGGCCGCCACCGTGCGCTGGGTGATGTGGAAACCACGCTTCAGGTAGCCTACGAAATGTATTACATGCTTACCGCCGGTAAGCCCTGTCCGGTCAGCCAAGTGGTTGCTGCAAGAGCTTTTTAGGAAACCTATGACTGCGCGCTACGTTCTCACCAGTGCTTGCCTCACCAGCGGAACCATGAACCTTACCCAGTCGCTGCGGGTTTTTTTGCAGGGCAGGGATAAAATTGTCCTTCGGGATGAAGATGGGGAAACCTACGATGCTTGTGTGAACTGGCAACACAACCGCCTCGAGGGCCTTGCGCCCTACTATGCCAAGCGGCGCCTGGGTGTCAACGATAAAATTGCCCTGCACCTAGAGGGAGGGGAGATTGGGCTGGAGGCCCTCACGCCCTCGGCCAAGCCGGCCCGGCCCCGCTCGACCGAGTCGGAGCGCCCTAGGCCTCAGCCTGCCGAACCCCTCCCGGAAAAACCGGAAAAACGGGTAAAGGTCACCCCATACCCCAAAGAGGTCATATTCCCGCACAAGCCCGCTACCAGTGAAGTACCTGCCTTTTCCGCCGACCTCGAGGTCCTGGGCTTCAGCCGCGAATCGAGCAGCGCACCCTGGGTGTTCAGGGCTGCAATGGGCCGCCGTACCTTTCACCTGGCCCTGGCCAAGTTTGGCGAGATGGAGGCCAAGGAACTGCTGTCTTACCGGCAGCAAGGCCGCGTGCAGTACGCGGCTATTGTGGTGGGGGAGTCCTCTAAAGCCGAAGCCCTGGCCGAGATTGCCACGGTCCGGCCCTCGGGTTTGTTGCAGGTAGGCCTGGGTTATGTCTCCCCCGAAGCTTTGCAGCGCCTGGCCAAGCTCAGGAGTGCCTTCCCGGTTGGCCCGCTGGATATCGAGCGACTGCTGCGGGAGGGCCGGATTGACCTCGAGGCTATACAAGGCCTCGAGAACGAAATTTCTAAGGTACTGCACGAGCGGGGACACTTCTCGGCGGTTTTAACGCTCCTGGCCGACCAACGCCCTCAACAGGTCTTCCTGCTGGCCGACCTGATGCCCATGGCGCGGGAGATGAACCTCGAGGCCGATCATCTGCAAGAGGTGCTTCAGAGCCTCAGCAGCCCCCCCTTCCTGCTTCTAAAGCGCCTTTCGCCGGGTGAGTTTCTGATGCGCCAGTCGGTCGAGCAAGCCCTGGCCGACTGGGCCGAGTACGCCCAGGTGATGTCACGGCGCTTGCAAGGGGTATTGCAGGACTGGTAGCGCCAATCTTTCATACCGTTTCCGCTTGAATCCTTCACCTTGGGCGCAGTCAGAGGTGAAGGATTCAAGCCGACTGAAGTGCGTATCGCCCCCCTGGCTGGTGGCGAGATGGTTACCCATTGCAGCCATGCTCGGTCTTGATGGTGTTTTTGGAATTGCTTCAGGTGAAGAGCGATTGAAGACGGGCCTCGAGCATATTCGCCGCCTTTTGGCTTAGGGTCAGCCGGAGTTTGAGCACCAGTTTGCGGCTCCACTCCTCGAGTTCACCCAGGTTTTGTTTACTCTCAATTTCTGGCAGAAACTTTTTGGCGCGCTCTCCTAGCTCGGTCTCCAGGACGGCAAATAGCTGGGCCTTGGTGGTATCCAGCTTAGTTGGCGTGGGCACGATGGGTTGTGGGTCTGATGATCGGCTTGGAGGGTCCTGGGAGGATGCTACCTTCTCAATTAGGCCATGCTCGAGCAAAGCGGATAGTGTTTTATTCAGAACGTCCAGTGGAAGCTGGGTACGCTGGGCCAGTACGATGTCACTTATCTCTTCGCGACAAAGGGAGTAAACCAGCCGCTCATCGCGGTTGAGGAGGATATCAAGTGCTTTGGTGCTCTGGCGATAGATTTGCATCAGCCCTCGAGTGCCGCCAGCACGGCCTGTACAAGCCGCAGAACCAGCAAAACAAAAATTGCTCCAAATAGCAAAATCAGACTCACCAGTACCAAAAGCGTGTCCACCGGGCGGCTCCAGGTCAGAACTCCCATAATCAAGTAACCCAGAGCGAAAAGCGAAATAAACAGATTGAGTTGCGATAGCCGCTCACCAATAATCCCACCGGGTGCCTTGCCCTTCATCTGGAAGCCGGTGTAGGTGTTATAGAGCATCAAAAGAAACCCCAGCACCAAAAGAACCTGTACCATGAAGCCCCCCCTTCATTTGCCGGACAGCAGTGTTAGGTTCTAATGCCCATTATAAAACTCGGAGCTCGAGTAGATAGTTCATTTTCAGCTACAGTCCAAGCCCACAGGACAGTCCCGTGGGCTTGGCCGAGAACGCTCGTCTGAAGGGGTAGACTTGAGCAGGCTTACATATTCTCGATCAAGGCCTGACCAAACTCGCTGCACTTGAGGAGGGTGGCGTTGCGGCCTTCGGCCACCATAAGGCGGTGGAAATCGTAGGTTACGCGCCCTTGGGCAATGGTCTTGGTCATGGCGTGGATAATCAGGTCGGCTGCCTCGGTCCATCCCATGTATCGCAACATCATCTCGCCCGAGAGAATCACCGAGCTGGGGTTGACCTGATCTTTGCCGGCATACTTCGGGGCTGTACCGTGGGTGGCCTCAAAGACCGCATGCCCGGTGTAGTAGTTGACGTTGGAACCCGGGGCTATACCGATGCCCCCCACCTGGGCGGCCAGGGCATCGGAGAGGTAGTCCCCGTTGAGGTTGAGGGTGGCGACCACGCTGTATTCGGCGGGCCTCAGCAGAATCTGCTGCAGGAAGTTATCAGCGATCATGTCCTTGACGATGATTTGTTTGCCGGTTTTGGGGTTGGTAAAGGTTTGCCAGGGGCCGCCATCCAGGTCTACCGCGCCGTACTTGCTTTTGGCGAGGGCATACCCCCAGTCGCGGAAAGCCCCCTCGGTAAACTTCATGATGTTGCCCTTGTGTACCAGCGTGACCGAGGGCAGGTCGTTGTCAATGGCATAGTTGAGGGCGGCCTCCACCAGGCGGTGGGTTCCTTCCTCCGAAACCGGCTTGATGCCGATGCCTGCGGTATGGGGAAAGCGTATTTTACTATAAGGTTTGGGGAACTCGGCCTGGAACCACTCGAGGAACTTCTTGACCTCCGGAGTATCCTTGGCAAACTCGATGCCGGCGTAGATATCCTCGGTGTTTTCGCGAAAGATCACCATGTTGACCAGTTCTGGGTGGCGCACCGGGCTGGGCACCCCTTCAAACCACTGCACCGGGCGCACGCAGGCATACAAATCCAGCTCCTGGCGCAGGGCTACGTTGATGGAGCGTATCCCGCCGCCAACCGGCGTGGTAAGCGGCCCCTTGATGGCAACCAGGTATTCGCGGATGAAGTCCAGGGTTTCCTCGGGAAGCCAGACCACCTCGCCATACACCTGATTGGCCTTTTCACCCGCATAGATTTCTGTCCAGGCGATTTTGCGCCTTCCGCCATAGGCTTTGGTAACCGCAGCATCCAGTACCGGCTGCGAGGCTCGCCAGATGTCCGGGCCGGTGCCATCGCCCTCGATAAAGCCCACAATGGGGTGGTCGGGTATCTGTAATTTTCCATCGTGAATGGAAATCTTCTCGCCGACAGGAACAGTAATTTTCTTGTAAGCCATAGCACCCAAAGCATAACAGAAGCCGGGGACTAAAGCCGCACTGCCTCGACAGGCAGCCCTGGTTTGCCTGTTGGAATCTTCCCTGCATTCCAACGCCAAGCTTTCCAGCCTGGGATTATAGTGGTTCTAAACCTATTGCTAGGTCTGTCTTTCCTGCTCAGCTTTCTGCTCCAGCAACTGATAAAAGCCCCTGGCGTTGTGGAGATAGTGAGCCAGCATTCCAGGAACCAGACTTCCGGTGAGTAAATAGGCGGTTCCAAACATCAGACCACCACAAAAAATGAACAACGGATAGGCCCAGGCCCTGCGGTCTGGCACCGGATGGAGCACCGTAAATACCACGGCCTGTAGCAATACACCCAGCCAGCCGCCCCACAGGGCGTTTTGCAATGCTCCACGGAAAAACACTTCCTCGCTTACCCCGGAAGCCAAGGCCAGTAGCAAAGCTTGGGGGTGGCGGACGCCCTCGGAGCGCATCAGCACCCCAATTTGACCGTGTAGAACTTCGGTAACCCGGAAGCTGGCAGGAAAGAGGCGGGAAAACAGGAGCTCGAGCCCCATCAGCCCGAAATACAGCAGAAAAAAGACCACCGTATCCCGTAGCGGGTCGGGATTCTGCAGGGCTGAATAGCCTGCGAGGCTCATCCAAAGCAAGCCGATCAGCAAAAGCCCGAGCTGGATCAGCATGAAAAATCGAAACATGAATGGGTCAAGATCCTTCGCTACCGATATTGAAGCCCTGCTCGAGCAGTTTCCGCGAATACGCTCTGAAGGCCAGAAGGGTTTGGGTGCGCTCGATGCCCTTCAGCTTGCGTAAACCCAGGGTGACGATGTCGTCGAGCTGCTCAAAATCCTTAAAGCGCAGAATGGCTACCAAATCCCATTCCCCTGTTACCGAGTACACCTCGGCCACCCCCGGAATCTCAGCGACCGACTCCGCGGTCTCGGCGGTGGATTCGCGGCTGGTCTGTATCAGGACAAAGGCTGTAATCATGTCTGGATGATACTCCGGGAGGCGTTTGTAAACCATGGGGGCAAAGGGGGGTGAGCGCGCTGGGTTCCGTATTTCAAGGCGTGTGGGTGTGCAAGGGGTGGGGGGTCTCGAGGATCAGTTGGGGTCGGAAACGCACCACATCGGCCGAGACAAAGTGCAAAGGAATCCCATTCCATTCCTGGGGCAGTCTTTGGGGGTCGGCACCGTGCAGGTGTCCGTAGACCACGCAGGTGGGCCGGTACTGGTCTATCAACTCAGTAAAGCCGGTGGCCCCCCCGGTCGGACCATAGGGCGGGTAGTGCATGGCCAGAATCAGGTATTCATACGCCCGGCCCTGGACGGTCTTGAGCGAGAGCGCCAGCCGTTCCACCTCTCGCTTGTAGATTTTTTCGTCCTCTAGGCTAAAGTTGTAGCTTCCGGGGGTGTCCCAGCCCCGGCTTCCGGCCACGGCAACGTTGCCGATAATCAGGGAGTCGTGCTGTAAGGCATGCATGCGGGGGGGGAGCACCTGGCGCAGTCGGGTAATGGACGGCCACCAGTAGTCGTGGTTGCCGCGCAAGAGAATCTTGGTGCCGGGCAGTTGGGCGAGGTCGGCCAGGTCTACCATGGCCTCGGGCAGTTTCATGGCCCAGGAGATATCCCCCGCCATGATGACCAGATCGTCGTCGTTCACGGTTTTACGCCACTCTTCAAAAACAGCTTCGGGGTGTCCGTCCCATTCGGCCCCGAAGATATTCATGGGCTTGGGAAAGGCCTTGGACAGATGGATGTCGGCAATAGCGAAGACGCGCATAAACGGGCTTAGTGCTCCGGTAACTTAATTCCTGGGATGGATTTGGCTCCCCTAATATCTGGGAGTTGCTTTGAGCGCTTCATTTTGGGAACTTCACGGCATATCAATCTTTAACTTACCAAACCACTTAGGGTCTTTTGAACGGGCCTCGAGGACGATTTCCTTTAGGATGCCACCCTCCGTGCCGGAGGGAAACCAGATAGCAGTGTCTAGTGTCGAGGGTTCAGGGCCAAGCGTCAAGTACCGCGCTGAACAGAGCTGAAATCAATTCGCATCGCATATGACATGGATGCAAGACAGAAACCTGATGTATCGGCATAACACTCCCATTACGTTTGTGGCATAATTGAAAAAATGAAGGATGAAACCCCAGACGAACTGTTCATGTATGCGGTGCGGGTGTTGGGCGCACGGGCCTACTCGGAGTCGGTGTTGCGCCAAAAGCTGGCCCGACGGGCCAAGCCGGAGGTGGTGGGCGCAGTGTTGCAACGGGTCAAGAGTCTGGGGTATCTCGATGACCAGCAGTACGCCGAGGGCTACACCCGGCTTTACGCGGGCAAGTGGGGTGCGGCTAAACTGCGCCGGGTGCTGCTGGAAAAGGGTGTTGCTCGCAGCATTGTAGACCGAGTTCTGGCCGAGCAGGAGTCCCAGAGCGACCCGGTACAAGAGGCCGTTGGTTTGTTGGACCGGTATAAAAACCGCCATAAAGGCGAAAAGCCCAGAGCCATCCGCTTCTTGGTGAACCGTGGCTACAACCTGGGCAACGCGCTAGCGGCCTGGGAACGCTTCATCAAACAAGCGACCGCACCATAGGTTCGAGGCGGGCTTTTTGTGCTTTCAAGAGGAATTCCCCGATCTGTGGGCTGGTTTTGCCGATGAGTAACCTTGCCAAGTGACCTGCAGGCCGTGCAAGTCCCAACGAAACGTGCTAAAGCGTTTCCTCAGTCGAGCATTCCCAAAAAAGCTGCGAGCGAAATCCAACGTTCGCCCCTCCTGCTTGAGCTGCTCGAGGGTCGCTTGATCGAAACGGAGAGAGAGTTTATTCAAGCCCGCTTGAAGTGTGGGTTGCTCGGCCTGGGTTAGTACGATCTCGTTATCTTGGCGTAGGGCTTGAGCTGCACTCAACAGCCGCACTGCTTGGGCGGTATTGTGTTGGATGAGCAACAAGGCCAAGGTCTCCAGATAACGGGCTATGGTGTGATGGTCGGTGGTTTGTTGGGCGATAGGAAAGCCAGTGCGAAGATATTCTCTAGCTTCGGTAGGATTCCCTTCTTGCAAAGCAGTCTCGGCCAGCCCCAATAATCTGTAGGCGACACCGGGTTTGAGCCCCAGAGCCTGGTGGGTTCTGAGCCCCTGACCGGAAAGTTGCCTGGCGGCTGCGAGGTGGCCTTTTTGCAGCAGAGCCTTAACGGCAGCAATTTCATCATCGCGCCCAATAAGCGAGGTTCGGGCTGCGGGTAGCTGGCTCGAGGGCGGTTCGGGCTTGGGTTCTATAGGGATGGCCTCGAGATGCTGGGTCAGTTCAAGCAAATCGGCCCGCAGGAGCTGCTGTAGTTCCTCGAGGTTCGTAAATGGTTTGGGTGCTTTACCCCTGGCCTGCATGGCCTGAAGCAACTGGGTAAGGGAAGCCTCCCGCTCTGGGGCTGGCTCTTTGATATAGAGCAACTGAGGCAGATGGGAAGCCAGGTGAAACTCGTCTTCGATTCCGGATACCGCCATATTGGGGGCGATCCAGCCATAGCGTTGGTGGTAAATGCCCACAAAAACCTGGCTTTGTTGGATATAGGGCCGGTACAGGCTTGGCGGGGGATGGGGCCTGGCTCCCATCTCGAACATCACGCAGGTATGACCCAACTGCGTTAATCAAGGTTCCACCCACCGCGGCCACCAGGGTGTAGTTGGAAAGAGCATATAAGGGCTGGGGCAGCATCAGATTGATCTGTTCAATGTGGGTGTAGATGCGTTGAATGATCCGACTCTGGCGCAAGGCAATAAAAAACAGTGCTCCAAGGACAGCCCAGATCAACAGTGCAACTCCCAGGTCAATTGCCAGGCTCAAACTGGAAGAACCCCACAAAATAAAAGGGTGCACCGGTCTCATGATGATCAGCCAGTAAACGATGCCAAAGCTTGCGCCTACCGGCGTGGCAGCCAGTGTAGCGAGGGCTGGGGCCACCGAAAGCTGATACCGGAGCTCGTGATAGTCCGCCTCGCTTGGGCCCAAGGTGGGGCGAATGGTTTCGAGTGCTTCTAGGGCGGCTCGAATCAAGTAGCGAATGAGCAATAATCCCCAGGGAATATAGCTCGCTGCCAGAATTTGCAGGGGTAGGAATTGCCCCACGGCCAAACTGCCATCCCACCACTTGGCCAGGGTTTGGGCCAGCGCCAGCGACACAAACAACCCAAAATAGGGAAGCCAGAACCACATTCCCAGCGCATCCCATCTCGAGATCAGCCAGTTCGCCCAGGAGGCTGGATAGGGTCGGAGATATGTTTTGTGCATAGCGGTCACATAGGCAACTTATATATGGATTGTTAAATAGAGTCTATCACGAGTTGGCCCCCAGTGCGAATACCCGCAATTTGTCGGTGAGAAACCGCAAAGAAAAAACCAAAGCGCAAGGGGTGTGGAGAATAAAGAGTTTCTTTGCTGTTCGGCATGGATAGATTTGAAATAAAGCCACCAAATGTGCCCCCGATAGAGATTTCGTCTATGGATTTGCCAGAAGCATTCTTGGGGTTTGTGGCAGCGCAACTTTATCAAGAGTCCCCTTATCGCGCTCTTCACAGACGTGGCCTCCCATCCGAGAGGCTACTGTACTGTGCAGGACAAAACAATCAAGCTGTGGGCGGCTTAATAATTGCGAAGGGCGCTCTAATCCCAACGGCCATAATTGTTTTGCATACAGTGCAGTGAAATGTACTCGGTGTGACAAAAAAAGGGCGACCAGGGTCGCCCTAAGGGTCTTGGTCTTGGCTAGCCCAACTTGGCCCGCACGTACTCCACAATCTCGTCAATGGTTTCGGCTACCGGCACATCGGCATCGGCAAAGGCGGCCAGCTTGCTCTCGGGTGTACCCACGTTGCCCATGATGATGGCCCCCGCATGGCCCATTTTCTTACCCTTGGGGGCGCTGCGCCCACCGATAAAGCCCACCACCGGCTTTTTCATGTGTTCTTTGATGTAAGCGGCAGCGTCTTCCTCATCCGAACCGCCAATCTCGCCGCAAACCACCACCGCGTGGGTTTCGGGATCGTCGTTGAACATGGGCAAAAGGTCTTTGAAGGTAGTACCGATAATGGGGTCACCCCCGATGCCAATGCAGGTCGAGATGCCATAGCCCGCGTCGGAAAGAGCCTTGGCGGTTTCGTAGGTTACCGTGCCGGAACGGGAAATCAGCCCTACCCGGCCCTTTTTGAACACGCTGGCCGGCATGATGCCCAGCTTGCACTCCTCGGGGGTGATCAGACCTGGGCAGTTGCCGCCGATCAGGCGCACGTTGCCCAGGGATTTGATCTCGGCCACGGCCTTGACCATATCCATGGTTGGAATACCCTCGGTAATCAGCACCACCAGCGGAACCCCCGCGTGGGCGGCCTCGAGGGCAGCGTCGGCTGCGCCCGGTGCGGGCACAAAGATGATCGAAGCGTCAATGTGGTGATGAACAGATGCTTCCTTGACGGTATCGTAGACCGGCAGACCCAGCGTGGTCTGTCCACCTTTACCCGGAGTAACACCCGCTACTACCTTGGTGCCGGCTTTGATCATGGCCTCGGCGTGGAAGGCTCCCTCCCGCCCCGTGATGCCCTGGACAATCACGTTGGTTTTTTTGTTGACCAGGATGCTCACTTTGCACCTCCCGTCATCGAGATAATGGCTTTGGCTGCCTCTACTGATGTGGGATACATATAAACTGGACGGCCTTTTAAGAGGGCCTTGGCTTCTTCTTCGGCAGTACCCGCCACGCGCATGGCCACGGGCTTGGTCAGGATACCCTCGTCCATAGCCCGGATTACACCCTTAGCTACTTCGTCGGCGCGGGTGATACCCCCGAAGATATTGATGAAAACCCCTTTCACATCGGGGTCTTTGAGTACCACCTTCAGAGCGTTGTAGACAATATCGGCTTTGGCCCCACCACCAATATCCAAGAAGTTGGCAGCTTTGCCCCCGGTTCGTTGCACCAGGTCGAGGGTGTACATCACCAGCCCCGCCCCGTTGCCAATTACGCCCACGCTGCCATCGAGTTTGACGTAGCTAAAGCCATAGTTGGAGGCCTCGACTTCTAAGGGGTGTTCGGCCTCAAACTCGCGCAGCGGGGTAAGGTCGGGGTGACGATGCAGAGCATTGTCGTCCAGCACGATTTTAGCATCAGCGGCCACCACCTCGCCGGTATCGGTGATAACCAGCGGGTTGATCTCGGCTGTGGAAGCGTCAATGCCCACGTAGGCCTGATAGAGCTTAACCAGCACGTCGGCCAGTTTGTTGAGGTTGCCCTCCATGCCCGCCCGCTTGACCAGTTCCCGTGCCTCAAACGGGCGCAGCCCGGTGGCGGGGTTGATGGGGTACTTGATCAGCGCATAGGGACGGGTCGCGGCCACTTCTTCAATATCCATGCCCCCTTCTTTAGAGAGCATCAGCACCACCCGCTGGGTGACCCGGTCCAGAATCATGCCCGCATAGTATTCCTTGGCAATATTTATTCCTTTGGCTACCAGCACCTTTTTGGTGATGAAGCCCTTGATGTTCAGTCCCAGAATTTGAGCTGCTTTTTCGCGGGCCTCTTCAGGGGTTCGGGCTAGCTTCACCCCCCCTGCTTTGCCGCGCCCCCCGGTGTGTACCTGGGCTTTGATGACGACCAGATCGCCATACTCGGTGGCAATTTGCTTGGCTTCATCGGCAGTAAATGCGACCTTGCCTGGGGGAACTGGGATGCCGTACTTGGCTAGGATGTCTTTGGCTTGATATTCGTGTAGATTCACGCTTGCCTCCGGTGGTGTGCTTGATTTTACGGGTTACTCATTGAGCACTCCATTTTGCCGTCCGCCATTATAAGTTCTTTCCTCTAGCTCTGAAATGCCACCCTCCATACCAAGACGTTTGATGCAGACTCGAGATTACAGGCAAGATGTTGAGGGTATTGTGTACTTTATGTTTCCCAGTAAGAAACTATCTACCGTTTGTTCAGTTTCCAAGTAAAAGAAGTGAAATAAGTACACCGGATTCTGAGAGCCTCGAGGCTAATCTGTAATGCTCTGGTAACTGTTTGGTGAAAGGGTAGAGGTGGAAAGGAGCCTGTTTCGCCAGAATATGTAGGTACGAGACTGCCAGCAAGCATGGACTGGGCGCAATTTCTGAGCGATTTTTGCGAATCCATTGCCCGAAGCATGCAATACTGGCTGGGTAATCAAGCAGGCATGACTATAAACAGGAGGGGTCTTATGAAAAATAACCCACAGACCTGGGGCTGGATTTTGGTGGCTCTCGGGGTCTTGTTCTTACTTCAAAACCTGGGCTTTCAGATCGCTGGCTGGATCTGGGGGAGCATTTTCCTGGCAGCAGGGGCAGGTTTTATCTGGTACTACCAACAAAACCATAGCCAGTGGTGGGCGCTCATACCAGGCTTTACCCTGCTGGGCCTGGGCACCTTGATCCTGTTCGAACCCATCCTGGGCGGCAACCTGGGAGGAGGTGTCTTTTTGGCTGCGATAGGCCTGGGCTTTGTGGCGGTTTATTTTGTTCGACCTGGCAACTGGTGGGCCTTGATTCCTGGGGGTACGCTTATAACCCTGGGCGCGGTAGCTGGCTCGGGCGCGCGGGATAACGCCGGGGGGGCGCTGTTCTTCCTGGGACTGGCCATTACCTTTGGGGTGGTCTACCTGGTGGGGCAACGTTGGGCGGTATTCCCGGCACTGGCCTGCTTGGCCCTGACCCTGGTTACCGCAACGGCGTTGCAGGGCCTGCTGGCCTACCTTTTCCCGCTGGCCCTGTTGGTGGCGGGCATTTACCTGCTGATGCGACGGGGTGGTTCCAGCGCAGGGGCTGGTCCATCGGAAGGGCAGTTCAAGGCGAAGGAGGGGGAGCAATGAACGCACCCAAGCGTTTGTACCGTAGCCGCAATCAAAAGATGATCTGGGGCATCTGTGGGGGTATTGCGGAGTACCTTAACGTTGATCCGACCGTGGTACGGCTGTTGTTTGTGCTGGCCGCAATTGTCTGGGGTGGCGGGGTACTGGCCTATCTTGTGCTGTATTTCGTGATGCCGGAAGCCCCCCCCATCAACGAACCGGAGGTGGGGCAAGGTGGATAGGCCGGGCGCACCATGTAAGCTGTACCGGAGCCGCAGGGACGAGCAGATCAGTGGGGTCTGTGCGGGGTTGGCCGAGTACCTGGGGGTCGAGGCGGTCTGGGTGCGGGTTGCTTTTGTACTTCTGACCCTGATCAATGGTGTTGGTATTCTGCTTTACCTTGTTCTGGCCCTGGTGATTCCGAAAGAGCCAGAAGAAGAAGGCCAGGACAGCCTAAAACCCGATGTAGAGCAAACCCTGCGTGAAGGAGCGCAGAACCTACAGGCGCGGGCTAAAGAGGTTTCCGAGCGGATGCAAGGAGGCCAGGGATCCCAACTGCTGGGTTGGGCGTTGGTGGTGGGGGGGGCCTGGTTTTTGCTGCGGCAACTGGGCTGGATTCGGGTGGACGAAGACCTGATATTTCCGTTGCTGCTGATTGGGATAGGGGTTCTGGTATTGCTGCGTAGGGCCGGAAGGTAGGTGGTGATATGGTGCAAAAAACCGCTCCAGGTGGACGGAGTTGGTGGGGTATTGCCCTCATTGCAATAGGGGTGTTATGGCTTTTTACCAGTTTGGGTTGGTTTTCCTGGGACTTCTGGGCTGATGTCTGGCTGCTATGGCCGCTGGTGCTAATCCTGCTCGGACTCAACTTCCTGTTGCGCGATAACCCGAAACGTATCCCGGTGCTGCTGGCGGTGGCGCTGGTGGGTGGGGGACTGCTCTGGACGTGGAACGCACGGCCAGGGGCACAGGGCGCTTTGGAGCAAATATCCATTCCACTGGGCCAGGTGAACCGGGCGCAAATTCGACTTGCGCCAGGGGTGGGGCAGCTCGAGGTATCCGCGCTGGAAGAAGGCTCTGCCAGTCTGATTGAAGGGCAAATTCGGCTGTTGCCCGGTGAGCGCTTAGAGCGTCGCAGCGATGTGCAGGGTAGCGAGGCAACGGTAGCTTTAGAGGCTCGAGGGCGCACCAGTGGCGCTGTTCGGAGCCGTGAGGGCTGGGAGCTCCGGCTCTCGCCCAGGGCTGAGCTTCGATTGGTGGTCAACACGGGGGTAGGAGAGGCGGTGCTCAACCTGCGCAACCTTCAGGTGAGCAGCCTGGATGTGAACAGCGGGGTCGGGCGGGTGCAGATCGAACTGCCCGAGCAGGGCATCTACCGGGCTGAAATTGAGGGCGGGGTGGGGGAGCTGGATATTCGAATCCCGCAAAATGTGGCCGTGCGGCTGGAAGCCAAAACGGGTCTGGGGGGGCTGGAGGTGCCCAACGGTCTAATCAAGCTGGGCGACAACCGATATGAAAGCCCCGACTATGCTACTGCGGCGGACAAAGCCGACCTCGAGGTGAACGGCGGGGTGGGCCGGGTGGTAATAAGCAAGTAGCGTAGGGGCAAGGCAGGAAAGGTGGGCACTACCTGTGCAGAGGCGCTTTTCTTTTGGTGTCTGTAGGAATGGCGCTACCGCTCGGCTCTCGAGGCTGGGCGGTCGCTTTCTTCGGTCTGGAGTTTTCCGAAAAGTAGACGACCGACCTGGGTTTGGATGGACTGGGTGATAACCACCCCCACCTCCTTGCCCTTGTAGGGGATGGCATCGTCTACCACGACCATGGTGCCATCTTCTAGGTAGCCCACCCCCTGGCCGGGTTCCTTGCCCTCTTTGACGATGGTGATGCTAAGGGTGTCGCCTTGCTGGAGTGGCGCCCGCAGGGCCGAGGCCAAAGCCTGCACCGAGAGGGTCTTGACCCCATAGATGCGGGAAAGTTGGGCCAGGGCGTGGTCGTTGGTGACCAGCGCCGCCCCTAGCTTCTTGGCTTCGGCTAAAATCTGGTCGTCCACCGGTTCATCGGATTCTTCGCCCTCGAGCACCTCGAGGCCCACGGTCAGTTTGAGTCGCTCGAGGGTATCCAGGCCCCGGCGGCCTTTGGCCCTCTTTTGGGCATCCGAAGCATCGGCGAACTGCTGCAATTCGCGCAGCACCTGCCGGGGCACAAACAGCGGGCCTTCCAGGAAGCCCATCTCGGCCACGTCCCCGATGCGGCCATCAATCAGCACCGAGGTATCGAGCACCTTGCCGCCCCGGGCCTTGACCGAGTGGGCTGGGGGGCGGGCCAGCCGAAAGTAGTCGCGGTTGGCGATGGCAAAGGCCGAAAGCGAGCTGACCAGCACGGCAGCGATAATCAAAGAATGAATCGCGGAAAACCCCGGAATCTGGTTTAGGAGGTTGGTGAGCAACACCGCCAACAAGAGACCGAGGCCCGAGGCCGCTGTAATGGCAACCGGGATCTCGGGTGGCAGGTGCTTGAGCCAGGCCTGGCCATGCTCCCAACGACGCTCCAACCAGTAGGCTAGACGCGGCACAACCAAAAAGCCCACCAGCAGCCCCACCACGCCCAGGTACAGACGGTTGAGGCTGGTCAGGCTGCCCATGGGGCTTATGCTTATGAGGTTGCTGACCTCGAGCCACACCCCTACCCGGTAGCCCAGGTAGGCAAACAGCCCATATAGTGTCCAACGCATCAGATTCATAAAAACTTGCTCACTGCTGCTTCCAGGCTTTTGAACTGGGGAGGGTGCACTAGACGCTTAAAACCGGCTCGTTGCCCTTCGCGCAGGCGGCGCTCGAGGCCCTCCACACTCCGCAGCTCGCCCGCCAGACCCACCTCCCCCACCACCGCGACTTCCTCGGGAAGGGGACGGCCTACTACAGCAGAATACACTGCCAAACCTACCGCCAAATCCAACCCCGGATCGAAGACCCGCAGACCACCGGCCAGGTTGACGTAAATATCGAGGTTGCCCAGCGGCAAGTTGAGCCTGCGCTCCAGTACCGCCAGCACCACATCTACCCGGCGGCTATCCAGCCCCTGCGAAACCCGGCGTGGGGCTGGGAAAGGTGTCCGGGCCGCCAGGGCCTGCACCTCCAAGGCCAGGGCCCGCTCGCCCGAAAGGCTGAGGGCTACCACCGAGCCGGGGGCTCCTACCGGCCTTTCGGCCAGAAAAGCCGCCGAGGGGTTGGCGACTTCCTCCATGCCTTCCTGGATCATGGTGAACACCCCCATCTCGCCCACCGGCCCGAAGCGGTTTTTACTGGAGCGCAAGACCCGGAAGTTGCCGGCCGTTTCCAGATACAAGGTGGCGTCCACCACGTGCTCGATCACCTTAGGCCCTGCCACAATGCCCTCTTTGGTGACGTGTCCCACCAAGACTGTGGTGACGTGGTGGTGTTTGGCAAAGCGGGTCAGCGCGGCGGTGGCGTCCCGCACGGCGACCAGCGACCCTGGCGAGGCAGTGGTCTCCAGGGTCTGGATGGAGTCCACGACCAGAAAATCTGGAGGGGAGGCCTCGAGGGTGGCCAGCATTGCGTCGAGTTGGGTTTCTCGCAGCAGCTCGAGTTCCCCCGAGATGCCCAGGCGCTTGGCCCGCAAACGAATCTGCCCCGGCGATTCCTCGCCCGCCAGGTAGATGACCCGTTTGCCCGTCTCCAGCATCTTTTGAGCTACCTGCAACAGCAAGGTGCTCTTGCCCACCCCAGGCTCGCCCCCCAGCAGCAATACCTCGCCGGGCACAAAACCCCCGCCCAGCACCCGGTCGAGTTCGCCAAGCTGGCTCGAGAAGCGTGCCTCCCCTCCCTCCGGAACGTCTGCCAATCGGGTAATGGATGCCGGGTTGGGCAGAGGCCGAGGCTGCGACAAACCCCCCTTGCCCCCTGCGGTGCCGGGCCTGGGTAGGGTGGCTTCTTCCTTGAAGCTATCCCAGGCTCCACAGTTGGGACAGCGGCCCAGCTCCTTTACCGATTTGTACCCGCATTCGATACAGCGATATTGAATAGAAGCTTTTGCCATCTAGCAGAAAGTGTAGTCGGTATGTTGCTCAAATTAAAGGCTTTGGTGCACGTTCGTCCTAGTACTTACCCGCCGTGTTCTTGTGTGGGCAATTGAACCAGCCACTGAGAGATTTCCACAGGTGGTTCGGCTGGTGAACGGAACGGTGTTTGCTGGGGAATTGTTCATGGTGCGGGTTGTTTATACACAACCCTGAACTTCTCGCATACCAGCGGCATGTCCAAGGTGGGTGTTTTGCCGATCTGAGCCAGGGTTCGGCCAAAGAACCGCCAGTGTCCCTCCCGCCAGTAGTCCAGTGATAGATCGCCTTCCCCCTCCTCTCGAGCAAACTCGGTATCCACGCCCTGATAGTTGTGGGTGGTGACTTCAGTGGTCTCGACGACCGCCAGGGCTCACCCGAGCCACTGAGCAAGACGGTAAGAGCGTCCACCACCGGGATTGGTCTGCCTTCGAACTGGTACTCCCAAAGTGCTGAGCAGGTTGCCGTCTTCTTTCCCAAGACAATCAAGCTGGCCAAATCATCCGCCAATTGGGGGTTGTCGTCCCAGGATTCGGCTCGATGGCGAGTCCGGTGGTGCGTTGAATTCTCGGGTAGGGTTGCTGGTGCTCCGGTAACTTAATTTCCGGGATGGATTTGGCTCCCCTAATATCTGGAAGTTGCTTTGAGCGCTTCATTTTGGGAACTTCACTGCATATCAATTTTTAACTTAACCCAAGTTGTCACCTACAAAATACTGGCCAGCCGCCTGAAGTTGTGGGCAAAGATGAAGCCCCACACCTTGAGCACAAACCCTTCGAGGGTCGTGGCATGAATCCGCTTGAGGAATAGCTCCGA
>NZ_JBBINI010000047.1:0-16571 GCF_037443965.1 Meiothermus sp.
CACCCAGACGTAGGTAGCCACCAGGAGGGTTTCTGCGTCAAGATAGTACAGGGGGTGCTCTCTGTGGGTTTCCATAGCACCCCCTCTTTTTTACATCCCCTGGGGTAGGTCAAGTAGCACACGAAGGAATGTTTGAGCAGCGCTTCGCTGGCCTGTTTGGGATTGCGGGCCTCGAGGGCTTCCAATACCGCTTGGTGTTCCTGTAGGCCGCGCTCGAGTTGGGCCAGGCTACGGACCGCCGATTCCAGCGCTAGGTGCGACTGGTCTTTTAGCAGCCCCACCATTCGCTCCAAGACCGGGTTGTGGCTTAGGGTTCCCAGCAACTTGTGGAATTGCAGATCGGTGGCCTGGTAGCCCTCGAGGTCGCCTGCTTGGATGGTTTGGGCCTGGGTTTGCAGAACCTGGTGGAGCAGGGCTAGGTCTTTGGTGCTGGCTCTGGTAGCACCTATCCGAACCGAGGCTACCTCCAGCACTTCTCGAGCCTCCAGGATTTGTAGCGCGTCCTCGAGGCCAAAATGGGCTACCACCGCTCCCTTGCGAGCTTTCTCCTGGGCTAGACCATCGGCCACCAGTTGCAACACGGCTTCGCGCACCGGACTGCGCGAGACCCCAAGCTGCCGGGAAAGTTCGGGAACGCTGAGGGGGTGCCCCGGTGGTAGCTCTCCTTGGAGAATATGGGTGCGCAAAATAGCGTATACCTTGTCTACCAGACGTTCTGACTGCAGTTTGGCTCGAGGCTTCATAGATTGATGGGGTTTACTGTGCCTTTGCGCTTTAGGTTGCGCTTATACAGCAGACATTATGGCGTCTGCCCCTTGACATGTTACATGTAATATGTAGACTGTCCACAGCCGGAAGCATAACCCAAGTCGCATCGAGTCAAAAAACGATGTTTGGGGTGGTTCATTGCCCGGTTTTGGTCCAGTCTTGAGGAGGTTGGTCAATGAAGCTGTGGAAACTGTCAATCCTTTTTTTAGTCTTGGTACTGGGCACTGCCCTGGCCCAACAACGTCCCAGGGTGGTCATCCCGACGGGTAGTACCGGAGGGGTGTTTTTCTTCTATGGACAAGCTATTGCCAAGATCCTGACCGAGGCGGGCGTAGCCGACGCCACTGCCCAACAAACTGGTGGCTCGTACGATAACCTGCTGCTGCTGCGCGACCGTACCGATCCCCGTTCCAACACCTACTACTGCGCACTGGCCACCACTGACTCGGCCCTGGTCACCTTCACCGGTGAGGAGCCTCGCTTTGCCCAGCGCAAGGCCGATATGCAGCGGATCATGTTTTACATGTACCCCAGCCTGATCCACATCGTAACCACCGAAAAATCGGGTATCAAGTTTGTGGGTGATTTGCGGGGCAAGCGGGTCTCGACCGGCCAGCCCGGTTCCTCCACCGAGAACCTGGCCCTTTTGGTGCTCAAGGGGGCGGGGGTGGACCCGCGCGAGTTTGCCAAGCGCGAGCGCCTGCCCGCCGCCGAGTCGGCCAAAGCCCTCTCCGAAGGCACCATTGATGCCTACTTCTGGGTGGGTGGGGTACCCACTGCCAGCGTGGTTGAACTGGCCCAGGGTCTGCCGCGAAAGGGTGACCAGATCAAGCTGGTAGACTCGCCCCGCACCGGCCCCACCGCCCAGTTGCTGCAAAGAGAGTTCCCCGGCATCATTACCACCGGCGTACTGCCTAAAACCGCCTATGGCACCAAGGACAATGTATTCGCTCTGTACACCGGCAATGTGTTCCTCTGCCCGGCCTCCATGCCCGACGACCTAGCTGCCGCCATCATGAAGGCCGTATTTGGCAACCTACAAACCCTCACCACCGCTACTGCTGCCGCCCGCGATACCACCCTCAAAAACACCGTGGATCTGGTGAATCAGAGAGTTGTGATTCCCTTCCACCCAGGCGCTTTGCGCTACCTACGCGAGACCGGCGCTATCCGGTAAGGTTCGGCTGTCGAGAAAAGCTCCCTCAAACTATTTGGGGGAGCTTTTTGTAAGTATACCCAGGAGTGATCTGTTCGACTCAATCTGCAGCTCGAGAGATGGGCTCCTGCTTCCCCTACCGAGCTCCTGCCCAACTGCTTGCAGCTACTGTAGCATGCCTGGGCGCCCTGGCTGGCTTGCGGGAAATAGTTTCCAGTACATGCCTTGCTTCACCTGGTCAGGCAGAAAATCCGCAAGAATCTCGACAAAAATCGGGTTTATATCTCAGCGACAACGATAAGCTGCGATATAATCTCGCTCACAAGCCAGGTTTTTAGGAGGTGCCATGGAAATACCTCAAGAGAATACGGGCAGAACCACTCTGCTAGGGCGTGTTATCTGGATTGTCCTGCTTATAGCAGCCCTCTTCAGCCTTTATCTGGTGCTTCATCCTTTCACTCCGCTGAGCCGTCTAGATATAAGCATCCTCGATCAGGTGCAGCTTCGCCGGGCTACCCACGTTCTGCTGTTGTTGGTCGCGGGGTATCTGATTACCTCTCGCCTTCCCGCCGCTCGGCGCACGATAGGGTCGTGGGTCTTTGCAGCCCTCACGCTGCCTTTTCTCTACACCTTTTGGGTACCTAACGTTCCGGGGGTAGATATTCCGCTGGCAGGCAAGCTATTGGGAACCTTGGCCTGGGCCCTGGCGGTGTTACCTGCTTTGCTACCACAGGCACGCCGCTATACCGATATTGCCGCTGCCTTGTTGGCCGTTGCTCCATGGGCTTACCAGGTGCGCTATTACGAAGATCTGGTAAACCGGGCAGTCATTCCAGCGGGCTGGGACATGGCCATGTCCTTTAGCATCATCATCCTAGTGTTGGGGCTGGTCTCTCGCCTGCTTGGCCCAATCATGCCTTCATTGGTGCTGATTTTCTTGGCTTACAACATGTACGGACAGTATGTACCTGGTACCTTTCGTGGGGCCAAAAACGGTATTGACCTTATTTTGGGCAAAACCTACAACGAGACGGAAGCTGGCATTTATGGTCTGATTACCGGTGTATCGGCCAAATATCTGGTCTATTTCACCATCCTTTCGGGAATCATCGGGGCGCTGGGATTGGGGCGGGTGGTAGCCAACATCGCCTTGGCCATGGTAGGCCGAACACCGCAAACCCCAGGCCGGGTGACCGGCATAGCCTCGGTGTTCATGGGTATGTTTAGTGGCTCGGGAGCCGCCGATACCCAGTTTGTGGCTACCCTGACCAAACCGCTCTATGAAAAGGCCAACTACGACAAGATGATCGCGGCGGGGTTGGTTGCCACAGCGGGTACCATTGCTCTAATTACCCCCCCGGTGCTGGGTTCCATTGCCTTCGTGATGGTTGAAATTCTTCAGATTAGCTATTTGTGGGTTGTCATCATGGCGATTGGGCCCATGCTCTTGTACCTGGCGGGCATTCTGACTTTTAACGAGTTCTATGCCCGCAAGGCCAAGCTACCTCCAGTGGGGGGCGACGAAACCCTGCGCCGCAGCTATGCCTTGCGCTACAGCACCATCTTCATTCCCATCATCCTGATTGTGGTGATGTTGTTCTTGGGCACAGAGGTCTCGACGGCAGTTTACTTGGCCACGTTGGCTTTTATCCTGGTTTGTTACCTTGATCCCACCTTGCGGCCTGCACCGTTGACCGAGGCCATGCGGAGTCCTGCCTACAAAGTGGGGTTGCCTCTGGGTATCGTGTTGGCTTTGGGCGGTGCTTTTCTGCCAGCGTTGGCCGGTTGGGATCTGGGTAGAATTCCGATCTTGTCGCTCACCTTGGGCTTTCTGGGCCTCATGCTGGGCACCTTTGTATACCCTGCCTTTGCCGACGGAAAGTTGCGGGGGGCTATCGAACCGATTGCTCTGGGGCTAGCCGAAGGTTTCCGCCAACTGATTCCCATCGGTTCAGCAATTGTGGCAGCAAACCTGATTTTCGGGATGATGGTGATTACCGGGCTGCCATCCAAGTTCTCCATCTTCCTAGGTCAAATCTCAGGCGAGAGCCTATTGCTGGCTACATTGGTAACAGCCATCTTCAGCCTGATTCTGGGCATGGGGGTACCCCCCACTGCGACCTATGTGCTCACCGCCTCGCTGACCGCGCCCGCCATCATTAAGATTGCAGCCACCAACTTCCAAGGCTATGGCCTCGAGCCCCAGCAGGCTGTGTTGGCAGCGACGCTGGCCACCCACATGTTCCTCTTCTACTACGCGGTGCTGGCCGATGTGACCCCACCGGTGGCACTTTCGGGTTATGCAGCAGCCTCGGTGTTTAAGACCAACCCCATCATGACAGGCGTGTACGCAGCCAGGGTGGCGCTAGCCAAGTACATCATTGGCTTTTTCTTCCTGCTTTCGTTCACCGGCACGGGCTTGCTGATTTTGCCGATTGTGCAAAATGTACCGGGAATAGAGGGTTGGCTAATTATCTTAGAACGCTTCTTCTTCACGGGTACGGCCATTGTCTTCCTGGCGGCGGCAACTGTGGGCTATACCCGCCGTCCCTTGCAGCGCTGGGAAAGTTGGGTGATGGGTTTGCTGGCCTTGGCCCTGTTCTATCCCTACCCCAACTTGTGGATGCCGTTTATTCCCTTTGTGTTGGGGCTGCTCTTCTTCCTACGGGGGGAGCGCAACGTCACGCCCTCACCCCAGGCGGCAGATTAGAGTGATCCGACTGAATGCCTTGTCTACCCCCTGCTAGTCAGGGGGTTAATTATTGGCTGAGAGCGGCTTGATAGAGTGCCAGACGCTCGAGCCGTACGATCGGGGTTTGGTCTACGGCGAAACCCCAAAAAGCAGGACTGGCAGCGCTGGGTTTTACACCCCGGCGTAGCCAGGTTTCTAGCCGTCCTTCTCGGGCAAGCTGGCGCAACCGGGCGCGGTAGTTCTGCAGGGTCTCCACACTCAGGTTGGGTCCGGACTGGGCCTCACCCGGCAAAAAGCCAAAGAGCAGCTCGAGGTCGTTGTCGAATCCATCCTGATCTGAATCGAGCCCATCCTGGGTGGCGGCTGCGAGGGCCTGGCGAATTTGGGTCACATTGAGCTGAAAGATGCTGCGGGCCTCGGGACTGTCGGCAGGTACCGTTTCGTCTAGTAGCCCATACACGATGCTCTGATAGGTTTGGCCAAAGGAATTGAGCTGTTTGTCACCCTCTTTGCCGATATGGCAGATAGAGCAGGTGGCTTGGCGAGGCTCGAGGTTATAGCGCATGGCCAGTTCGCTGAGCGAAGGCACCGCGAAGCTCAGGGGGGTGGTGGCTGCGGGAACCAGCCCCAGTGCATCGGTATAGCGCCCGCGCTCACGAAAAACCTCACCCAGACCGCGCCAGCTATAAAACGCGAAACTACCCAGCAGGGTCACGATAATCAAGAGCCGCAGACGATTGTCCACCCGTGTTCAATCTATACGAAAACTGGATGGCGGAAGGTGGGTTGGTGAAGCAACTTGGTGGATTCTTTGGAAGGGGTGCCCTCTAGGGTGTGGACGCAGTTCTGCAATACCATTGTTTTATGTAACGCCCACGATGGTCAGAAGTACCATAAGTCGGCCCAAGGATGGCTACACTCGAGCCATGTTAACGCTCATGCGCCGGGGCGGCTTTCGCTTCTATGTTAAATCTGGCAGTGCCCAGGAAAAACCGCATATCTTCGTAACCCGAGACGGGGACACCTGGGCCAAGTTCACCCTGGGGCCGGCAAATCCGGTAATCAATGCCGGCCTGGCCCGCAACGAGCTCACCCGGCTTCAAGGGGTAGTGGCCGACCTCGAGCCCCAGCTCTTGCAGCTCTGGTGGGAGTACGCAGTTACCCAGGGGGTCAAGCCCGAGGCCGAGAAAGAAGGCAAGCATGGCCACAAATCTGGCCCGACAGTCGAAGCACCTCCAGCGCCGGTCGAGCCTACATCCGAATCGGCGGCGCTCGAGCCTGCGGTTTAAATGCGGCCCCGCTCAGGCTTTGCTTCTTAGGCTACCAACCTAAGCTGTAAATGCCTGCCATCTGGTATCCTGCCACTGCGCATGATTCAGGTCTTTACCGGCGATAGCTTTCTGGCCAGAGAGGCCTTGCTCCAGGAGGCCGGCTTGCAGGGCCTACCCCCCCGCCTGATGCCCCCTGAGCCGGCGCTGGTGGCCCAGGAGGCCAGCGGCGGACTGTTTGGCCCTGGTGGGGCTCTGGTGGATCTGCGCGACCTTAGCGAGGCCGAGTGGAAGCCCCTCAAGGAGGTGCTGGAAGGCCTGCCGCCCGATGCAGCGGTGCTGCTGCTCGACCCCCGGCCCACCGCGGCCCGCAGCAAGTGGTACGCCGACAAAGCCCAGAAGCGCGACCACCCCACCCCCGGCCCCAAGGAGATGACCCACTGGGTGGTGAACCGCGCCCGCCACTACGACCTCAAGCTACCGGGGGCCATCGCCTCGTACCTGGCGGGCCTGGTAGGGGGCAAAGGCAGCGCCGAGAACCCAGCCATGGGTCTGGAAGCCCTGGATCAGGAGCTAAAAAAACTCAGGTTTGTTACTGCACCCATCACCCTCGAGAAAGTGCAAGCCCTGGCCGCTCTGGATACGCCTATTTCTGGCTTTGATCTGGTTCGCTCGACCACCGAGGGCAAACCCAGCCAGGCCTTCAAATATGCCCGTGAACTCCTGGAGCGGGGTGAAGACCCCTTGCGGATTTTGGGGGCGCTTTCCTGGCAGTATGTGCGGGTGGCCAAAGCCTGGGCCTTGCTGCAAGACGACCCCATGATGGGGGAGGGGATGGCCGCCAGTGCTCTGGGCATGCACCCCTACGCCGCCAAACAAACCCTCCTGCTGGCCAAAAAAATGTCCGGCGAAGCGCCCCAAAAAGCCCTGGAAATCCTGATGGAAGCCGAAGAGGCTGCTAAAACCGGCAAGGACATGCGTCTGGCCTTGGAGCGGGCCATCGTGGCGCTGGCTGGTATTCATCGGCCAGCATCGCGCTAAATAGACGTCACGATCAAAAACGCTATATACGCCACATACAGCCCCAGGAAAACCCCGCCCTCCCTGCGCCCCAAACGGAATCCGGTAGCCAGAAACGGCCACAGCAGCACACTGGCCAAAAGCATCACCCACATATCGCGCTGGATGTTCTCCCAGGGTAAGCCAACGGGTTGAACAAGGGCCGTGATCCCCAGGATGCCCAGGATGTTGAAGATGTTGGAGCCCACAATGTTGCCCAGCGCGATGTCCGGCTCGCGGCGCAGGGCAGCGGTGATGGAGGCGGCCACTTCCGGCAGGCTGGTGCCCAGGGCCACAATGGTCAGGCCGATGACCAACTCGGGTACACCGAAGCCTCGAGCCAGCTCCACCGCCCCGATGGTCAGGATGCGGGCGCCTACCCCCAAGAGCACCAGCCCCAACACGATTCCTGCGTAGGTTTGCCAGCCTGCTTGAACGGGCTTGCCATACTCTTGGTCGAACTCTCCCTGCACCTCGAGGCTTTCGCCTACGCTGCTGCGGTACAAAAACCAGATATACAGACCCAGCAAGACCACCGAAAATAACCCCTCCCAGCGGGTTATCTGCTGGTCAAAGTACAAAAACACAAAAAGCATTAAGGCCGCCCCAATCATGAAGGGCACCTCGCGCTTGATGAACTGGGCCTGGGCGCGGATGGGCGCCAGGAAGGCGGTAACCCCCAGGATGAGCAGGATATTCAAGATATTCGAGCCCACCACGTTACCAATAGCGATGGCCGGGCTGCCGGTAAGTGCGGCGGCCAGGCTGGCGGCCAGCTCGGGGCTGCTGGTACCAAAGGCCACCACCGTCAGGCCCACCACCATGGTGCTAATACCCCAACTGCGGGCTAGCACCACCGCGTTTTTGACCAGGGCTTCGCCCCCAAAATACAGCAGCACGATACCGCCAGCGATGAGCAGCAAGTTCAGCGCAAACTCCATGCCGAGTAGGGTAGCAAAAAACCCACCGATGCTTCTGTAACTATTTGGCTTGAGTTCAAATTCTTTGGTCACCGAAAACAACCAGTATCCCACGAGGGGCGGCTTCGACGGGCACAGCTACCCTCTGCACACCGGTAAATGCTGCAGGTTGCCTGATACGGAGTGTACTGGGAACCGCTGCAGGCAGTTCCCTCCCAAACTCCAAGAACCGCTAGCGCGCGCTACCGCGAAACTCCCGGCGAATTTGGGCCTCCAGGATAGGGGCCAGCTCGCTGGCTCCAGCCGCCAGCAGGTAGCTATAGGCGGCAGGGGCGTAGCCGATCTCGCTGGTGAGCCACAGGGCCAGGGCGGCCTCGAAGGGGGTACTGGCCGCGACCTCACTGGCAAAGCTCACCCACTGTACCGGGGCTGCGTATACCACCAGCCCAGAGCGGCTTAGCACCTCGAGGTGCCCAGTCTTCCGCAGCACTTCGGTTGCAATGGTAAAAACCCCGTCTCCTTGGGCCTCTACTTTTTGCAACTCGCTGGCTCCATTCAATAAGCGCAGGGTCTGTCCACTGGCGACCGTAAGGGTCAGGGCGCCCAGGCGGTAGTCGGTAGGCAGGTAGAGGGTTGGGGCGTTGCCCGCGGGGTTGCGGCTTTTGGCCTCCTTGATGAAGGAAACCTCGGCTTGTTTTTTGCAGACCCCGATGTCCTGGCAGCTGGCCACCAGGTTTTGCCAGAACGACTTGGGCCGGGCCACCTCGAAGCAGGCAGCACCTCTGGCCTCGAGGGCAAAGGCCCGCACCCCGTACAGGAGACGTCCTTGGCCTTCCGTAACGCACAGACGGTCGCCGGCCTCGAGGTTGAGCAGCAAAGCAGGGCCACCGCTGCGGGTGTAGGTTTGCATGGTCTGGTCGGGGCGAAGGAGGCGGGCTTTTCCACTGAGCTCGAGGCGGGCCGGTTCGGCCAGAGCCAGCGAACAAAAGACCAGGACGATCCCCACAAACAAGTGCTTCCAGGGCGTGGGGGCTGCTTTCCTCGGCTCACCCTGCATCAGGGCACCGCGCGTCCAGGCCAGCAGTTTGACCAATCGGCCAGTAGGGTTTATCCCACACAGAGCGGCCATCCACGCGCTACCGATCCCCCCCGGTTCCCTCCACGATTTCCTTGAGTTTATCCGCCACTTCCTGGCCTGAATCACTGGTTTTGTTCTCATTCTTCTTCCCTCCAGCAAATAGCTTTAGCAACAAGGCCCCCATCTGAAAGGCCACAATCGGGTAGAGATAATCCAGGAAATGGCCCGAGTACTGCACAATCATCACCCCGGCCAAAAACAAAAACCAGGCCGCCACCGCCGTCTCGATCAGGGCTTGGACGAAACCTTGGAAGCGGCTGGCCCTCAGCCAGCCATCGGTGATGGAGTAGGTCAGCCAGAGGGCCAGAAAAACCACCAGCGGCACCACCAACAACACCGGCCCCCAGCCCAGGGTTTCGGAAAAACTGCGGTAGGTCGCCAGGGTTAGGAGGGCGTTCACGTGGATATCAATACCCTGTACTGCCCCAATCGCCGTGAAATGTACGTCGTCGGCCTTAGGGTAGGTGCGCCCCACCAGGAACAAAGCCCCCCGGGTCTGTTCCGATTTCACCAGGCTACCTTCCAAGAATTGCAGCCCTCCCATCACCACCAGATTGGGCCAGAGCTGCCGCCCTTCGGTGTGGGCTCCAAAGCGCCGTATCTCACGGTAGACGATACGCTTGCCATCGGACTGGGGATTGCCCAGCGCAACCGATTGCGGACAGCGAAGGCCATCCTGCAAGTCTATGCCCAGTCCTAGGCAGTACAGCCCCAGCGAGGCTGCTACAGGCTGCCCAGGAAGGGGCCGGGGAATCTTGCGGGTTAGCCCGTCACCGTCATAGAGCACCTGGGCTTGCACAGCAAACAACTTGGGATTGAGGCTGCTCAGGGGTTGGCCCAAAATCTGTTCATCTGGTAGCAGGATGGGAACCTGGGCGCGGCGCAACGCCTCCAGCAACTGCCGATCTCCTGCAGATAGGGCCCCGTCTTCGTTGCTGGGGTAGCGCAGATCGAAGTCGAGGAACAGACCTTTGGGCTGGTAGTCCAGAATTTTTTGGATGATACGGGCCAGTTGGCCCCGGTGAAAGACATTGCTGTTGGGGCTAAGCTCTTGGATGCTCTGCTGCTCGAGCTCCACCAGCACCACCAGCGGAAAATCGCGCACAGGCACCGGCGAACCCCAGCGGTGCACCACTTTGGTCAGGCGATCCAGTGAAGCTCCCTGTGGGCCCTTGATAAACCCCCCCAAGGGCCCCAGCAGATTGTTGCTCAAAATGTAGGACGAGGCCACCATCACCAGCACCACCAGCCCGGTGCGCCAGAGGGCTTTACGCGCGTGGGGCGAAAAGGCTCGCCGACGGGGCGGTTCATTCACCGCGTACCTGGCCATTTGGATTCAGGAACCTCGAGCCAAACCATAAAATACACAACATCTGGTAGAAACTTGCACCGGTTGCACTACGAGTTGTGCCCCTCTAGACGGCAAAAAAGCGAGTGAAAAAAGGGTTTGTACCGTGATATACTACAAATCCACCCTTTTCATTGGGTTAACGCCGTCTCCCGCATTGCTTAGTCTGCTTTCATCTCCGTCTAACTTTAGGGAATGGAGGGTAGGAGCCAGGGCTGGTGCAGATATATGCAACGTTGCTGGGGCCGACCAATTGCCTGGCTTGTCGGGCTGGGCGTGGGGTGCTGGTTTGGGTTGGGTCAACCCATGCCCAAGCCCGAAACCTACGCCCTGGTCATTGGTATCAACAACTACCGCCCCTACCCCGAAACCCCCTCCCTGCCCTCCCTCAGCTACGCCGAGAGCGACGCCCGCAAAATGGCCCAGGCCCTGCGCGACCCCAACAAGGGTCAGGTGAGTAAGGTGCGGGTGCTGCTGGATACCGAGGCCAGCAAGACCGCCATCGAGGCCGAGTTGCGCGATCTGGCCCGGCGCATGCGCGTGAGCGATACCCTGATCGTCTACTACTCCGGCCACGGGATGCCGAGCCGCCTGGGGCAGGCTACCCTGATGCCCAGCGATGCCAAAATCAACGACGAGGAAACCTGGCTACCCCTGGAGTGGTTGCAGGAACAAGTGCGCAAGGCCAGCCAGGGCAGGGGCCGCCTGATTCTGATTCTGGATGCCTGTTTTAGTGGGCAGTCTCGAGCGGGCTCGCGCAGCTTCACCATGCCGGGCCGTAAGGACTTGCCCAAACCGCAAAAGCCCGATCTGAGCGGGGCCAATGTGTTGCTGGCTTCCTCTGCCGACTCGGAGCCGAGTTGGGAGGATGCCGAGCTGGGGGGTGGAATTTTTACGGCCTACTTGCTGGAAGCCATCTCGGGCAAAGCCGATGAGAACGGGGATGGCTATGTAACCATCGGGGAGGCTTACCGCTATGCTGCTGTTCGTGTTGAAGCGTTCAGCTCGCGCAGAGGCACCCCCCAGACCCCCAAGCTTTATGGTCCCGACGACTACACCCTGGCCCTCAACCCCGTCGCGGTGGCCTTGAGCCGTCTGGCCAACCTCAAGCTCTCGGGCTATATCAACGGCGAGCAGTTTGATGCGCTGGCCGCTTGGCTCGAGGGCAGAAGGCAGCCCGAGGATCTAAAACAGTTCCTGGCGGGAGCCCTGACTGGAGGACAGTTTGTGAGCCTTGTATGGGCTGGGGCCATTCCAGGGGTTCCAGCGCAGACCCCCTCCGATGCGCGCCTGCAAAAAATAGGCTGGTTGCGGCGCGAAGGCAAGATTCGGCTGGATCAGTTCTGGGTGCTGAGCCAGATGATTCAGACAGGCAAGGCGGCTCCCGACGTAAGCGAGTATCTGGCTGGGCGGTTGTCTGAAGCTAAGTTCTTGCAACGGTTGCGGTCGGGTGCTGTGCGGGGCGTGCCGAGGTAGGCGCTTTGTTGTGTGGGATGGGCCATCACGACGTGAGTAATGTTCTTTCGGTCGGGCCATTCTACAGAGTTTGCCCACCTAAGCCCATCGTGTATTCAGAACGGATCGCCCGGAAAGCCGCTGCGAAACTTACCCCATTCGACGTTCATTGTTGTGAAGGCGGCTACTCGAGCGGCTGGTCGCTTTCCAGGTACTCCAGCACCCCCCGGGCGATGCCGTAGCCGATGCGGTCGAGGTAGTGGGCCTCGCGCAGGTTCTGGCCTTCGATGGGGTGGCTCAGGTAGCCCATCTCCACCAGGATGGCTGGAACGCTGGTGTAGCGGATTACGAAGAAATCGGCGCTGCGTACCCCCCGGTTGACGGCAGCGGTGGCTCCCAGCGTATACGAGAGCACACGGGAGGCCAGGGTGCGCGAGAGCTCCATGCGGCGCAGCGAGTTCATCTGGGGGGTGGGGGAGGGCAGGCTTTGGGGTGGGATGGGGTTGACATCCTCGGGGCTGGGCTGGGCGCCTGGGTCGAGCGGCCCTTGGGTTTGGGTAGGCTGGACGGCCTCGAGCGCATCCAGCGGGTCGAGCGCAAGGGGGGGTGGGGCGGGCAGAAGCGGTGCCGGGGAGGGGAAAAAGGGGCGGGTGGCGGTGGGGCTGTAGTAGTAGACCTCGAGGCCGCACCAGGCGTCGGCGCGGGCCGGTACGGTGGCGTTGGCGTGAATGGAGACGAATAGATCTTTGCCTTCGGCCAGGGCCACGCGCTGGGCCAGGTCGGTGCGCTTGTCGGGCGAAAAGGCCGTATCGCTTTCGCGGGTCAGAATGACCTCCACCCCCGCGCTTTGCAAAAAGCGGCGCACCCGCAGGGCCACCTCGAGGTTCAGCGCTTTTTCCACCACCGGGCCCAAAGCGCCGGGGTCGGGGCCGCCGTGCCCGGCGTCCACCACCACCGCAAAGCGCCGCCCGTTGGCCTTCACAAAGCGAAACTCCGGGAGGGTCGGTAGCGGGCTGGTATCCACAAAGGCCCCCGAGAGGTCAATCACCAGCCGCTGTCCGTCGCCTTGCAGGGCGGCCAGGGTCATGGTCTTGTAGCCAGAGCGGGGCGTGACCCCTTGGGGGGTGAACAGGATTAGCACCGCCTGGCTCTCGTGCTGCTCGAGCACATACCCGGCCAGCTCCGGCAGGCTCACAAAGTGCAGGCCGGGCGCAACGGTCTGACCCGGCAGGGTCACCCGCAACGCAGCGCCTAGCGGCTCGATCTGGTAGGTCGCCTCTTTGGGCAAGTCCAGCACCACCCGCGCAAACCCCGGCTGGTCGCCGATGCGAGGGGGCGGCAGGCTCTGGGCCAGAGCGCCGGTGCTCAAGAGAGCGGCCATCAGTAAACGCAAATGCGGGCGAGACATCTTCAAAACAGCCTCAGTTTATTGTGAGGCAAAAGTTCAGGATGAGTTTTTGACGCTGGCGTCTTCACGAACCGGCGAATGCCCTGTGGGTAAAAAATGCAACCAAGGTGGGTTTTGGGGTGAGGTCAGGCCTGCTAGGCTGTAGAGGCTATAAGGAGGTTGTGTGTTGGACGAAGCATGGGTGGGAGATGTGCTCCGCCGTGCCCGGCAGGGTGGGGCCGACTTCGCAGAGCTGTATGTGGAACGCTGGCGGCGGCGGGCCTTGCGGGTGCTTTCCGGCGAGGTGAAGGAGGCCACCAGCGGCCTCGAGTACGGGGCCGGGCTGCGGCTTTTTTACGGCACCGAGGTGGTTTACGCCTACACCAACGACCTGAGCCCCCAGGGCCTGCTCGAGGTTACCGATACCCTGGTTCAGCTCAAGGGCCAGGCGGGCCAGGTGGATGCGCTGGGCCGGGGCGGCCTGGATTTTCGCAAGGCGGTGGCCCAGGGGCTGCACGCCCCCCAGATCCCCTTTACCGCCAGAGACAAGCGCTACCGCCTGGAGCGCATCCGCGAGGCCGAGGCCGGGGCGAGCGTGGGCCCCCAGATCAAGCAGGTGCAGACCAACCTGATGGAGTGGGAGCAGGAGGTGCTCATCGCCACCAGCGAGGGCACCTGGGCCGAGGATCGCCGCGTGCGCACCCGCCTCTACGTGACCGCCATCGCCCAGGACGAGAGCGGGATGCAGACCGGCGTAGTGGGGCCGGGGCTGAGTGTGGGCCTCGAGCTCTTTGACCGCTACCCCCCCGCCGAGGTCGGGCGCAAGGCCGGTCTGCAAGCCCTCACCAACCTGCGGGCCAAGCCGGCCCCCGCCGGCACCATGCCCGTGGTAATTGGCAACGGCTTTGGCGGGGTGATCTTCCACGAGGCCCTGGGGCACCTGCTGGAAACCACTTCCGTTGCTAAAAAAGCCAGCGTGCTGTCCGACAAGCTGGGCGAAAAAGTGGCCTCGGACTGCGTGACCTACATTGACGACGGCACCACCCCCCACGGCTGGGGCTCGCAGGAGTTCGACGACGAGGGGAGGCCCACCGAGCGCACCGTGCTGATCGAGAACGGAGTGCTCAAAAGCTACATGGTGGATCGGCTGGGCAGCCTGCTCACCGGCTACCGGCCCACCGGCTCGGGCCGCCGCCAGGACTACACCTTTGCCCCCACCAGCCGGATGCGCAACACCTTCATCGCCCCCGGTACCACCCCCAAGGAAAAACTCTTCGAGGGCATCGAGTACGGCCTCTACGCCGCGGATATGGGCGGGGGGCAGGTGCGGCCCGGTTCGGGTGAGTACAACTTTGGGGTCAAGGAGGGCTACATCATCCGCCACGGGCGCATCGAGGAGCCGGTGCGGGGGGCCATGCTGGTGGGTAAGGGCCCCGAGAGCATCCAGAAAATTGTGGCGGTCTCGGATGACCTCGAGATGGGCCCCGGCATGTGCGGCTCGCTCTCGGGCAGCCTGCCGGTGGAGGTGGGCCAGCCGCACCTTTTGATCTCCGAGATTGTGGTGGGGGGTCAGGCCTAGCCGGCCTCCAAGGGGGAAGAACCATGACCTTTGAAGAAGCCAGGGATTATCTGCTGCAAAAAGCGCGCGCTATGGGCCTCGAGGCCGAGGTGCTGGCCACCCATACCCGCGAACTCACCATCCAGGCCCACGGCGGCCGGGTGGAGGAAATTACCCAGGCCACCCAGGGCGGGGTGGGGGTGCGGGTGGTGGTGGAGGGCAAAACCGGTTATGCCTACACCGAGGAGCGCACCCCAGCGGCGCTCGACTGGGTACTGGCCGAGGCCCACGAGAACGCCCTATTGCAGTCCGAGACCGGGGGGTTCCTGCCGGCGGGGGGCGGGCTGGGCCAGCACGACCTGCTGGGCGAGGGGCTTTCGGCCCCCCTGGAGCAAAAGCGCCAGGCGGCTTTGAACCTCGAGGCCACTCTGCGGGCCGACCCCCGGGTGCGGCAGGTGCAGATGACCCGCTACTCCGAGAACGAGACCCAGGCCACCCTGGGCTCCACCCAGGGGGTCTCGGGGGCCTTTCGCAACGGCTACGCCCTGCTCCTGACCAGTGCCGTGATGGGCGAGGGGCATAGCCTCAAACAGGGCTACGAGTTCGACCTTTCCAAGGAGTTCCACACCCTCGAGCCCGGCCGCACCGCCCAGCAGTTCCTGCACCGCACCGGGCGCTTGCTGGGGGCCCGCCCCCTCCAGACCGGGCGCTACAAAGCCTACTTCGAGCCCAAGGCCTTTGCCCAACTGCTGGGCATGATGGGCTGGTTTTTGCTATCGGCCAAGAACGTGCTCGAGGGCAAGAGCCTGCTGGCGGGCCGGGTGGGGCAGAAAATCGCCTCGGAAATTTTCACCCTGATAGACGACCCCACCCTGCCGGATGGGCTGGCCTCGCGCCCCTTCGACGCCGAAGGCACCGCGGCCCGCCGTACGGTGTTCATCGAGAAGGGCATCCTGCGCACCTTTGCCCATAACTCCGAGACCGCCCGCAAGATGGGGGTGGAGAACACCGGCCACGCCGCCCGCAGCTACAAGGGGGTGCTGGGCATTGCGCCCACCAACCTGTTCGTAGAGCCCGGCGCGGGCGTGCAGATGGACAGCGGCATTGTGGTCACCGACCTGATGGGCCTGCACGCCGGGGCCAACCCCATCTCGGGAGAGTTCAGCCTGCAGGCCCTGGGCCTTAAGGTGGAGGGGGGCGAGGTGGCCTACCCGGTGGAGAACTTTACGGTGGCGGGGAACTTCCTGGAGCTGCTCAACCGCATCACTGCCCTGGGTAGCGAGCTCGAGTGGAACCCCATGATGGGCATCGTGGGTTCGCCCATGGTCGAGGTGGCGGAGCTGTCCTTTGCCGGGGCTTGAATCCCAGCGTCATACCGTTTCCGCTTGAATCCTTCACCGCCATGCGTAGTCAAAGGTGAAGGATTCGAGCCGACTGAAGGGAGTAGAAAAGCATTACGGTAGTATCGTTTAGGCTTGTCAAAGTGAACGATACTACCCAAATGCGTATCATATGAAATCCTTTTGATTCATTCCCCTAGCATCCCCCCGGCCACCAGTGAAATAGGGTGTAGCCCTGGGTAAGCGCTGGCTGGGTCAGATGGTGTTGCAGTTGGAGTTCCAACCGAGGCGGCGCTGATGTTGAGCCGGTTGCATGGCTCCATTCTAGTGGAAAGAGTCTTGGAGATTTCTTATCCCTTCGTGTGCTACCTGCAGTCTACCCTTCCACCCCCGCCATCCTGAGCAGAAGACGGCTGCGGATGAGGTTGTGCACCAGCAGAATCAGGTTCACCCGCGCCAGGAAACCTGCAAACGACCGGGCC
>NZ_JBBINI010000048.1:0-13936 GCF_037443965.1 Meiothermus sp.
CACCCAGACGTAGGTAGCCACCAGGAGGGTTTCTGCGTCAAGATAGTACAGGGGGTGCTCTCTGTGGGTTTCCATAGCACCCCCTCTTTTTTACATCCCCTGGGGTAGGTCAAGTAGCACACGAAGGCATTTTAGATGGAATCGCACTACGCCCGCCAGAAGAACAATCTGTGCTGCACCATCAGTTGTTGCACTACGAGCAAGCCTTATCGGCCAGTTCGCAAGTGCGTGAAGGTATGGTGGACTTACTCACAGCACTGGACAACTCAGGACTGCCAACTGCACTCCTCACCAACAACCACCGGGCCGCTACCGAGATTGCCTTGCAAAAACATAGCCTGGCTTTTGCCTTGATACTAACCCGCGAGGATGCCCCGCCCAAACCCAGCCCTGCCCTGTTAAAGCGTGCCCTGGATCATTTTGGTTTGAAACCCCATGAGGCCATATACATCGGGGACTCGGAGGGCGATTTGCAGGCGGCGCAGGCCCTGAAGATGACGGTGTGGTTTTTGGCAACGCCCCACAACTCGACATTCCACCCCCGCTTCGAGTACCCTGTAGAACTGTTGCAGGCACTTCGGCAGCATCTATAGAGGTAGAATTTGGATATGCGATGGTGGTTCACGATAGTGTTGGTGGGTCTAGGAATGCTGGTTTATAACCCTAGAGCTGCTTCCAGCGCCTTGCAAAAGGCCGACTGGATCGTGGTGCTGGGCGCAGCCCAGTACAACGGTGAACCGTCCACCATTCTGCGCAACCGCCTCGAGGCCGCCCTGCGCCTCTATCGTCAGGGCTATGCTCCCCGCATTGCCGTGACCGGTGGGCGCCGTCCGGGCGACCGATACAGCGAGGGTGAAGTGGGTTGTCGCTACTTGCAAGCCAGGGGTGTTCCACGTTCGGCCCTTTACTGTGAACGGCAAAGCCGACGTACTTGGGAAAACCTAAGCAACATCGCTCCCATCATTGGCGATTCTAGAGCCATTATCGTTACCGACGAACCCCACCTACCCAGAGCGCTTATCCTGGCCGAGCAGATTGGCCTCAAAGCTACCGGTTTTGCAGTTAGAGGGCAGTTCAAAGAATCCTATTGGCAACGCGAAAGTTTGCTGGCTACGCTTGCACGGTTGGGTCTACGGTAAGGGTATATGGTCAGACCGGCCGAGCCAAGAGTGCAAAACAAACACAAGGTTCCAGCATTTGTTTTACGAACCGAAAATCTATGGAGAATTACTTTCAACTCATCATGACCTAAGAAGACAGGTACAAACCTAGCCTGTTCAGCGTTTGAACCTATCCAGAGAAGTCATGTAGCCTTCTAACAAAGCCCTGAACTGACCTACAAACAATTCGCGCTCATTGCGTACCTGTTCGATATCGTTTTTGATCCGCTTCATCTGCTCGATGAGCTCCTGTAGCGCAGCCTGGCGCTCGGACTCGGTCTCCCGCTTGATGAGTTCGGCTTCGCGCTCGGCCTGGGCTTTAATTTCGCGGGCGATGCGCTCGGCGGCCACCACGGCCCGCTTCAGCTCGGCCTCGCCTTCTCTGGCTTTGGCCAGTTCGGCCTCGAGCTCGCGGATGTAGCTGCGCAAGCGCTCGTTTTCTTCGATGAGGGCGGTCTGAACGTCGGCCACCCGGCCCAGGTACTCCCGCACCTCAGCCACCGAATATCCGCGCAAGCCCTGGCGAAACTCCTGGTAGCGGATATCCAAAGGGGTCAGGTCGCTGCGTTCACCGCGTTCGATGCGAAACTCACCGGTCATGCGCTCTTCCACGGCTTTAGACTACTACAGCCAGTAACCGAATTTCGATAAGTTACCGTACTCTGCAGACCTAAGGTACAAGGCAGCTTTGTCTTTGAACCATGCCGCCCATCTTTGCCAGGCGAACACAAAATCATATAAAAACTTGTTGATTCATCCCACTAATACGCATTTCGGCAGTATCGTTCACTTCGGCAAGCCTAAACGATACTACCGAAATGCTTTTCTACTCCCTTCGGTCGGCTTGAATCCTTCACCTCTGACTCCGTCCAACGGTGAAGGATTCAAGCGGAAACGGTATAACGCTAACCTCGCCAGGGATTGAATAGTTTTATTTGGGTTATAGCTGATGCATTCAAAGTGTCAAACCTGAGCGAGTTGGAAAGGTTTCTGATTACGTCCCTGGATCAAAAATGGCTCGCCCCACCCGCACCAGCGTGGCCCCTTCCTCCACCGCTACCTCGAGGTCGCCCGACATCCCCATGCTGCGCTCAGGTAGCCCATACCGGTCGGCCAGCTGGGAGAGCTGGGCAAATATGGGCCGCACCGTCTCGGGGTTGTCTGTGTAGGGGGCCACGGTCATCAGGCCCTCCACCCTCAGCCCTTCCAGGGCCTGGATCTGGGCCATGGCCTGGGGCAGTTCTTCTTCCAGAAAACCGTGCTTCTGGGGTTCGCGCCCCAGGTTGAGTTCCAGGAGTACCCGCTGCACCTTGCCGTGCTCGAGCGCCTTGCGGGCCACAGCCTCGGCCAGGCGCAGCGAGTCTATGGAGTGGATTAGCTCGAAGCGCACCGCAAACTTGGCCTTGTTGCGCTGTAAGGGCCCAATAAAGTGCCATTCGGCCGAAAGCGCCTCCATCTTGGGCAGAGCCTCCTGAATGCGCGACTCCCCCAGGGGGAAGTGGCCGTAGCGCAGCACCTGCTCACGAATTTCTGCAACGGTGTGTTCTTTAGTCACCGCTACCAGTCGGACACCTTTCGGATCACGACCCACACGGCCACAGGCTTTTTCAATACGCTCCAGGACACCGGGAAGACTCATAGTTGAGTGGGTACTTCATTAGAGATTAGCAGGGTCTTTGGCGGCCCGAGGCCCTAAAAACCTAGCGGCAAACGGGCCACCTCAGATGGCCGCCAGAATCCCCCGCACAAACCTGCGGAACAGCGCCCCGCTCCGGGCCGCGGTGGCCAGCACCTCCTGCTCGGTGGCGTGGTGGTCGCGCTCGGGCACGGCCATATCGGTGATGGTGGAAAGGCCCAGCACCCGAGCCCCCAGGTGCCGCAGGGCAATCACCTCGGGCACGGTGGACATCCCGATGGCATCGGCCCCCAGGGTGCGCAGCAGCTTAAGCTCGGCCCGGCTGGCGAACTGCGGCCCCGGCCACCAGGCATACACGCCCTCGCGCAGGGTGAAGTCCTGGGCTCGAGCCACTTTGTGCGCCAGCGCTCGCAGCTCTAGGTCGTAAGCGTCAAAGGTCACGGGAAAGCGCGGCCCCAGGCGCTCGTCATTGGGGCCGGTGAGGGGCGAGAGGGGTGCGTAGTTGATGTAGTCGTTGTGCAGCATCAGCTCCCCCGCGTGCCAGCTGGGGTTGAGCCCCCCGGCCGCCGAGGTGATGAAAAAGGTTTTTGCCCCCAGAAAGTAGCCCACCCGCACGGGAAATGAGACCTGCGCCGCGGTATAGCCCTCGTAGCAGTGCACCCGGCCCTTGTAGGCCAGTACGTTTTTGCCCTCGAGCCGCCCCAAAATAAGCTTCCCCTCGTGCCCCGGCGCGGTGGACTGGGGGAAGTTGGGCAGTGCCGCATACGGAAAACTCGCCACCGTCTCGATCTCATCCCCCAGCGGCCCCAGCCCCGAACCCAACACAATGCCCACCTCGGGTACAAAGTCGGTCTGGGCGCGAATGTGGTTTACGGTCTCCTGAATCTGGTCGTAGATCGAACTCATAACCCCAAATCTACCGCAAACAAGGCGCAGGGAGTAGAGCACCCTTGGGGATGTGCTGGTCTACCTTGGTCGTCGGCACTTTCCAATTATCCATGTCGGTTGGGCATCCCGCAATCGGCCTGATGGGCCAAGGATGGACGGTCAAACAATCTCCGGGCCGGAACTTGGAGTATCTGAAGCCTACGCTCGAGCGTGCTAACATGATCCTGTGAGGCTGTCCGAGCGTATTACCTTCAATCCGCTGGTTATGGGCGGGCGGCCCTGCATTCGGGGAACGCGCATCACCGTGGGCACCATTCTCAACCAGCTACGTTTCCAGTCGCCAGCGGAAATCCTGCGCGACTACCCCGAGATCGAGCCGGAGGATATTGACGCTGCGCTAGAATACGCGGTCTTTCTAGCCGAGGAGCGCGAGGTTGTGGTTTGAAAATCCTGCTGGACATGAACCTCACCCCTCGCTGGGTGGGGTTTTTGCATGAACGGGGCTACCAGGCCGTACGCTGGTCGGAGGTGGGGCTGGCCAGTGCGAATGACCTCGAGGTGTTGCGCTTCGCCGCCAGGGAAGGTTACTTGCTCCTGACCCACGATCTCGACTTTGGCGACCTGCTGGCTTACAGCCGCGAAGCAAGGCCCAGCGTGGTGATTTTGCGGGGAGTGGATCTGCGGCCCGAGGCCAGCGGAGAGCACCTGCTGCGAGTCCTGGCGACAGCGGTGGAGGAGCTCGAGACCGGGGCTATTGTGGTAATGGACGCACAGCGGATTCGCGTGCGTCCGTTGCCTTTGGGGTAATGAGGGCGGGGCTGGCATGCGCAGCCAGTGTGAATTCTTGAAGCTGAGGGCTTACTCAAACCTCGAGCGATAGGATGACCGTACTTTCAACGGGTCACCTCGACAAGCTCGGTGACTTCACAATCCGCTCATACCATAGTTGGGGTCAAGCTATGGGGTCAAACGCGAACCCGAGGATTCACACCCTCGGGTTTTTTGCGCCCTGGACTGGTGGCTATGGGCGGACTTGAACCGCCGACACCACGATTATGAGTCGTGTGCTCTAACCAGCTGAGCTACATAGCCATGGTTGCAGGGACAGGATTTGAACCTGTGACCTTCGGGTTATGAGCCCGACGAGCTACCAGACTGCTCCACCCTGCGTCGTTCGGATGGGGGGTCGTCCCCAAGCCGCAAACTCAATCTTAGGCGGGAAACCCTCTACCGTCAAGGCGCTCAGGTAAGCAACGAAACCGTGGCTGCCTCGTGAATCCCGGCTTTCTTATCGTTCAAAAAGCCGCCCTGGAAGCCCCTTTGCAGGGCCACTATCTCGGCTAAGGCTGCCACTGCGATCTCTTCCGGGCTTTCAGCGCCGATGTCCAGCCCAATGGGGTTGCGCAGGCGGGCCAGTTGCTCCGGGTTGGGCACGAAGCCTTCGTTTTTGAGCGCATCCAGGATTTTTTCCAGCCGGTTGCGCGGGCCCAGCATACCCACATACCGCGCCGGGGACTCGAGGGCAAAACGCAGGGCCTGGCGGTCAATATCGAGGTGGTGGTTCATGATGATTATGTGCAGGCGGGGCGTCAGACTGATTTTCTGGGCAAATTCGTCGTGCGCGGCCTGAATGGTCTGGCAGCCCTCGAAACCCCGCAACAACTCGGGCCGGGCATCCACCACCGTCACCTTGAAGCCCAGCACCAGGGCCTGGTTCGCCATGGGCTTGGCGTCGTGGCCGGCACCAAACAAAACCAGCTCGGGGATGGGGCTGCTCACGTCGAAAAATACTTCGGCCTCCTGCACGTAGCGGGTGGTGGGACGGGAGGTGCCCCCCTGCATCTGCCGGGCGATTCGAACTACCTGTTCGTGCAGTTCGGGAGGGGTAATCTGGCCCTCGAGCGCTCCATCTGGCTTGAGCCAGACCCGCCCTTCCCCACCCCCAATCACCGTAGCCAGCACCGAAGGCTCCGAGGCCGTGGTCTCCTGCAACCAGCGGTGGAGCATCCCCTGGGGCTCGACCGGCTCCACCCAGACCTCCACCGTGCCACCGCAGCCGGGCCACCAGGTCTTCTCTTCGTTGTAGTCGAAAATGGTACGTTCAGCACGGCCCCGGGCCAGGATTTGCATGGCAATCTCGATCATCTCCTGCTCCAGGCAACCCCCGGAGATCATGCAGGCCGAGCCGCCATCCTCGCGTACCAGCATCTTGGCCCCTTCACGTCGGTAGGCCGAGCCAATTACCCGCACCACCGTCGCCAGCGCGGTCTGTTTACCCTCGGCCCAGGCGGCCTCGAGGGCCGCTAAAAGCATGGGAGTCTGGTTAGCCATACGCTGTTCCTCTTTTCCTAAGTTACACCCACCACAACCTTACAACTCTGTTGGCAGCACACATTTAACCGGTTTCCTGCTATGCGCAAATCAAGCGACTTCTTGCCACTCTCATCTTTGAGGTTATATAGTTATGCTTAAAGATTTCAGTTACAGGTGTACCTGCTCGATTGGTTTGGTGTACCTGGAATCGTTTTCGATAGCTCTGGCTCCTGAGGTGCTGCATTGCTTAGACTTCCTTTCACCCCTCGGATTCACCCCAAAGCCTGGCGCTCAGGTGTGGGTAAAGGCTTGCAAAGGCCAATTTTTACCTGGACATCCAATCAGGGCAACCATACGGTCATCAACCGTCTTCCTGGTTTTCAAGGCGGCGACCAAGGTCCACCCCTCGCCTGATACACCGGCATCACGTTTCGAATCTACCCACCCCTACACCAAGGAGGAAGCATGGCAGAGAAAGTACACATCAAGGTTGTGGTCAACGGCGTCGAACATCACAGCGAGGTCGAGCCGAGGCTTTTGCTGGTTCACTATCTGCGCGAGACTCTGGGGCTCACCGGCACGCACGTGGGCTGCGATACCAGCCAATGCGGGGCTTGCGTGGTGCACCTCGACGGGCAGGCTGTGAAGTCGTGCACGCTGTTCGCGGTGCAGGCCGATGGCAGTAGCGTTACAACCATCGAAGGTTTGGGAAGCATGGGCAGCCTGCATCCAGTGCAGGAGGGTTTCTGGGAGATGCACGGGCTGCAGTGTGGCTTCTGCACCCCCGGCATGATTATGGCGGCAGCCGATCTGCTCAACAAAAACCCGCGGCCCAACGAAGAAGAAATCCGGCATGCCCTGGAGGGCAACCTGTGCCGCTGTACCGGCTACCACAACATCGTGCGGGCCGTACAGTATGCCGCCGACAAGATGGCCGGCAAGGTTGGAGCGGCAGCGGACGACTAATCTCAAACGCGGGACCAAAAACCTTGAGCTAAACAAGGGAGAGCACAATGGCAGAAAAACTATTTGGCAAGGCCATGAGGCGGGTCGAAGACCCCCGTTTCATTACCGGCACCGGCAACTACACCGACGACATGACCCTGCCCGGCATGGTGCACGCGGCCATGGTTCGTTCGCCGTACGCCCATGCCCGGATCAAGAAAATTGACGTCTCCAAGGCCCGCTCGCATCCTGGGGTGCTGGCGGTGATTACCGGGCAGGAGATGAAGGATGCTGGCATCAACGGGATTCCCACCGGCTGGCTGCACCCCGGCATCAAAACCCCGCCCCACTACGCCATCACCTTCGATAAGGCCCGGCATGTGGGCGACATCGTGGCCGCGGTCATCGCCGAGACCCGCCAGATTGCCGAGGATGCCGCGCAGCTTGTAGAAGTAGACTACGAACCCCTGCCGGCGGTTTCGCTGGGCAGTGAGGCGCTCAAACCCGGCGCGCCTGCCGTCCACGACGACATACCCGACAATATCTGTTTCACCTGGAGCATTGGCGATAAAGAGGCGGTAGACAAAGCTTTTGCCAGCGCCTACAAGACCGTCAAGCTCACGCTGCGCAACAATCGGCTGGTGCCCAACGCCATGGAACCGCGGGCCTCGCTGGCCCAGTACCTCAAGGCCAGCGACGAGTACACCCTCTGGACCACCAGCCAGAACCCCCACATCCACCGCCTGTTGATCGCGGCCTTTATTATGGGTATCCCTGAGCACAAGCTGCGGGTGATTGCCCCGGATGTGGGCGGGGGTTTTGGCAGCAAGATTTACCAGTACCCGGAAGAAATAATTGTGCTCTACGCGGCCAAAAAGCTGGGCCGCCCGGTCAAGTGGACGGCCCGCCGCTCGGAGAGCTTTGTGACCGACTCCCACGGGCGCGACCACGAGACCGTGGCCGAGATGGCGGTAGACCAGAACGGCAAGATTACCGCCTTGCGGGTGGACACCATTGCCAACATGGGGGCTTATCTGACCACCTTTGCCCCGGCGGTGCCCACCTACCTGTACGGCTGCTTGCTGGCCGGCACCTACACCACCCCCCACATCTACTGCCACGTGACCGCTCCCTTCACCCACACCACGCCGGTGGACGCCTACCGGGGCGCCGGGCGGCCCGAGGCCACGTATCTGCTCGAGCGCCTGGTGGACGTGATGACCCACGAGCTGGGCATGGATCCGGTGGAGTTCCGCCGCAAGAACCTGATTCCCCCCGAGGCTTTCCCCTACCAGACCCCGGTGGCCCTGCAGTACGACTCCGGCAACTACGAGGCCAACCTGGATAAGGCTCTAGAACTGGTGGGTTACCAGCAACTGCGCCAGCAGCAAGCGGAGTGGCGCAAGCAGGGCCGGTACATGGGGATTGGCGTGGTGACCTATATCGAGGCCTGCGGGCTGGCCCCCTCGGCCCTGGTGGGTAGCCTGGGCGCCCAGGCTGGGCAGTGGGAAAGCGCGCTGGTACGGGTCATGCCCACCGGCAAGGTGGAGGTCTTCACCGGCACCCACAGCCACGGCCAGGGCCACGAGACGGCCTTCGCCCAGGTGGTGGCCGACGAGCTCCAAGTTCCAGTAGAAGATGTGGTGCTGGTGCACGGCGACACCGGGCGGATGCCCTACGGCTGGGGCTCTTACGGCTCGCGTTCGGCGCCCACCGGCCTTTCGGCCATCGTGCTGGCGACCCGGAAGATCATTGACAAGTCCAAAAAGATTGCCGCCCATCTGCTGGAGGCCGCCCCCGAAGACATCGTTCACGAGGACGGCAAGTTCATGGTCAAGGGGGTGCCCGACAAGGCCAAGACCTTCTTCGACATAGCCCTGCAAGCCCACCTGGCCCACAACTACCCCGCCGACCTCGAGCCCGGCCTCGAGGCCACCCACTTCTACGACCCCAAAAACTTCGTCTACCCCTTCGGTACCCACATCGCGGTGGTGGAGGTAGACCCCGACACCGGCAAGGTTAGGCTCCTGCGCTACCTCTCGGTGGACGACTGCGGCCCGGTGATCAACCCGCTGATTGCCGAAGGGCAGGTACACGGCGGCATCGCCCAGGGCCTTGGGCAAGCACTCCTGGAAGAAGCGGTCTACGACAAGGAAGGCCAGATTCTCTCGGGGAACTTCCTCGAGTACACCCTGCCCCGCGCCGACGACCTGGTGCAGATCGAGCACGACCACACCGTGACCCCCTGCCCGCACAACCCCCTGGGCGTCAAGGGCATCGGCGAGGCTGGCACCATCGCCTCCACCGCGGCGGTGGCCAATGCGGTGATGGATGCCCTGCAGCCCTTTGGCATCGTGCACCTCGATATGCCTTATACCCCGGAAAAGGTCTGGCGGGCCATTCATGGCAGCAGGCTGGCCCAGGCTGCGGATTAGCCTGAGCCGCAACCAGTCCGGTGGTATGCACTGAGCCAAAGAATGCCGGACACCAAAGAAGCATCTGCATCGAGGTAAACAGGCAGGGGAGCGCGCGTCGCAGCAGACAAAAACTCCACCATGTCCCCGCTCCCCTGCTCCAGATGGAGGGTTTGAATGTACACATCCGAGTTTGCTTACAAAAAAGCCGGGAGCCTTGCAGAGGCCATTAGCCTCCTTCAACAGCACCCAGATGCCGAGCTGCTGGCAGGCGGTCACAGCCTCATTCCCACCATGAAGCTGCGTTTGGCCTCGCCTTCGGCCCTGATTGACATCTCCAAGGTAGCCGAGTTGCGGGGCATCCGCCGCGACGGTGACACCCTGGTGATCGGGGCCATGACCACCTACCGCGAGTTGGAAACCTCCGACCTCCTCAAAGCGCACTGCCCCATCATCCCCCAGGCAGTGAGCCTGATTGGCGACCCCATGGTACGGGCCAAGGGCACCATCGGTGGATCGCTGGCCCACGCCGACCCTGCCGCCGACCTTCCGGCCTCCATGCTGGCGCTGGGCGCCCAGATCAAAGTTCAGGGGCCCTCCGGCAGCCGGGTGGTGGAGGCCGAGCAGTTTTTTACCGGTATGTTCAGCACCGCGCTGCAGGAGGGTGAGATTCTGACCGAGGTGCACATTCCGGTTCGGCCGGGGGCCCGCATGGCCTATGCCAAGTTTCCGCATCCGGCCAGCCGCTACGCGGTGGTGGGGGTGGCGGTGGTGATTGGCCCCGGTGGCCTACGGGCTGCAGTGACGGGCGCAGGGGAGCACGCCATGCGGCTGACCCAACTTGAGCAGGCCCTTGCCGGCAAAGCGCTAACCGCCGAGAACATCGCCGCCGCCTGCCAGGGCTTGCTACCCGCCGACAACCTCAACCACGACCTGGTCGCATCGAAGGAGTACCGCGCACACCTGGTGGATGTGATGGCCAAGCGGGCCCTGATGCAGGCCGCTGGGCTGTAGCGGTTCGCGGCTCAATTGTGAGGGGCTGAGGTAATTCGGCCCCTCTCTTTTATGTGAAGATAAAATCATGTATCCGACATCTGTAGAGGAGACCCAAAAAGCCCTCGAGGCCCATCGCTATATCGCCGATAAGGGACTCTCGGTGGCGGTCTTTCTAGCCCTCAAGTTGGGACGTCCCCTGTTGCTTGAAGGGGAGCCTGGGGTTGGGAAAACCGAAATTGTCAAGGTATTGGCTCAGATGCTTTCCACCCGGCTTATCCGGCTGCAATGCTACGAAGGGCTCGACATCAGCAGTGCGGTCTATGAATGGGACTATGCACGCCAGATGATGCAAATCCGGCTGATGGAGGCCACGGGCGAGCAAGACCAGGAAAAAGTGCGGCATGAGGTGTTTAGCCAGGAGTTTTTGCTCAAGCGCCCCTTGCTGCAAGCCCTGGAGAGCACCCATGGCAAAGCCCCGGTGCTGCTGATTGATGAGCTGGATCGGGCCGATGAGGAGTTTGAGGCCTTTTTGCTCGAGTTCCTTTCGGACTGGCAGATTACCGTGCCCGAGGTGGGCACCCTCAAAGCCCAGCAGCCGCCAGTGGTGGTGATCACCTCCAACCGCACCCGCGAAATACATGATGCCCTCAAGCGGCGCTGCATGTACTACTGGATTGACTACCCTAGCTTTGAGAAGGAATACAAAATTGTGCGCGAGAAGGTCCCGGGCGTGCCAGAAAAACTGGCTCAACAAGCAGTGGCTTTTGTACAGGAGTTGCGCAAACTAGACCTCTACAAAGCCCCTGGTGTGGCCGAGACCTTGGACTGGGCCTCCTCACTGATCGCACTCGACCAGACCGCGCTTTCCATAAACATCATCGAGGAAACCCTGGGCGTGCTGCTCAAATACCAGGATGATGTGGTGAAGGCCAAAAATCAGGCCCAGAACCTGTTGGCCAAAGCCCAGATGCCCGCCACGCTATGACCGCACCCACCGGACAGTTATTGAGCCATGTCGTCGGTTTTGTGCGAACCCTGCGGGCAGAGGGTATGGTCGTAACCCCCGGACAAACAGCTACTTTCGCCCGTGCGCTTGGGGAAATCTCCATCTTCGATCCGGTGGCCTTTTTCCATGCCGCTGCGTGCACGCTGGTTACCCGCAGAGAAGACCAGGCTAAGTTTGCCGAGGCCTTTCGCAAATTCTGGCAAAACCTGGGCCTCGAGCACTTCCCCAGTGAGCTGCTGAGCCAGACCACCCTTCCACCCAAAAAAGAGCAAAAGGCCAAACCGGGCGAGGTTGGACGCGAGTCCCGTTCCTCTGGTGAATCCAACGATCATCCACTGCCCATCGTTGACCGAGCACTTACCTTCTCCGAGACCGAGGTGCTTAAGCAAAAGCGCTTCGATCACATGACCGACAGAGAGCTCGAGGCGGCCCAAAGGCTTCTATACAATTTTGTTTGGAACCCCCCCGAGCGCCGTACCCGGCGCATGAAAACCACCGGCAAAGAGCAACTTGACATCCGCCGAAGCTTCCGCCGCTCGCTCAAACATCAGGGTGAGTTGGTGGAACTAGCTCGGCGCGCCCATAAAACCAAGCCCCGGCCTATCATCGCCCTGGCTGACGTGTCCGGCTCGATGGAGCGCTACGCCCGAATGTTGTTGCACTTCTTGCATGCTTTTAGCTTGCAACAATCTCGTCATGGGGTACGGCAGATCGAAACCTTTACCTTTGGCACCCGGCTGACCCGTATTACCCGTACCTTCAAAAAACGCAGTGTGGACGCTGCGCTCAGTGAGGTCGGACAGCAAGTCAAGGACTGGTCGGGCGGTACGCGGATTGGGGCCTGTCTGCACAGCTTCAATCAGACCTGGGCCAAGCGGGTACTAGGTCGTGGTGCCATCGTGCTGGTCATATCCGACGGCTGGGATCAGGGGGAACCCGAGCTTCTTTCCTTCGAGATGGAGCGCCTGCAGAAATCCTGCCACCGACTCATCTGGCTCAATCCGTTGATCGGTACCCCGGGCTATCAGCCGCTCACCAGGGGGCTGGTGGCAGCAATGCCTTTCATTGACAATTTTTTGCCGATCCACAACCTCTCGAGCCTCGAGATGCTGGTGGAAGCCCTGGCAGGGCTCGAGTCGCCCCGCTAAGGGCATAGAACCAAAACGCCCGCCGTTACAAGGGCGGGCGTTTGCAGGGGATGATTTGCTGGCGATCAGTAGTTGCTGTACAGCAGCAGGTTGGGCGAGCGCGACCCGGCGCTCCTCACCACGCCCACCGTCGCGTTGCCCACAAGGGCGTTACGCACCGCGGAGGGGCTGGCGGCAGGGTTGCTTTGCAGATAGAGAGCTGCCACCCCAGCCACATGGGGCGTCGCCATCGAGGTACCGCTAATGGTATTGGTCGAAGTGTTGCTGCTAATCCAGGCCGAGGTGATGGAGGAGCCGGGCGCGAAGAGATCCAGGCACCTGCCGTAGTTGGAGTACGAGGCCCTGGTATCGGTAGAGGTGGTGGCCCCTACGGTAATGCCGGCGGCCACGCGGGCCGGGGAGAAACTACAGGCGTCGCGGTTGCTGTTGCCAGCCGCCAGGGCAAAGGTAATCCCGGCGTTGATGGCATTGTTAACTGCGGTGTCGAGGGCGCTCGAGGCCCCTCCACCCAGGCTCATGTTGGCTACCGCCGGCTTTTGGGCGTTCTGCCGAACCCAGTCCACGCCAGCAATCACACCCGAGTTGGTACCCGAGCCGCTGCAATTCAGGACCCGCACGGCATACAAGCGCACGTTTTTGGCTACGCCGTACAACGAGCCCCCTACCGTACCGGCCACATGGGTGCCGTGGCCATTGCAGTCGTTGCCATTCTGTCCGTCGCCTATGGCGTCGTAGCCTACCGATGCTCGGCCACCAAATTCGCTATGGCTGATGCGGATTCCGGTATCAATGATATAGGCATTCACCCCAGACCCCGTATTGGTGTAGGTGTAGGTAGTGCTCAGGGGCAAGGCCCGCTGGTCAATCCGATCCAGACCCCAGGTTGCACCCGACTGAGTTGCATCAATGCTCATCAGTTGGTCTGCTTCGATGTAAGCCACCCTGGCATCTTGGCGCAGGGCAGCGAGGTTTTCCGGCGAAAGCTGCACCGCCAAACCTTGCAAAGCAGCCGTGTAGACCTGTTGTACGTTGGCATCGGCTGACAGACCTAGGCTCTGCAGATCAGACTGCCGCTGTACACTGATGCCCCCAAGGCTAGCCTTGAGGCTTTGCAGCGATGCCAGCACATTGGCATCCTCTTTGTAAACCACGATGTACTGACCTTGAACCACATTGGGGTTGTCAAGTCCAAGCAGCGGAACCTGGGTATCCGAACCAATCTTAGTTCCACAGGCCGCCAACAACAAAGCGCTCAAAGCCAGTGTGATGCGACGATACATGCACAAACCTCCCACTAGATATACCTTCGTGTGCTACTTGACCTACCCCAGGGGATGTAAAAAAGAGGGGGTGCTATGGAAACCCACAGAGAGCACCCCCTGTACTATCTTGACGCAGAAACCCTCCTGGTGGCTACCTACGTCTGGGTG
>NZ_JBBINI010000049.1:0-11829 GCF_037443965.1 Meiothermus sp.
CACCCAGACGTAGGTAGCCACCAGGAGGGTTTCTGCGTCAAGATAGTACAGGGGGTGCTCTCTGTGGGTTTCCATAGCACCCCCTCTTTTTTACATCCCCTGGGGTAGGTCAAGTAGCACACGAAGGCATGACATTTCCAGGTAAGCCCGTTGATTATGAAGATGCCGCCACCAGAGGTCTCTTTGATGCTTCCGTCAACATATCCAGCATTTATTAGCAGTCGGGTATGGTAGCCAACTTTTTTGTTTTCTTCCTCGTACTCATCAAAGGGCCGAAAAACCCCATAATCCTTCTCCTCAATGTCAATTAGCAACTGCCGGACGAAATCCATGTCTCTTTTCATCGGCCTCTTTGTGGGCTTTTACATAAGCCTCGAGCAAAACCCACAGCCACCCCAAAGGAGGACTCCCCGGCCTGGCAACCGGGGAGCACATGAAGCGTCTGGCAATACAAACGTATCATTTGTCTGTTTATTTGTCAACACTTTGCATGTAAATATGGTTCTTACTGCATTTTGTAAATCCGATAAATGCTTATTGTTAGTTTTTATTACAACATTTTGTTTAAATGCCAAGCACATTGACTTCCCCGCATCTGCATACCAGATGGAACCTACGGCTATCGGCGATTGGGCGCTGTGGTTCTCTCAATTTTTCCCACTGCGTTCGTATCCTTTGAAAGGCCAGTCTGCGAAGGCTTTGGTGTAGCGGGCCTCGAGCGCCCCTTCCACGCCTTGCACAAAGGCTCGGTACCGCTCGACCAGTTCCAGCGCCGCTGGGGTAAGGGTGCTGCCGCCCCCTCCCTCTCCCCCGGAGTGGCGTTCCAAAAGGGGAAAACCCAACCCCGCCTCGGCTTTCTTGAGCCGATCCCAGGCAGCCCGGTAACTCAGCCCAACGATTTTTGCTCCGGCCTTGAGACTGCCTTTGTCCGCGATTGCCAGCAGCAATCGCAGTGTGCCCGGCCCCAGCAGGAAGTCGCCGGTATCGGACTCGAGCCAGAATTTTGCCTTGAGCCGCATACCCTTAAGGTACCGAGAACCGAGCCAGAGGTCTAGCGACGCGCTAGAGGTTCGCCCTGACCTCCGGTGCGCTAGCTAGCGCAAGCGGCGGCTCTCCCAGTCGGCGTGCAGGCAAAGGTAGTACAACCAGCCCTGCGTCGAAAGCGGCCCCATGGCGTTATGGGGGATATACTGCGGGTCAATGGTGCCTTTGAGCTGTTCGATGAGCTCGAGGGTTTGCAACCGGGTCTTCCTGAATTCCACAAGCAGGTGGTTCTTGCTGAGCCCTTGAGGGGGCTTGTAGGCGTGATGCTCGTCCATAACCAGGGGGCTGCCCAGGGCTACGCGAAGGCGGTTCTGACCCCAGCGCTCCATACCAATGATGTGGCGGATGATCTGTTCAGCCTCTGGACTTTGGGCCTTACGAATACGTGCTTCGATGGGTTCGATGGTGTTTATGAAGGCTTCCCTAAGGTCATTGAGATTCCGCTGGCTTGCAGGCCATTCAATAAAAACCGGCTTGACCAGCTTCATTACCTGGTCGCGTAATTTCGTGCCCAAGAAAATGACCTCCTTTTGTGCTCCAGTATACGCCCATCCCGTATCCCCGATACCAGAATCCAACAGGACAGCCTTCCCTGGGTTTGAGGCTATGCTAATAGGCAGGACGATGGTATGCCCGAACGCTACATTCCCCCCCCCACGCCGCAGTACGCCCTCGAGTCGGGCCCTATCCTGCTCAAGGATGGCCGCACCGCTACTCTGCGCCCCGCCCGCCCCGAAGACCGGGCGTTGTTCGTAGAGTTTTTGGAGCGTCTCTCACCCCAAGCCCGCACTTTTCGCTTTTTTTCCGAGGTCAGACCGGAAACCGCCGCCGACCTCCTGCTCAAAAAACCCGAAGGCGAGGACAAGGTGACCTTGGTGGTGCTCTCGGGCGACCCGGAGCGCATCATCGCAACCGGAGAGTACGTGCAAGAAGGTACCCACTCCACCTCGGCGGAGGTGGCTTTTTTGGTGGATGACTGGTTTCAGGGTAAAGGCCTGGGCTCGCTGCTGCTCGAGCGGCTGGCCCTGATGGGGGTTCAGCGGGGCATTCGCCGTTTCCACGCCTTCACGCTGGCCGAAAACCGCCAGATGCTCGATGTTTTTAAGGCCAGCGGCTTCAAAGTAGAATCTCACACAGACTCTGGAGAAGTCGAGGTCAGCTTTGACATAGAACCCAACCCGGAAATGATCGCTAAGTTTGAACTACGCGAACGGGTCTCCACTGTAGCCTCGCTGATGCCGGTGTTGCGCCCCAGGGGGGTTGCGGTGGTGGGCGCTTCACGGGATGCAAGGAGCGTGGGTTATCAAGTGCTGGAACATCTAGTCCTGAACCGTTTTCAAGGCCCAGTCTACCCCGTCAACACCGCCGCGACCCCTGCCGCAGGCGATGTGCCGGTGGTGGGTTCGATGCTGGCCTATACCTCCATCAAGGCGGTGCCGGGGCCCATTGACCTCGCCATCGTCACCACGCCCCGCGACAAGGTACTGGAGGTGGCCGAGGCCTGTGGGCAGCGGGGGGTGCGGGCTTTGATGGTGGTCACGACCGATATGGAAGCGCCTCAGGTCAAGAGCTTGGTGCAGACCTGCCGCCACTACGGGATGCGACTGGTGGGGCCGGGTTCGCTGGCCTTAATTTCCACCAGTCCAGAAATTCAACTTTGCGCCGGGTTGGCCGCCACCTTGCCCCTCCGCGGGCGCATCGCCATGTCCAGCCAGAGCGGCGCGGTGGGGCTGGCGGTGCTGGAATATGCCCGCGAGATGGGCTTGGGGTTTTCCAACTTTGTGTCGCTCGGCGCCAAGGTAGATATCTCCTCCAACGACCTGATCCAGTTCTGGGAGGAAGACCCCGATACCGGGCTGGTCTTGCTGTATGTCGAGTCGTTTGGCAACCCCCGGCGCTTTGCCCGGCTGGCCCGGCGGATGGGGCGCAAAAAGCCCATTCTGGCCGTGCGGCCTGGCCGGGATGCGGTGGTGGAGGCGCTTTTCAAGCAGACCGGGGTGGTGCGGGCGGAAAGCCTCGAGGAGATGTTCGACATCGCCGCCCTGCTGGCCCACCAGCCGTTGCCGGAGGGCCCCAAGGTCGCCTTGCTGACCAATGCCTCCGGCCCGGCCCTCTTGGCCCTGGAGGCCCTCAAAGCCGAGGGGCTCACGGCGGAGGTGCGCGATTTGGGCTCGAGGGCTTCGGCGGAGGAATACCTAAGCTCTGCTCGAGAACTCCTGTCTGGCAGCGCCAATGCAGCCATGGCGCTGTTCGTGCCGCTGGGCTACGCCACCCTGGAAGAAGTCAGCGAGGCCCTGCGCACGGCCTTCGCCGAGGCCAGGGAAAAAGGAATCCATATACCGGTACTCACCTGCTTCATGACCGCCGGACGGCCCAGGGTACGGCTGGGGGCGGAGTGGGTGCCTTCGTACCGCTTTCCCGAGTCGGCAGGGCGGGCGCTGGCCGCCGCCTATGCCTACGCCCAGTGGCGCAAAACCCCACCGGGGGAAATCCCCGACCACGGGGTTCAGGAGGACGAAGCCCGTGCCCTGGTGTCCAAAACCAGGGGCAGGCTGAACCCAGCCCAGACCGCAGAGTTGCTGGGCTACTTTGGCCTGAGGATTGGAACTCCGTCCCCTGAGGGGATCGCCCTGGCCTTGCGGGTCAAAAACGACCCTTTATTCGGCTCGGTGCTGACGCTGGCGCTCACCGGCCTACCCCTGGGCGAACAGCGGCTGGGCATCCGCATCACCCCCCTCACCGACCTCGAGGCCCAAGAGATGCTCGCCCCACTGGCCAATAAGGCCCACCTGGAAAGCCTGCAAGACATCTTGCTGCGGGTGTCGCGGATGGTCGAAGAGCTGCCCGAGATAGCCGAGCTCGAGCTGAGCCTATCCGCAGCAGCACAAAGCACCACCATCACCCAGGCCCGCCTGACCTTGCGAGAATAAAAACTGGCCGTAAAGGCTACTTGATTGTGATTTTTTCCAGACCCACCTCGGGCTGGGGATATTGCATCCCTAAGCTCTCTAAGGTCTCGACCAGGATGCGCGCAACCAGCCAGTTGCGGTACCAGTTTTTGTTGGCGGGGATTACGTACCAAGGGGCATACTCGGTGCTGGTCTCGCGGATTGCGTCCTCGAAGGCTTGCTGGTAGTCGTCCCAGAGCTTGCGGTCGTCGAGGTCACCTTTGCGAAACTTCCAGCGCTTCTGGGGGTTGTCGAGGCGCTCTTGCAGACGGATGCGCTGCTCCTCTTTGGAGATGTGCAAAAAGAACTTGAGGATGGTGGTGCCCTCGTCGGCCAGCATCCGCTCAAACTCGCGGATGTGCCGGTAGCGTTTCCTCCAGACCGGCTCGGGAACCAGGTTCTTGACCCGCACCACCAGTACATCTTCGTAGTGGGAGCGGTTGAAGATGACCATCTCGCCCTTGCGCGGCACCTGCTGATGGACGCGCCAGAGATAGTCGCGGGCCAGTTCATGTTCGGTGGGAACCCCAAAACCCGCGACCCGCACCCCGCTGGGGTCTACCCCATCGAAAACCACCCGAATGGTGCCGTCCTTTCCCCCTGCGTCCATGGCCTGTAAAACCACCAAGACCTTGTATTTACCCTCAGCAAAGAGCAGTTCCTGAAGCTGCTCGAGGCGGTCGTTGAGCTTGGCCAGGGCTTCTAAAGCCTCCTGTTTGCCCCCTTTGAAGGCACTGGTATCGTCGGGATCGAAATTCTTCAAGCGGAACCTGTCATCAGGCTCAATGCGATAGGCTTTCATACACACTCCTTTGGGCGGGATTCTAAGCTATTGGCACTACAAAAAGCAAAACCCCCTCGCAGCGGATTTCGCGCAAGAACGCCTGCAGTCTGCCCTTGTAGTCCGACCGTTCCCCTCTTAAGGCGGGCTTAAGTCTGACTTCAGCTTGCTGGCATAGCTTGGTGCTCAGGAAGGTTGTAGACCCGGAAGGAGTGACGGATGGCTCGAGCCCTTACCTACCCAAACGCCACCCATCTGCTGCGCCGTGCAGCCGGTCGGGGGCGCAAGAACGAAGCGCAACAGTTGGCCGAGATGGGCCTGGAAAGAGCAGTGGACTGGTTGCTGCGAGACCCGGCCCAAGCGCCCCCCTACACCACCAGCGCCACCCGCAACGAACGCGCCCAACAACACCGCGAGATCAGCCAGCGCTGGATCAACCACTGGCTCACCACCCCCACCCCCGCCGCCGAGCGTCTGGTACTGTTCTGGCACGGCCACCTGACCTCCGAGTTCCGCGAGACCATGGGGGCCCAGGGGATTGACTTTTGGAACCAGTTCGCCACCTTCCGGCAACTGGGATATGGCCCTTACGGGGAGCTGCTCAAGGCCATCGCCCAAAACCCGGTGATGCTGCTCTACCTCAACAACGCCCAGAGCCGCAAGGAGCACCCCAACCAAAACTGGGCCCGAGAGCTGCTGGAACTCTACACCGTAGGCCCCGGCCACTACACCGAGCAGGACATTCTGGAGGCCGCGCGGGCTTTCACCGGCTGGACGGTGCGCCTGGCAGGGGGCCAGCGCCCGCGCGAGGCCAGCGCAAATGTGGCCTTCGAGTACGTGTTCAACCGCAACTGGCACGACCCCGGCGAGAAAACCTTCCTGGGCCGGCGCATCAAAACCGGCGACGAAGTGCTGGAGATTCTGATTGCCCACCCCAAAACCTATGAGTTTGTAGGGCGCAAGCTGCTCCGGTTTTACCTGAGTCCCGAGCCTCCCGAGCCGCTGGTGCAGGAGGGGGCCCGGGTCTTCCGTAGTGGTGGAACTCGAGAGTTTCTGCGCTGGCTTTTCACCCGCGACGAGTTTTACCAACCCCAGTACCGCAACGCGCTCATCAAAAGCCCCCTGGAATACCTGGTAGGGCTGTGGTACGCGGCGGGCGTGGATCAGGTGAATTTTGAGGAACGGCCCGGACGCGGTCTCTATCAGGCGCTGGCCGCCATGGGGCAGATCCCTTTCGACCCCCCCACCGTAGCGGGGTGGGATGGGGGCCTAAGCTGGCTGGCCGAGTCGCCCTTCCTGAGCCGCCTCAACCTGCTGGCAGGTTTTGCAGGCCGTGAACGCCGTCTCGACCTGGAGGTATTCATGGACAACGCCAGCGGGGCTTTATCGCTGGTCAGGCCGGAGGCACAGTTGCTGTAGCTAAGGGTCTTGGGGCGCTCTGGCCCAACCCTCCGAGAGGTATGGCATGGATAGACGCGACTTCATCAAAAAATCTCTCCTAACGCTGGCGCTGGGCCAGGGCGCGCCCTCACTGCTCTCCAAGACCGCCCTGGCAGCCCAGTCCAAAGACAAAATTCTGGTGGTGGTCAACTTGTTCGGCGGCAATGACCAGCTCAACACCCTGATCCCCTACCGCAACGAGCTCTACTACCGCCTGCGCCCCAACATCGCCATCAAGCGCGAAGAGGTGTTGGACCTGGGGGCCAACGGAGAAAAACTGGGCTTCCACCCCGCGCTAAGGCCGCTCATGCAGATGTGGAACAGCGGCGAGTTGGCTGTTATCCCCCAGGTGGGCTACCCCAACCCCAACCGCAGCCACTTCATCTCGACCTCCATCTGGCACACCGCCGACCCCACCCGCAGGGAAGAAACCGGCTGGCTGGGCCGCTGGGGCGACCTACAAGACGACCCCTTCTGCGACACCTTCTTGGGCGGGGCCACCCCCCAGGCCCAGATGGGGGAAAAGCGCACCGCCCCGGCCATCCAGAGCATAGACACCTTCAGCATCCGGCTGCCCCGCCCCTTCGAGGAGGCGTTCGACAAAGAAGCGCGCCTGACCCGTAGCGGCACGGCTGAAGAAGTACGCCAGGCCATGCTTTCGCTGCGCGGGGCCCTCGACAAAGTAGGGCAGTTGCGCGAGGTCAAGAACCGCGCCCAGTACCCCGACAATGCCTTTGGCCGTAGCATGGGCGATATTGCCCGCATGATTGCAGGGGGACTGGGCAGCAGCGTCTACTACACCACCCTGGGCGGCTGGGATACCCACGCCGGACAACCCCCCCGCCAGGCCGAGCTGCTGGGCTACGTGGCCCAGGCCGTGGCGGCCTTCCGCGCCGACATGAAGGCTATTGGCCGCGACAAAGATGTGATGCTGATGGTGTTCAGTGAGTTTGGGCGGCAGGTGGCCGAAAACGCTTCCTTTGGCACCGACCACGGCGAGGGCGGGCTGATGTTCGTGCTGGGCGGCGGCGTTAAGGGCGGGCTATTCGGTAGCGAGCCGGATCTGGAAGATTTAGAACTCAACGCCCTCAAATACCAGACCGACTTCCGCAACGTCTACGCCACTGCGCTCCAGTGGATTGCGGCCAATCCGCGCCAGGTGCTGGGGGGTGACTTTAAGACCATGAGCTTGCTTTGAGCAGGCCATTGTGGGCTGGGGGTGGCTTCACCGTGCTACCTCTAGGTGAGGGCCTACCCTCGGTCTGCGCCCAGTTGCTCGATCTGATAGCCCCCTGGGTAGCTGGGATACCGGGCCGCAGTGAACAAGTAGGGTCGCTTGCGTGGGGCCCATAGGCGTTGAATCCTGGCTTTGAGGCGCAAGCCGCCCTCAACTACGCGGCGCAGCCAGGCCGGTGGATTGGGAAAACCCACGGCTCGTAGCAGCGGCTCATCAATCAGGGCGTACACAAAGGGCTTGCCCACCGGCCACAGCCAGCGTGGCAGGTACATCGAAAGCAGCAGGTCTCGAGTGGGGGTGGCGATGGCCTCATTGGAGGGCGTGTAGCGAAAGTGCTCGCGCTCGAACTGGACGTTGAAGCGCTCCATCTCCTCCAATGTGTTGGGCAAGTCCCGGATGTTCATGCGCTTGCCCATCTCGAGCCAGTAGGTAAACGCGGCAGTTTTTTCGTGGTTCGTGTAGGGTCGCCAGCCGAAGCGCTCCATCCAGCGGATGGGTTCCAGCACAAAGGTCGAGAGGGTATAGAGGTACTCGTCGTTGCCAATGGAGTAGCGGGCGTGCTGCTGGTTCATGCGGCGCAGGGCGGCCTTGCCACGGGGGCTGTCGTAGCCGTTTTCCAGGATCTCACCCAATATCAGCACGGTGTCGTCGTAGCGCTTGCGCGTGCGGCGAATAAACTCGCCGGTCTGCTGCAACAGCGGCGTACCCTTGGCTACCCCGAAGGTGCGGAAGAGGGCGAACTCGAGGGCACGGGTGAAATCCCAAGGGAAGTCGTAGCAACTGCTGAGGTAGCAAATCTGCTGGTGATCTTTTACCGGGTCGAGGGTCAGGATATAGTCGCGGATGCTGTAGCGCGAGGTGATTTCAGGCACGGGGTAGGCCATAAGGTTCTCCTAGGGTACAGCTTGCACCCAACCTGTGCCCGAATGCCAGTTCAAAAACTGTTCACGGTACATCATTCCGCCTTGACCAGCCTCATACCCAGTTGTTGCATCACCTCGAGCCGATCCATCTGGCCCAAGCAGGAGGCAATCTTACCGCCCTCGAGCCTAAAAAGGGGTTTACCACATCTAGGATGCCCGCCACGTTACCGAGGCCAAAGTCGGCGTAAATCTGCTGAACGGTTTGGACGTGATTCATACGATTCTCCTCAAACGGGCTAGGGAATTACACCCAGTTGCTGCATCAGACCGACCTGATCCACGATGCCCCAGTGCTCGGTAAAGCGACCCTCCTCGAGCCGGATCACATCCATTACCTTGATTTGCACCCGTTTGCCGGTGGGCGGGATGTCCGGCTGGTGGAAGGCGCAATCCTCGGCGATCACTTGGTCGAAGAGGTTGCTGTCACCGGACTGCCAAAACTGGCCCATGGCCTGGTTGAACTGCTCGAGCACAGCTTTGTTGGATGGATTCATAATGCTCTCCTTGGGGGCTGGCTGAGAAAAGTTGCGCCGCCCTGATTTGCGTTTGCGCCCGCGCCGGAAGCACTCGCTCGAGCAGGGGAACAGCTCGTCGTCGGGGCGGGTTGTTGGAGCCTTGGGCTGGCTATACATGGGCAACTCCCTCGAGCAGCAAGCCCTCACCTACGGGGGAGCTTGGAGGTGTCCAAGTTGCATCAACAAACCAAAACCGTCGGAGTAGTTGTGCCCCTCGAGGGCAAGCCCGTCCGCCCCAAAGCGCCAGACTTCGCACACATCCAACGAAAAGGGCTTGTGACTCGGCCCAAAGGGTGTACCGGCCATGGGGCCATCCTGGGTTCCGACCGCCCGAAACTGCGCCGTTACCCAATCGCCGGCTTCGATGTAGCGAGCATCCACAATTTTGATGTTCGAGGACATCTGTACAAAACCGCTCAACATGTTAAAAAAATCAGCACGACCGTGGTAAGTCTTCCCCCGACCGTGATCTACCATCGTGCCGCCCTCCGCCATCACCTGGACGGCCTCGTCCACCTTATGGCGGCTAAACGCTTCATGGGCCTTGCGTAGGGTTTCTACGTGCTTATTCATCTTGCTCCTTTCTGGCTAGCGTTGTTCGCCGGGCGGTGGAAGAATCGCGCACACCGAATGCCCTAAGATGTGCAAGGGCTTTCCCTCGTCCCTAAGTCGTAAAAAGGCTTGCTCGCTATCTTCCTTCATCTCGGCCTCCTTTTTGGTACGAGAAGAGTTTGCCCCCCCCGTGCTGTTCATTTTCCAGACCAAAAACTGCTCACCTTTTAGGCCTGCCTTGGTTTGATCTGCCGTTCCGGCTGGGCCAGCCACTTACGCAGTCCAATCTCGCCTTGTTGCATACACCAGTCGTGGTTGTAGCGGAAGAGCGGTTTGAGCAGCGGAGAGAGCAGCCGCACCAGCGCAAACTCGGCCCTGGGCCGCCAGTCGTAGCTGACCTCGGTTCCGCCCAAAACGCTCTTCAAGCGCCAAACCCCAGTGCCGATCAGGTCGCCCCTCGAGCGCACCTCGAGCACATGGGGCTTGTTTATCCGCACGCTCTCCACCACAAAGCCCAGCCGGTAAGGCAGTGGGCCGTGTACGCGCACTCGAGTCTTGGCTCCCACTCCGTCGGCGTTACCCTCGCCGAGTTTTTCCACTTGGTCGTAGACCGCACCCCACCACTTTGTGTAGTGCTCGGTTTGGGTGATGCTGTCCCAAACCTGCTCGAGGGGAGCGGGGATCAGCCAGTGGTCGAAGAAGTGGTACTCGTGGGCCAAGCCCTGCTGGGGTGCAGGCTCGGGGCTAGCAAAGCGGGGATAGCGGGTCTGGTAGCCCAAGGCACGTCCGAGTGCCGCCAAGGCTCCAAACAGCACCCGCTGTACCGGGATGGGAATCCCTGCCACGTAGGAACCGGGTTGAAGGGCTCGAAACAACACCACGGTTTGCAAGAAGCTGGGGTGCTTACCCTCTGCGGCCAGGCCAAAACCGGTTTCGATGAAATCCTCGAAGGCCTCGAGCATCCGCCGATCTGGCTGTGGCAACTCGACCCATTGGCGAATCCGCAACGTATCCTTCCCCGCGTTATAGGGGTTGAGGTGGGGCTGGTTGCGGTGGATGGAGAAACGGGTTCCTACTGCCGCGACCTTCCGCATCCCGTTGATCTCATAGGCCGCCGTGCCCGCGATCACCTCGAACTGCTCGTCGAAGCGGGTGTGGAAGTGGGGCCGCTGGCCTTCCTTGCCCGTACCCACTGGGTAGGCAATCTCCACTTCAAAACGTTTACCCAGGCTCTCTCGGGCGGTTTGCAGCACCTTGATTTGCACCCCGGTTTGGGGGTCGTGCAGGACTTTTCCCGACCATGCCATCGCGCTTCTCCTCATCTGGTACCAGGGGTTGCTTATTTCCCAGACCCACTAACGGGGTAACAACACAAAGCCATACTCGCCAAAAACTTTGGCTACGGTTGCAAGCTGCTCAGGCGTGGGGGCAGCCGTAGGGGGAGCGGGCAGCTCGAGCTGTTGCGCGGGCACACCCAAACGGCGGTAGGCTTCCTCGAGGCCCCCCGGTGTGAAGATCACCAACATCCGGGCCGTGGGGGTTTTGAGCTTGAAGGAGTGTGGCACACCCTTGGGCTGGAACACATGGTCGCCCACCTTGGCTTCAGTCACGACGTTGCCCGAAGTGAAGGTGACTTCGCCTTCTTGGATAAAGAAGATTTCGTCTTCGCCATTGTGCACGTGGGGCGGGGCCTCAAAGCCCTGGCGTATCCGTACTTCCATCAGGGCGTAGGAGCCACCGGTGGTTTTCTTGTCGGCCAGTACACTGAACAAAGCCCCGTTGAACCACACACTGTTGGCCAAAGCAGCGCGGCTGCCGAAGGCGGGCTTGATGTTGGTTTGAGCCAGAGCGGTGCTGACTTTGCCCGTAAGGGCCAGTCCGAGTCCGGCAGCGGTGAGTTGCTTGAGGGCATTGCGGCGGTCTTGTTTCATAGAGGTCTCCTCCTTGCTCAGGTCTCCCTTAGCAGGGGTAGTTATAGCCGCTAGAGTTGTTCGTTCACCAGTTCAAAAACTGCTCACTCCAGGCCATCCATCTCCAAACAAAAACCTCCTACCGCCAACGCAGCAGGAGGCCCATGGCTCTAGGCCCCCAAAAAAGCCCGCTCCACAAACCAGTACAAACCTGCGGCCACCGTAGCCGCCGAAACCGTCCAGCGCACCCCGGCTTCCTAAGAAATCCGGCGAACGGCCACCAGCAGCAGGAATACCGGAATCACAAACACCAGTTGACCTGCTTCACGCCCAGGTTGAAGCCCAGTACTGAGCCCAGCAGATTGGGGTCTGATACGCATTTCGGTAGTATCGTTCACTTTGACAAGCCTAAACGATACTACCGAAATGCTTTTTTACTCCCTTCGGTCGGCTTGAATCCTTCACCTCTGACTGCGTCC
>NZ_JBBINI010000050.1:0-11486 GCF_037443965.1 Meiothermus sp.
CACCCAGACGTAGGTAGCCACCAGGAGGGTTTCTGCGTCAAGATAGTACAGGGGGTGCTCTCTGTGGGTTTCCATAGCACCCCCTCTTTTTTACATCCCCTGGGGTAGGTCAAGTAGCACACGAAGGAATCATAAGAACCCAAACTCCCGAAAATGTGACAAATAACCGTAAAGCAACGCGGCGACGTAACGGTAGGATAGCATAGCTCCTAAGAATCAACATGAGATGGCATTAATAGGTTTAGTCGTGCGGTGGCCGAAAAATTCGGGGGACTGTGGTCGCCACGCTGGGGCCAGCGTCGTGGGCTAGGCAATGGCTCGATCTCTCGTGGAATGGCAACAGAAGCATTCGCAAAGCAGCCGTGGCTTTCGGCATTCGTCCCATCGGTACCTCCTGCCTATCTTGAGACCCCGCCTTGGTAAAGGCTACGGATGTCGTACTACCTGACTGGAGGTGGGGCGGCTGGTGACGCTGGGTTGGGCTGCGAGCCCCAGGCCAATACAGTCCAGCAACGTGCTGTGGCTGGCCTGCCAGGTGCGCCTGTAAATTACTCGGCTTCTACAACCGAATGTCCGCCGAACATTTTGCGCATCACTGCCAGCAGACGCTCGTTGTAGTCTTCTTCATCTTGGCTTTCGAAGCGGGTAAAGAGCGACTGGGTAATTACCGGAATCGGTACGCCCAGCTCCACCGCTTCTAGCACCGTCCAACGGCCCTCCCCCGAGTCCGCTACCACCGGAGCGATGCCCTCCAGGTTCTGGTCGGATGCCAGGTACTGCGCGGTCAAGTCCAACAGCCAGCTGCGAATCACCGTGCCGTGCCGCCAGGCTTCCGTAAGCTGCGCCAGATCGAAACCAAACTCCTTTTTCTTGCGCAGCAGGTTCAGCCCTTCGGCCAAAGCCTGCATCATGCCGTATTCGATACCGTTATGCACCATCTTAGCAAAGTGCCCTGCCCCCACCGGCCCCGCATGCACCCATCCGGTGTCAGGTGTGGGGGCCAAGGCCTGCAACACAGGTTTCAGGCGCTCGGCGACTTCCGCCGAACCCCCAAACATCAGCCCGTAGCCGTTTTCGAAGCCCCACACCCCGCCCGAGACCCCCACGTCGGCGAACCCGATGCCCCGCTCGTCCAGCATTTTGGCCCGGCGCTGCGAGTCTTTGTAGTAGGCGTTGCCTCCATCCACCACTAGGTCGCCAGGCGACAAAAGGGAGGTAAGTTGGGCTAAGGTGTTTTCGCTGACTTCTCCAGCGGGTAGCATCAGCCAGACGGTGCGCGGGGGGGTGAGCATGGAGCAAAGGGCAAAGAGTGAGCCTGCGCCAATCAGACCTTCGATGCTCTGAGGCACGGCAGGGTTTTGATCGAAACCCACCACTTCGATACCATGGCGTATCAGCCGCCGGGACATGTTGCCGCCCATTCTTCCGAGTCCGACAAATCCGATCTTCATGGGTCTTCCTATTCAGGCTGCAGCAGGATTTTGAGCGCGTCTTTTTGCCGAAGTTGGGCGAAGGCTCGTTTCTAATTAAAGTTTTGGGCCAGAGCCAAACTGCCTATCAACCTAAACCAAACATACGCTTCATCACTTCCTCCTTATAGACGCTTTTCCTTGAGGGCTTCACGGGTCTTGCGCAGCCGCTCGCTCGAGAGGGGCTCGAGTCTCAAGTGCAGGGTCACGCACAGGGCATCCACCATGCACAGTTGAGCAATTCGAGAGGCAATCGCCTCGCTGCGGTAGCTCGACTCGGGGCTCGAGGTGCGCAGGGTCAGATCGGCAAGCTGGGTGAGCGGGGAGCGCTTGAGCCCGGTGAGCGCGATCACGGTGGCACCGCTGTCTCTAGCCAGTTCCACCGCGTCCAGCACGTCGCGGGTAGAGCCAGTATGGGAGATCGCCAGCACCACGTCGCCAGGGCCAGCCAGCGCACACACCTGAGCGGCAAAGTAGGGGTCGTTGTGTGCTCGAGACACCAAGCCCAGTCGGCTAAGCTTATGCGCGGTATCCAGCGCCACGATGCCGCTGACCCCGCAGCCCACCACCTCGATTTTTCGTGCACCCAGCAGCGCCACCACCACCCGCTCGAGCACTTCCTCGTCGGTGTGCGCGAGGGTTTCCCGCAAGGTAATTTGCGAGGTTGCGAACACCTTCTCCAACACCTGCAAGGCGGTGTCGTGAGGCGCAATTTCGGGGTTGAGGCTGCTCACGCCAGGAACTAAGCTCTGGGCGAGGCGAATCTTAAAGTCCTGGAAGCTGCGAAACCCCGCCCGCCGGAACAGCCGCACCGCGGTGGGCTCGCTCGAGCCCGCCGCCTCGGCCAACTCGGTGATGGACTGACTAAGCACCGTTCTGGGGCTGCCCACGATGTAGTCAATCAGCCGCGAAGAACTCTCACCCACCTCGGTCCGAATAGCCTGAATCCGCTTGAGAACAGAGATTTCTGGCTGGGGTGAGGGCTTAGAGAGCGGCATGTAAACGTCCTGACAGAAGGGTTGGAATGAAAAAAAGGTTTCATATATTTTATCAATTCTATGAAAGTTATATATCATACCCCGGCCGTTGTCTAGGGTAATTGCTCACTGCACGTGGCCATCATCGAGTGAACGACCAGGATACCGGCTGGCCACTTTCGTAGGGCATCACCCCGTGGAAGGGGCGCGGATCGGTATCGAAAACCAGGGGCAAAAAGTGCTTATCGCCTGGCCACAGAGGAAGTTCTAGGCGCAACATTCTTTCGATGGAAACCCATTCCAAGCTTCCTTCGGGGTTGGACTTTAGGGGTGTGCCCGACCACCGGGGAATCACAAAAATAAAGCCAAACCAGTCTTCCCCGTTTTTACCAAAGCCCGGCCAGGAGAGGGTTCCGCGCAGGATGAGCTGATGGGCCTCGAGGCCCGTTTCTTCGCGAATTTCCCGGCGCATACCGGCGGCTACATCTTCGGCGGGCTCGAGCTTGCCCCCCAGCCCGTTGTACTTGCCAAAAGCGGGGTCGTCGGGGCGAGCGTTGCGGTGAATGAGCAACACCTCTTTGCCATCGGGCGAAAGCACGTAGCCCAGGGTCGCGAGAATGGGGGTATAGGGCACGGCTCTACGCTACCGGTCTTGGGCAGGTGGGTTCAACTGCAGGGTTCGCTCCACCCAGCCCAGCGCTTCCGGGCGGCTTCTGGCTCGGTAGACAACCTCACGGGTACGCAGGTCGTAGACCTGGAAATTGGCAGTAACACGATAGGGGGAATGGGGAATCTCTTGCAGTGCAGATGCGTTCTGACCGGCCTCCTTCGCCTGCTTGCGCATCATCCAGAAGATGACCAGGAAGGCCAACAGCAAAAGCCCGGCCACAAACCAGTAGGTCAGTATTTTTTCCGAACGGGTACAGTTGCAAGCTGCCAGACCGGGAGTTGAGTAGAGCAGAGAGGACACCATCCCCATCCGTAGGGGAAAAAAGGGGTTTCTCCAGGGCACAGGTTACCCTCCCACATAATCCTCGAGGGCGCGTCTCTTGCCGATCTTATGAGCTGCGTCTGGCAGGTAACAAAGCTGAGTGCAGCGTTTGTCTCTGCGCAACCTACTCACCCTTCCACAGAATGCGCCCACAGGAGGGGCAGCGCACCACCTTTTGGGCTTGGTGGATCTGCTGGGCCACGTGCATGGGGAGCTGCACGTTGCAGGCCGTGCAGCGGTAGCCGTTGCTGGTTTTAGCCATTTTGGCCAGGCCTGTACCTTTGCGGGCCTTGCGGATGGACTCATACTCCTTGACTACTGGGGCCGGGATGGTAGCCGCCAACTGGTCGCGGTCGGCCTTTTTGGACTGGTAGGTGGCCTCGAGGTCCTCCACCCGCTGCCGGTTGGCCGTTTCCAACTCCTCGAGCCGGGCCCTGGCCTCCTCCTGACGGGCCCTAACGCCCTCGATCTCTTTTTCCAACTCGTCCATCTGTTGCATTAGGGGAAGTATCTCCCCCACAATGTTTTTCTTGTCGTTGCCCTCAATCTCTTCGATGCGGTCTTCGAGCTGGCGCATCTGCTCGCCGTACTGGGTCTGCTCCTTGGCGCTTTGGGCCTGGGACTGGGCTTGTTTGGCTTTTCCGTACTTGCCTTTGAGATCTTGCAGCTCGAGGTCGGCCTTATGGTAGGCCATGCGCACCTCGCGCAACTGGTCTTGCAGGCCGCCGAGCTGATTTTCCAACTCCTTGAACTGCACCCGGGCTTGCCCCAGCTCCACAGGTATGTGGGATTGATCTTCGCGGATGTGGTCAAGCTCGAGGTCGCGTTCCTGTAAGCGGTTCAACTCGGCCAACGGGTCACTCACACACATAGTCTAACATCCCCCACCGGGCCTCGGGTCGGGGGTCTGGAGGCCGAGTCGGGAATTTAGCCCATAAGATAGGGGTTGCTGGCGATTTCTTGGGCAAGGGTGGTAAGGGGGCCATGACCGGGGTATACCACCGTCTGGGGTGGCAACTGGGTGATTTTTTTCAAGGAAGCAAACAGGGCTTGAGGGTCGCAACCCGGCAGATCGTAGCGGCCAATTCCACCCCGAAAGAGCACATCCCCACTCACCAGATGACCGGTTTGGTAGAAACCCACGTGCCCCGGCGCATGGCCGGGCAGAAACAACACCTCCAGGCCCAGACCAAAATCCAGAATTTGCCCCTCGGCCAATGGCTGGACAGGTTCTGGGGGTTGGGGAATGAAAAGCCCCCAGCGGGCCGCGCTCTGGGCGGCGCTGCGGTAGAGCGGCAAGTCGGCTGGGTGCAGGTAGACCGGCAAATTCAGGGTCTCGACCAGGGAAGCCACCGCCCCCACGTGGTCGAAATGGGCGTGGGTCAGGAGAATTGCCTCAGGATTAAGGCCCACCCGCTGCACCTCGGCCAGGATGCGCTCGGGCTCGTCGCCGGGATCTACGAGGGCACCCCGTCCATCCTTGCCTACCAGCAGGTAGGTATTTTCCTGCAAGGGGCCTACCGCCAAACCATATACTTTCATGCCCTACAGCCTACAGGCAAATTGGGCGGGAGCCCCAACTCCCCCTCAGGACCGCTCCACCGGCAGGTCGGCCTCGGCCTCCCACTCGAGCATGCTGCCCAGGTAGTTGCGGGCCTGCACCCCCTGCTGCCGCAGAAGCCAGAATGCGGTGGCACTGCGCGCACCGCTGCGGCAGTGCACCCCTACCTCCTGGCCGGCCTGTAGACCCAGGGCCCCTGCGTTGTCCGGCCCAAAAGCGCCCAGGGGGATGTTTTTTGCGCCGGGAATCCGGGTTATGGCAAACTCGTGGGGTTCGCGCACGTCCAGCAGAAGTCGGTTGGACGCGGCCAGAATCTCATCCGCGGTAAGCAGCATCTGGCGGTTGAGCTTTGCCCAGGGTTCGCCCGCTTTGGGCTGGGCTGGGGTCTGCTGGGTGGCCCGCGACTCCCACCCCTGCGGCCACAGGTACACCTCCAGCCCCCCCAGGGCCAGCATGAAGGCCGTTTTGGTCAGGCGGGTATTGAGACCGGTGTCGTAGACCACCACCGGGCAGTGGGAGCCGGCCCCAATGCGGCCATTGAGGTCGGCCAAGGCCTGCTCGAGCTGCTCTAACTCCTCCTCGCTGCGTAAGCGCGCGCGAAAGCCCGACAGGTCTATATTGAGCGCACCTTCCAGGTGCCCCTGGGCATACTCGGCAGGTGAGCGGCTATCAATCAGTAAGGCGTGGGCGGGCGGTTCGCCGGTAAGTATCATGCGTCCAATTGTACCGGGGGAAAGCCTCGAGCCGCGATTTTGTATCCTGGAAGCCATGAGCCTGCATGTGGAAGTGCTCTGGGGCTCCGCAGTCGCCCCTTGGATCCCCGAGCTGGCCCGCCTGCGCATGGCGGTTTTCCGCGAGTGGCCCTATCTGTACGAGGGGAACCTCGAGTACGAACAGCACTACCTGGCCAAATTCCTGGAACTTCCCGAAAGCACCCTGGTGGTGGTGCGGGACAAGGAGCGTGTAGTGGGCGCCTCCACCGCCCTACCGCTCGCACAGGCCGAGGCCGAGTTCCAGACCCCCTTCACCCAGGCTGGACTGGACCCTGCCGAGTGGTACTACTTCGGCGAGTCGGTGCTGGAACCGGCCTACCGGGGACAGGGACTGGGGGTGGCGTTTTTCCGTCACCGGGAGGCCAGGGCCCTGGCGCTCGGCTATCGCTTGGTAACGTTTTGCGCTGTCGAACGACCCGCAAATCATCCCCTCAAGCCCGCCGATTACGCCCCGCTGGATGCTTTCTGGCAGCGACGCGGGTTTTCCAAGCGCCCAGACCTGGTTTGCCACTTTTCCTGGCAAGACCTCGGCCAGCCACAGCCATCCGCCAAGCCGATGGTGTTCTGGGTCAAGGAGCTCTAATACAAAGCGCATAAATTGACAATCGTTTCACAATTCCGGGTGTGGACAAAATCGCCTCAGAATCGAGAAAATCAAACTTCTCTGTATGAGAAACACCCAGATACCCACAAAGTTATCCACAGGAAACCGCAGGTTATCCACAGAGTTATCCACAGGCCCGCACAACAACTGGATGAGAAATAAATGAACCCCATCCTAAAAGGGCTATAAGCCATATATGAGTACAAACTTCACTTGCTTCTACAACCAGACACTAGCATGATGATTCAAAGGATACCTATGCAGCCAACGGATGCTCTGCCCAGCGTCAATCTGAAAGGTTTTCTGCGCTATGTGGCCGGTTTGCTGAACCGCTGCCCCCACTGGGTAGCCTCGCTCACCCCCGACCAGGGCCATGCCATCGCCCAATCGCCCACGGGTGTGCGCTACTTGATTCAAATAGAAGCCCACACCCCCAGCCACGAAGGGGCCTTGCAGACCGTATGGGCAGCCCAGCAGACCCATCGCGCGGACAGAAGCCTCCTGATTGCCCTAAACGGACAGTACAGCCCATTGCTTCGGGAGCTTGCCCAGTCCAGCGGGGTTCACCTGTGGACCTTGGAGGAGGTGGACTTTTTGATGATGGCCGCCGACCTCGAGTCCAACACCCCCCTGGCCTACCTGGGCCTCGAGGTTCAGCAGCCCAAAACCACCATCGCACCCCCACCCACCCCGGCTTCGCAGCCCACCCAAGGTTTTTGAGTTGCTTCATCACAGGCTCGACCCTGCCGTTCCATGGGGCGAAAGGGTCGGCTTCGACCGGCTCAACCAACCCCTGCGCCGACAAGCTTGGCAGTTTTCTACCCAAGGCGTGTCGCTGTGAGCTGCCGATTCACAAGTCTGATGGAGAGCTCCATCGCCCGGTGGTTGAGGGTGAAAAAGCCCAGCGCCGATCGGGCCAGCTTTGGTATAAGCTGTGGGCATGAGTCAGCAGCGTGTGCAAACCGATCAAGCCCCTCAGGCCATCGGTCCCTACAGCCAGGCTATCGCGGCGGGTGGGCTGGTGTTTTGCTCGGGTCAGATTCCCCTCACCCCTTCCGGCGAGCTGGTCGCGGGGGATGTGGAGGCCCAGACCCATCAGGTCATGAAAAACTTAGGGGCGGTGCTCGAGGCCGCCGGAAGCTCGTATGCCAAGATAGTGCAGACCACCTGCTACCTGGCCGACATGGGTGACTTCCCGGTGTTCAACAAAGTCTATGCCGAGTACGTGCGCGAGCCCTTTCCGGCCCGGGCCACCGTGCAGGTGGCCCGCCTCCCACGGGACGTGAAGGTCGAAGTGGCCTGTATTGCGCTCCTGTGAAGTACAGTCTCTGGGTGACTGCATGAAGATTCTCCACCCCACCGATTTTTCCCCTGCTTCGCGGAAGGCCCTCGAGCTGGCCCAGAAACTGCGCGACCTGACCGGGGGTTCGCTCACCATCCTGCATGCCACCGAGCCACGTTACGCCAGCCCGGCCCACTTCTTCGACACACAAACTGAAAAAATCTTCGATGAGGCCGAGCAAGCCTGGTCGGTGTGGATGGGGCGGCAACTGGCGGCTTTGGATGCCAAAGCTCAAACCGTGCTCGAGCCGCGCAAACCCATCCCGGTCATCCTCCACCATGCCGCCAGCCATGACCTAGTGGTGATGGGCACCCATGGCGAGGACAGTCTGATGGATCGCTTACTGGGCACCACCACCGAGCGGGTGATTGCCCAGAGTACCAAGCCTGTTGCCGCCGTGTCCAAAGAAGCCGAACCGCAGGGCCTCTCGCATCTACTGGTGGGTTGGAGCCCCACGCCAGGCTCCGAGCGGGTGTTGCGGCTGGCCCACCACATCGCCGAGGCCAGCGGGGGCAAAATCACTGTGCTGCACGTGGGAGATGCAGATGAACTCGAGCGGATCAACCAGTCCATCAACGCCTTGCCCCTGGCCCTAGAAGGCCGCCTCGAGGCCAAGGTGCTCTCCACCGACCAGTCGCCTGCCGCCGCCTTGCTGGGCTTTGCCCACGAGCACCAGGCCGATGCCCTATTCGTGGGACGCAGCCGGGCTGGCGGCTTTTTTGGCTCGGTCACGCGATGGATTCTCAACCATGCCCAAATTCCGGTCTTCGTACAGCCCTAAGGAGGCCCCATGCAGGTTGAACAGCGCCTACAGCAGCTTGGCATCGTGTTGCCCGAGGTCAAACCCCCCATGTTTAGCTTTGTGCCCTGGGTGCGAAGCGGCCACTTGGTGTTTGTGTCGGGGCAGGTTTCCAGTCTCAAAGGCAAGCTAGGCCGCGAGGTGAGCACCGAGCAGGGCTACCATGCAGCCCGCGAAGTCGCGATCCGCCTGATTGCAGTGCTGAAGGACGCAGTAAGCGACCTGGACAGGGTTCATCGGGTGGTCAAGCTGCTGGGGATGGTCAACTCCATGCCCGACTTTGAAGAGCAGCCCAAGGTCATCAATGGGGCCTCGGATCTGCTGTTGGAAGTGTTTGGCGACAAAGGCAAGCATGCCCGTTCGGCAGTGGGCATGGCCCAACTGCCCTTCAGCAGCAGTGTGGAAATCGAGGGGATTTTCGAGGTGGGGTAGCGTTCCCTCCCTCTGGGCCCTGTGCTACCCAACGGAGCGTCAGGGACAAAACAAGCCAGAACCGCGATAGACTGACGCTATGAACCTCTACGAGCGTTTTCTGGCCCAGGACGTGCGGGCTTTGGCCCGGGCCATCACCCTGGTGGAGTCGGGCTACCCCGAGGGGCAGGCCCTGCTGCGCCAACTGCGCGGGCGCGGCCAGGCTAAGGTGGTGGGCCTGACCGGCAGCCCGGGGGCCGGCAAAAGCACCCTTACCGACCGCCTGATCGAGGAGGCCCGCAGGCGGGGGGAGCGGGTGGCGGTGCTGGCGGTGGACCCCAGCAGCCCCTTCACCGGCGGGGCCATCCTGGGCGACCGCATCCGCATGATGCGCCACCACCAGGACAAGCAGGTCTACATCCGCTCGCTGGCCAGCCGGGGGGCCTTGGGCGGCCTGGCCGGGGCCACTGTGGCCAGCCTGGCGCTTCTGGAGGCCTTTGGCTTCGACCGCATCTTCGTGGAGACGGTCGGGGTGGGGCAGAGCGAGGTGGACATCGCCCGCGTGGCCGACACCACCGTGCTGATCCTGACCCCCGCCGCCGGTGACGCGGTGCAGGCCTTCAAGGCCGGGGTGATGGAGATTGCCGACGTGTTCGTGGTCAACAAGTTCGACCTGCCCGGCGGTGAGCGCATCGTGCAGGAGCTCAAAACCACCCTGGAGTTGGCCGCCCCTCGCCCGGCAGGCTGGAAGCCGCCCGTACTCACCGCCATCGCCCCCAAGGCCGAGGGCCTCCCGGAGCTGTTCGAGGCCCTCGAGGCCCACTACCAGCATTTGCAGCAACACCACCTGCTCGAGGCCCACCGGCTCGAGCGCGCCCGCTTCGAGGTGGAGAGCGTGATCCAGGAGTGGGGCCGCCGCAAGACCCAGGAGGGCCAGCCCCTCATCGCCCGAGTAGCCAGGGGCGAACTCACCCCCGAGGAGGCTGCTATGCAACTGCTGGGCGGGCCCCTGGGCGTTCAGGTTTAGCTGCTTCAATCTGCAATCACACTGCGCATAAAGGCTCCGATCTGCTGGGCCGCCCGGCGCAACACCGCCTCGGGCTGCACCAGGGCAAAGCGCACGTACCCCACCCCACCCGGCCCAAAGGCCCGCCCCGGCGACAGGGCCACCCCGGTCTGGGCCACCAGGGCCTTGGCAAAGGCCAGGTCGTCCAGGGCCAGGCTGGAGGGCAGCCGGGCCCACAAATACATCCCGGCCTCGGGGAGCGGCACCGTCCAACCTTGCTGGGCCAGGGCCTCCACCATGGCTACCCGGCGGCGGGCCCAGGTCTGGGCGTCGGTCTGCAGGCGGGCCTGGGGTACGGCCAGCGCGGCCATGCCCATGCGCAGGATGCCTAGGTACTGGTTGAAGTCGATGGGGGCTTTGAGGGCTTCCAGGCTAGCGATGGCCTCGGCGTTGCCCAGGGCAAAGCCCAGCCGGAAACCGGCCAGGTGGTAGCTTTTGGAGAAACTAAAAAGTTCCACCACCCGCTCCCGCCCTCCCGGCAGGGCCAGGGGCGAGGGGGTGGGTTTCAGGGCCTGGTCGAGGTAGGGGTTGTCGTGGATGAGCAACAGGTCGTAGTGGCGGCAGAACTCGAGCGCCTCCGCAAAAAATTCCTCCGAGGCCAGGGCCGCGGTGGGGTTGTTGGGGTAGTTGAGCAGCAGCGCCTTAGCCCGCCGGGCCGCCGCCTCCGGCACAGCCCACAGGTCGGGCAGCAGGTGCTCGCCCAGCGGCATCTGGTGAACCTCGAGGCCCGCCACTTTAGCCGCTCCAAAATAGGAGGGGTAGGCCACATCGCACATCAGCAGAACCTCGCCGGGGTCGGCCACGGCCATCAGCAGATGGGCCAGCCCCTCCTGCGAGCCAATCAAGCTCAGGGCCTCGCGCCGGGGGTCGAGCTGCACCCCGTAGCGCCGGAAGTACCAGTCGGTGGCGGCCTCGAGGAAGGGCAGGGTGCCCGACTTGAGGCAGTAGCCGTAGCTCGAGGGGTCGTCTATGGCCTGTTTGAGGGCCTCCAAGGCCTCTGGGGGCGGGGGCAGATCGGAAGCCCCAATCGAGAGATCCACCACCTCGAGGCCCTGGGCGCGGGCCTCGGCCTTGGCCCTGTCCATCTCCAAAAAAACCCCTCCTCCGGTGGGGGTGCGGCTCGAGCGAAACATATGGTTTACCATACCGCAAACCGCGCCTTTCAGTCCTCTATCGCTCGAGGACAGCATTTCTTGTTCGTATTCCTCGAATGTCAGCGCCCACCGTATAGAATTTCAGTCCTCTATCGCTCGAGGACAGCATTTCTTGTAGTCGGGTTAGGTGCTACTCCATCTGATAGGAAAAATTTCAGTCCTCTATCGCTCGAGGACAGCATTTCTTGGCGTCTGCGCCACGGTGTACGCAAATAGAAATGAATTTCAGTCCTCTATCGCTCGAGGACAGCATTTCTTGGCTACATACACCCGCGCCCAATCTCGCGGGGCAGGCTATTTCAGTCCTCTATCGCTCGAGGACAGCATTTCTTGCTCCGG
>NZ_JBBINI010000051.1:0-10207 GCF_037443965.1 Meiothermus sp.
GGGGGTGCCTTGGGGGTCTTTGGTGCCGCCAAAGCCAAAAGGAGAGCCCGGCGCGATGACGGTGGCGGTGTAGATGCGCTCGGGGGCCGCCGCCAGCATAGCCCAGACCACGCTGCCGCCCAGCGAGTGGCCTGCCACGTGAAAGCGGGCATAGCCCATCAGATCCATCAGATTGAGCAGGTCGTCTACCCAGTCCATGCAGCCCTGGGTGGCGTCAATGGGTTTGTCCTCGGTGTCGCCGTAGCCGCGCAGGTCGGGCGCGATGGCACGGTAGCCAAGGGGCAGGGCCAGCATGGTTTCTTCCCAGAAGGTATTGCTGCTGGCGTTGCCGTGAATCAGGAGCACCGGTATCCCGTCGGAAGGGCCCCGCAGCAGCACGTGCATCTTGAGGCGAGGGGTTTCGACCATGGTAGATACGAGGCCCGGCAAAGTAGGGATGGAACCCATAACACACTCCTCCAGTTGAGATAGCTCATGTTACTGGGTTTCTGTTACAAACTTGTTACTTGCGCTGGTTCACCATAAAGCCCATGGAAACACCCTAGCGTAGTTATGGATCAGAATATTCCGAAAAGCGATGATCTGTTTCGCAGCCGTGATGGGGGCGTTCGGTTCGAGCTTGAGCAGTTGGGTCATGGCTTCGCCCACGATGCTCAACTGTCGCTCTACCGCCGAAGCCAAGAGGCGGCTGGCCTGATAGGACTCGAAGGTCTGGCCTTGGATGAACTCCTCAATAGCCTCTACGGCCTAAAGGATGTCGAAAAGGTAGGTTCGGGGATCAAGCGGCATAAACCAGCATTCGATCTGGGGCAATGGATTTTAGGAAATAGGGGTTCTTAACCGCCTCGATTTCAATCAAATCTACAGGTTTCCCCAGGGCGGACTCGAGGGTTTCCTTGAGCCGGAAATAGGCTCTGCCGTGTTCCAATGGCTCCATTGGCTCCATTGGCTCGAACAGTACCAGAAAGTCGTAGTCGTTTGGCTCTGCGCCCCGTGCTGCCGAGCCGAACAACTCGAGCCGTTTGACCCGGTTCTGCCGGGCTATTTGGCGGAGTTGGGCGAACTCGAACATGGGTTAAGTGTAGCAGAGGCTCGAGGCGCACCCCACCAGCGCGGCGGAGGGGTCGGGGTTGGCTCGAGTCACCCCAACCATCAGGGGCAAATGAGGCGCTCAACTTGGTAAATTCACTTGCATATTAGATAGATGGTCTGCAAACTTTGCTACATCTCTGAGGCCGTCTGCTAGGTCAGTGAAAGTAAAAATACCTTCGTGTACAGCAATACCAGTATTCTCAAGCCACGAGATTTGTATTCCGACCCCTGCCTGGTTATGTGTGATGAAGTTGAAATGCTTTATGGTGTTGTATACGCATTTCGGTAGTATCGTTTAGGCTTGCCGAAGTGAACGATACTGCCGAAATGCGTATGAAAGCTATTTTGCCAATACCCTGCGCGGCTTCACAATAACGGCTTAAGAATACAACGGCGGGAACCAAAGCCCCCGCCGTCGCTAAAAATGCACGTTACGCCTTCTGTTTCTCGGCCAGCATGTTCTTCAGCACGGTTTGCAGAATGCCGCCGTTTTTGTAGTAGTCCACCTCTACCAAGGTGTCTATGCGGACCTTTACCTGGAAGCTCACCTGGCTGCCGTCGGCGCGGGTGGCCACCACGGTGAGCTCCTTACCGGGGGTGATGTCCTCGAGGCCCAGAATATCGAACACCTCGTAACCGGTGAGGCCCAGGCTGGCCGCGCTCTGGCCGGGCTGGAACTGTAGGGGTAGTACCCCCATGCCCACCAGGTTGCTGCGGTGGATGCGCTCAAAGCTCTGGGCAATTACCGCCTTCACGCCCAGCAAGTACGTGCCCTTGGCGGCCCAGTCGCGGCTGCTACCGTTGCCGTACTCAATACCGCCAATAACTACAAGGGGCGTGCCTTCGGCCTTGTACTGCATGGCGGCGTCGTAGACGAACATCTCCTCGCCCGAGCCGGGCTCGGCTCCGCGCTCGGATTTGGGCAGTTTCTTGGTGTAGGGGCCTTCCTTACCGTCCAGCATCAGGTTACGGATGCGGATGTTGGCGAAGGTGCCACGCATCATCACCTCGTGGTTGCCGCGGCGGGAGCCGTAGCTGTTGAAGTCGGCGGGTTCGACCCCGTGGCCCATCAGGTAGCGGGCGGCGGGGGAGTTTTTGGAGATGTTGCCGGCGGGTGAGATGTGGTCGGTGGTGATGGAGTCGCCCAGGAGCAGCAGCACCCGGGCCCCCTTGATATCGCCGATCTCGCGGGCTTGGCCCAGGTTTTCGAAGAAGGGCGGGTTCTGGATGTAGGTGGACTTTGGGTCGAACTGGTAGAGCTGGCCGCTGGGCGCCGGGAGGGCCTTCCAGCGCTCGTCGCCCTCGAAGACGGTGGCGTACTGGCGGCGGAACATCTCGGCGTCGAGGGTACGGTGCACGGCCTGGCGGATCTCCTCCTGGCTGGGCCAGATGTCCTTGAGGAGGATGGCCTTTCCGTTGGGGTCGTAGCCGATGGGTTCGCTGGTGAAGTCAATGTCCATGCGGCCTGCGAGGGCATAGGCCACCACCAGCATGGGGGAGGCTAGGTAGTTGGCTTTGACGTCGGGGTTGACCCGGCCCTCGAAGTTGCGGTTGCCCGAGAGCACCGCGGCCACCACCAGGTCGCCCTCCTTCACGGCCTTGGAAATGTCTTCGGGCAGCGGCCCAGAGTTGCCGATGCAGGTGGTGCAGCCGTAGCCCACGGTGTGAAACTTGAGGGCTTCCAGGAAGGGGGTGAGGCCGGCGGCGTCCAGGTACTCGGTTACCACCTTGGAGCCGGGGGCCAGGCTGCTCTTAACCCAGGGCTGGGTGTCGAGGCCGGCCTCCACAGCTTTTTTGGCCAGCAGGCCAGCGCCCAGCATCACGCTGGGGTTGGAGGTGTTGGTGCAGCTGGTAATGGCGGCAATCACCACCGAGCCGTGCTGGAGGTCGAACTCCTCGAGGCCCCGCTTGACCGTTACCTTGGTGTCTAGCTTATCGGGCCCAAGGCCAAAGCCGCGCTCCTTGGGGTCTTTGGTGAGGTGCTCGAGGAAGCTCTTCTTCACATCGCCCAGGTTCACCCGGTCCTGGGGGCGCTTGGGGCCAGCCAGGGCGGGCACCACGGTGGAGAGGTCGAGCTCCAAGTGCTCGCTATACACCGGCGCGGCATCGTCGGTGCGCCAAAACCCGGCGGCCTTGGCGTACTTCTCCACCAGGTCTACCTGCTCGTCGGAGCGCCCGGTCAGCTTGAGGTAGGCGATGGTCTCTTCGTCTATGGGGAAGAAGCCCATGGTCGCGCCGTACTCCGGCGACATGTTGGCAATGGTAGCCCGGTCGGCCAAGGGCAGCTTGGACACGCCAGGGCCGTAGAATTCCACAAACTTACCCACCGCGCCGTGCTTGCGGATCATCTCGGTCACGCGCAGCACCAGGTCGGTGGCGGTAGCCCCCTCGGGCAGTTCGCCGGTCAGCTTGAAGCCGATGACCTTGGGGGCCAGCATATAGTAGGGCTGGCCCAGCATCACTGCCTCGGCCTCGATGCCGCCCACGCCCCAGCCCAGCACGCCCAGGCCGTTGATCATGGTGGTGTGGGAGTCGGTGCCCACTAGGCTGTCGGGGAAGGCATAGAGCCGCCCATCCTCGCCTTTCTGTGTCATCACCACCGAGGCCAGGTACTCGAGGTTCACCTGGTGCACGATGCCGGTTCCCGGAGGCACTGCGCGGAAGCCCTTGAGCGCCTGCTGGCCCCACTTCAGCAGCAGGTAACGCTCCTCGTTGCGCTGGTACTCGAGCTCCACGTTCTGGGCAAAGGCATACGAAGTGCCGAAGAAGTCTACCTGCACGCTATGGTCTATCACCAGGTCTACTGGCACGCCGGGGTTAATCTGCTCGGGGTCGCCGCCCAGTTTGGCGATGGCGTCGCGCATGGCGGCCAAATCCACCACAGCGGGCACGCCGGTGAAGTCTTGCAGGATCACCCGGGCCAGCATCAGGGGCACATTGACCTCGCCGGGGTCGGCTTTCCAATTAGCGAGGTTGACTACGTCCTCACGGGCCACCTTGTACTCATCGTGGTTGCGCAGCAGGCTCTCGAGCATCACTCGAATCGAAAAAGGGAGCTTGGACACCGGTGCAATGCCTTGCTTTTCCAGCTCCATGATGTCGTAGTAGAACACCTCGCCCATGCGGGTGGACAGGCTCTTGCGGGTTTTGAAGTCGTCTCGATAGGCCATCTGGGTCTCCTTTGCTGTGGGTCAGGCATGAAACCAGCGGTGGGCGTTTATGGATAAGGGCTCTTGGCTATCAGCAATGAACCATCGGTATCCGTTTACAAAGCCTGAATAGTTTACTCCACTTTTTTTGGAGTAAAAAGACGCTGGAAAACGGACGGGCCGCTTGGGTTGTGGGGCTGGTTTCAATGCCTGGGCGGGTGCGCCCTGCCTCAGACGCACTCAGTGTACATCATGAGCAACCTAAAATGCAGCCAGCGGTCGGGTAAGTTGAAAGATGGGTATGCAGTAAAGGCTCCGACGCGCCCCGCACGCGCAAAGTTGGCAGTAGAGGGGTTTAGTCTTTACGCTGTTGGTACACAAAATAGGTCGGCCCATCAAAATCTGGGCAGTCGCCGATAGCTCAAATCACGATTGCAAGGGTTTTTAATAACATGGCTGTAAGCTCGTTTTATACAAAATACTTGCGCTGCACGCCCGTATCCTAGCCTGTCCTCAATAGCAAATATGACCAGGAGACCCATCAGCATATGACCGATTCACAAGCAGAAAAGTGGCAACAACTAGGCCAGGGGCTTTATCTGGAGCACCTGGATCTAACGCTGGAGTGGCGCACTACCCATCGGCAGGCCCGCAGCAAACTGGGTTTCGAGGATCGGCGTCCCTCTGCCGATACCCTGGTCTGGAACCGGGTAGAGTGTCTGGGCGGGTTGCAATGCGACCTGTACGCCAAATTCATCCCCGACGACGGTCCAACCCCCGAGCAGCGCACCCTGCGCCTGATCGAATTTACCGTCCATGCCGAACAGCCGGTCGAGCATCTCTACGAGGCTGTGAAGGCCCACCTGGTCAGGTTCCTGGGTGCGCCCACCCTCGAGTACGACGGCCACGATGGCAACCTGCGCTCCTTTGTCGAGTGGGACTCGGAAAAAGTGATGGTGTTGTGGAAGATTATGGGCGGAGCCAGGCAGGGCTGTGTGGGGGAGTTGTGGAGCAAACCCCTGCCCAAGGAGTACCTGAAGCTGACCCTGGCCTGAACCCCATCCGGGGTCTGCGGCTCAAGGGCTGCTTTGCCCAGCGGCACGCGGGTTTAGAGCATTCCCGCCAGGAAGCCCTGTTCGCGCACCACCCGGATCAAGTCCATTACGGTGAGCTGCTGGGGGTCGTACTCGACCTCGAGCTGCCCCACATCGGCGGGCTGCACGCCTTGGACGCCCTCGAGCTTCTTGATGGCCGCCGAGACCTTTTCCACCTGTTCGGGGCGCTCCATGCCCCGTACGCCCAACAACACCCGGTTCATATCCCCTCGATTGTAAAAGAAGTCCAGGGGAGCCTTGGGTATTTAGCGGAGTCCTGAAAAGTGCCCTGAACACCCAGAGCTCAGGCTGGAGAGGGCAGGGTTTCCAGGCGCTCCCTTGCCACCCGGTACTGGAAGAAGTAGAACTCCAGGGCCAGCAGAAGGGTTGCCAACAGGGCCAGCCAGGGAGCCAGTTGCAAGGTGAGGGTGGGAGGCAGGGGTTGGTCGGGGCGGGGGCGTGGCAGGAAGGTTTCGCTGGGGGTGAGCAGGCCGCTCCTGAGTTCGCCCCTGGGGGCAATCAGGTTGTAGAGCAATACCGGAAAGGCGGGTAGGTTTTGCAGGCTTTCGGCAGGGGGTAGGTAGACCCCGCTGGGGTGGTGCCAGGCCAGGGCCTGCCCGGTTTCGCTGATGGCCAGGGGTTGCCAGTTGGGGGCGGCGGGAGCGGGTGGGATTGGCAGGCTGTAACCGACCAGCTCGGCCCCGCGCAAGTAGGGGAGGGTGCGCTCCACATCCCACACCGTGGCCTGTCCGCTGGCCTCTCGAGCAAAAAAGACGGTGAAACGGCCGGGTTCGCGGCGGGGGGTCCCAATCTCAAAAGCCATTTCGCCGGGGCTACCCCGGCTGGTTCCCAGCAGGGCCAGGAGGCGCTCGAGGGCGGGTGAACGCCCCGATACCTCGACCCGCACCAGCCGCCTGCTAAAACGGGCCTCGTTGTCCAGGGTGAGGGCATCGTTGCCCACGATGCGGGCGTTGGGCGTGCTCGAGGGGACTTCCAGGCTGCTGTAACCCAGGGCCGGAACCTCCAGCGCATAGCGCCGGCCATCCACCAGAAGTTCGCCCCGCCACAGCCCCGGCCCGGCATTGCCAACCGCCACAAAACCGGGGCCGATGGCGGTAATCCCCACGTTGGCTCCATTCCCGGCCACGTTGATGTAGCCGTCACTCCCGGAGGGAGTCGGCCTGTCGGCAATGGTCAGCACGCGGGCACTGGGCAATAAGGCTTTGCCCCTGGCCACGGCGGTTTCGAGGTCGGTGTCGGTACCCTCGGGCCGCAGACCCTCGAGGCTGCCCAGCAGGCTGCGCCCCGCAGCCGGGCCAAAGGTTTGCAGCGAACGGCCCGCTATCACCAGAACGGCCCTGGGTGAAGCAGACAAGCGTTCGCGGGCAAGTTCTTTGGCGCGCTCGAGGCGGCTGGGGCTGACGTCGGTGGCCGCCATCGAGGCCGAGGCATCCAGCACCACCACCAGCTCGCCGGGCCGGTCGAGCGAGACCTTTGGCATCGTCAGGGCCAGCAACCCCAGCAAGGCCGAGAGCAACAACAAAAACAGCCGCAGATCGAAACGCCGCCGGGCCCGCCCCTTGCGAACCGCTTTTTGCCAGAGCCAAAGCCCAGCTATCTTGCGCTCCGGGGGTCGTCTCCTGCGATACCACCACCACACCAAACCCAGGGTGGGTGGAATCAGCAGCAACAACCAGGGCAGTCCAAAGGCCAACTGCACTCCTTTAGCTTAGGGGTTTTGCTCTGAATGCAATGAGGATGGCGGCGGTTTTTCTCTTCGGCCTTTATTCTGGGGTTATACTCTCGCCAGACTGGAGGCAAACATGCGGCGATGGTGGATGGTCTTCATGATGGGAGCTTTGGTACTGGGGAGTTCGGCGTTTGCGCTGGGGTTCTCGGTGCGGGGTGCGGTTCGCTACGACTTTGGTGCGAATAAACTGGGGCTCGAGGGGGAACTCGAGTACGCCGACACCCTCGATGCCAACCTAACCTGGGGGGTACGGCTAAGCATCCGCGCGGTTCCCCTGGATGCCCCCCTGGTTCTGATTGTTCCCAACGGCTTTGTCGAATACCGCACCGCCCTCAAAGAGGGTGCAGAACTGACCTCGAGTGCCTACGCCAGGGCCGAGGTGGGCATTGGTTGGCTGCCGCAGTTTTTCCCCCGACTGGTGCTCTCGGGTGGGATTGACAACCGCTACGCCGAACTACTGGGTCTCAAGGACGTGTTCGTGCAGAGCAAACTCAGCCTGGACTTCATCCCCACCGAGCGCCTCACGCCGGGCCTGGAGACCCGAATTGGTCTGATAGTCATCCCCTTCGTGCCCTACCTGGCGGCTGGGGTGGACTACAACTTTGTGAACAGTACCCTCTCACCCAAGCTCTTTGCGGGTAGCCTGCTATTCCTCTCGCCACAGTTCTTCCTGGGGTTGGAGGGAGGGATAGACCCCAGCGGATTTGTGCGGCTGTTCTTCCAGTTCGCCGAGCGCTGACGGTGTTGAAGGGCGGTTGGCTACACCGGCTTTCCTTACCACCGCACCTCGTAGAAACCACGGCTGATCAGGCTGTTGCCTTCCACTACCGCATAGGAAAGCCCCGAGCCAAAGCGTTTGCTCAGACGCCCGAAAAAGTCGGTGAGGGCTCTGCCAAGCTCCTGGGAAGTCTGCTGGTCGAGTTCGCCGCCGATGGTTTGTGGGAAGGCGTTGCTGATCTGCCCAAGTTGTTCTTCGAGGGCCGAGCCCTGATTGCCAAAGCTATAGCCGATGGCATTGGCTGGAATGCGCGCGCGGAAACGACGGAAGTTGGGATCCTGGCCCCAGGGGGGGTTGTTCACCGCTTGCAGGGCGCTTTTGCTGGTGGCAATGACCAGCCGGTTGGGCTCGAGTTTGTAGTAAAGGGTGCCGCCCAGACCTATCTCCACCACCTTGAACTCCCCCTCATTTCCAAGCACCCTAAAGCCCCCCTGCCCATCGGGTGTAGAGAAGGCCGCCAGGCTTTGCAACAAAGCCAGCAGGTTGGCCTCGGCCGTAGCGGGGTCCCGTATCTCCCAGTAGATCAGGCTGTGGCCCAGAATGGCCTCGCTCCGCCCGTCGGGTGCGGGCGGGGGGCCCTTCACGGTAACGGTGGCAAAACGTGCGCCAAAGGCCCGTAAGTCTAGGTTAAGCCGCACATCGAACTCGCGCAGCAGACCGGGTAGATAGGCGCCTACCCGGCTCAGGTCAAGCACGCCGGTCGAAACCGCGTAGCCCTGGGGAAGTTCCCCGGCGTTGTAGGGGCGTTCTTTGGGCAGCAGCAGGCTGGCCAGGGCTGGGTCGGCGGCCGGGTTTACATCCAGACGGGTCTCTTCGGTGTAGCCTCCGGCAGTGAGCTGGATGGCGTAACTGAAGCGGCGGATGGTACGGGCTGCACCGCTGGCCCTGGGGGGCAGATCCAGGCTTTGCAACAGGTCTTGTGGCGGCGCGCCCCAGAGCACGATGTCGCCCCGCACCGGAGCCTGCAAGCCCCGACGGTTTTGCAAGAACAGACGGGCATACTTGGGGGTGGCTATAAAGGCCAACTCGCGGCTAATGCCGGTGGTGGCGTCCCGGTCGCCCCCTACCAACCAGCCCCCCTGGGGTCGCAGGCCCTTGGTCTCCTGGCGAAGGGCCTGCATGGCGGCGGCGCTAGGGCGAACCATCACAAAAAACCCATCGTTGTAGAGGGCCACGGCCACGCCGCCCGCGGCGATGCCCAGCAGGTTGGCGTCGGCACCAGCCTGCTTGCGCAGTTCGCGGCCCAGAAAAGCCTCCATGCCGCTCTGCTTCCAGTCGGCTGCCAGCCCGCCGAGGTAGCGGCTGCCGCGCAGGTCGTTCATGTAAAACCCTGCCACGGCCCCCTGGGGGGCCAACGCGAGCAGGTTCTGGGCCAAGGCTGGGCCAAGCATTACCAACAAAAAAATCATCAGGCGAGCCATACCCTTTATGGTACTCGCCTGATTTATGAACAGATGCGATTTATGGCCTTGACAACCCGGCCAGGCTACAGCGCCTCGCCGTTGTAGCTTACGGTTACGTTGTTGCAGGCATTGTAGACCACCAGAAGCTTATTGCCACGGGTGTCTTCCAGGCTCCAGCTTCCGCCCACAAAGGTTTCTTTGCAGGTGTTGCTGTATTTGAGACTTGTGGCTTTGCCGGTGAGCCGATAGAGCTTGGTGGCCGTGCGGAAATCCAGCGAACCGTCGTAGTTGAAGGTGCCCCCTGCAAATGGCGTCTGGGCATCGTCGGGGATGTAGGTAACAGTGTAGGCGTAGGTGGTGCCAAACCGCCCGTCACTGCCATAGATTTCAAAATTGAAGTTGTAGCGAACAGCGTAATTGGGGTTGCTCCAGGTTACGTCCACATCCAGATCGAGCTTGAGGCCCGACTCATTGGCTTTGCCGGTGTTGAAGGTGAGTTCATACTGGTCGGTGTCCACAGTGTAGCCACTTCTGGGGTTATTATCGTCGTTGTCCTTCAACACGATGGCGCCTTTGAGCCGGGTGTCGCCTACCGTGCAGTCCACGGAATAGCTGGCTTGAAGGGGAATTTTGTCGTTATCCAGGTCTTGCTGCTGGGTTTTGGGTGGGGTTTCGCTAGCGGTGCAGTTGATGGCCTGGGGATCTAGTCCAGAGGCTAGAATCAGACTGGCGACCGGAGAGGGTAGGCTTAGGCCCCCCACCGAGTTGGTAGTGACGAGGCCCGAAGGGCTTGCGATGGCCGCGACCAGATATTCCTTCGTGTGCTACTTGACCTACCCCAGGGGATGTAAAAAAGAGGGGGTGCTATGGAAACCCACAGAGAGCACCCCCTGTACTATCTTGACGCAGAAACCCTCCTGGTGGCTACCTACGTCTGGGTG
>NZ_JBBINI010000052.1:0-8850 GCF_037443965.1 Meiothermus sp.
GGCCCGGTCGTTTGCAGGTTTCCTGGCGCGGGTGAACCTGATTCTGCTGGTGCACAACCTCATCCGCAGCCGTCTTCTGCTCAGGATGGCGGGGGTGGAAGGGTAGACTGCAGGTAGCACACGAAGGGATGTGGAGATACCCTCATGCGCTTCCAACGAAATCTGTGGTTGATAATCTTTCTCACCCCAGCGCTGTTGCTGATGGTCATATTTACCCTCTGGCCCGCGGTAGCAGCGCTAGGGTATAGCCTTTACTCTTGGACCAGTTTCAATCGAGAGGAGTTTGTAGGGCTAGAAAATTTCCGTAAACTTTTGTCGTTTCCTTTTCGCGACGATTTTTTAGAGGCCATGCGCCACAACGTACTGGCTTTTATCGGCTTGATGGTGATTCAAAACGGACTGGGACTGGCTTTGGCCTATGCGCTTTGGAAGCAGCCTCCCTTGATGCGCTTTTTCCGGGCTACCGTGTTCTTGCCGGTGATCTTGTCGCTGGTGGTGGTCGGCTTTTTGTGGAAGCTGTTTCTCGATCCCTTGATTGGCCCCATCACCAAACTGGCCAATATGTCCGGGATTGCCTCCTTCGCCCCGCTAGGAGACCCGGCCTGGGCTTTGTTTACCCTTATCTGTGTCAATGCTTGGCGCTGGGTAGGCTTTCCTACCCTGGTTTTTTTGGCGGGTATGAACGCCATCCCAGAGGATTACTACGAGGCGGCACGCCTGGATGGGGCCAGCGAGTGGCAGGTTTTCCGCCAGATCATGCTGCCGTTGTTGGCACCCGCTTTCACCACCATCATCATCCTGACCTTTATTGGCTCGATGGAGTGGTTCGAACTGCCCTATGTGATGGCCGGGGTGAGCGGTAATCCTGGCGGTGCGACCGATACCATGGCCCTGATGTTTTATCGCCTGGCCTTTGGAGCGGCTTCTGAGGCCACTTCCAACGTGGGGGTAGCGGCGGCCATCAGCGTGATTTTGTTTGTGATTGTGGGAGTTGGCTCAGCGATTGGAGCCTTGTACCTGCGGCGGCGGGAGGTGGAAATGTGAACCCGTCTCGCTCGTCCAACGCTTGGCGCAGGCTGGGGCCTAGCGGCATCTTTCTGTTCGGTCTGCTGATCCTAAACGCCCTGGGGGTAATTTTGCCGTTGCTCTTAATGCTTATCTCGGCCATCAAGCCCACCCCCGAAATATTCGCCTCACCCTTTGCCCTGCCCCAGACCTGGAGTTTGGATAACTTTGCCAAGGTTTGGGAATCGGGGCGGTTTGACCTGTACTTCCGCAACTCTATCCTGATTACCGTCGGGGCCGAAATACTTATCTTGGGATTCAGTGCGATGGCAGGTTACGCCCTAGGGCGCTTTAAGTTCCGCCTCAACGATGCCATCTACGTGTTCTTTTTGGCGGGCCTGATGTTCCCGGCCAAACTGGTACTGGTACCGCTCTTCGTGCAACTCAAGGAGATGGGCCTGATCAACTCGCACTTTGGCCTCATTCTGGTCTATGCTGCAGGCGGTATCCCAGCGGCAGTATTTATCCTGACCGGCTTTTTTCGGGCCTTGCCTTCCGACCTCGATAATGCTGCGCGTATTGATGGGGCCAGTGAATGGCAGGTGTTTTGGAAGGTGATGCTACCGCTGGTGCGTCCGCAACTGGCGATTGTGGCCATCTATACGGCCATCCCGATCTGGAACGACTTTCTGCTGCCGCTGGTGTTTTTGCAAGATCCCACCCTCAAAACCGTGCCACAGGGCCTGACGGTGTTCTTTGGTGAATACGCAACCGACTACGGCCCTCTATTTGCAGGCCTGACCTTGGCAGCAATGCCTTTGATTCTTTTGTACTTGCTTTTGTCGGAGCAGTTCATCAAAGGGCTGACAGCAGGGGCTACGAAAGGGTAAAGGGGCTGGAGTCATGCAAGAAGTCAGAGGCCAGGGGATGGGGGGGCTGGTTTTTCCCTCCCTAATCGTGTCGTGTCAGGCAAGGACCGACAACCCACTACACGGCCCGCAGTTTATGGCTGCGATGGCGCTGGCGGCAGAGCAAGGAGGCGCGAAGGCCATTCGTGCCAACGGGCCTGAGGACGTGCGGGCTATTCGGGCAGTGACGACCCTGCCCATCATTGGCATAAACAAATGTTGGATGCAGGGGTATGAGGTCTATATCACCCCCGACTTTGCTGCTGCCCTGGAGGTCGCCGAAGCTGGGGCAGATGTGATTGGGCTGGATGCAACGATGCGCCTCCGCCCCAAAGAATCACTGGCCGAGCTGATCACACGGATTCATGATCTGGGGAAGCCGGTGTTTGCCGATGTTTCGACGTTGGAAGAGGGTGTGGTTGCGGCTGGATTGGGTGCGGATTTTGTAGCGACGACCCTGGCAGGTTATACGCCCTACTCGCGCAAGACTGAAGGGCCCGATTTTGAGTTGCTTGGGCAATTGGTAGAGGAGCTAGACGTGCCCATTGTTGCAGAGGGTCGCTTCTGGACACCCGAAGCGGTGTCTCGAGCCTTTGAGCTTGGCGCCAGCGCAGTGGTGGTGGGCACTGCCATCACCAACCCCCGCGAAATCACCCGCCGTTTTGTAAAGGAGGTTCCGGCTTGAACGTGCTTGGGATTGATGGCGGGGCCAGCAGCAGCAAGTGGGTGGTGCTAGACGCTCAGGGCGGGGTGGTGGCCCAGGGGCGGGCTGCTCCGGTCATTGGACACCTCTTCAACGATGAAATGCGGGTCGAGGTGTTTGCCGCTTTGGATGCTTTGCTGGCAGAGGTCAAACCCCATGCACCTGTTGCGGTGGTCGCAGGCATTACGGGTCTAGACGCGGGAACCAAAGAAGCCCAGCAGATGAGCGTTCATATCCAGCAGACCCTGGGTTTACCTGTCCAGCGGGTGCGTGTCCTTAACGATATGGACCTAGCTTACCGGGCCCATTTCGCCCCTGGGGAGGGGATTGTGGTCTATGCCGGAACCGGCTCGGTGGCCTACAGCATCGCCCTGGACGGCACGGTCTACCGCGCAGGTGGGCACGGTTTTCTGATTGGCGACGAGGGGGCCGGGTTCTGGATAGGGAAAACCGCGCTGCGACAGGTGCTGCATTGGCAGGATGCCGGGGTGGATGCCGCCGCGTACCCGCTGGCCCAGCATCTGTATAGGGCGCTGGGGGGCCGCGACTGGCCGCACATTCGCGCGCATGTGTACGGGGGTGGGCGGCAAGCCGTGGCCGCGTTGGCTCCGGCGGTGGGCCGGGCTGCCGAAGACGGAGATGAGACCGCAACCCAGGTTTTGCTTCAGGCCGGACGCGAACTGGCCGACCTAGCCCTCACCCTGCGACACCGCTTGGGTTCGCTGCCGGTGGTACTTTGTGGGGGCGCTTTGCAGGTTAGCCCCCTCATCGAGCAGGGAGCTCGAGAACTGTTGGAAGTAACGGTTCAATATACTTCCAGCGCCGAAACTGCTGCCCGTATGGCCCTGGATTTGCACCATTCATAGACGAGCCTGATTATGAAAAAACTTCTGGCTACCGAACAAATTAGCGAAGCCCACCACGACCTCGAGACCCGCTCTACCCTACAAATCGCACAGACTTTGGTAGACGACCAGCTTTACGCAGTTCAGGCAGCCCAAAAAGCAGTACCTCAGATTGTCAGCGCTGCCGAGCTTGCAGCCGAGCGAATGCGGCAGGGCGGGCGCTTGATCTATGTGGGAGCCGGAACCAGTGGGCGCCTGGGGCAATTGGATGCTTCGGAACTCCCGCCCACCTTTTCCTGGCCGCGTGAGCGGGCCTTGGCCTGTATTGCAGGGGGCCAGGAGGCCCTTTGGCAAGCGGTGGAAGGTGCCGAAGACGATTTTGAAGCGGGCAAGCGCGATGTGCTGGCGCTACAGCCCACCCCCCATGACGTGGTGATAGGCATTGCGGCCTCGGGCACCACGCCCTATCCGCTGGGGGCTTTTGCAGCGGCTAGGGAAGTGGGCGCTCTGACCATCGGGATTACCAACAACCCCGATACCCCCATCGTGCTGCAAAGCGAGGTCGGAATCGTATTGGAAACCGGCCCCGAGGTGATCTCGGGTTCGACCCGCCTAAAAGCCGGAACCGCCCAGAAGATTGCCCTTAACACCTTTTCTAGCACGCTGATGGTGCGGTTGGGCAAGGTCTACGGCAACCTGATGGTGGATATGCAGGCCACCAATGCCAAGCTGGTAGCGCGGGCGATCCGCCTGACTGTGGTGGCCACAGGGGCTACCGAGGCTGCAGCAAAAACGGCGCTGGAAGCTTGCGGCTATCGCGTCAAAACTGCTATTGTTATGATCAAAAAAAACTTGGGCGCAGAGGCGGCCCAGGCCTTGTTGAATGGTGTGGACGGGAATGTGCGACGAGCCTTAGAGGCTTCGCCTTAGCGATTTGTTCGGCTCATTAAGAAGTGTTCCAGAGCCTGTCCGGCATTTCGAACATGGGTGCGCATGGTAACCTCTGCCGCTTCGGGATTCTTATCCCGTACCGCTTGCAAAATAGCCTCGTGCTCGGCTCGGGACTTGGGCAAGCGGCCCGGAATGGCCGCCGAACTGTTGATGAGCATACGAATTTGCCCATCTATGGTCTCGGCAGCGGCCAGCAAGCGCTTGCTACCCGAAGCTTCCCAAAGGCATCGGTGGAAGGCTAGGTCGAGGTCGCCATAGGTCTCGATGTCGCGCCTATCAGCCGCTTCGCGTTGTTTGTTGAATAGCTTTTCCAATTTCTTCACCAACACCTTGCCTGCGTTTTCGACAGACAGCCGCGCCGCCAGCCCTTCCAGCACCTCGCGCAGGCCGTAAATTTCGCGCACATCCTCGAGGCTCGGCTCCAGCACAAAATAGCCCCGGTGCGGCACCGCTAGCACCAGTCCTTCGCGCTCGAGCGCCGACAGCGCCTCCTTGACCGGGGTGGGGGAGAGACCCAGGTCTTCGGCCAGCACCCGCACGACCAATTTCTGGCCTGGGGGAATCTTTCGCCCCAGAATGGCCTGCCTGAGCGCCTTGTAGGCTTCGCGGTTCAGGGTAGTTCGTGTCAGAGCCATATTTGCTGGTAATTCTAACACATTGACCACAAAAGATTTTAGATATAAAATCTTGCAGAAACCAAAGGAGGAAATGGTGGCACATAGAGCCCTAGCTCATAAAAGTACCGATGATGTGGCGGTGGCGGTGGCCGACCTGAAAGCGGGTGAAGAACTCAACATCCAGAGCCTCGAGGGCGGTGGGTCGCACAAAATCAAACTGCTGGAGGACGTTCCTCTGGGTCACAAAATTGCGCTCAAAGATATGCCGTCTGGCCATGTGGTCATCGAGTATGGCGAGAAGGTGGGCAAGATGACCAAGGCAGTAAAGCAGGGTGGTTATGTACACGTCCACAACATCCGGACGCTGCGCTGGGATTACGGAAAGCAGGGGGCTAAAAGCAAAGCTACCCCCTCCAAGTCCAAGAAAGGGGGCAAGTGATGGCTAAGAAAACTGCCCCTAAAGCCGTGCGGATCACCGGCTACCGCCGCCCGAACGGGGTAGTGGGGGTGCGGAACCACGTCCTCATCCTGCCGGTGGACGACCTTTCCAACGCCGCCGCTGAGGGGGTGGCCCGGCTCATCGCCGGTACCACGGCCCTGCCGCACCCCTATGGGCGCTTGCAGTTTGGCGCTGACCTCGAGCTCACCTTCCGCACCCTTTCGGGCCACGGGGCCAACCCCAACGTGCACGGGGTGGTGGTGATCGGCATCGAGCCTAAGTGGACCGACCGGGTGGCCTCGGCCATTGCCAAAACCGGCAAACCGGTGGAGACCTTCTCCATCGAGCGCCACGGCGATCTCAACGTGATCAACGCAGCCAGCCGGGTGGCCTACCAGATGGCCCAGGACGCCTCCGAGCTCAAGCGCGAGCCCATCCAGGTCTCCGAGCTGGTGCTCTCCATCAAGTGCGGTGAGTCCGACCCCACCTTAGGGTTGGCTGGTAACAAGGCCCAGGGCCGGGCAGTAGACCGGCTGGTGGACATGGGGGCCTCGGTCATCTTTGGCGAGACCTCCGAGCTCACCGGGGGCGAACACCTGATTGCCAACCGCTGTGCCACGCCCGCCCTCAAGCGCAAATTCATACAGATCTACAACGACTACATCCGCATGATTGAGGCCCAGGGTGTTGACCTGCTGGGCTCCCAGCCCACCGAAGGCAATATCCGCGGTGGTCTTTCCACCATCGAGGAAAAAGCCCTGGGCAACATCCAGAAAACCGGTACCCGCCCCATCCAGGCGGTGCTCGACTACGCCGAGCCGGTCAAGCCGGGCCAGGGCCTGGTCTTCATGAACAGCTCTTCGGCTGGGGCCGAGCAGGTAACGCTGTGCGCGGCGGGGGGTAGCGTGTTGCATTTCTTCACCACCGGACAGGGCAACATCGTGGGACATCCCCTGATTCCGGTTATCAAGGTCTCGCCCAACCCCATCACCTGCAGCACCATGAGCGAGCACATTGACGTCAAGCTGCCGGATCTGCTGGTGGGCGATATCAACCTCGACCAGGCCGCCGACCGCATCTTGGAGGTCTTCGCCCGCACCGTCAATGGCCGCCTGACCGCGGCTGAGCTCCTGCGGCACAACGAGTTTGTGATCACCAAGCTCTACCCCAGCGCCTGAACCATGATTGTGGTTTGCGAGTTCATCACACCCAGTGGTCTGCAGCGCCTGCAGCAAAGCGGCCTCGAGGTGCACTACGACCCCAACCTCTGGAAAGACCGCGAAGCCCTCAAGGCCCGGCTGGCTGGGGCCAGCGCGCTGATCGTGCGCAACCAGACCCAGGTCAATGCCGAGCTGCTGGCCGCCGCGCCCCGGCTGCGGGTGGTGGGGCGGCTGGGGGTGGGCCTGGACAACATCGTGCAGTCCGACCTGAAGGCCGCTGGGGTTCAGCTCTACTTTGCCCGGGGCATCAACGCCAATGGGGTCGCTGAGTATGTAATGGCCGCCATGCTGCACCTGGCCCGCAACATCGCGGGGGCAGCGGCCCATGTGGCGGAGGGTGGCTGGAACCGCGCGGCCTTTGGGGGGTTCGAGCTCTCGGGCAAGACCCTGGGCCTGGTGGGCCTGGGCGAGGTGGGGCTCAGAGTAGCCCGGCGGGCCCGGGCCTTTGGTATGCGGGTGGTGGCCTCCGACCCCATGCGCCTGCCCTGGGAGAGCGCGGTGGAAGACCTGGGGATCGAGCTGGTCTCGACCTCGGAGGTGCTGCGGCGGGCCCAGTTCCTCTCGCTGCACGCCCCGCTGACCCCCGAGACCAAAGAACTGATCCGGGCCGAGACCCTGGCTACCATGCCCAGGGGCAGCTTTCTCATCAACACCGCCCGGGGCGAGCTGGTGCAGCAGGCCGACCTGGCGGCTGCCCTGCGCTCGGGCCACCTGGCCGGGGCGGTGCTGGACGTGGTTGACCCCGAGCCCCTGCCCCCCGAACACCCGCTGCGGGGTGTGGAGAACCTGTGGATCACCCCCCATGTGGCCGGCCTGACCGCCGAGGCCCAGGAAGCGGTGGGGTTGCGGGTGGCCGAGGGGGTTTTGAACCTGCTGGGGGTGGCATGAGGGTTCCTTATCCCATACTCAAGCAGGTGGTCTCGAGCCACTTCCAGGGCCTGGGGCTGGCCCCGGATCAGGCCGAGGCCTTCGCCGAGGTGATTCTCGAGGCCGAGCTCGAGGGCAACCTGGGGCACGGCCTGACCCGGATTGCCCAGTACACCGCGCAACTCCAGGCTGGTGGGCTCAATCCCCGGCCGCAGATGCGTTTAGAGCGCACCAAACCCGGCGTTGCAGTTCTCCATGCCGACGGCGCACCGGGGCCGGTGGCCGGGCTCTTTGCAGTGCAGGCGCTGGCCCCGATGGCCAAGGAGCAGGGGAGCGCCGCGCTGGCCGTGCGGGGCGCGGGGCATTCTGGGGTGCTCTCGGCTTACGTGGGCCGGCTGGCCCAAGAGGGCCTGGTGGCCCTGGCCTTTGCCAACACCCCCCCAGCCATAGCCCCTGGGCCGGTGCTGGGCACCAACCCCATGGCCCTGGGCGCACCAGCCGAGCCCCAGCCGGTCATCATTGATACCTCCATCTCGGTGGTGGCGCGGGGTAAGATCATCGCCGCGGCCAAAAAGGGCGAGCCCATCCCAGCGGGCTGGGCGCTCGACAGAGAGGGTCGCCCAACCACCGATGCCCAGGCTGCGCTGGAAGGCTCGCTGCTGCCGATTGGCGAGGGCAAGGGATTCGCCCTGGCGGTGCTGGTGGAGGTGCTGGCCGGGGCCCTGGCGGGCGACGTGCTCTCGCCCGAGCTACCCCTGCCCTGGATGCCCCCGGAGCAGGCCGCCAAGCCGGGGCTGCTGCTGCTGGCCTTCGACCCCGCTGCCTTTGGCACAGGCTACGCGGGCCGGGTGGCCCAGCTCATCGAGGCTCTTAAAGCGGCCGGAGGTCGGATTCCCGGTGCACGCCGGGCCGCTTTACGAGAAAAAGCACTCACCGAAGGCGTGGAGGTTAACGCGACGCTTCAGGCCGAACTCGGTACACTAGGCGTGCAGCTACAAGGAGGAGGGACTACATGAAGAAGTTGTTTTGGCTACTGGTCGCTGTGCTGGTGATGTCTACTGCGCTGGCGCAGCAAACCCGCTTGCGGGTGTTCGTGGGGGGGCAGCAGCGCCCCGATATCATGCGCAAAATTCTGGACATCTACCAGCAGCGCAACCCAGGGGTGCGGGTGGAGATCGAGGTGGGTGGGGCTACTTCCGATCAGCAGCAGCAGTACCTCACTACCGTGCTGGCCTCGCGCGACCCCTCGATTGACGTGATTCTGATTGACGTCATCCGGCCAGCCCAGTATGCGG
>NZ_JBBINI010000053.1:0-7660 GCF_037443965.1 Meiothermus sp.
CCCCTGCAGCGCCGCCCGCAAAACCAAGCCCAACCCCTGCCCCTCCTCCTGTTGCAGAGCCTCAACCTGCCCAGTACCTGCTGGAAACGGTGGGCTCACCCAGTCTGGTGGATGGAGCCGTGGTGGTGGTGTACCGCCTCGAGGGCAACGCCGAAGCCCACCTCCCCTTGCTGCTCAGCCTCAAGGAAGTGCCGGCCAACCTTCAAGTCAGCTACAACGACCACCCCACCGCCATTTCTTTGCGCCCGGGCCAACAGTTTGAGCTTCGGGTTACAAATCAGGGTTCGCAGGAAGCCGTTGTCGAGACGGCTTTCAAGGTGGTGAGCGCCCCAGGAGCTCTGGTTGAGCTGCCTCTGGTCTTGCAGTTGAAGGTGCCCCCCCTCGTGGTTCGGCGGAACGGGTCGGGGTGGATATGGGCCTGGGTTGGATCTTTGGCCGCCCTGCTGCTGGGCCTCAGTCTGACGCTGGCTCGGCTACGCCGAACGGCCCCGGTAGCCCAACGAACCGGGCGGATGGGCACGGGACCCCGAATGAGCTACGGGCCATCCGAGGGCGGGGAGGTCAGGGTGCTGTCCCCCGCTCGTCCAAGCCTGATCAGCCTGGACTTTTTTGGCGCCGCCCCAGAGCAACGCCGCAAATACATCCCGGCTCTGATGAGCGAGTGCGACCTGGGAGAGGTCATTGGGGATGCGGGCCTCGAGCGCTTGCGGGTACGCCCTGGGTCGGGTGGCCTCGAGGTCACGCACATCCCGGGCCACCTAAGCCTCTCTGTTGGGGCCAAAGACCCTCTCACCCCAGGTCGGACGGTGGAAATGGGCCGAATCATCTACATCTCCGACATCAGCACGGGTGCAGGTATTGGCATCTTGAGTGTGCAGAAGATGTAGAAAAAACCAAGTGGATGGCTCCACTTGGTCGGAACAGCAGGCTGAGTTTGTTTAGGAGACCGGGGTAACGGCAGCGGTGTCCTCTTCGCCGGTACGGATGCGGTAGACCTTCTCCACGGGCAGCACGAAAATTTTACCATCGCCTACCTCGCCCGTACGCGCACCAGCCAGAATGGCCCGCACGGTAGGCTCGACAAAGTGGTCGGAGACGCCGATTTCTAGGCGCACTTTTTCTGAAAGCTCCATCTTGACGGTGGTACCCCGGTAGGTTTCCACCCGCTCGGTCTCGCCGCCATGGCCTTGCACCCGGCTGATGGAGAGACCCCGCACCTCAGCCTTGAAGAGAGCCTCCAATACATCGTTCAGCTTCTCGCTACGAACGATCGCAACAATTAGTTTCATCGCAGCCCTCCTTAGTCGGTGCCCCCTACAGGCTTGGGCTTGGCCACCGGCATGGCCGCTTCGGTATTTACCAGAATTGCACCTTCACCACTGGTATAGGCCTCCTCGCCGTGCTGGGTAATGTCCATACCCACCCCCTCTTCCTTCGTAGAGGCTTTTAGGGGGGTGATGGCTCCCACCAGCTTCAGCAGCACAAAGGTGATGGCCCCGCTATAGACCACCGCAACCAGCACCGCAAAAGCCTGGATCAGTACCTGGGCTGGGTTGCCTGCAATTAGACCGTCGAAAAGTCCGTTCACCGACTTCTGGGCAAAGACCCCGGTCAGAATCGCGCCCGTAATACCACCAATCCCGTGAGCCGCAAACACATCCAGCGAGTCATCCATCCCGCTCTTGGCCCGCCACAACAGCACATAGTAGCTGGGGAAGGCCCCAATCGCGCCCATCACCAGAGCGAAGAGGGGCGATACAAAAGCAGCAGCTGGGGTAATCACTACCAGACCCACCACAATCGCAGTAGCCAGACCCACCGCAGTGACCCGGCCTGTACGCATCAAATCAATCAGCGACCACACCACGATGGTAGCGGCAGGGGCCAGGATGGTATTGGTCAGGGCCAGCCCAGCGGTTGCACTGGCCGCCCAAGCACTACCCGCATTGAAGCCAAACCAGCCAAACCACAACAAAGCCGCTCCCAGCAGTACAAAGGGTACATTGTGCGGCAGGATAGCCTGTCGGCCAAAATCCTTGCGTGCGCCCAACACCAGGGCCGCTACCACCGCGGCAATCCCGGAGTTGATGTGTACCACCGTCCCGCCGGCGAAGTCCCAAGCCCCCAGGTCGGCCAGGAAGCCACCGCCCCAGACCCACTTGGCAATGGGCGCATAGACCAACAGGCTCCAGAGGGTGATGAACAGCAAGAAGGCAGGGAAGCGCATCCGTTCAACCACCGCACCCGAGACCAAGGCCGCGGTGATGATGGCGAAGGTTCCCTGGAAGATCATCCAGAGCATATGGGGGATGGTGATGGAAGCAATCGCTCCCTTGTTTTCCATCCCCACGTTATTCAAGAACAAGTAGCGCAGATCGCCGATGAAGTTGCCGTCCCCGGAAAGGGCCAGGGTGTAACCCAGCAAGGCCCAGGCCACCGCCACGAAACCCAGCGCCGAGAAGCTCATCATCATGGTGTTGAGCGCGTTTTTGGAACGCACCAGGCCCCCATAGAAAAAGGCCAGGGCCGGCGTCATGAGGAGCACCAGGCCTGTGGCAACCAGCATCCAGGCCGTATCGGCGGCGCTGAACTCGGGATCTTCGGCAAAAGCCAGACCTGCCAGCATTGCCGCCAGGAATATCGGTATTCGAAGATTTTTCATCAACTCTTCACCTCCTGGGCAAGAGACTACCGAAGACTATGCATATTGTCAATCTTTTATCCGACAAATGTACATAAGTTTAGTGACATTTTTCCATAATTACTGAATTGGAGATGAGTTTCGAAATGTATAAACGCATTTTGTGATTACTTTGATGTCTGGCTTAGTTGATCGCTTACCACCAAAACAATGCAACCCGCAATACCGCAGAACGGTGGTTTAGTTCTAAACTAGAACTGGATTATGACCGAGCGGCAGCGACGTATCTTGCATCTGCTGGTGGATAGCTATATCCAGACCCAGACCCCGGTGCCTTCGGGGGCACTGGCAGAGCAGTTGTCGTTGTCACCCGCAACTGTGCGCTATGAGTTGATCGAGCTCGAGCAGCAAGGTTTGATCGGCAAGCCCCATACCTCGGCAGGACGCATCCCCACCCGCACCGGGTTTCGCCATTATGCCCTATCCAAACTACCTCCCAGCCCTCTACCGCAAGTCACCCTCGACAAGCTGGCACAGATATTGGAAGGGGCTGGTGCACGGCGCGAGGTGTTGTTGGTACAGGTGGCCTCCAAGCTCTCGGGCTATCCAGCCATGCTGCGACTCAAACCCCAGCGTGCACCCAAACTGTTGCAAGTGCACCTTTCCAACCTGACACCCGGCAAGGTGCTGGCGGTAGCGGTCTTGGAGGGGGGCCGGGTGCGCGAGGCTCGTATTGATCTGTCCTTTACCCCCAGTGAAGCCCAACTAACCGAGGCAGAACACCGCCTGTTCAGGGCAACCGGGCCGGTTAGGGCCAGCACGCCGGCCATGATGGAACTTTATGAATCCATTGGACGAGCCTTTGCCCAGGGTATCGAAGAGGAATACCGTGAAGGGGTGGGCCTGTTGCTCAGTGAGCCGGAAGCACAGAACCCCTTGTTTTTGCGACAGGCTATCGCAATTTTTGAGACCCCCAGCGACCCCACCCTCACCCCCCCAGGAGGTATCAATGTGCGGGTGGGCGAGGATGAAGGGCTCTCCCTGGTGCAAGCAGGAATCGGCGTTAGCGATCAAGTAGGCGAACTCTCGCTCTTGGGGCCGGTGCGGATGCGCTACGAAAAGGCCCTTTCGGTGGCCTTTGCCATGAGCCAGGTATACATGGGAAAGTAATCCGAGCACGGGAATAAGCCTTTTGTGTGCATACCGGGACGATGGCTCTAGACACCTGACCCGGAACCCCCGACAATCTATTACATGCGTATTCAGGTGTTGCTGTTTGCCCTTTTTCGCGAGCAGGCCGGGCAGGCCCGGCTCGAGCTAGACCTTCCGGCGGGTGCGACTGTAGCCGATGCCAAGGCCCTGCTGGAACAACAATACCCCCTTCAACTCTCGGGCGGGTTGGCGGCCATCAACGAGCAACTGGCCCAGGCCAGCGATGTTCTTAAAGAGGGCGATGAGCTGGCATTCCTGCCCCCGGTTTCGGGCGGTTCCTCCGTACTCTCCCCCACCAGGGAGGCCGAGGGCAACGACCGCTTCGGACTGACCTACGAGGTTCTACAGGTGCAGCCCTGGGTAGATTGGGCCTCCGACGACCCCTACGGCGCGGTTATCAGTTTTTTGGGCACCACCCGCAGCCCCAACAAGGGGATGCAGGTGACCCACCTCGAGTACGAGGCCTACCCCGCGATGGCCGAGCGGGTCATCCAGCAGATCATCACCGAGATGCGCGAGCGCTGGGTGCTGGGCCGGGTCGCGCTGTGGCACCGTCTTGGGCGGGTGAACCCCGGCGAAGGCTCCATCCTGATTGTGGTCTCGTCCCCCCATCGCCCCGAGGCTTTTGAGGCTTGCCGGTACGCCATAGAGCGGGTAAAGCAGATTCTGCCGGTTTGGAAGAAGGAATTTTTGCCCGATGGCTCGCACTGGGTAGAGGGTCACGCGCCCCACGAACACAAGCTTTAGGTAGTAAGTAGATAATCGAGCTACAAGGCTGAACACCCCAAAATAGTCCATCGTCAACTATGCTCCAACGAGCAGTGAAGTTGTTGCCTTGAAGCTTATCGCTCCTGGCTTACCGCTTACCACCAAGTATGTGAAAACACGCTCTGGACTGGGTATCTATGGGTGCTGAATTGGGTTATACTGTGTTGGACAAACCCAGAAACCTATGCTATAACTAACAGGTATGTCTCAGCTTAGGGTCTAGCATCCTGGTGAGGCAACCCGTCGTGCAGACCATCCCACAACAAGCCCAGAGCAATCTGGGTCGGGATTTTAGCGCGGCAAAAGGCAAAGGCAGAGAGGAATCAGGCGAATGGAAGATCAAGCTACCCAGACCCCAGTGGAAACTGGAAACCAGTCCCAAGTTTTTAGCATGGAGCAGGCCCTGCAAGACGCAGAGGCTCGGCTCGAGAAGACCGTGCAGCGCGGTCAGATTGTCACCGGCACCGTGGTGCTCATCACCAACGATGGCGTGATGGTGGACATTGGCGCGCGCACCGAAGCCATCATCCCCTTTAATCAGCTCACCGAGGAGCCACTCTCCGAAGAAGAGTTGAAGAACCTGCTCAAGCCCGGCGATGCGGTGAGCGCCTATGTGGTGCGGGCCGACCTCGAGAACGGTCAGGTGGTGCTCTCCAAGAAGCGGGCCGAAGCCGATCAGAGCTGGGTGAAGGTACAAACCCTGTTTGAACAGGGCGAGCCGGTGATGGTACAGGTCAAGGAAAAAGTCAAGGGGGGTCTGGTCGCTACCATTGAAGGTATTCGTGCCTTCTTGCCTGCCAGCCAAGTAGATCTCAAGCGTACCCCGGAACTCGACGAGTATGTGGGTCAGAGCTTCCTGGTCAAAATCATCGAACTTAATCGCAAAAAGGGTCGCGTCATTCTGTCACGCCGCACCGTGCTGGAAACCGAGCAAAAGGCTGCCCGTGCCAGCGTTCTATCGTCCCTCAACGAAGGCGATATCGTCGAGGGTCAGGTGGTCGAAGTTACCGAGTTTGGCGTGTTTGTGGCCCTGGGCGGGGTGGATGGCCTGGTACACCGCAGCGAGATTACCTGGGGCCGTTTCAACCACCCCAAGGATGTGGTACAGAAAGGCCAGACCGTGAAGGCCAAGGTGCTCTCGGTGGATACCGAGCGTGAGCGGGTCAACCTCTCGATGAAGGCCCTCACCGAAGACCCCTGGCTGACCGTTTCAGAAAAACACCCCATTGGCTCGAAGCTGAACGGCAAGGTGGTGGGCCTGACCCAGTTCGGGGCCTTCGTGGAAGTGGAGCCAGGGCTGGAAGGTCTGATTCACATCAGCGAGCTCTCCTGGACCAAGCGCCCCAAGCACCCCAGCGAAATTTTGAAGGAAGGCCAGGAGGTCGAAGCCCAGGTTCTGCGTATTGACCCCGCCGAGCGCCGCCTCTCGCTGGGTTTGAAGCAAACCACCCCCGACCCCTGGAAGAGCCTCCCCGACCGCTTCCCTCCAGGTACGCCGGTCAAGGGTAAGGTCACTGGCTTGACCGACTTCGGCGTGTTTGTGGAGATTGAGCCGGGCATCGAAGGGCTGATTCACGTCTCCGAGCTGGCTTACGAGCGCGTCGAGAAGCCTTCGGAAATGTTCAAGAAGGGGGACGAAGTTGAGGCAGCTATCCTCCAGATTGATCCCGTGGAACAGCGCATCAGTCTCTCGCGTAAGCGCCTCCTAACCCCGCCCCCACAAACCATTAGCATCCCCAGCGACGAAGAGGGCGAGGGGCGTAAAGGCCGCCGTGAGGGCAAGGGGGGCGAGCGTCCTAAGCGCCCCAAGGGTAAAGGGGGTTCCCGCGAAGGGCGTGGTCGCGAGCGTGATTTCGACTACGGGGGTTCCAGTGGCGCAGCCGCCTACACCAGCTACGACCCCAACGTGGCTGCTGCATCCAACACCAACGTCAAGCTGGGTGACGTATTCGGCGACCTTTTGAGCCAGCTTACCCTAGACGAAGATAAAGACAAAGAAAAGGCTTAGAGCGGTTCTCGGAAAGAACCCCGCAATCCTCAAAAGTCAAAAAACTGTGCCGAACTCGAGTTTTGCCAGTAGTCCAAGCGGCAAAAATAGAGGGAACCCCGATAGGCCTCGAGGCTCAAAGCAAAAACCACCCGCAAGCGGGTGGTTTCTGCTTATATCATCGCTACCGGCAGCACAGAGATAAACTTCAAATTTCTCATACCCTTTCACGCTGATACCGTTTCCGCTTGAATCCTTCACCGTTGGACGCAGTCAGAGGTGAAGGATTCAAGCCGACCGAAGGGAGTAGAAAAGCATTTCGGTAGTATCGTTTAGGCTTGCCGAAGTGAACGATACTACCGAAATGCGTATGATTCCTTCATCCCAGGTCACCATAGGCTTTTATCACGAAGGGCACAACAACCGATAGAGTTCGTTGGGGTTGGCAGAGAAGTAGCGAATGGAGTGCAGTGGGGATAGGTTGTTGAGATGTAAAAGGTTGAGGAGCACATCACGGAAATACATCAGCCCAGCGGCCCCCTTGCGGCTGCGGGAAGCGTCTTCACCAAAGACGGTACCGCGGGGGTGGTGCAGACAGTTCTCCACCTGCCAGTGCCCGCGCCAAAGGGCATAGAAATCCTGAGGGGTGCGGACAAGCGAGGTGATGGCATAGTCGGTCTCCTGGCTGACCTGGCGGTGCATTCGAAGAGCGTAGGTGGAACCAGCAAACCCACAGACGCTGGGGGCATGGAGGCGATGCGCAGTGTCCAGACCCACAACTGACCGCTTCGCACCTGGTGTTGCTGGTACTGCTCGGCCGGGCTGGGTGGGTACGTGGCCAGGGCCCACGCTATCAGATGCTGGAGGTCTTTGTGGTTATTCTTGACCGCGAAGTGTTAGCCCCCTTTTGCGCCACCACCTGCTGGGCCAGGGTCTGGTTCATCACCCCGGCATCCCCCGTAATCAGCCAGTCCACCCCCAGGTCGCTCATCCGCACCAACCAACCCTCGGTGGTCTTGGCCTCGCTGGTCGTAACCGCCGTGCTACCCAGA
>NZ_JBBINI010000054.1:0-6983 GCF_037443965.1 Meiothermus sp.
GGCCCGGTCGTTTGCAGGTTTCCTGGCGCGGGTGAACCTGATTCTGCTGGTGCACAACCTCATCCGCAGCCGTCTTCTGCTCAGGATGGCGGGGGTGGAAGGGTAGACTGCAGGTAGCACACGAAGGCATTACATGAGGTGTTAAAGCGTTGGGTGTTACGAGATTAAGTCCATAACGACACGGTCTTTCGCTTGTCCAGTACAAGAGATATTGGGATAACGGCCTAGTTCACAAAATAATACTCGTAAAGGACAAATGTACGCATATCCTGAGACTACCCTCGCCTTGGGAGACGGGTGTTGGCTCGCAGTACCAGGGTGGTTTGTACCGTTTCTTAGACTATCGGGGTCAGTAGAGCCAGGAGGACAGCGCATATGAAAATACGTTTTCTCAAAGTAGGCGGCCTTGGGGTGGTGTTTGCCTTGCTTATCACTGGATGCCCTCAGTCCACACCCCAGCCGCCTGCCACGCTCGAGCCTCCGCGCAACGTAATTGCGTACGCCGTTTCACCCACCCACGTCAAACTCTCCTGGAAAGCCCCAGACAGTCTCACCAACCCCAGCTTCGAAATCGAGCGCAAGGAGGGCAACCAGGGTTACCAACCACTGGCCGTTGGCATTGGCAGCAGCAGCCACGACGATACCCAGTTGGTTAGTGGGGGACGCACCTTCACCTACCGCGTGCGGACGAAAACCGCCAACGGCCAGAGCAACTGGGTTGAGTCCAACCCACTGCCGGTACCAGCCCGCTGCGAGAGCAACCCCGCCGATGCGCCCACCATCGGATGCTTTGGCCCGGTGGTGTCCAACTGGCCGCTGGTTGCCACCTATGTGGCTTTGTTGCCAAACGGAAAGGTAATCGCCTGGTACGCCTCCGACGACATTGGACGCTACCGCGAGCGCACCGATGTCCACCAGCGCGACCGCCGCAACGACCCACCCACTCAGGAAGACGGCACCATGGCGGTGCTGTGGAACCCCGACAGCGGTAGCTTCGAGGACGCCAGCTTCGGCAACGGCAGCCAGCAAAACAACCAAAGTGTTAGTGGCCAACCCAAAGGCACCGACCTCTTTTGCGCCGGCTTTACCGTGCTTAGCGATGGGCGCTTTTTCACCGCTGGGGGCAACCGGGGTCTGGAGTGGGGTAGCCTGCGCACCAACATCTTCGACCCCAAAACCAATACCTGGACGCCCGGCCCTGGGCCCACCACCCCCGACATGTGGCGCGACCGCTGGTACCCTACCGTCACCAAACTGCCCAACGGCGAGGTCATGATCACCGGGGGAACTGCCGAGCCTGACCCAGCATTTGTGGAGGGCTCCACCAGCAGTCCAGATAACCCGTGCCGAACCTCTTCGGGCCGCTGCCCTGAAGGTCTGGCCCTAGGCAAAACTTTCAGTTCCATCGCGAACGCGCCCGGCCTTTCCACCGGCATCAAAACACAAAACGCCAGGAGCACGGCCTTCAACAACGCCTTCGAAATTTACAACCCCGATACCGGTACTTTGCGGATGCTCGAGGCCACCGCCGCCGATGTGCAATCGTTTGAGCACTACTACCCCTGGTGGCACATCGCGCCCAACGGCCTGGCTTTCCTGTCCGGAGCCGGCAAGCAAAAAGGCTTGCTGGACTGGGCGCAGGGCCAGTGGAAGGGCATCTGGGAATCCACCAACCACGGCATCCCCTACGATGCGCACCGCGTTTATGGCACCTCGGTCATGTACGAGCCGGGCAAAGTACTGGTCATCGGGGGCGGTTACGCAGCCGACGTCTACCCTAATGGGGAGTTACAGATTTTCGCACTCAACAACACGCTCAACGGCAAAACCAGCCTGCACCTCGAGCTGAACCCCAGTTCTTCAATACCCCCCCTGATGAAGCAGGGGCCCAACATGCAATACAGCCGCACGCATCTCGATGCAACGCTTCTAGCAGATGGGAAGGTTTTTGTGAATGGGGGCCAGCAAGACGGGGGCGAGAACCCAGGGAACATCCCGCCCACGCCCATGACCCCCCAGCAGTCGCGGGAGTGGTGGCCCAAAACCGTCAACCCCGCCACCGTATTCAATATTGATCTAGCTGTATATCAGAGCGAAATCTGGTCGCCCGGCCCAGAAAACGGAGGCACCGGTAAGTTTGTGCTGGGTCCTCGGGCCCAGAAACCCCGTATCTACCATTCAGCCGCCCTGCTTTTGCCCGATGCCACCGTCCTGACCTTGGGCGGAGGGGGTTGTGGCCTTTGCAACGGCAACTTTGAAACAAGCTGGCAGGACGGTGGCTACTATGGCCGCTGGTTCGGCCAAGAAGCGATGATTAACCAAAGGAACCACGAAATCTACTACCCTGCCTATCTATTCAAAAGCGATGGTAGCCTGGCTCCCCGCCCCATCATTACCGGCCTGCCCAACACCGCCAGCAGCCCCGACGACTACCTCACCATTACCCACAACAGCCAGTTCACTGTGACTTGGAACCACCCCGACCCATCTCGCCAAATCAGCAAAGCAACCTTACTGGCCCTGGGCGTACCGACCCATGCCTTCAACCAAAACCAACGCTTCTTTAGTTTGGACATAGCCCAGCGCAACGGCCTCAGTCTAACCCTCAAGGCTCCTTACGACGGCCAGTACAACTCGCCCAATCCTGGCGGTGCCCGCAACATTGCCCCTCCCGGCTTTTACATGCTCTTCCTAATAGACGACAATGGCGTTCCCTCGGTAGCCCGTATCCTGCGCATTCAGTAATGTTCTTGCCCTCTGCCTACCCAGGTCAAAACCGGCCTGGGTTTATTTTTTGTTCACGACTTGCGTTATCTCATACCCAAGACCCACCCCACAGGCTTAACGTTCGGCTTAGGAATCCGAACGAGCAAACAAAATTCTGCTTTACGACCCATTTACTCTAATCGAGTGGCATCGCACGTGAAACTGGACTCAGCCACTGTACCATTGAGATATCACGTATGGCTTCTATGGCAGGGGTTGAGTTCTTTCGCGGCGGGTTGGGGAAGAAAGTGGGTCGGCTGTTTTTTTTGGCATTGGGGCTGGCCGCACTGGTGGCCTGCAACCAGCCAACCCCCCCACCCACGACCCCCAGTTCTTTGAGCGCTACCCCCAATGCCACCCCAGCGATGGTGCTGACCTGGAGTGCCTCGGAACATGCGACCAGCTACGAAATAGAACGCAAGACCGGAAGCGGTAGCACCTATGCCCCAATAGCCACTCCTGCCCGAGAGGCCACGACTTTTACCGACACCAGCGTGGCATTCAGCACCACCTACTCCTACCGCATCCGGGCCGTGGGAGCTGGCGACAAGAGCGACTGGTTGGAACGTGCTAACGTAACCACCCCGGCCCAACCCACCCAGCCCCCCGGCGCACCCCAAAACGTATCAGCTACCCCCACCAGTCCAACCAGCATTACCCTGACCTGGCAGGCCCCCACTTCCGGCGGCGCAGTGGCCAGCTACCGCATCCAGCGGAGGATGGGCACTTCAGGCAGTTTTAGCAACCTGACCACGGTTTTCACCACAAACTTCACCGACAACAGTGCCAACCCCAACACCACCTACACCTATCAAGTGCGGGCCGAGAACCCCGTTGGAAACAGCCAATACACGCCTTCGTCCCCTGTCACCACCCCTTCTGGTTCGCCCTCGGCACCGGGCAACCCACAAAATGTGCTGGCTTGGGCCAACTCTCCCACTGCGGTTCGTATTCAGTGGCAAGCCCCTGTTTCGGGTGGCCCGGTCAGCGGCTATACCCTCGAGCGTCGCCTGGCCGATGGAGACTACAGCACGGTAGCTTCAAACATTCAGAATCTGTTCTACCTCGACAACACCGTTAGCAACCCGCTCACCTATACCTACCGCGTCCGTGCAATCAATGAAACCGGTACCAGTGCAGGCTCCGAATCCAACCCAGTACCGGTTCCGGCCCCTTGCAACGCTCTTACCCAACAAGTGAGTCAGCGCGGCTGCTTTGGCCCGGTACGAACCCAGTGGCCCCTGGTACCCACCTACGCGGCCCTTCTGCCCACGGGCAAGGTGATTGCCTGGTATGCCTCCGACGATGTGGGCAAGTACCGTGAGCGCACCGATGTTCACAACATCGCCCCCCGCAGCAGTGCAGACCTGGGCCCCGAAGACGGCAGCCTGGTAACGCTTTGGGATCCCGCGCGCAACGACTTTGAAGATGCCAGTTTTGGTAACCGCAGCAGTCTGGGTGCTACAGGACAATCCAGAGGTACCGACCTGTTCTGTGCCGGCTACACCGTACTCACCGATGGCCGCCTCTTCACCGCCGGGGGCAACACCGGCCTGGAGTGGGGCAGTATTCGCCTCAACATCTTCGACCCTGTAGCCAAGCAGTGGGAGAACGGCCCTGGCCCCAATACCCCCAACATGTGGCGCGACCGCTGGTATCCCACGGTCACCAAGCTGCCCAACGGGGAGTTGCTCATAACCGGCGGCACTACCCAGCCACAACCCAGCTACCGCGACGGTGCCGACAACACCGCCAACGGCAACCTGGAAACCTCGGCAGGCGACCCCAGCCGAGCCGGTCAGAGCCTTTGCCGTACCCCAAGCGGAACCTGCCCAAATGGCCTCGAGCACGGCGTTCCCAACCCCTCCACGCCACCCAACACCCCCACCGCAGGCATCCGCGGCATCCGCGAAGCCAACGGCACCATGCGTCCAGGCAATACCGGCTACAACAACGCCTTCGAGGTCTACAATCCCAGCAATGGTACCCTGCGAATGCTCAATTCCAATGCCTCTGCGGTCAACAGCTTCGAGCACTACTACCCCTGGTGGCACGTGGTTCCCGATGGGCGGGTTCTGCTAGCAGGAGCCTCGCAGGATACGGCTATTCTGGATGTATTCACCGATAGTTTTGGGGGGCTCCTACGCCGTGATGGACAGAGGGTGTATGGCAGTTCGGTTATGTTCCGCCCCGGCAGTGTATTGGTGCTGGGGGGTGGGTATGCGTTCCGTGATGGCAGCGGCATCGTACAAGTAGGCCAGAGCGGTTCGGCCAAGACCACCTATATCCTGACTATTCCACTCAATGCCACCAGTGCAACGGTGGCTGCTGGCTCCAACATGAACTATCGGCGCACCCACGCCGACGCGGTGCTGTTGCCGGATGGAAGAGTTTTTGTCCATGGAGGGCAGCAAAGCGGGGGCGAGGAAGGAAGCCTTAGTACCAGCCAGTGGGCCAACACGGTCAATCCAGATACCCTGTGGAACCTCGACCTGGCGGTACGCACCGGCGAAATCTGGACACCGCCAGCCGATGGCAACGGCACCGGGAGCTTTGCCCTGGGGGCTCGCTCGCAAGAAGAACGTATCTACCACTCTACCGCTATGCTTCTGCCCGATGGCACCGTGCTCACGGCGGGCGGTGGGGGCTGTGGAACTTGCGACCAGCTCGAGCCCGCCGTTTACGGTAGCCTGAGCGGCCTGTCTGGGCCGGCTCGAGGGGAGCGCATCAACAAAAAGAACCACGAGATCTACTATCCTCCCTATTTGTTCAAATCGGATGGTTCGCTGGCCCCGTGCCCCATCATCCAGAGCACCTCTCTCAGCCCAACGGGCACGCCGCCCTATCCCACCGTGGCCTACGACAGCAACTTCGCCGTCACCTGGGCCCATCCCGAAGCGGGCCGTGGCATTCAGAAGGTATCGCTCATCGCGCTGGGCGCCTCCACCCACGGCTTCGACCAGAACCAGCGCTTTCTGGAACCCAACTTTACCCAGAGCGGCAACACCCTCACCATCAGCACCGATTTCCGCAGCCAGCCCAAGTTCGGCGGGGCCAGCCAGTCGCGCAACGCCGCCCCACCGGGCTTCTACATGCTCTTCCTACTCGACGACCAGGGCGTGCCGTCTGTCGCCCAAATCATTCGGATTCAGTAGCGTTCGCAATCGAAGCTGTCGGATCGGGCCACAAGCCCTGTTGGGTCATCCACTCAAACACCCGCCCTACCATACCGATGGTCTCGACGGTGAGGAGGTAGGCCACTAGCTCTTTATTCAAGGAAGGCTCCCACCGCAGGCTCTGCACCGAACTTAGCAGCATATTCACCATCAGGTCGGCCAGAAAAGCGGCCTCGGGGCGGCCTCCATCGGGGATGCCCAGGGGCTTCACGAGCGCCATGAGGTGGTGGGTCAGCTCGTCGCGGATGCTGCGTTGAATGGCAGCCAGGGTGCGCCCCAATGGCGAGGGTTCGCGGAAATAGCGCAGCAGCAACTCCACAAACTGCCACTCGGCCTCGAGCTGCATAAGGATGCGGCGGTACTGCGCTATCACCAGATCGAAGTCGCTGGCTCCATGTTCGCGCAAAAGGGATAGACCCTCGCGAATGGTCTCTCGAATGCGATTGCCGATATGTTCGGCAGCCACCACCACGCAGTCCTCGAGGCTTGAAAAATGGGCATAGAACCCCGACTGCACGATGCCTGCGTCGCGGGCCACTCGAGCCGTCGAAACTGCCCCCAGGCCTTCGCGGCTGAGGATTTCCACCGTGGCCTGGATTAGCCGCTCACGGGTGACCTGGCCATCGCGGCGCTTTCGCTGGGATTTGGAATCCGCTTTCATGAGAGACCTGACCGAAAATTAATACACCTTTTAGACTTCATCTGGGTGGGTTGTATATCTAGAATGATAGTACTATCATTCTATAGGGCACTGTCCCAGGAGGAACTATGAGCCAATCACGTCCTTTCCTAAGCGTACTTGCCGTAGGGCTAGTAGGTCTACTTGCGGCCTGTGGTCAACAACCCACCACCGACCCGCTTACCAAGGCCGATGCACAGAAGCTCAAAGACTCCCTCGTACAAAGCAACAAATACCTTCGTGTGCTACCTGCAGTCTACCCTTCCACCCCCGCCATCCTGAGCAGAAGACGGCTGCGGATGAGGTTGTGCACCAGCAGAATCAGGTTCACCCGCGCCAGGAAACCTGCAAACGACCGGGCC